>NZ_JBKJMB010000056.1:0-6607 GCF_046596595.1 Sphingorhabdus sp.
ATCCTCGTCAACAAGCATACCAAGATCATTACGCAGGGTATGACCGGCGCGACTGGTACATTCCACACTGAACAGGCGCTGGCTTACGGCTCGCAAATGGTTGGTGGCGTAACGCCAGGTAAAGGTGGCACAACGCATATCGGCCTGCCGATGTTCGATACCGTGCTTGAAGCCAAGGAAGCCACTGGTGCCGACGCCTCGGTGGTATATGTCCCGCCACCCTTTGCAGCGGACTCGATCCTCGAAGCTATCGATGCAGAAATCCCTTTGATCGTCTGCATCACCGAAGGCATTCCTGTGTTGGATATGGTGAAGGTCAAACGCGCGCTCTCGGGTTCGAAATCGCGCCTTATTGGGCCGAACTGCCCCGGCGTATTGACGCCTGGTGAGTGCAAGATCGGCATCATGCCCGGCAGCATTTTTTCGGCAGGCTCGGTCGGCGTTGTTTCGCGTTCGGGCACGCTGACCTACGAAGCCGTTTTCCAGACAACAGCCGAAGGACTTGGCCAGACAACTGCGGTTGGTATTGGCGGCGATCCGGTCAACGGCACGAACTTCATCGATTGCCTTGAGCTGTTCCTCGCCGACGACGCGACTAAGTCGATCATCATGATTGGCGAAATCGGTGGAAGCGCCGAAGAAGAAGCGGCGCAGTTCCTGATCGACGAAGCCAAAAAGGGCCGCAGAAAGCCAATGGCTGGTTTCATCGCTGGCCGCACCGCGCCTCCGGGTCGCCGTATGGGCCATGCCGGCGCAATCGTATCAGGCGGCAAAGGCGACGCAGAAAGCAAGATTGCCGCGATGGAAGCTGCAGGCATCCGCGTGTCGCCATCGCCTTCGTTGCTTGGCAAAACTTTGGTCGAGGTGTTGAAGGGTTAGTGACGGTGAGCCTAGCCAAATCCCTCAGTGTTCCCCGGCGCAGGCCGGGCTCCAGCCGAGAGACGAAGGTGATGCTATTGAGTTATTATTTTACTGGTTCTGGGCCCCAGCATTCGCTGGGGCGCGCAGTGTTCTGACAAAAGATGGATCAGCCGGGTTATGTCTACATCATGGCCAACAAGAGGAACGGCACGATCTATTTGGGTGTAACGCGCGATTTGCAACAGCGGTGCTTTCAGCATCGCAACGGCTTAATCGAAGGGTTCACCAAGAAATATGAGTGTAAGATGCTCGTTTGGTATCAGCGTTTCGAGAATTTACACGATGCCAGGCGCCGCGAAGTGCAGATGAAAAGCTGGAAACGGCTTTGGAAGTTGCGTGAGATTGAAGGGATGAACCCTGAGTGGGATGATCTTTACGGGTCATTGATTTAGGGCTGGACCCCGGCCTTCGCCGGGGCACACGAGGTGTAATATGGACGTAGATCAAGATTTCGAGACAGAACGTGGCCCGAGCTGGGAGCGTGCGAACTGGCCGCTGATGGCGACCGATGATCTGACGGCCTCGCTTGATCCGACGCAAATGACCATTGAGGTAAAAGCTGCGGCGAAGGCTGCGGGTAAGCCTATGGCCGAAGCTGACGCTGTGGCGGCAGCGAGTGACTCCATCCGCGCGATGATGCTCGTGCGCACGTATCGCGTCCGCGGGCATTTGGCGGCCAATCTTGACCCGCTTGGACTTTCCAAACAGGAAATCCCCGCTGACCTGACGCCTGAATATCATGGTTTTTCGGGAGCTGATCTCGAAAAACGCGTATATGTCGGTGGCACGCTCGGGCTTGAGTGGACGACAGTGCGCGAACTCGTGGACACGCTGCGCGCAAATTATTGCGGGCCGGTTGGCCTGGAATATATGCACATTTCAGATGTTGAAGAACGCCGGTTCTTGCAGGAACGAATGGAAGGCAAGGATGCCGCGATCCAGTTCACGCCAGAGGGCAAGAAGGCCATTCTCGCGAAAGTCATTGAAGCCGAGCAATATGAGAAATTCCTTGGCCGCAAATATGTAGGCACCAAGCGTTTTGGCCTTGATGGTGGTGAATCCATGATCCCCGCGCTTGAAGCCGTGATTAAATATGGCGGTCAGCTTGGAGTACGCGAAATTGTATATGGCATGCCGCATCGTGGCCGTCTGAACGTACTCGCCAACGTGCTGGCAAAGCCCTATCGGATCATCTTCCACGAATTTTCGGGCGGCAGCGCAAACCCCGACGATGTGGGTGGCTCAGGCGATGTGAAATATCATTTGGGCACCAGCACTGACCGTGAATTTGACGGCATCAAGGTGCATATGAGCCTTGTCCCCAACCCGTCACATCTTGAGGCGGTAAACCCGGTTGTCCTCGGTAAAGTGCGCGCCAACCAAACCGCGCGCGACGACCTGGGCAAACATGAGCAGGTGTTGCCAGTGCTGTTGCACGGCGACGCGGCATTTGCTGGCCAAGGAATTGTGTGGGAGTGCCTCGGCTTCTCGGGCATTCGTGGCTATAATACGGGTGGCTGCCTACACTTCATCGTCAACAACCAGGTTGGTTTCACGACGTCCCCGCAATATGCGCGGTCCTCACCTTATCCCTCGGACGTGGCCAAGGGCGTTCAAGCGCCAATCTTCCACGTAAATGGCGACGACCCCGAAGCCGTGACCTTCGCGTGCAAAATTGCCATTGAGTTCCGCCAGACATTCCACCGTGATATCGTAATCGACATGTGGTGCTATCGCCGCTTTGGCCACAATGAAGGGGACGAGCCCAGTTTTACCCAGCCGTTGATGTACAAAGTCATCAAGGGCCATCCCGCCGTCAGTGCATTATACGCAAAGCGCCTTCAGGCGGAGGGCGTCATTGATGCAGACTGGTCGAACGAACATGCAATGCGATTTGTCCAGACGCTGGAGCAGGAATTTGCCAGCGCCGCCGATTATAAGGCGAATGCCGCCGACTGGTTCGGTGGGCGCTGGTCGGGTCTGTCAAAACCGGCAGATCCTGAAACGGCGCGTCGCAATGTGCCCACGGGAATAACGCGCAAATTGTTTGACAGCCTCGGTCGGACGTTGACCAATGTCCCTGAGGGCCACAACATCCACCCGACGTTGAGCCGCGTGCTTGATGCAAAAAAGTCGATGTTCAGCACTGGCGAAAATTTTGACTGGGCAACAGGCGAGGCGCTTGCGTTCGGCTCGTTGCTTTCGGAAGGCTACGGCGTACGGCTATCCGGCCAGGATTCGGGTCGCGGAACGTTCAGCCAGCGGCACGGCGTGTGGGTCGACCAGACCACGGAAGAAAAATATGTGCCGCTTGCGACCCTTCCGCACGGTCGGTTCGAAATTCTTGATAGTCCATTGTCGGAATTCGGCGTACTTGGATTCGAATATGGCTATGCTGGGGCAGAGCCCAAAACACTGGTCCTTTGGGAGGCGCAGTTTGGCGATTTCGTCAATGGCGCGCAGACAATTATTGACCAGTTTATCGCGTCTGGTGAAGCCAAATGGCTCCGTGCCAACGGACTCGTCATGCTGTTGCCGCACGGCTATGAAGGCCAGGGCCCGGAACATAGTTCGGCGCGGCTTGAACGCTTCCTGCAATTATGTGCCGAGGATAATATCCAGGTTGCAAACTGCACAACGCCAGCCAATTATTTCCATTTGCTGCGCCGCCAGATGGCCCGTCCGTTTCGCAAGCCGCTTGTTGTCATGACGCCAAAATCATTGTTGCGGCACAAGCTTGCGGTTTCAAAGGGCGAGGATTTCCAAGGCGAAAGCCACTTCATGCGCATATTGTCCGATTCAAACCCGCCTGCCGACGCGGATGTTAAACGACTGGTATTATGCTCGGGCAAGGTCGCTTATGACTTGATGGAGGCGCGCGATGCAGCGGGTGATCAAAGCACATCAATTGTGCGCATTGAGCAGCTTTATCCATTCCCTGCCGAGGCCCTGATCATCCGTCTGAAGCGCATGACGAATTTGCAAGATGTCATCTGGGCACAGGAAGAGCCGCGCAATGCAGGCAGCTGGGCCTTTGTCGACCCCTATCTGGAAGAATGCCTTGCCGAAGCTGGCGTTGGCCCCGAGCGCGCCCGCTATGCCGGACGAAGGGCTGCCGCTGCGACCGCGACTGGCCTTGCCAAACGCCATCAGGCCGAACAGGCGGCGTTGGTTGCCGAAGCCTTGGGACATAACATGCGCGAAGAACTCCGCCGCCAGCGCACCGGCGGGACCAAACCAATTACCCCTCCATCCTCGTGAGGAAATAATTATGAGCACCGAAATTAAAGTCCCCGTACTGGGCGAGTCCATTACCGAAGCCACGCTTGGCCAGTGGCTAAAAAAGCCTGGTGAAGCGGTGGCGATCGATGAACCGATTGCCAGCCTCGAAACCGACAAGGTTGCCGTTGAAGTGCCTTCACCAGTCGCAGGCATCATGGGCGCATACGCGGTAGAAGAAGGCGCAACGGTTAATGTCGGTGCGGTTATCGGTTCAATCGACGCAGGTACTGGAGCTGCTGCACCGGCACCTGTTGCGGCGGCTCCGGTAGCTGCGGCAGCGGTTGCACCAGCAGTTGCAACAACCGCCGCTCCGGCGCCAACGCCTGCCCCGCAGGCTGAGAATAGCGACTTGCCCTTATCGCCATCGGTGCGCCGCCTTGTGCTGGAATTGGGTATTGACCCAAGCAAGATTAAAGGGACGGGCAAGGATGGCCGCCTCACGAAGGAAGATGTTGTGGCTGCTGCCAAGGGCGCACCTGCCCCGGTTGCCGATACGGCTTCGGCCCCTGCGCCAGTTTCGTCTCCTGCTGGCACCCGCCAAGTCGAGCGCGTCAAGATGACTCGCCTGCGTCAGACAATCGCAAAGCGCCTGAAGTCTGCGCAAGAGACAGCAGCCTTGCTTACGACATTCAACGATGTCGATATGTCAGCAGTGATCGAGGCACGGACAACTTACAAGGATCTGTTCGAAAAGAAGCACGGCGTGCGATTGGGCTTTATGGGCTTTTTTACGAAAGCCGTGTCTCTGGCCGTGCGCGACATTCCGGCCGTGAATGCACAAATCGATGGCGACGAAATCGTGTATCACAATTATCTCGATGTCTCGGTTGCGGTCAGCGCTCCAAATGGCCTTGTTGTGCCCGTGGTGCGCAACGCCGATGCCATGAGCTTTGCACAAATCGAAAAAGCCATCGGCGATTTCGGTGCCAAAGCCAAGGCAGGCACGTTGACAATCGATGACATGTCGGGCGGAACGTTCACCATTTCCAATGGCGGCGTATTCGGCAGCTTGATGTCGACCCCAATTATCAACCCGCCGCAATCCGCTGTGCTGGGCCTTCATCGCATCGAAGATCGCCCAGTGGTGCGCAATGGCCAGGTGGTCGTTCGTCCAATGATGTATTTGGCATTGAGCTATGACCACCGCCTCATTGACGGCCGCGAAGCGGTTACTTTTCTAAAAATCGTCAAAGAGGCGATCGAAGACCCGACCCGGTTGTTGATCGACCTTTAAGGAGCCTGAGCAATGGCAGAACATGATTACGACCTGATTGTTATCGGCGCAGGTCCGGGCGGCTATGTCGCGGCAATTCGCGCTGCACAACTTGGTCTGAAGACCGCTTGCGTTGAAAGCCGCGAAACCTTGGGCGGCACATGCCTCAACGTCGGTTGCATTCCGTCAAAGGCGTTGCTGCACGCGTCCGAAATGTTTCACGAGGCGCAATCGGGTTCGCTGGCAAAGTTCGGCATCGATTTTACCGGCGTGTCGCTTAATCTCGATCAGATGCACGCCGAAAAGGAGAAGGCTGTAACTGAACTGACGGGGGGCATCGAATTTCTGTTCAAGAAGAACAGGGTCGACTGGCTCAAGGGACACGCTGCCTTCACCTCTGCCAACAGTGTCGACGTTGGCGGGAAAAGCTATAGCGCAAAGAATTTCATGATCGCCACCGGCTCCTCCGTCACTCCGCTTCCGGGCGTGGAGATCGACCAGAAAGTCATCGTTGATTCAACAGGTGCATTGGAATTGCCCGTGGTGCCAAAGCATCTGGTCGTGATCGGCGGCGGCGTTATCGGTCTTGAACTTGGCAGCGTTTGGTTGCGGCTAGGCGCGCAAGTCACGGTCGTTGAATATCTCGACCAGATCCTGCCCGGCATGGACGCCGAAGTTCGCAAGGAAGCGGCGAAGATATTCAAGAAGCAAGGCTTCAACATTCGCACCGGAACGAAAGTCACTGGTGCAACTGTCAACGGCGAAATGGCAACGCTGACCGTCGAGCCAGCAGGCGGCGGAGCAAGCGAGACCATCGAAGCTGATTGCGTTCTTGTGGCTATTGGACGCCGGGCAAACACCGACGGACTTGCGCTTGATAAAGCTGGGCTTTCGGTGAACACACGCGGCCAGGTTGAAATTGGGCATGATTTCCAGACCAGCGTTCCGGGCATTTATGCCGTGGGTGATGTCTGCCCCGGACCAATGCTCGCGCACAAGGCCGAAGATGAAGGCATCGCAGCCGCCGAATTCGTTGCTGGACTGACGGGCATCGTCAACCACGCGCTCATTCCCGGGGTTGTCTACACCTATCCTGAAATTGCCAGCATCGGCCTGACAGAAGAAGAAGCAAAGGCGCAAGCCGCCGCATCGGGCAGTGAGGTCAAGGTTGGCAAATTCCCGATGATGGCG
>NZ_JBKJMB010000054.1:0-4609 GCF_046596595.1 Sphingorhabdus sp.
CAAAATTCGCTGACTGGACCGTCGCGGCGCCACCTTTAGGCGACATTGATCGCTGCACACTCGATACAACCCGCAGCCTGTCGGCGCAGAGCTTCGTACATCCCGAAGTGAGCGAGAGCATGGGCGTCCAACAATTTTTGCAAGATCGCCGTCGACCCGATACGGTGGAACGCGCAATGATTGAACTGCGGATGGACATCGCCAATGCCATCATATCAAAACGCATGACCCGTCGGTCCCGCGATGAAGATGTTCCTTTTCTAGGCGGTGGTGTAAATTTCAATTTCGGTTTGTGCGAGCAATATGCGGCGATTGGCTATGGTGTTGCCGGAAAAGACGGAAGTTGGCGGGCAATTCTGGCATTTACAGAACAGACTGTTCGTCAAGCGGTAGAGTATGGCTTTGGTGAGTCGGAAATCGCTGAACAACTGAAACGTCTCGACGCGCAATATGAAAATAACGCGAAGGACGAAGGCACTGAATCAAGCGGCGCAATCGCCAATGCCTTGATTGCGCTGGACGACGATGTCTACAATTCTGACGGATATCGTCAGTTGCTATGGCGGCAGTTACGGCCCTTTATGACGCAGGCAACTATAAACGCTGAAATTGCTTATTGGTTTGGACAGATGAGCGCACCGCAGATTTTCCTCACCACCAAGCAGAGCGCTGGGGCGTCTCATGAGGAGATCATGACCGCTTACGCTGCAAGCAGGGCTACCCCTGTAGCAGCGCCAATAGCGCGTGCGGCCTCCGCGTTTGCTTATACCAATTTCGGCTCTGCTGGAACTGTCGTTGCGGATAACATCATTCCAGACCTTGGCATTCGTACTGTGCGCTTTGCGAACGGCGTGTTGCTAAACCTCAAAAAGACAGATTTTGAGGACAACCGGATCCGCTACTCGTTCCGCATTGACGGAGGCCAATTACATTTTGGCAAAGAAAATGCGGTGTTGGCGTGGCTGATGTCCGCAACATATGCGTCGGGCGGCCTTGAAGCGCATGATATTGAGGATTTGCGCTCGATTTTGGCCGGCACGACAGCCTCGCCCGCTTTTGGCGTTGCTGAAAATTATTTCGGGTCTGCGGGGGCTGTAGCGCCTGCAGACTTGGAACGACAGCTTCAGGTCATGGCAGCCTTCACCACATCGCCCGGCTATTCAGAAAATGCACTTCGGCTGTTCCGTCGTCCATTACCCGAATTATATGCGCGGTTGGACGCTGTGCCTGCATCTGCGCTCTCGTTCGCCATGGCGCGTATCATGACGGATGACGACCCCCGTTTCGCGCTTGCACCACTCAGCGAGATTCAAGCGGCAGATTTTAATATGCTAAAGGCCGCGCTGGGTGACGTTTTAAAGCAAAATCGGCTGGAAATAGCATTGGTTGGGGATCTGGACGAGGATGTAGCTATTGCGGCCGTTGCGCGCAGCTTTGGCGCCCTTCCCGACCGGGCAGCAGAAGGCCGCGATTACGGGGATCAGCTTCAACTGGGATGGAGCAGCGCCAAGGGGGACTTTGACATTCCCCATAGAGGCGAGGCGAACCAGATGGCGTGGCGTCGTGTCTGGACAACCACCGCGAACAAGGATCAGAAAGTAACGCAATCAATGGACCTTTTGGCGCGCATTATAACATTGCGCCTTACCGATGAGTTGCGCGAAAAGCTGGGAGCAACTTACAGTGTTTCCGCTAATTCCGATATGTCTGACCTATATACCATGCGGGGTGCGCTCTCGGTATCCACGAGCGGGGATCCCAAAGACCTTGCGACCATTGAACAGACCGTTGACCAAGTTATAGCCGAAATCGTAAAGGCACCAGTGGACGAGGACCTGTTTGCCCGCGCGCGCAAACCCGTACTTGAAAGCTATGCCGACTGGAAAAAACGCAACGATACGTGGCTGGGCGTTGCCGCTGAGGCACAGACCAATAGCGAAAGGCTAAATCGCTTCAGAGAGAATGAAACAAGTTTTACCTCTATTGTGGCCAATGACGTTTGGGCGCTGGCGAAACTTTACCTGAACCAGTCAGCGCAATTCACATTCCGAGCCTTGCCTGCTAAAATTGCCGGCAGCACAGCAGAGCCAGCCAAATAGCCCGGGCTTTGCCTTAGCCTTTGGTTTTATAGCCGCAGACGATGCCAAGAATAAATGCCAGGAAAAGGCCCAGTTGAACCTCATCACTTGGCGAACCGCTCCATCCCAAAAGTTCATGCCCAAAGGCGAATAGCCCGATGAACATAGCAGTAGCCAAACCAACCATCTGGTCCTCCGATCGGCAATATCGCCGCAATGACCAACTCATAGTTTACCATGTTATGCGTGACACCGTGAAAGCGGACTTTCGAAACATGGTTAAAATCTCGATAATGGCAGCTTACGCTTGAATCGCGCGTGACGACTTCTATAGAAAATGAAACAGCAAGACAGATGGGTCCGAGATGAAAACGCGCATTTTTGTAACGCTAAAAAACGGAGTTCTCGATCCACAGGGAAAGGCCATTCATCACGCAATTGAAGGGCTCGGGTTTTCCGGTGTGCATGATGTACGCGCTGGGCGCCTGATTGAAATCGAACATGAACCCGGTTTGTCAAAAGCAGACTTGGAAGCGATGTGCACCAAGCTGCTGGCAAATATGGTGATCGAGAATTTCGAGATCGAGCAAGCCTGATGCGCGCAGCGGTTATACAGTTCCCGGGGTCCAATTGCGACCGTGACATGGCCGTCGCCATTCGCGCCATTACAGGCGCAGAGACCTCTCTTATATGGCACCGGGCTTCGGAATTGCCGCAAGGGGTCGACCTCATCGCCATTCCCGGTGGCTTTTCTTATGGTGATTATTTGCGCTCCGGCGCAATGGCCGCCCGTTCGCCGATTATGCGCGCAGTCGTACAAGCGGCAGAACAGGGCGTACCTGTATTGGGTGTCTGCAATGGCTTCCAGATTTTAACAGAAGCAGGTCTGCTCCCCGGTGCGCTGATGCGTAATGCAGGTATCCGTTTCGTTTGCCGCACAGTCGCGTTGACTGTCGAAAACACCCACTCGGCATTTACCAGCGGCTATGCCGCCGCCGAAAAAATCCATATTCCTGTTGCCCATCATGACGGCAATTACTTTGCTGATGACCCTACTCTCGACCGGCTTGAAGGCGAAGGCCAAGTGGCATTTCGCTACGCCGAAACCGTCAATGGATCCGCGCGCAATATTGCTGGTGTGCTGAATAAGGCGGGCAATATATTGGGAATGATGCCGCACCCTGAACGGATGATCGACCCAGTACACGGCGGGTCAGGTGGTCGTCGCTTGTTCGAGGGGTTGGTGCGCCAGCTCGCTTGACTGGGGGCTGGCATGCTTGGCCTTAAGCTTAACCCGAGGGAATAAAAAGCGTCCAAGCACCAGTATAATCGTCGGCCAGAACATAGTATTATAAAGGTCGTGCAACGAAGCGTCCAAAGATGCCTCGCCCGGCGCCTCACCGCGCAGATCGGCATATTCATTGAACAGTTCCGCCACTAAAACGATCAACCAGCACCAGAGGCTGTCTGGCCGACGCCGCAGCACCACTGCGGAAACGAACAGAATTAACAATGAACCATGGACATGCATAGCGTCGTTGCTCAGTCCAACTCTTTCAATCAGCCGAATTTTATAGCCGATCCATAGCTCGGCCAAATGCTGTATTTTATCCTGCATGCTGTCCTAAACTTTGGTTTTAAAGGGGGAAAAATTCGTTCCCTCGTCGAATATGTCGACACCTTCTTTACGTTTTAGCCAGCCAACAACCATATAAGTTACCGGCGTCAGCACAATCTCCCAGCCCACTTTCAACAGCCAATTGGTGATCATAACGCTTATAACCTGCGTGTTGCTCCATATACCCCAAAATGCGAGCGGATAAAAAATGATGCTGTCTATACCCTGCCCTACGACCGTCGATCCGATCGTGCGGGTCCACAAATGTTTGCCACCGGTCCAGATTTTCATCCGCGCCATGACATAGCTATTGAGGAACTCGCCTGCCCAAAACGCGGTGATGGAGGCAAAGACGATCCGCCAGACTTGGCCGAACACGGCTTCATACGCTGCTTGCCCCTCCCAACCCGGTGCAGGCGGTAAAGCGACAACGACCCAACTCATGAACGCCATGAACAACAAAGCTCCAAAGCCAGCCCAGATAACGCGCCGCGCCCGGGCATAGCCATAAACCTCGGTAAGAACGTCGCCGATGACGTATCCCAAGGGAAAGAATAATATTCCTGCCCCGAATATCCATTGCTCGCCGTTGATATTCAGCGCCGCAGGTTTTGCCGCCCCGATAACGTTCGATAACAACAATATGGCGACAAAGGCCGCCATGACGAAATCATAATAGCGAAAATGTCGGCCAGTTACCGCGCTTGCGCTTTCCGAGATAATTGGGGCGTCGTGCATGAAACGACATAAGCAGCTTTGCGTTCGCACGCAAAGCCGTTATTGCACCGCACAGCGCGCGCCCTTAGCTCAGCTGGATAGAGCGCGAGACTTCTAATCTTGAGGCCACAGGTTCGACTCCTGTAGGGCGCGCCACGCAGTCCTTAAAATCACAGTTATCCAGAGACTTTTGATG
>NZ_JBKJMB010000025.1:0-2100 GCF_046596595.1 Sphingorhabdus sp.
ATCAAGCGCGCCCCAGTCTCCACCGCCTCCCGCTGACAAAGCGGCGGCTGACGAAGCAAGCCCGGACGAAGCCTGAACCGCCTTTGTCAGCGCACCTTCAAGGCGTTTGACATAAGCGGCTTGAGTCATTTCAACCGCGCCAAGACTTGCCAGATGGTCGGTCATGAACTGACAATCCAGCAGGGTAAAACCGCCAAGCTTCAACCTTGCGACCAACCAAGCCAGTGCAACCTTTGATGCATCGGTTTCGCGCGAAAACATGCTTTCGCCAAAAAATGCGCGTCCAAGCGCTAGCCCGTACAGCCCGCCAACCAAACGGTGCCCGGACCAGCATTCGATGCTGTGCGCTCGCCCTTGGCTGTGCAGACGGCAAAAGGCTTCTTCGATGTCGGGGTTAATCCATGTGTCCCGCCGGTCAGCCTGCGATTCTGCGCACGTCGCAATGACTTGGCCAAATGCTGTATCCGCAGTTACCACAAACCGATTTTGCCGAATTGTTTTGGCAAGCGATTTTGACAAACGGAAACCATCAAGCGGCATGATTGCGCGAAACTCGGGTTCAATCCAGAATGTATCCGGATCGTCCCGGGCGTCAGACATAGGGAATATGCCATTGGCATACGCCTGAAGCAGCAAATCCAGATCGATGGGCAATAGCGTCCTTTCGCGTCCGTCGTTATTGCCTATCTCGAATTGCGCCGACGCATGCAATGGATTATAGCCCGAACAATCGCCCCGGCAGAGTTAGGTTCGATCAGGACCAGCCCCGCCGGGGCGCGTCATTTCAAGCAAAGTCAGGGACCGCATATGACCCGCCGCCGCAAAATTTACGAAGGCAAGGCCAAAATTCTTTATGAAGGTCCTGAACCCGGCACGCTCATTCAATATTTCAAAGATGACGCCACCGCCTTTAACGCCCAGAAAAAGGGCACGATTGCTGGCAAAGGCGTCATCAACAATCGGGTATCCGAACATGTCTTTACACGCCTGAGCTACATCGGAATCCCAACGCACTTTATCCGGCGTCTGAATATGCGTGAGCAATTGATCCGTCAGGTCGAGATTGTTCCGATTGAGGTCATTGTCCGCAATGTTGCCGCCGGCACTTTGTCAAAACGCTTGGGCATTGAGGAAGGCACGCCGTTGCCGCACACTCTGCTCGAATATTGCTACAAGGACGATAGCCTTGGCGACCCGCTGGTTGCTGAAGAGCATATCGCGTGCTTCGGTTGGGCCACACAGGAGGAAATGCAGGACATTTCATCCATGGCAATCCGAATCAATGATTTCATGTGCGGCATGTTTGCAGCAATTGGTATCCGTCTTGTCGATTTCAAGCTCGAGTTCGGACGATTGTTCGATGGTGATTTTTCGCGAATCATTTTGGCGGATGAAATCAGCCCAGATGGTTGCCGCTTGTGGGATATTGAAACAGGCGAAAAACTGGACAAGGACCGGTTCCGCCGTGACCTTGGCGGCGAAGCGGAGGCCTATCAGGAAGTGGCACGTCGACTGGGGCTGATGCCTGATGAAAGCGAGGGCGCGGTCCTCGACATGGTCAGCCACCGCTTACGTAAAGGTAAGTAAATCAAGAATTTACACGGGAAAACATTGCCAAATCAAAACTTCTCCGGAAGAAGGTTCAGCGTATGAAAACAGCGCTTAACCTCTTTCTAGCCGTCGCAATGATCTTTGGCGGGCTGTCTTCAGCTCGTGCCAAGCCCGTGGGCGGACCGCCCGCAGGGGCGCAGCGGACAGCGCCGTGGAACGCCGAGACGTCTGACCTCGAACCAGATGCAACAATCATTTACGGGCAGCTGTCGAACGGGCTGCGCTACGCCATCCGCCCGAACCAGCGCCCCCAGAACCAGGTCCTCGTGCGCATGGCCATTGATTTCGGCTCGGCGGCCGAGGCTGATGATGAGCAAGGTTTGGCACATTTCATCGAGCATATGGCATTTAACGGCAGCACGAACGTGCCCGAGGGCGAAATGGTCAAAATGTTGGAGCGCCTTGGTCTGTCCTTTGGGGCCGACACCAATGCCTCAACGGGCTACACGCAAACACAATATAAGCTCGATCTTCCCAAAGCTGATCCGC
>NZ_JBKJMB010000099.1:0-20692 GCF_046596595.1 Sphingorhabdus sp.
ATTGGCCTAACAGCATTAGGTATAGCCGTGAAAATCGCCTTAGCTGTCATCTTAGGTTAAATGTAATCCAGCGCCCAGCGCGTAGGATACCCCTCAACCATAACCACCCCAATACCAACACGCCGCTTGAGCGATTGCCGCAAACTGGCTGCAACGTCCCTAGCAGTCTGTAGATCGTAAGGGATGCCAGCGCGTTCCATTGTGAGTACAGCCAACTCTTGCGTCGTCATAGGCTTACCAGCTTCACGCAAAGCATCGATTGCCAACCTTATCCCGTAGCCTTTTGACCGCCAACGGACGGCCTTGTTCGGGACAATGGGCGCAATGGCTGATACGTCATAGTCGTCACGGAACAGCCGTATCGTGGCTTCAACGTGCGCCATGCTCTTGCGCAGCTTCGTAGCCTCTGCATTGTGACGAACTAGGTGGCCCTTCAACTCTGCGTATTTGCGGTTGAGGGCGAGAATAACGATCTTTTCAGCCATGGATTCACATTAGCAAATGCGTGTGTTATGGGCAGTCAGAGACTTCCTGTAACTGATACATAATGCCGCGGGAGCTAGGTATTTCCCACTTTACCGTCGATCAACGCCTCGACGCCGCTCGGCGCAAGCTAAATGCCCCGAGCCGTAAGGACGCCGCCAAAATATTCGATGCATTTGAGAACCGCGCGATATCCGAGCCGTTCGTATACGAAACATCCCAACCGTTGGTATACGAAACATTACCACTTGAGCCTTCCCAATTTGACATTAACCAAAGTTCTACTCCGGATCGGAAAAAACAGAAAGTGGCGGCCTTGTTTTCGCTTCATCATCTGCCACCGATTGGAGGCGAACGACATGAATTATCGAACAGGGAAGTTCTTGTTCATGTCTTGAATATTGCGTTTTTCAGCACGCTGGTGATGGCATTTGTTGTAGTGGTTTTAACGGGAACGTTTCGGCTGTTTCAATAAATATCCTCTCGCTGGCTGAACATTGGCCTGGATCAAGAGGGGGACATAAGCATGGTAAATTTCAAGTTTGAATCCGCAGAGCAATTGGCAACGGACATTCGCTCGGCGCATCAGGCAATCGACAACGCTTTGGCAGATTTGGCGAGCCTGACCTTTTCGGTCATCGAAGTTTGCCGTCATTCTGATGCGTCGCCCGCCCATACGCAGGCCGCAATTGAAGGCGTAGCGAGCGGCCTTTCCAAAATGGTCGATGCCCGAAAGGGGTTTGTAAATGCCCACCGCAAAATCGCGGTGGCACAGCGTGATAGCAACCTACAAGAAATTAATTTCGGGTGCGTTGGCCCGGGCCCCCTAACCCGACCAGTCGGTCTCCAGGTCGTAAACGGCTAAGGTCGGGCACCCTTGCCCGTTCGCAAACAATGTATTGAGGACGGGCAAGGGCAAGCGCATAGGCATGGGCATGGACATTATCGTACTGGCTTTTAACTTTGCACTGCTCATGTGCGCCTTTTATGCCATCGTAATTGGTGGCAGGACGGGAAAGGCCGGATCAGCGATTTTCATCTTGGCAACGATTTTGAGCAACGCGGCTGCGTGGATGGACCCTGACTGGGTGGGAACATCTTTTGGGCTTCTTGCAGTCGACAGCTTATGCCTGTTGGCGTTGGCGGTTCTTGCGTTGACCAGCAACCGTCACTGGCCAATGTGGGCGATGGGTTTTCAAACGATAGCGGTCGCCACGCATCTCGCTACACTAACAGCGCCCGAAATTGTGCCCAAATCATACCAGGCCTTATTGTCTTTTTGGGCGATACCGATCCTTTGGGTGATGGTCGCCGGCACCCATAAAGACCGGCAATACGAGAAACGCAAAACAAGGCCAGCCTGAAATCAAACACGCGTGAATCGCATTACGCCTGAATCACTACACTGAGAGACACCAACACCGAAACAGCGCATGCCGAATGAAGGGTCGTATTTTTGGCTCACAGGATTTTCACATTGCTGGAAACGGCACAGCATGAACTGCTGCTGTTCAGCGCCATTTTTTTGCTGCTCGGTGGGCTGGATGCGTTGTGCATCGATGCCGTCTGGATTGCGCGGCGCGTATACCGCCGGTGGAGGTTTTACCGCCTTACACCCCCTCTAAGAGCACATCAGCTGCCTATGCCAAGTAACGATGGGCTGCTCGCCATTTTCGTTCCGGCGTGGGGCGAAGCAGCCGTCATTGGAACCATGCTTCAACATTGTACCCGCCAGTGGCACAATAGCGGCTGTCGCCATCGCATCTATGTTGGCTGTTATCCCAATGACCCGCAATCGGCAGCCGCCGTGATCGGCGCAGCCCGATCCAATATGCATATACAGCTTGTGTTCGTTCGCCATGATGGTCCCACGACCAAGGCCGATTGCCTTAACCGGTTGTGGCACGCGTTGCTTGCGGATGAAATCGCAGGTGGATTTAAGGCAAAGGCGATCGTCCTGCACGACGCAGAGGACGCTGTGCATGCAGACGAGCTTCACGTCTTTAACTGCCTCGTGTTGAAAGGCGGTGCCGTGCAATTGCCAGTCATCCCGGTACGTACCGCGCACTCAACATGGATTAGCGGCCATTATTGCGACGAATTTTCCGATGCACATGGCAAGAACATGGTGGTCCGTGAAGCATTGGGCGCGCCATTGCCGCTCGCCGGCGTGGCCTGTGCCATTGATCGCAATCTTATGGCCCGAATGGCCATGCTCAATAATGGCCTTCCGTTCGACCCGAATAGTCTGACCGAAGACTATGAGCTTGGAATCCGTATCGGCTCGGTGGGCGGACGAACAATCATGGCGCGCGTTCTGGATAGCGATGGCAGGCTGGTGGCGACACGGGCATGCTTTCCGGACACATTGACGGCATCGGTTCGGCAGAAGACCCGCTGGCTAATTGGCATTGCGCTTGCTGGCTGGGACCGGATTGGCTGGCGCGGGAATTTGGCCCAAAAATGGATGCTGCTTCAGGACCGCAAATCGATTTTCGCCGCGGTCGTCATCGTCGCGGCCTATATCTGCATTTTCTTAAGCGCGATTTTAAACGGCGCACAATTGCTCGGCGCTTATCAACCAGCCCCCTTTCCCGCATCGCTGATTTTGCTGCTCTGGCTCAACCTTGCATTTTTGCTGTGGCGGTTGGGTGTGCGCGCCAGCTTTGTCGCCGCAATATATGGGCCGAAAGAGGCATTCATATCCGTCCCGCGAAGCTTGATCAGCAACATTATCGCAATCATGGCAGCGCGGCGCGCCTGTACCGCTTATGTCCGGCATTGTCTCGGGGCGCCGTTGAAATGGGATAAAACCACGCATCATACGGTTCCCGAAATTCTCGCCGGGCGCAATTGATGCGCGGTAAGGCAGTCGTGTTCCTTGTCCTGTTGGGCACGACCTGGACCACCGCCAGAATATTGATCAACCGTGTGGAGGACCCGGCAGTGCGGGTACGCGGGCAGCCACAGATTGCCTCACGCGCTGCCGCCCCGTTCCAAACAGCTTGGCTGGAACTTATGCGTAAGCAGCAATCGAACCTGACCAAGACGCGCAGGTTCGCCCTTGCCTCGGGACCAAGCCAACCTCGCCTGCCTCCTACCAAACGCCCTCATACCGCACGCCCACAACCCCGTCCGGATTTTGAAGCGCATGACCAAACCGAAGAAAGCTTTATGCACATCGCGATTGCGGATTCCAAATGGCCTGCCGATGCTTTGTCTCTTGGGCCTCCCCCTCCTGCTAAACCAAGTCCGCGCCCCATTGAATTTTATGGCTATAGTTTTTGGCGGGTTGGCCAAAGTGCGCAGGGGCCGCTTGGGCTTGGCCTCGGACAATATGGTGGTAGTCAAAGCGCGTTGTTGATAGCAGTGCCCCTGGATCGGTTTTCCGGGGTCGATGGCGTCTCAATGTTTGCACTGATTGCCCGGGTTTCGGCATCGCATGGCCGATTGCGTGAACGCGAGTTGGCAGCGGGGCTAAAGTGGCGACCATTGGTGTCTTTCCCTGCACAGATTTCGGTTGAAAGACGGTTCCGCGAAGACCGGCCCGATGCCATCGCTGCCTTTGTCTCTGGCGGTACTGATGGTGCCAAACTACCGCTCCGCTTCGTCCTTGACGGATATGGTCAGGCGGGCTTTGTCGGGGGCACAGGCGGGGGTGGTTTTGCCGATATCCAGGTACACGCACAAAGACCGCTCTTAAGCGACAAACCCGCCAAAATTAATGCAGGCGTTGGACTTTGGGGTGGCGGGCAGGACAGCATAATGCGGGTCGAAATTGGACCGTCCATTCGGGCAGTATTGCCGACGGGCGGCGCGCAATTCCGGCTGGACGCCAGCTGGCGTTTCCAAATCGCAGGCAACTTGCGGCCTAGCAATGGCCCGGCAGTCACCTTGTCCACCAGTTTCTAAGCGCTCGCCTTTATCCTGCCGTCAAATGCCGTTAGGGTCCGGTGGTCGATTATGGATATCTATCTTCCCATAGCCAATTTGTCGGTCAACGCACTGGTCATCATCCTGCTGGGTGGCGGTGTTGGTGTGCTGTCTGGCATGTTTGGCGTCGGCGGCGGATTTCTGACCACGCCGCTGTTGATTTTCTATGGCATACCGCCAGCGGTCGCTGCCGCCTCTGCATCCACTCAAGTCACCGGCGCAAGCGTATCGGGCGTGTTCGCGCATATGAAACGCGGCGGTGTTGATTTTCAGATGGGCGCTGTATTGGTTGTGGGCGGTATATTCGGAACAGCTGCGGGTGCGTTCATATTCGAGATACTGGAAGCACTTGGCCAGATCGATACCGTTATCAATATTCTCTATGTTGTGATGCTTGGCAGTATCGGTGGCCTGATGGCGAAAGAAAGCCTGACGAGCGTTCTTGCGGTCCGGGCCGGCAGACCTGTCGCAGCCGCCAAGCGCCGACACCATCCGCTGGTGGCAAATCTGCCCATGAGATGGCGCTTTTATCGATCCGGTCTTTATATCTCGCCGATCGCGCCGCTGATATTGGGTTTTATCACCGGGATCATGACCATGCTGCTTGGCGTTGGCGGTGGTTTTATCATGGTTCCTGCAATGCTGTATCTATTGGGCATGGGGGCTCAAGTCGTCGTCGGGACGTCGTTGTTCCAGATTCTCTTTGTCACCATGGCATCGACGATGATGCACAGCCTGACGACAAAGGCGGTCGATATTGTGCTTGCGGTGTTTCTGCTCATCGGCAGTGTGACGGGCGCGCAGATCGGGGCACGTCTGGCGCAGCGCATGCGGCCCGAATATTTGCGCCTGTTCCTCGCCAGCATCGTTCTGCTCGTTGCTGTGCGGATGGCGCTTGGCCTTGGCTGGCGTCCCGATGAAATCTACACATTGCAGGCCCTATGATGCGCTGGCTGGCTTTGTTGCTGTTCTTTCTCCCGGTCGGAGCTGTCGCACAAAATGTGCCCAAGCTTGTGCCTGACGTCTCGCAGCGGGAAATCAATATTCAGTCGGGCTTCACAGGTGCCGAAATGCTCTTGTTCGGGGCAATTATTTACCCGCGCGGTGTCGCTCCAGAAGGGCAAGTGGATGTGGCCGTTGTTTTGCGCGGTCCCACCCGCCCAGTAACGCTGCGTGAAAAGCAAAAGATTGCAGGGATTTGGGTGAATGCCGACAGCACGGACTTTCGATCCGTCCCTGCATATTATGCCATTGCGTCGTCGCGCCCGCTTGATCAAATCGTCAGCAGCAAAACGGCCGCCATTTACGAACTTGGCCTTGAGCGGCTGCAATTGTCCCCAAGCGGTGAGGTCGATGCGGCCGAGCAGCGCCGCTTTGTCGAAGGGTTGGTGGACTTGAATCGCCGCAATGGCCTTTTTCGGCAAGAGGCGGGTACGGTCGAAATTACCGATCAGGTCCTCTATCGCGCGCGCCTCAATATTCCGTCGAGCGTTCCTGTGGGTGTTTACACCGCCGAGACTCTGTTGATCCGCAACGGCAGGGTTATTGTGGCGGACGACAATGTCGAGGTGCGGATCAGAAAGACCGGATTTGAACAATTGGTGACGATTTTGGCGCAGGACTATGCACTATTTTACGGCGCAATGGCGGTGCTTGTATCGCTTCTGCTTGGCTGGTTCGCTGGATTTGTCTTTAACCGGCTTTGACAAATTGAACGTTGCGACGTGCAGTGCTGATCTCGCAACCGTCTGTCCCCGATAGTAAATAATTCTTTACCTTCTGTGCCTATTTCCGGTCACTTCTGGATAAAAAGGACGGCCGCAATGGATATTTTGGCACATCGGGATTTTTCGAACAGCCAGTCTGGGCAACAAGACCAAGCGGCTGACCTATCGACTGTTACGCCCGATGCAGCGCCGCCCACCGGCCATGTGTCAACTAACACTGCTTTGCATCATATTGGATTCGTGATGGAAATTGCGGGGTCGGGATCGCAAGTCACGCTTGATGCCGGCATTTTGAGCAGCCTTGTGTCTCATAAAGACCCAAGCATTGCCATGGCAGGACAGGTCGGCAGCCAGATCAAGATCCGCGTTGGCAGCACATGGCTCCTCGCGAGTATCCGCACGCAAAAGCTGCACGAAACCGACCATAATGTCATCGTAACTCAAGTCGATTTTCTGGGCGAGGGCGACGAGGAAAAGCTGACGGGAAAAATCTACAATTTCCGCCGGGGTGTAACGCGTTATCCGGTCCCCGGCAGCGAAGTATATGCGGTATCCAGCCTTGACCTGAAGCAGGTATATGCTGCCGATGCCCGTGCCCATGTAGAAATCGGCACAGTGTTTCCGACGAAGGATATTCGCGGTGCGCTGTATGTCGACGCCATGCTTGGCAAGCATTTTGCGCTGCTTGGATCAACCGGCACAGGTAAATCGACCTGCGCCGCGCTTATCCTGCACAAAATCTGCGACATCGCGCCCGAAGGCCATATCGTCATGATCGACCCGCACGGCGAATATAGCGCAGCGTTTAAAGATAATGGCGCTTTGTTTGACGTGAACAATCTTGCCATGCCCTATTGGATGATGAACTTCGCCGAGCATTGCGAAATTTTCGTCACGTCCAGTGGCGACGACAGGCAGATGGATTCGGATATATTGGCGCGCTGCCTTCTTCAGGCACGATCCAAAAACCGGATTGCCGAAACGATTGGCAAGCTTACCGTTGACGCGCCTATTCCCTATTTATTGTCCGATTTGACGAACATCATCCAGAATGAAATGGGGCGGCTCGACAAGGCATCGTCGTCTGCACCGTTCATGCGGCTGAAGAATAAAATCGACGAGTTAAAGGCTGACCCACGGTATAACTTCATGTTTTCAGGGATGCTCGTTGGCGACACCATGGCGGATTTTGTGGGCAAGATTTTCCGCCTGCCCTCGCATCGCAAACCTATTTCGATCATCGATGTGTCGGGCGTGCCGTCAGATATTACGTCAACCGTTGTCGCCGTGCTGTCACGTCTGGTCTTCGATTATGCTATCTGGTCGCGCAACGAAGCGCAGCGGCCGATCTTGCTCGTCTGCGAGGAAGCGCACCGTTATATCCCGTCCGAACGTGTGGCCAAGGACAGCGCCGTGCGGTCAATCCTTGAACGCATTGCCAAGGAAGGCCGTAAATATGGCGTATCGCTTGGCCTGATCACGCAGCGGCCATCCGATCTGGCCGAAGGCGTGCTATCACAATGCGGCACCATTATTTCGATGCGTCTGAATAACGACCGCGACCAAGCCTTTGTCCGGGCTGCGATGCCCGAGGGCGCGCGCGGCTTTCTTGACTCCATCCCGGCGTTGCGTAACCGCGAATGCATTGTCTGCGGCGAAGGTGTCAGCATTCCCATCCGCGTTGCGCTCGACAATCTCGAAGAGGAAAAGCGCCCTGCATCGGACGATCCGTTGTTCAGCGTGCTGTGGCAGGAAACCGGCGGCGAAACCGAGATATTAGAACGGGTAGTCCGGAGATGGCGCGCGCAGGGGCGGTGATAAGCGCCGGCGCATATTTTCCTTTAAGCGGATATTCAAGAACCTTATCGGGCGAATTCTGATGCTGTAAGCTCCGCTTGATCGAGTGACTGCCCGAACCCGTCCTGAACGACGCTTATGGTCAGGATCAGGCCTATAGTCAGGACTGCAGTTAATATCGTGCCGCCAAAAGATGCGCTTTCGGAAATGACATAGGTGTCCAGGCTCTCGTCCCAGATGGTCTCGCGACCATTGCGTATCCTAGAATACGCAAACAGCATCGCGATCAAATCAAGGAACGGTAAGTAAAGAAACATGCCGACAATCAAAACCAGCATGTTTCGGTAAAAAGCTTCGAAAAGTGTCAACCGACGGCCGGATTTTTTTATCACCTTGATACCTGCAAGGGCGCGTCCAAAGGTCTGACCAAAGAAGGCTAAACAAAAGGCATCCATTGCCATCAAGAGGGTGAGCGTAAACAGGAAGCTGGGGATAATCCCAGTCAGATTCGTAGGCGTCGAAAAAGCGTCCGGGAAATAATGCGAAAGAACACCGGAAACGAATGAGATGATCAGCAACAAAAACGCTACGTCTAGCTGACGCGACCAGAAGCGTTGCCCAGCCGTCGCCAAAACAACATGGCGCGCATCGTTATCGTAACCGGATCGCGCCCAGGATGTAGTTTTCAACGACATTCGACGCCCCTTAGCCTCAACAAGAAGGCCTCGTGCTGGACGAAATGTGTTAATAGCTTATTGTTTTATATCTATTTTTATGCGTCCATTAAATCTACGCCTTCAACGAAGGCGCCAGTGTGGGCCGAAGCGCCATATGAAAAAGCACGCTTGCAATGTAGGATTTGATTTGAGACTGTCGCCAGGTCGGCACGGTTCTTTCTCAATGTGGGCATTGTGAAAAAATATGTGGGACAGCCATGTGTGGCCCGGCCACAAAGCTTGGGTAATGCGGCAGAGACAAGGTTCGTTTAGGTGAGAACTTAGTGTGACTTTCCAAACTACCGCGCACGTTTCTCGAACGGCTTTACCCCGGGGCCAAGCCTGTTCCCGCCCAAGGCAAGACGGTCGCCCGACCAGTCTGCAACAAAGGCGGCGGCCTTCGTGGTGCCGGACGCGATGGTGGCTTCATTTGCGTTGATTGAAAGTTCATCGCTGCTTTGTGTCCGCCTTTCCGACGCAATAGCGATGAAAATGCTGTCATCTGCCTTGGATTGACCCTGGACGAAGATGTTGCGTGAGATGCTGCCATTTGCGCCAATGGGCAGATCGACCATGAAGCTGGTGGCGCGACCACGGCTATCGTCAAAAGCGTTATCGGTGATGGTCACGCGGGCAGCGCCGCTTTTGATATAATGCCCCCCGTTTCCGCGCTCAAAGCGGCTTTTGGTAATGGAAAGCGTTCCAACACGGCCAATGTCGACACCCTGAGTGCAAGGCAAGCCGCGGCCACACCGCCCAAGCCCTGAAAAACTTGATTGGTCGATGCTAATTTTGCTGCGCGGGTCGTCCAACACCAAAATACCCTGTTCGCTGTTGCGAAAAACGGCACGCGTGACTGACAAATCGCCCTTTTCAAGCCGGATGCCTGCGCCTTTGGCTGCTGGCCCCTGCAAATTCTGAAAGATGATGCCATCGACCCGCGTCGCTTGTCCACGCAGAATGAGTGCAGCTTTCTTCTCGCAAATCTTGCCTTCCAATATGCTTTGCCCGGGGATCGCAGCACGAAAGGCAATGTTGCCCGATTTCTGCACGGCGCACTGGCGATAGGTGCCAGGTGCAATGATGATCGTACCATCGCCGGTGCCAATGGAGTCGACCGCCGCCTGAAGGCTTTTGTAAGACCGCCCGGTTTGCGCGTTCTGGAATGGCGCGACGTTCTGCGCCAAGGCAGCAGTCGATAGGCTTACGGCCAACATCAGTGACGTCAGCTTCATGACGGCGCAGCGCTCATTCGTTCAGATTTGGCCGTAAATACTGCCGCGCGCGGTCCATTTCCAACCCACGACGTGCGGCATAGTCGGAAACCTGATCATCGCCAATCCGGGCCACACCGAAATATTCGGATTGCGGGTGACCAAAATACAGACCGCTGACCGCAGCGGTCGGCAACATGGCAAAGCTTTCAGTCAACGTAATCCCGGTTTTGTGCGTGGCATCCAAAAGGTCGAACAGTATTGGCTTCAGGCTGTGATCGGGACAAGCGGGGTAACCGGGTGCCGGCCGAATGCCCCGATATTCCTCGCGGTTCAGTGCCTCGGGAGTGAACTGCTCATCGGGCGCATAGCCCCACAAATCCTTGCGAACATGCTCATGCATCCGTTCGGCAAAGGCCTCGGCCAGACGGTCGGCCAGCGCTTTCAACATGATGTCGGAATAATCGTCGATATTGGCCTTGAACTGCGCCAAATGCGTGCCGATGCCATGACCCGTTGTAACTGCAAAGCCGCCAATCCAGTCACCATCGCGGCTGATGAAGTCGGCCAAGCACATGTTCGCCTTGCCTTCGCGCTTGGCGATCTGTTGCCTTAAAAACGGCATGCGCACATGCGCCTCGGTCTTTTCGCAATAGACAACAACGTCGTCACCGTCGCGCCAGCATGGCCACAGACCAGCTACGCCCTTGGCACGAAGCCATTTTTCGTTGATGATTTTGTCGAGCATCGCATTGGCATCGGCAAAAAGGCCGGTCGCGCTCTCGCCCACGATGTCATCGGTGAGAATAGCCGGATAATTGCCATACAGTTCCCAGGCCCGAAAGAACGGCGTCCAGTCGATGTAATTGCGCAAATCGGCCAAATCCCAGTCGTCATAGACATGGACGCCGGGCTTTTGCGGCGGCGCGGGTTTCATGCTTTCGTCAATTTCAAAGGCATTGGCGCGCGCTTCCTCGAGCGTAGCCAAAGGCTTTGCAGTCTTGCCGGCGCGGGCATCGCGGATGTTGCCATATTCAATGCGTGTATCGGCCACAAACTTATCCGCCATCGTGTCGCTGACCAATGTGCCCGCCACGCCGACTGCACGCGATGCGTCAAGGACGTGGATGACCGGGCCGGAATAGACAGGTTCAATGCGCAAGGCGGTATGGGTTTTGGAGGTGGTTGCGCCGCCAATCATCAGCGGCATCGTCATTCCAGCCTTTTGCATTTCCTCGGCAACGGTGACCATTTCATCAAGCGAAGGCGTGATAAGCCCCGATAGCCCGATCATATCGGCATCATGCTCGACCGCGGCTTTCAAGATGCTCGGCCAAGGCACCATCACCCCAAGGTCGACTATTTCAAAGCCATTGCACTGAAGTACGACGCCTACGATGTTTTTACCAATATCATGCACGTCGCCTTTGACAGTCGCCATGATGATCTTGCCTTTGCCCTTCGCGCCAGCCTCTTTCTCCGCCTCAATATAGGGGAACAGATGCGCGACCGCCTTTTTCATGACGCGCGCCGACTTCACCACTTGCGGCAGGAACATCCGCCCCGATCCGAACAGGTCACCAACGACATTCATGCCGTCCATCAACGGCCCTTCGATAACTTCAATCGGCCTGCCGCCTGCTACCTTGATCGCAAGGCGTGCCTCTTCGGTATCATCGACAATATGCGCATCGATGCCCTTGACCAATGCATGTTCAAGCCGCTTGCTGACTGGCCAGCCGCGCCATTCTGCTTCGGCCTTTTCCTGCGCAACATCGGTCCCGCGATAGGTTTCGGCCAAAGCAATCAGGCGCTCGGTGGCATCTGGATCGCGGTTGAGGATGACGTCTTCGCAAGCCAGACGGAGCACTGGGTCGATCTCGTCATAGATATCGAGCTGCCCGGCATTGACAATGGCCATATCGAGCCCGGCCGGGATTGCATAATAAAGGAAGATCGAATGCATCGCGCGGCGAACAGGTTCGTTCCCACGAAAGCTGAATGACAGGTTGGACAGGCCGCCTGAATAATGCGCATGTGGGCACAGGACGCGCAGTTCCTTGACGGCCTCGATAAAGTCTACGCCGTAATTGTTATGCTCCTCAATCCCCGTCGCCACCGCAAAGATATTAGGGTCAAAGATGATGTCTTCGGGTGGAAAGCCTATGCCGAGCAGCAGATCATAAGCGCGTTTGCAAATCTCTACCTTGCGCCGCTGGGTGTCGGCCTGGCCGGTTTCGTCGAACGCCATGACAACGACCGCCGCGCCATAGGCCATGCACAAACGCGCGTGATGCAAGAAGGCTTCTTCGCCCTCCTTCATGGAGATCGAATTGACGATAGGCTTGCCTGAAACGCACTTCAATCCGGCCTCGATAACGCTCCATTTGGAGCTATCGATCATCAAGGGAACCCGCGCAATGTCGGGTTCCGCGGCTATACGCTTGATGAATGTCGTCATTGCCTCATGCGCATCAAGTAGGCCTTCATCCATGTTGATGTCGATGATCTGCGCACCGTTTTCGACCTGATCACGCGCCACTTCAACCGCGGCTTCATAATCGCCAGCAAGGATCAGCTTTTTGAACTTGGCACTGCCGGTGACATTCGTACGTTCGCCAATGTTCACGAAACGGGAGGAAGATGAAGTCATTTGTTTGTTCTACTTTAATAAATGATCAGGCGGCCATCACAAACGGCTCAAGCCCAGCAAGCCGCGTGAGGACATCAGCCTTTGGAATGGTGCGCGGTGCGCGATCTTCGACCGCCCTGGCGATGGCGGCAATATGGGCGGGCGTCGTGCCGCAACATCCGCCAACGATGTTCACCAGCCCGTCATCGAGCCACTGCCCAATCAATTGCGCGGTTGTTTCGGGAAGCTCGTCATATTCAGCCAGATCATTGGGCAAACCAGCATTCGGATAAGCCATCACCAGCGCATCGGCTTGTTTGGACAATGCCGCCAGATGCGGACGCAGCAGATCTGCGCCAAAAGAACAATTCAGCCCGATCGTCAGCGGCTTGACGTGGCGAATGGCGGCCCAAAAGGCTTCAACCGTATGCCCGGACAAATTGCGGCCCGCCATGTCTGTGATCGTCATCGAAATCATAAGCGGCACATCGCGCCCGCAAGCAGCGGCGGCTTCCTGCGCCGCCATCGCTGCGCATTTGGCATTCAGCGTATCAAAGATGGTCTCAATCAAAAGGAAGTCGACGCCGCCTTCGATCAACGCATCGCATTGTTCGCGGTAGACATCTTTCAGATAATCGAAGTCGATTTCGCGATAGCCTGGGTCATTAACATCAGGGGACAAGGACAATGTCTTGTTCGTCGGGCCAATCGAGCCAGCAACAAATCGCGGTGTGCCGTCCTTTGCTTCTGCGGCATCACAACAGGCGCGGGCAAGCTTTGCCGACTCCACATTCAGCTGCTGTACCAGATGCTCGCAGCCATAATCGGCCATGCTGATTTTGGTCGCGCTGAAGGTGTTGGTTTCAATCATGTCCGCACCGGCATCAAGATAGGCGCTGTGAATCGCGCCGACGATGTCGGGACGGGTAATCGACAACAGGTCGTTATTACCCTTTTGATCATGCGTGAGTTCAAGTTCGCCACGATAATCGGCCTCCGAAAGCTTATAGCCCTGGATCGCGGTGCCATAGCCGCCATCGAACACAAGGATCTGCTTGGCAGCTCTGGCGACAAATGCTTCGCGCGCGCTCATGCCGCTTCCTCCCGCGCTGTTGCCACTGGCCGCTTTCCGAGCAAATGACAGATGGCGTAGGAGAGTTCCGCGCGGTTCAATGTGTAGAAATGGAAATCACGCACCCCGCCCGCATAAAGCCGGCGGCACATTTCGGCCGCGACAGTCGCTGCAACCAGCTGCCGCGCGGACGGGTGGTCGTCGAGCCCATCAAACAGGTGCGCCATCCAGACGGGAATGGCCGTGCCCGTCATCTGCGACATGCGCGTGATAGCGGCGAAATTGGACACAGGCATGATGCCGGGGACGATTTCAGCATCGATACCCGCCGCGGCAACTGCATCGCGAAAACGGAAAAAGGTTTCAGGTTCGAAAAAGAACTGCGTAATCGCGCGGCTTGCGCCTGAATCAAGCTTTCGCTTGAGGAAATCGATGTCCGTAGATGCGGACAAGGCTTCTGGATGGGTTTCGGGATAAGCGCTGACCGAAATTTCAAAGGGATGAAGTTTGCGCAAGCCTTCGACGAGCTCTGCAGCGCTCGCATAGCCATCGGGATGCGGCACGAACTTGCCGTCCGAGCCCGGTGCGTCACCGCGCAAGGCAACGATATGGCGCACGCCAGCTTCCCAATACGCATGGGCAACATCGGCGATTTCGCCCTTGGACGCCTCAACGCAGGTAAGATGCGCCGCAGCTGGAATCGCGGTTTCGCGCGCGATGCGGGCAACGGTGTTGTGCGTCCGTTCGCGGGTGGTGCCGCCTGCTCCATATGTAACCGACACAAAGCGGGGTGCAAGCGGGGCCAAGGTCACAACCGATTCCCACAACTGCTCCTCCATCTTTTCCGTTTTGGGCGGAAAGAATTCGAAACTGATTTCGCAATCGCCGGAAAGCCCGGCAAATAGGGGTGAGGCCACCGCGCGGCTGGCTTCCTGCATCTGTGCAAGCGGGAGAATCATGCAACGATCCTTAAGTTGTTTTTGGAGCCTAATATGTTTTTCGGGTTGGGCGCGGCACTGGAAAGCTTTTGACCCATCCAGACTTTGACCACCAATTCGCCGGCTTCAAGCGCGGTTTGGTGCAGCATTTGGAGACCGTGGCTGGAAAAAGCCTTTTTCATGAAGTCATCGGCAAAGCCAAGCCGGGCATGGGCGTGGATGGTTCGAAGTTCTTCAAGGTTATGCGCAGCGAAGTCTACGATGACCAACCTGCCGCCCGGGGCGAGCGTGCGGATCGCCTCGGCGATAACGGCTTCGGGGTGCTGGGCATAGTGCAAAACCTGGTGAAAGATGACTGTGTCGAAGGTACCATCGGCAACCGGTAACATGTTAAAATCGCCAAGCTGGATGTCTACTTTGCTGGCAATTTCGGGGCTTAAGTATGCAAGCTTCGCCCGCGCGAGCCGCAACATCTCTGGACTATTGTCTACAGCTACAAAACGTTCGGCGTCACCGGCGAACAGTTCAACGATGCGTCCCGTCCCCGTACCCACGTCCAGAACACGCCCCAAAGGCGCGCTGTGCAGTATTTGCGCGAGCCGCGCCTCAACTTCGGAATCCGCTATATGCAGCGAGCGCAACGAGTCCCATTCTTCGGCATGCGCGGCAAAATAGGCAGCCGCCATGTCAGTGCGGGCATTGCGTACTTCGTCGAGCCTGAGCACATCGCGCTGGAATGCCTTTGCTTGAGTGACATCTGCCTGCGCCAGTAACGACGTTAATGGACTGTCGGTTAATATGTCTGCAGGTCGCAGGAAAACCCAGCTTCCTTCCTTGCGCCGTTCAAGAAGCCCTGCCTCGTCCAATATGCGGATATGACGGGAGACACGCGGCTGGCTTTGGTCAAGAATCTGCACCAGCTCACCCACCGACAATTCCAGGCGTAACACCAGAAAAACGATTCGCAACCGCGTCGGATCGGCCAAAGCCCGCATGATATTGAGCAAATTAATCATCACCCAATGATATAAAGAAATCTTTATATGAAGTCAATCGGCTCAAATCCGCCACATTTTCTACCGTAATGGTAGAGAACACACCAGAATCGCTGTGGACGCCCATCCTGCCTGCAAAAATCGCATTGCCACCGAATATTGAACGGGCTAGAGGGCTTTTCGCAGGCAAGCTGCAAACGTTGTAACATGCCTGTCAGGTTTTCATAAGTTTTGCTAGGGGGTTTCCCATATGAAGAAAATTGCTGTATCTCTCGTTCTTGCCGCTTCGCTCGGTTTGGCCGCTTGCTCAGGTGCTGAAGAAGCCACCACAGAAGCAACCGACGCAACCACAGAAGCAACCACAGAAGCTGCTGACGCCGCTGTAGAAGGCGCTGACGCTGCTGCACCAGCTGCAGACGCAATGGCAACTGACACTGCAACTGACGCGGCTGCAACTGCAACCGACGCTGCTGCAACTGCAACCGACGCAGCAGCAGCTGCTGGTGAATCTGCAGACGCTGCAAAAGAAGCTGCGAAGTAATATTCGCGCTTTTTAAGCGAACGTATTTGAGAAGGGCTGTCCTGTTTACAGGACGGCCCTTTTCTTTGTCAGCCGTCCACGTTGATTGCGATCAACCGCGCGTGCCGCGACAGTCGATTATGGCTGGTCGTGATATGCCGCCACAGTGCGCGACACAAATTGCATGAAGGACATGCGTTGCGGGATTGGCGCGGTCGTGCTGCCCATCATCACCGCCACGGCATAACGCGTTCCATCGGGCGCGGTCATGATACCAATATCATTATACCCCGTTGAAACAGGCGGCAAGATTTGCCCGGTCCCTGTTTTATGCAGGAAACGCCAAGTTGCGGGCACGCCGGCCTTCAACCGGTTCGGTCCGCTTGACGTGCGTGACATGATCCCCAGAATCAGCCGTGTGGAAGCGGGCGAAAGCAATTCCCCCTTTGCCAACCTGGCCAGCGCCCGGACAATGGCCTCGGGACTTGCCCCATCGACTGGGTTGGCAAGATAGCGATCGAGCGCCGCCTTTCGTGTTGCAAGCGGAACCGCGTCTCGTGCGGCGTAAAAACTACGGCCAATCGAATATTCCTGACGCCAGTCCAAACCCGCAATGCCGCTTTGCATCACGCGCTCGCCGGGCCCGAAGCGAATGGCACCCAGATTTTTCCGCACGAGGAAACTCTGCACCGCCTGCGGACCGCCAGCTGTACGCAAAAGCGAGTCGTTGGCGGTATTGTCGCTGCCGATGATGGCCTGTTCGAGCAAGCTCATCACGGTCACTTCGATTGCGCCATTGGCAACGACACGGTCACGGATTGGCTGGTGAAACACCGCCAAATCATCGCGTGTGATGCGCACTTTCTGATCAAGACGCACCTTGCCCTGATCGACCAGGTCCAAAATGGTGAGTGCGACCCAGGTTTTGGAAACACTTTGCTGCGGGAAAAGCTCGCCCATCCGCTGGCCAGTCACCCATTCGCCATTATCGACGCGCATGATGGCAACGCCCGTGCGACCGGGAAAAAGCCGCCATTGATCCTGCAGTAGATTTTCAAGTCCAGCCGGCGCACGCACAACTTGCGGGCGCGCGACGATTGTCGGCGCAATTGGTCTGGGGGTGGGCTGCGACCGAACGGGCGGCGTCGACACTGATACCGGCGCAGGCTGCGTGCGAGGAGGCGCACGCTCAGCTGCGACACATGCCGACAAGACAGATAGCAAAGCCAAGGACGAAATACTTTTGCCCCACGCATTTCTGACGCGCTGGCTTTCAATTTTTGCAAAATGGACCATATCCAAGTGGTAGAGCAGACGCATTCGTGATGACATCGGAAATAAACATTTTTGCGACGAACGATTCCTGTTCATCGACGAGATGAGCCAGTGTGTTGCTTAAATCATCCCCAACCGATTGCAGGATTTACTTGGGCGCGATGCCGCTTCATAAATATACCAGCAAAATCGCAATTCCAAAGAGGGGCCATTATATGGACAGCATTTTCATCGGAAACAATTCTAGCGGCCCGGAAGTGCTTAACCTCAAGCGGGCAAACCGGCATGGCCTCATCGCAGGCGCAACAGGTACGGGCAAAACCGTAACGTTACAAGGCATAATCGAAGGATTTTCTCTTGCGGGTGTGCCAAGTTTTGTTGCCGATGTAAAAGGCGACCTGTCAGGCTTGGCGATGGCGGGTTCGCCGCAGACCAAAACGCATGAAATCTTCGCCGCGCGCGCCGCTGAAATTAACCAGCAGGATTGGGCATACAAGGACAATCCAACGCAATTCTGGGATCTTTTTGGTGAACATGGGCATCCTGTGCGCACAACCGTTTCCGAGATGGGCCCGTTGTTGCTGGCGCGGCTGATGGACCTCAACGAAGTTCAGGAAGGCGTCCTCAATATCGCCTTTCACGTCGCTGACCAAGACGGCCTCTTGATGCTGGATCTTGACGATCTTCAGGCGATGCTGGTGCATTGCGGTGAGCGTGCCGACACGCTGACACTTGAATATGGCAATATCTCCAAACAATCAGTGGGCAGCATTCAACGCGCCTTGCTGCAATTGCGGTCTCAGGGTGGGGAGAATTTCTTTGGCGAACCTTCACTTGACCTCGACGAATTGATCCGCTGCGATGACAGCGGCCGAGGCGTGGTAAATATCCTTGCTGCCGACAAGCTCATGTCTAGCCCGAAGCTGTATTCAACTTTCTTGTTATGGTTGCTTTCCGAATTGTTCGAAACGCTTCCCGAAATTGGCGACCCCGAAAAACCAAAGCTCGTTTTCTTCTTTGATGAAGCCCATTTGCTGTTCGACAATGCGCCCAAGGCATTGCTTGAGAAAATCGAGCAGGTCGTCAGACTTATCCGGTCAAAGGGCGTTGGCGTATATTTTATCACGCAAAACCCGATCGATATTCCTGACACTGTCGCGGCGCAGCTAAACAACCGCATTCAGCATAAGTTAAATGCCTTTACCCCGCGCGACCAACAGGCCGTGCGGTCGGCAGCAGAAACCTTCCGCCCGAACCCCGCGCTTGATGTGGCGCAGGTCATCACTGAACTGAAGATTGGCGAGGCGCTGGTTTCCTTGCTTCAGCCCGATGGATCACCATCAATAGTTCAACGTACCCTTATCAAGGCGCCCGCAAGCCGCGTCGGCCCGCTGACTCCGCAAGAACGCGGCATCATGATGACGACGGACGCAGTGGGTGACAAATATGACGTATTGATTGATCGCGAATCTGCCGAAGAAATTTTGGCCGCCAAGAGCACACAGGCGGCGGCAGCAGCGCAGGAAGCAAAAGCGCAAGTCATAGCCGACAAAGAAGCAGCTACTGCAGCAAAAGAGGCTGCGCGGGCCGACGCTGCTGCGGCAAAAGAGGCTGCACGCCAGCAAGCGATCGCCGCACGTGAAGCTGCAAAGCCAAGCATGGCAGACAAGATGCTGCAATCTGCCGCCCGTTCCGCCGCCACCTCGATCGGCCGTCAGGTCGCCGGGTCGTTTGGAAAATCGTTGGTCCGCGGAATATTAGGCGGGCTGTTTAAATAGGTTCAGCCGCGGCCGCGATAAGGTGCCACGCCCTGTTCGGGAATCCAAAGCCCTTCGGGAGGCGCACCTGATTGCCAGAACACATCAATCGGGATACCCCCGCGCGGATACCAATAGCCGCCGATGCGTAGCCAATGCGGCTGCATTTCGTTAAACAGGCGCTGCCCAATGCCGACGGTGCAATCTTCGTGAAATGCGGCGTGGTTTCGGAACGAGCCCAGAAACAGCTTAAGCGATTTCGATTCGACGATCGTTGCATTTGGCGCATAGTCGATGACCAAATGCGCAAAATCGGGCTGAGCGGTTACCGGGCATAAAGAGGTAAATTCAGGCACCGCAAAGCGCGCAAGATATAGCGTATCCGGGCGCGGATTGGGAACATAATCCAGCTGTGCCTCTTCAGGCGTTTGTGGAAGTGCGCTTTGCGCGCCGAGGAATTTTGGCTTTGGCGTGTCAGTCATGCTCGCGCATTTACCCGTTTCACCACGCGAAGCAAACGGGTCATGCCACATGCCATGGATATTCATTCGTGGTTCACCCACATGCGCTTTGGACTTGGCCGCAACATGGCGACCCCGACATCATCAAAAACTATTGGCTGTTATGTCCTGCTGACGGCTTCGATTTTGCCGCTTACGGGTGGAATGACTGCGCGCGCGCAGGATGCCGCCGGCACCACGCCGCCTGAACTGCGCGACTTTCGTTTGGACCCTCCCCCCCGTGAGACCGCGCCGCAGCCCGAGGTGCCGGGGCCAGAAGTGCGCAGCCCGCAACAGGTCCCGCCGTCCCGGCAAGCACCCGCAACGCCGCCCGAAAATATCACGCCTGCCCCTGTCAACCCGCAACCAAGCCCCGCGACACCGGAGCCAGCGCCCGCCGACCCAGTTTCGTCCAGAAATGGCCCTGCCGGAAATAATCCATCAGAGGGCAATCGGCAGGATGTTCTCGCGGAACCATCAACAACGCCCATCCCTGGCGCTGCGCCAGCGCCGGTCGATGTTGCACCCGATGAAGCTACTGACCAACCCAGAAATGTTGCCCCGGCGCCGTCGGCATCAAGCGGCAAAACTGACCTTGGAATTGCGGCATTGGCTGGCTTATTACTTGCCCTATGCGCGTTAGGCCTGTTCTTATGGCGCAGGCGCGCAAAAGCCGTGTCGGTACCCGACACACAGCCGTTGGCGCGCAATGTTGCTCCAAACGCTAGACCAACCGATGCGGGCCCCCGCCCTGCGCCGACAGCCCCGCCTCCGGTGCCCCCGTCCATTGTACTAAGGGCACCAGCAGCGGCGCCGCGCCTTGTTTCCATGGAATTTGTCCCGGAAAATGCGGTGGTCAGTTTCACTAGCCTCAATATTCAGGGCAAGTTGCACATCGCAAATCCGGCCCATGTCGCCACCGACGAATTGGCGCTGCGCACGGTTTTAATCTCCGCGAGCAGTGACCAGCAGGACCAAATGGACAGCTTCTTTGCGGACCCGGGTCAAAATGCGGCGATGCCGCTGGTCGCGATTAAAGCTGGTGACAGCATCACGGTACCGCTGAAGGTTGGCGTTTCTTTAAGCGCGCTTCAGGCATTTTCGCTGCAGGAAAAGACGATGCTTGCACCCAT
>NZ_JBKJMB010000048.1:0-11213 GCF_046596595.1 Sphingorhabdus sp.
CATCGACGGTGATGTTGAATATGGTTCGGTCATGGCCGGGCAGTCTGTTGGTATGGTCCATGTCGAGCGCCCGGTTGTCGACATCATTGCGAAGCTGGTCGACGAAGCCAACGCCGCCCTGGCGCGCTAACATTCCCCTCCCGCAGGCGGGAGGGGCAAGGGGAGGGGGAGCGAAGCGAGCTTCTTGCTGTCGGCAATGATTGCCCTCCCCCGACCCCTCCCGCAGGCGGGAGGGGAGGAATATCTGTCTTGCCAACGCAACACAGTCTGCGCATATCGCTTGCATGACAGATGACCACTCGCCAGAACTTACCGCGCTCGACCCTGCGTTCGTGACCACCAGCAGAATTGCAACTGGCCTTGGCTTGCTGCCTTTTGTCATTGGGGCTGGCGTTTTGGAGATCGCGCAAGTTCTGCCGCCCGGCTCCTTTCTGGTGCCTATGTTATTACTTTACACCTTCGCCGCGTTCGTCGTTCCTGCGCGCAAATACCGTCACTGGGGCTATGATATGGGGACAGACCGTCTGCGTATCGTTCGCGGATATATGTTTTATCGTGACACAATTGTACCCTTTGGCCGCATTCAGCATATCGATGTGGATCAGGGCCCGATTGACCGCCGCTATGACTTGGCGACTTTGACAGTGCACACGGCGGGCAATCACAATAGCAAAGTGGCCTTGCCGGGCCTCTTGCATGCCGACGCGTTGGTGATGCGTGAGGCTATTCGCGCTGCAATCCGGCAGGATGTGCTGTGAACCAGATAGCCGAGGCAATGCATGAAGGGGACGTGCATGACGGCGAGCGGCTGCATATTAGCGGTCTGTTGGTCACATTTGTATCAGGCCTGCCGCAGCTGGCGTTTCCTTTGGTCGCGGCGGTTTTCGGCGTCCGGCAGTCAAAGAACCCGGCGCTTATTCCGATCGTTATCGCCGCAGTTCTTGTCATTAGCCTGTTTTTCCGATGGCTGGCATGGCTGCGCTTTCGCTATCATGTCGGTGACCATGATATCCGCGTCGAGAAAGGTATATTGAACCGGACTGCCCGGTCGATCCCCTATGAGCGCATTCAGGATGTGAGCATTGAACAAAAGCCGCTTGCCCGGATGATGGGGCTGGGCGAGGTAAAATTCGAGACGGGCGGCGGGGATGGCGATGACGCGAAGCTGAGCTTCGTCACTTTAGACGAAGCAAACAGGCTGCGAACCCTTATCCGATCGCGAAAAGCCGGGATCGTTATCGTTGGCGACGACCCCGCTGTCGCCGAGTCACAGGACATTGCGCCGATCTTTGCCATGGATGGCAAAAGGGTTTTGATCTTCGGTCTTTATTCCTTTTCGCTGATCATTTTTGCTGTTCTTGGCGGGGTGGCGCAACAGTTTGATTTTCTGCTGCCATATGATCTTTGGGATTTGAAACATTGGGCGGGCCTCGCGGAGGCGCGCGGCGTCAGCGTGAACAAAATCAACGGCGTCGGTTGGGTGGTGCAATTGATCCTCGCCGTTATTGCCCTCATGAGTCTGATTTTCATTGGCTTTGCAACGGGTGTTGCGCGCACGTTGCTGCGTGAGCACGGGTTCCGCCTCGACCAGACATCGAAAGGTTTCCGGCGTCGGCGCGGGTTGCTGACGCTAACCGATGTTGTGATGCCCACGCACCGTGTGCAAGCCGCGGTTGTGCAAACCGGGCCATTTCGGAAACGGCGTGGTTGGCATAGCCTGAAATTTGTAAGCCTGGCTCAGGACAGCAAGGAAGAAAGCAACTACGTCGCCGCCCCCTTTGCGACACTTGGGGAGGTGTGGCGTATCGCTCAAGCCGCAACGATTCAGGCGCCAGACGGCGACGACGGGTTGCAAAGAGGCGCAGCGAAATACTGGATTTCGCAGATTATTTTGATAACGCCGCCCATATTTGTCGCGATGGCGGCGCTGGTGGTTTTTGCGGATGCACCATTTTTGCGAACAACATTGCTGTTGTCGCTACTGGTTCTGGTCGGGATGATCTTCTGGTTTGACTGGCGCAAATATCGGTTCGGGCTTGATGGCCACCAATTATACCTTCAACGCGGCTGGTGGCGGCAGCAAATGACCATCGCGCCGCAGGTGAAGGTGCAAAGTGTCGAGATCGCCCAAGGGCCATTGTCACGGCGCTTGGACCTCGCATCGCTCAAGTTCGGTATTGCCGGTGGCACGCTGGAAATGATTGCAGTTCCGCTTTCGACCGCGCACGCAATTCGGGACGCAGTTCTGCAAAAGGTTGCAGCCGTGGATTATTCAGCGATCAATCAATCGCACTAGCAACCTGCGTTTCAATCACGCTGCCATCGTCCTTTCGCAGCGTCATCGTCACCTTCTTTGCTGCCCAGTCGATGTCAATCTGGCCGAAATTCGGGATGCCCCAGAAGCCGCCTGTCCTGCGTGGGTCTGGTTCGCGGTCGCTGCCATCGCCTTTGCCAAAAGCAAAGTTGAGCGAGCTCGAAGTAAAATCCCATAAGGGTTTTGAAAGGCCGGGCGCATTTGTCTTGTAAAAGCCGCCCGAGTGCCTGTCTCCGGTGAGGAAAATAGCGTTGTTGACGCCTTTCTGACCAAGCAGCGCATATAGCTTTTCGCGCTCTTTGGGAAAATTGGTCCAACCTTCAAAATTATGCGCATCGGTAATCACCTGCGTTGAAGAAATGATGAAGCGCACGTCTGCGGGCTTTTCCAGTTCCCGCGCCAGCCATTGCCATTGCGTTTCGCCTAATATCGTCGCGGCGGGGTCCATATTCGGGATATACCAACCAAGCGCAGGACCTGGATCACGGTATGGCATGGTGGCAAGGTTGGAGCGGAAGAAACGTCCGTCCAGCATGATGAACTGGACGCGTTTTCCTGCGGGTCCGACGATGCGGCTTTCATAGACACCGGGGCGTGATTTCACCTCGTCTGATGCGCCCCAAAAGGTTTCATATGCGCTTTCAGCCCATTCCTTGAAGGCAAATGTGCCCCCTGCATCATTGGCGCCATAATCATGGTCGTCCCACGTTGTCATCATCGGTACGCTTCGGCGGAAGCGGTCAAATTCGACACGGCTATTCAGTTTCTTGTAGCTCGCGGCCAAAGTCGGAATGTCGGCGCTGTTTGTTGGCCTTGTGTCGCCGTAGACGTTGTCGCCGATAAGCAGAAACGCTTGGGGCTTTTGCGTGGCAATGACGTCCCAGAATTTCATGTCACGGTTTTCGTTGACGCAACTGCCGAACGCGAAACGTGTGATGACCGTATCGGCCGATAGAGAGGGGCTGGAGGGTGCCGTTGGCAATTGGACGTCGAGCGTTGCGTAATAAGGTCGCAATGCCTCCTGCGCGCTCTGAGGCGTTCCTGCGGATATGGGAGCAGGGGTCTGGGAAAGTGGAACCGCACAGCTGGACAACAGGAGAGCGACAATAGGGAGAGTATATTTCATGTGCTGATCTTGCCTTTAATCAGAAGCTGGGTTTTCCCTTCGTCGTCCTTGAAAAGATTCGCGTCAATCCCGTAAACTTTAGCCAGATTGCCGACGGTAACTACCTCGTCAACGCTGCCTTGCGCAAACAGCTTTCCTTGGTGCAGCAGCAATATGTGATCGGCAAAGCGGACGGCATGGTGCAGGTCATGCAGCACCGCAATGACGCCTTTTCCGTCTTTAGCCTGTCGCCGAAGCAGGCCCAATATGTCGAGCTGAAAGCCGGGATCGAGATTGGCCAAAGGCTCATCCGCCAATATCCATTGCGGCTCGCCTGCAAGCACCCGCGCCAGCAGCACGCGCGCGCGTTCGCCGCCCGACAGTTGTGTGACGGGGCGCCGCGCAATGCTCTCGGTCGCCGTTGCCGTCATTGCGGTTGCAATCGCGTGGCGGTCTTCTGTTGAAGGCCCTGCGCCGCGCATATGCGGAATGCGGCCAAGTGCGACCAAGGCTTCTGACGCTATCGCCCAGTGCGTTTCAGCGCCCTGTGGCAAGAGGCCGATAGCACGTGCCCGCGCGGCTGCAGGCAACCCGCCAACGTCGGCGTCATCGAGCTGTACGGATCCGGTATCTGGCCGCAGCAGGCCAGCGAGGCAGGCAAGCAAAGTCGATTTGCCAGCACCATTGGGGCCAAGAATGACGCTGAGCTTTCCGGCCATGAACGCAGCGTCTATCCCTTCCAAGGTCGGTTGACCGTCATGCGCGAAGCTTAGATTATGGACGGTCAAGGTCATGCCGCGCGCTTCCGGTAACGCAGCAACAACGCGAGGAAAAACGGCGCGCCAAGCACCGCCATTGCAATACCAAGCCGCACTTCCCCTGGACCGGGGACAAGCCGCACGAGGCTGTCGGCGGTCAGCGTTAAAATCGCGCCCCCAAGCGCCGAGGGCAACAAAATCTGTGACGGTTGCTCGCCATAAAGCCCGCGAATAAGATGAGGCACAATTAAACCGACAAAGCCGACAACGCCCGATACGGCGACTGATGCGCCCACCGCAAGCCCTACGCCTAGAACAATGATCCACTGCAAACGCAGCAGATCAATGCCAAGACTTCGGGCGCCATTTTCACCTAATGTCAGGGCGTCAAGCGCGCGGCCAGTGGAGAGCAAAAGCAGCGTACCCAATGCCATGAAGGGAAGTGCAGTCCATAGGTCACTCATCAACCGGTCAGTGAGCGCACCCATCAACCAGTTGATGATTTCGCTCACGGCAAACGGGTTTGGGGCAATGCTGATGACAAATGCCGTCAGCGCGCCCGCTAGCGTCGACAGCACCATGCCGCCAAGGATAAAACCAATTGGGCCGCCACCGCGTGATATCGCGAGCAAAAGCAGGATGCTCGCGCTTGCGCCAATCATGGCAGAACCAAAAAGGCCGAAGGGCAGCAAGTTGACGCCCGTGAATATCGCAAGAACACCGCCAAGTGCGGCGCTCGCAGACACGCCAAGCACGGTGGGGTCAGCCAGCGGGTTGCGCAGATAGCCCTGCATGACCGCGCCAGAAACCCCCAGTACCGCGCCGATACAAAGGCCAAGCGCCGCGCGGGGCAAGCGCAATTCTAGGAAGATCCAGCCATCAGCATTGTCTGCTGCCCAAGATGTCGGCCAGATCCAGACCTTGCCTGCCATCAGCGATAGCAGGAACGCTGCGACTGTGAGTAACAGCAGGACTGATGTCATCGACCGCCGAGTCATCTGATCCCATTCTGTGCAGTTGAAGAAAAGGAAGCGCGCGTTTTGGACAGGATTGCCGAGACCTTGATGATCGTCGGGCCGCCGCAAAACAAAAGCCTGTCGGGAAAATCAACGATTTGAGTCCGCTTGCCCAAATGATCGAGCAGCTTCTGCCGGGCGTTCAGCGCGCGTGCGTCTGCGCCTTTGGCCATAGTCGGCATGAAGATTACTTGCGGCGGGTGACGCAACAAGGTTTCCAACGGCAAGACTCCCCATGAAGCAAGGCCATATTGCGCACTTGCGTTGCGGAACCCGTGCCGCGCCAAAAGCTCGTCCTGCAGCGTACCCTTTCCTGCCACGAAGCCGCCATTTTGCCAGATGATAGCGGACACGGGCCGCCCGGAAATTTGGTTGTTGGGTAGCGATTTTTGAATGCGGGAAATCAGGGCTTCTCCGGCGTCCGCCCTGTCGATTGCAGCAGCCAGAGTCCGTATCTGGTCGATGTCATCTTCCATGGTCGGCGCAACGCCAACGGCAACGGTTTTCACGCCAGCGCGCGCCAACAATGCATTTGCGCCGGATGATGCCAGATTGCCTGTCAGCACGATCTTCGGTTTTGCCAGCAGCAGTTCCTCCGCACCCGAACTAATGGCTGGCAACTGCGAGGACCAGGCCAAAGGCGCAGAGGCGCTGTCCGGGTCATGCGAATACATGCTCACCGCCGTAACCTGACCGGGCAGCGCGATTTCGGCCAGCACTGAGTCAATACACGGATTGTTCGACACAATGCCATTGGGCAGAATATCTGGCTGGCTGGTGCACCCTGTCAGGGCGAACGCCGACAGGACGCACCAGCCAAACCGCATCAGAATTTCGCCCTGACGCCAACTGCCGCATTTCTGCCAAAGCTGTTATAGCGTGCAACGGTTGTATATTCTGCGTCGAACAGATTATCGACCCGTCCATAGACTTCGATCACGTCAGTCAAAGGCATCGATGCGCGCACGCCGACCAGCGCATAGCCATCGAGACGGACGGTATTAGCCGCGTTGTCGAAGCTATCGCCGATGATCAGAACACTGCCTCCAACGGACAGACCAAGGCTGGTTCGCCAGTCGATGGTCAGGCTGGCGCTATGTTGCGGGCGTAATGCCTGACGATTACCGAAATTACCGCCGTCCGTTTGGTTGATTGCGTTCACGAGAGTGTAACTGGCGCGCACATCGAGCCGCTTGGTAGGATTGAGGTTAAACCCAGCTTCAAGTCCGGTAGCCGTCAGCTTGTCGATATTTTCGGATTGGAAACTGATCACGGAAAAGGCAATGAGGTCGTTGCTGCGGCGGTTGAAATAGGTCGCAAAAGCCTGCGCCTTGCCCCCCAAAAATTGATGTTCAACGCCAAGATCGAAATTGCGCGCTGTTTCCGGCTTTAGATCCGGATTGCCGAAGGGCGGTTGGCCCTCGGTAAGCGTAGGGGCGCGAAAACCCTCACCATAGGTCGCGCGTATCACCGTCCGTCCGTCATTGGGGGTATAGGCTGCGTTCCCGCCGAAGGTCGTCTGCCCGCCATAATCACTATAGGCATCGTGCCGGACGCCAGCGGTAACGGTCAGTCCAGAAACTGGACGAACGATGAATTGTGCAAAGCCACTGGCAACGTCGTTGCGCGCCACGTCAGGTGCCGCGCCTTCAAACGAGGTGCTGGCAAAGCTACGTTCATATTCGGCACCGGCAACCACGGTGAGTGCGTCACTCACGTCAAATGCCGCATGATATTCAGCCCGGTCAATGGCGCCGCGCACATCAAAATTGTTGAAACTGAACACCACCGGATCGGTCCCGATGCGTTTAATGTTAGTGCGGGTGTAAGCCACCCGGTTTTGCCACCGGCCATCAAGCAGGTCAAAATTTGCGCCGACATAGCCGACAAATTGGCGGTTGCGGGACACGGGCAGGGCGTTCGCGCCAATACCAAAGAGCGAGTCATATTCCACTGTTGCCCGGTTGTAATAGCCCCGGAAATCTAGGTTGAAGCTGTCGCTGATCTTAACCTTTAACCGACCATTACCCGTGACATTATCATAACCGTCACGCTCGGTTCCCCCTAATAGCGCCGAAATTCCATCGCTGTTCACGAACGAACCACCGACACTGCCCTCCAATACGCCGCTCGTGCCTGCGATATTCGCCTGCAACCTTTTGGTATCAAAAGAACCATATTCCGCGCCAAGGCGAGCCGTAAAGCCTTCGGTCGGTACAATCGACTGAACATTCACAACGCCGCCGATGGCCTGGCTTCCCCAGATGACCGAATTGGGCCCGCGCAGCACTTCAACGCGGTCGATATTGCCGGTCATTAACGCGCCGAAATCGAATGCACCATTTGGACTGGTAAGATCATTGATCCGCACGCCGTCGATCAAGACCAAAGTTTGCGCGCTGCTGCCCCCACGAATGAAGGCGCTGGTCTGACTGCCAAGGCCGCCCCGCGGGGCGATGCTGATCCCAGGCACGGTCCGTAATGCGTCAGCTATGGTAGCGCTTTGCAATTGGTCGAGGCGGTCGCGGTCAACGATGTCGATAGCCTGCCCGGTTTCCGATCGCGGCTGTTCAAAGCCGCTTGCGGTCACCACAATTTCTTCGTCATCAGCTTGTGCAAATGCAGTCGTTGGCAGCAACGCAATCGCGGCTGCCGTGTGTTTTAATATGGTCACGGATGTATCTCCTTCGCATGACGTCCAAACAAATGTCGTCACGCGAGGAAAACCCCGATTGCGCCAGTGTCCCGCAAGCACAAAGGACAAACCGCAATCAGGCAGGTCTCCTGGCTCCCGGGTCAGTGCCCTTGCCCCGCCTTCCCAGTTTCACGGTTTCCCGTTTTCCCAGTGGCATTTGGAGCAAAAGCTCGCCGGTTACAGTTGCGGGAACAGCGCCGGATTTCCGCCGGCTTCCCTATTATCCGCGCTCTCACGCAGACCTGATACGTAGCTAAACGCTAGGCGGATTTTTGACTAAGAGCAAGGGGTTGCGCTTCAACCCGCTTGGGCCGAGTTTAATGCCGCGTTTTCCCCGGACGCTGCATGCCCCAGAATTGCGGGCCTTCGGGTACTTGCCAAATGTGTTTAATGGTGAAACCAAAACTCTGATATACCGCGATATTATGCTCGTCCGCGGTCTCCAGATAGGCAGGTAGGCCATCATGATCCGCACGTTCAAGACCGGCACGGATCGCCGCGCCGCCAAAGCCTTTGCCCTGAAACGCCGGGTCGCATCCTGCGTAATGCAAATACCAGAATGGCTCTTTCGGCAGATGCTTTTCGATCAGTTCGGCAACTTCCAACCCGCGAAAAATGGAAAAGCGCAGGCATTGGACGAACGGAATGAACAGCCGCGCGGTATCAAACATGGAATCGCGCGCTTGGCCCGGGCCACGCCACAAGGTGACGGCTTCAAATCCCTCCGTACCGAAAACTGCGCCCCTGCGATGTTCGTCGCGAAGGAACAAATGAAACGCGCCTATAAGCCTTTGCGCCCGCAATTTCGGATCAGGAATGACATAGCTCCAGCCCGATTCAGTCTGAAACGCCCGCGATAATGTTTCGGCAATCTCCAGGTTATCGGTTGGTTGCAATAGACGTGCGTGCGGCAAAATTATCCCTTCGCCTGCGTCATGATGGGCAGGTTGCGGACGCGTTTACCCGTTGCCGCGAACAGGGCATTGGCCAAAGCTGGTGCTGCAGGAGGCACGCCGGGCTCTCCAATTCCGCCCATCTCCGCCCCGCTGTTCAGGAAGTGGATATCCTGAACAAGCGGTGCTTGCGCCATCGTCATCAACGGATAATCGCTCAAATTGCTTTGCTGCACGGCACCCTTTTCCAAGGTGATCGCTTCCCCGATAGCGGATGACAGCCCCATGATCGTGCCACCCTCAATCTGCGCCATGGCGGCGTCAGGGTTCACGATACTGCCTGCGTCAACGACCGTGGTCACCTTGTGGACCTTAGGCATGCCATCTTCGCCGACGGATGCCTCCACCACTTGTGCGACGATGGTTTTGAAGCTTTCAACCAGCGCAACGCCCCTGCCTGTTCCGGCGGGAAGTGGCGTGCCCCATCCGCTTTTGGCTGCAACCTCGTCCAGAACGCGTAAGTGCCGCGACCCAGCCTTTAGGTGATTTCGGCGGAACGTGACTGGATCTTCGCCCGCTGCATGTGCCAATTCATCCATGAAACTTTCATTGTAAAAGCCCTGTTGCGTCGAGTTTACCGAACGCCACGCGCCTGTCGTCTGGTTGGAGACATGGGCGAAATGCCTGCGCGATACGGCAGGCAAAACATACGGAAATACGGTTTCGCTTTCGGCGCTTTCGGGTTGGGCATAATCATTGCGATAGGCAGCGATTCGCTTTTGACCGGTAAGCGAGGCCTTCAACACCGCAGAGCTTTGCGGGCGATATGCTCCTTGCGCAACTTCCTCCTCACGGCTCCAAATAAGTTTGACCGGATACGGCAATTGCATGGCAAGCTTCGTTACCTGGCCAACAATTTCCATATACATGGGCAATCGCCGGCCAAAGCTGCCGCCAATCATCATCGGGTGGAAAGTAACATTGTCCGCGTCCAAACCAGACACTTCGACGGCCATCATTTTGGTTGCCAGCGGGTCCTGCATCCCGCCCCAGATATCAAGCTTTCCGCCCTTGAAATGGGCCGTGAGCGCAAATGGCTCCATCATGGCGTGGTGGAGGAACGGCACCTGATATTTTGCCTCTATCGGCTTTGACCCAAGGCCAGCCTGCACATCACCGTCGCCAGCTTCGGCATCAGCTTCGCCTTTGCCGAATAAATCGTCATGCGCCTTGAAAATCGATGCGGTCGAAATGCCTCCATTGCCGCCGTCGCTGAATTCGGGGGCCAAAGCCCGCAATCCCGAAATCGCTGGCCAATAGCCGTTCCCGATTACGGCGACCGCGTCGTCCAGTTTGATGACCTTTTCCACGCCTTTGACCGCAAGTGCAGGGGCAGCGTCGACCGACGACAGCTTTCCGCCGCGCACTGGCGCTGCCTTGATTGTGGCAACGCGCATGTTTGGAACACTAAAATCCATGCCATATTGCGCGGTGCCATCGACCTTGGCAGGAATATCCAGACGCTGCATCGACTGGCGCATGAGGCGATATTGTCCGGGGTCTTTCAGCCTGGGATCGTTTTCCAGCGACAAGGTGGCCGCTTCGCCTGCAAGTTCGCCGTACCGAAGCGATCGTCCCGATTTTGCATGGACGACATAGCTGTCCTGCGTCGTGAGTTCGGTCGCCGGAACGCTCAAGCGCTTGGCCGCGGTTTCAACGAGCGCAAGCCGCGTTGCCGCGCCGACCTTTTGGAATGTCTGCTGTCCAGTGAACCGCAGTGCGGATGATCCGCCGGTAATTTGCAGGTTCATCTGCCGCGCGATGAACGACAGAAAGGACTGGGGTATGCCATTGATGATTGCAGGCTGCCCAGTCATTTCGGCCAAAAATCCACGGCCCAAGCCAACATTGGCGAAGGCCGATTCGGCTGGTGCAGACACGAGGCGCACTTGATCCCAATTGGCATCAAGTTCTTCGGCCAGCATTTGTGCTAGCCCTGTGTTTGACCCCTGACCAATGTCGGTGTGCGGCGAGTAGATCGTGATTACGTCGTCCTCACCGATTTTCAGCCATGTCGCAAAGCTGTGCCCGCCTTTGCCAGCAACGAGTGTCTTCGCGTCCTTGGCAGCATTGTTATCAGCAATGGATATGCCAAATAAGCCAGCGCCAACGATCGCAACGCCGCCGATGAGAAAGGCGCGGCGCTTGACGCCTTTGCGCTTGACGGGCGCTGCAGCTTCCATTTCGCCTGTGGGGTTATCGGCCATCAGACAGCTCCTTCTTTGGCTTGAACGGCGGCAGCCTTGGCAGCTTGCCCGGTTGCGGCTTGAATGGCTTTGCGAATGCGCGGATAGGTGCCGCATCGGCAGATGTTGGTCATGGCTTCGTCGATTTGCGCGTCGCTTGGGCTACCAGTTTTCTCGATGAGCGCG
>NZ_JBKJMB010000055.1:0-52038 GCF_046596595.1 Sphingorhabdus sp.
ACTGGTATAACAATGTCCGCGCGGCTCGCTGCCTGCCGCCTTCGCGCTTGCGAAGATGGTGGGCCCGGAGGGACTCGAACCCCCGACCTAGCCGTTATGAGCGGCCAGCTCTAACCAACTGAGCTACAGGCCCTAACCGGCTCGCCAACTACCTGCGCGCCGATAGCCGAACTTTGGGAGAATGCGCAAGCCTTTATCTTGCCCAGACCCCCTAAAATGTATCACGCGCGCTTTTTCGCAGGCCGGTTCAAGATAATGGCGTTCAGAATGACGGCACGATGCCTTTCCCATGCCCGTATTGTTATGCGATGGAACTGGAGCACTCTCCGCATCACCTCACTCGCGCTCTTCGTCCTTATACCCTACCCACCCATTGTTCACGGCAGGAACCGAAACTATCAGTGCATGATTGGACAGGCGTAAATCTCCGCCTACATTTCGCACAAGGCTGCGCACAAGGCGTAATGAAAAGCCAAGTCCAAGCAAAGGTGCAGCTTCATTTTGGTCGATTGTTCCAGGCCCAGAGCCGAAAAGCTCGCTTTCCTGCAACTCGACAAGTTTTTTGGGCATGCTCAGTTCAAAACGATTTACAGCGTTGGGCCCGAGTTCCGTCCGGAAACGACCCTCAAGCACTTCACCGGGTTCGCACCCGGTGATAATCGCAGACAGCAGACGAGAGAAAAGCCTTTCGGCCAGCTGATGATCGATCGCAAACGGTCTCACAGGCTGGGCATGGACGAGGTTGAGCGTCACCTGCAACAGGTCGCTCAAGCCGTGCAGGCGTTCAGCAAGCCGTTGGGATAGCCAGTCGCATTCGGTAACCCCGTCTTCGGCCTGATATGTCCCCGTTTCAATGGTCGCTGCGGTCGACAGATCGTCGAAGCCGGACATTAAACGCTCTGCATCATGCAGGATATTGCCTGCCAATATCCGGTAATCCTCCGTCACTGGACCAAAAAGCTGCTGTTCAATGATCTCGGAAAAACCGATTATGGCCCCCAAGGGTGTGCGCAATTCATGCAATAGCTGCTGAATATGCTCAGCCTCATTGACATGGCTTTCGGGAATGAGTGCGACCTCGGACAGGTTGGGGCGACGCAATATGCCACGATACCCATTGAAGCGACCGCTGACGCCGTCAAAAAACGGCGCGGCATTGATCCGCCAGTCGCCTGCAATGGCAGGCGCACCGCAAAGCCGCATCCGGGCATTTTCAAGTGGCATCTTTTGGCGGAATGCAGCTGCGCCATAGGCATCTGGTCCTGGACCATCGTCAAAGGCAGGCTCGGCAATGTCAACGCCAACGATGGCACCCAATGGCGCGCCTTCGACCCAGCATATGGTGCCATATTCGTCGGCTTCAAACCGGATCTCGTCAATGGGATTGATATCGATATCAACCACATCGGGCGCAGAATATACCGGTAACGGATTTATTGGCTCGGCACTATCATGCACAAATGGTTCAGGCCCAATATCGTCAGGGGCACTATACTCCGGGGCACTATATTCAGGGGCACTATATTCAGGCCGGACGTTATCGCTCTGCGGGTGTTCCGGCGGGGCAACCGCAGTCATGGGCGGATTATGCTCGCGTTCAAGGCGCAACCGCTCAATACGTTCTACAATATCGCGAATTTGCACGCCCTGCGGAACATTGGTGGCCAGTTCACTTTGGGGACCTTCATTCGACAATACAAAGTCGGCCGACATCCACAAAGACAGCGCCCGCCGAGTCATTGGTCCAAGGTCGCGGCGGTTGCGCAAAAATCCGCGTGCGCGCGTCGACAAGACAGGGACGATGTCTGCCCATTCACTGTCGTGCAGCTTTGCCCCGCTGATCGCCGCCGAGGCAACAGCGGGGACATCACCGGAAAGCAGCAACAATAATGGTGCAGATTGAAGGCGGCCAGCCAAAGCGCGGACGCACTGCTCGCGGACGGAGGAAGGGACAGCATCCATGAATTGGCGTACTTTACGCAGGCCAAACTCGACTGACTGGGGGCTGAAATCACCGGGATTTTGCGCAAGAATATCAACCAGTTGCTGCCATTTTGCAGACAGCCCTATCCCTACGTCGTCGGTTTGACGCAAAGTTGTTTCAAGGCGGTCGTCAAAACGCAATGTCCGGTAGTTCCCCTGTTACGGCCATTTATAGTTTTGTCGCGATAAACAGGTTCTCGACAGTGCGAAAGCATCAATTTGGAGCCGTCACACTATGGGACAATTGCAATCCCATATAATTAAATTATAAGGCGAAGTCATAATAGAAATGGAAATAACAAGGCTATGGCGAATACGAACCTTGACGCGATAGATATGAGGCTGTTGGCGGAATTACAGGCTGATGGTCGCATAACCAATGTCGAACTGGCGACCAAAGTCGGGCTGACTGCGCCCCCTTGCCTGCGCCGCATGCGTGCGTTGGAACAATCGGGCACAATCAAATCCTACCATGCCGACGTTGACGCGGGCGCATTGGGCTACACGATCACCGTATTTGCAATGGTGAGCCTGAAAAGCCAGGCCGAAGACGATTTGAAGGCGTTTGAGCACCATGTCCGGGCGCTCCCGGATGTACGCGAATGTCATATGCTGAACGGCGAAATAGACTTTATTTTGAAAATCGTCGCACGCGATCTTCAGTCGTTTCAGGAATTTCTGACCTCGAAACTGACGTCAGCGCCGAATGTGAGCAGCGTTAAAACATCGCTGACGATTCGCACCGCGAAAGATGAGCCCGGCGTCCCCATTCCTTCGGCATAAAAAAAGGGCCTGATTGCTCAGGCCCTTTGGATTTCATGTTACGTATGTTTAGGTCACCGGTGCTGCGGGCGCTGGATTCTCGAGATGGTTGATGTACATCATCCAATACTCGGCAATCGCCTTGCGGTTCGCACCGGTAATCTGCGCGAAGTCGGCTTTGGCGCCGGCATAATCAGCCAGCATTGTTTTTGACATCGCCAATCGGAAGCGAGTCCGGTCGGATTGGTCAACACCGTCCTTGTCCAGGACCGGGGCCTTGCTCAAGGCCGATTCATACAGTTCCTTGGCAGTCTTGTAATCCTTGTGCGAGAAGAACGAGTCCGCTGTCAGCGACGCCAACATACCCTTCGCGCTTGCCTTTGCAGGCGCGATCGTACCGGGCAAGGTCCGCGTATCTTCAGCCAGACGCGCTTTGGCTTCGTTAAACCGCTCGCTGAAGGTTACATTGCTGCGCGATATCACGCCCTTGTTAAAGCCTTCCTCGAGCACGGATACAGCCTCGGCAGGGTAACGCACGCCAATATAGCTTAAGCTATCCAGATATCCGGCATATTCCTGCTGGAACCGAAGTCCGTTGGTCACACGCATCAGACGCATCAGGTCAAGCGACTCTTCGGGATTGAAGTTACGCGAACGGTCAAAAAATGCGATGGCATCGTGCCAATAATCGGGGTTGTTCTCGGTCACGACCAACTCTTTGTAGAAATTGGCAGCACCTGCGTAATTCTTCGCTTTAGCCGAAAGGTTGGCGGCACGCACGACGTATGCCTTGTTGACTGTTCCGGCGGCTTTGCTCGACTCAATGGCTTTGCCAATCCACGCAACCGCGTCAGCATCCTTGTTCTGCTGCGACATCGCATTCGAGATCAGGAATTCGATATTGTTGCCCCGGTGACCCAGATTATACGCATCAACCATATATTTTTCGGCATCTGGAAATCTCTTGCCGTCATAGGCAATCGCACCCTTGCGGAAGGTATATTCCTTTTTCAATTCCGGTGAAGTCGATGTCGACGCCAGCAACAGGTCGATCCCCTGCTCCTGAAATGCCAGATCCTTCAACGGCGCGCCGATGTTAATTGCAAGAATGCCGGCCTCATACCGATCATCATCATTGCCGATGGCCGCAACGACCTTGGGAAATTCGGCCTTGGCGGCAGCGGCGTCCTTGGTTTTGTTGAGGAGGTTTGCCACTGGCGTGTACGCCGCGATAAATGGCTTCGAGTAATTTTTCTTGGCCGCTACAGGTGCAGCCGCTTCCTTACCCTTTTTTTCCTTCTTGGGCTTTTCGTTGGATTGCGCGAATGCCGCCGGCGCGCCAGCTACCGCAACAAGGGAAAGGGCTAAGGCAAATTTTGAAACCAGTTTCATGTAACTCTCCGCGATGATGTTAGGCTTGGACCTTCACTGACGTGTTTTATAGGACCTTGCCTTCTTCTGTGCAATTGCCATAGCGCGACTGCATGAATTCCCGTTGAACGAACCGGAGCAAAAAACAAGTGGGCGAACGCACAGCAGTCATCATCGGCGCACGCGGCGGAATTGGCGCAGCGTTTGCAGACGCATTGGACGCTGACGTTCGATACACGCGGGTCATTCGCCTGCACCGGGAGAGTGATCCGCCAGTCGACATCCTCAACGAAGCCAGCCTCGCATCGGCCGCAATATCCTGTGCGGACATGCAACCAGATTTGGTCATTGTCGCCACAGGATTGCTGCATTCGAACAGCAAAGGCCCTGAAAAAAGCCTGCGTGAGCTGGATCCCGACTGGATGATGCAAAACTACCGTGTCAACGCCGTCGGTCCTGCGATCGTAGCAAAGCATTTCCTGCCGATCATGGCGAAGAACGCGCCGATCTGCTTTGCCGCCTTGTCGGCGCGTGTCGGCAGCACATCGGATAACCGCCTTGGCGGTTGGCACAGCTATCGCGCGTCAAAAGCAGCACTGAACATGCTGATCCGCAATCTCGCAATCGAATGGCAGCGCAAAAATGCGCAGTCGGTGATAGTCGGGCTTCATCCCGGCACCGTCGAGACGCCCCTCAGCGCGCCTTTTAAGGGCAATCCAGCGCATGAGCGCTTCACCCCTGCCCGTGCGGCCACCGACATGCTAAGCGTGCTTCAAGGCCTGAAACCGGAGCAAAGCGGGCAGATTTTCGCCTATGACGGGACTTTAATCTCGCCCTGACCGCCTGCACTGTGTGAATCTGTGGATAAGCTGGTGAAAAACGCCCCGTTATGACAGTCGCTTGTGGTCATTTCGGTCATGTGCGTCTAGGGTAAGGCTACCCAAAAAATATAAGGATTTTCGCGCGGTGAGCGACGACACAGCTATCATGGACCCATCGGACATTTCGCCGGTCGACATTGTCGATGAAATGAAGTCGAGCTACCTCGATTATGCGATGTCCGTCATTGTATCGCGGGCACTGCCTGATGTGCGTGACGGATTGAAACCCGTCCATCGCCGCATCCTGTTCGCAAGCCAGGAAGGCGGCTTTGTTGCTGGCCGCCCGTATCGTAAATCTGCAAAGATCGTCGGCGACGTCATGGGCAACTATCACCCGCATGGCGACAGCGCGATTTACGACGCGCTTGCCCGCATGACTCAGGATTGGTCGATGCGGGTACCGTTGATCGACGGTCAGGGTAACTTCGGATCGATGGACCCTGATCCGCCAGCGTCGATGCGATACACCGAGGCACGGCTGAATAAGGTCGCCAATGCTTTGCTGGATGATCTGGACAAGGACACAGTCGATTTCCAACCCAATTATGACGGCAGCCGCGAAGAACCTCAGGTACTCCCTGCGCGGTTCCCGAACCTGTTGGTCAATGGCGCTGGTGGTATTGCCGTGGGCATGGCGACCAACATCCCGCCCCACAATTTGGGCGAAGTCATCAAGGCTTGCCTCGCGTACATCGACAACCCGGCTATCAGTATTGACGAATTGATTGAGATTGTCCCTGCCCCCGATTTCCCGACCGCTCCCCTGATCCTTGGCACTGGCGGTGCGCGCGCGGCGTATCGCGAGGGCAAAGGCTCGATCATGCAGCGGGCGCGGCACGAAATTGAGGAAGGCAAAGGCGATCGCCGTTCAATCGTTCTTACCAGTGTTCCGTTTCAGGTCGGCAAATCGGGTCTCGTCGAAAAGATCGCAGAAGCCGCCAAAGACAAGCGCATCGAGGGCGTTTCCGACATTCGTGACGAATCGAGCCGCAAGGGCGTGCGCATCGTCATTGACCTGAAGCGCGATGCAACCACCGACGTCGTGCTGAACCAATTGTGGCGCCACACGCAGGCGCAATCGAGCTTCCCGGCCAATATGCTCGCCATTCGCGGCGGTCGGCCCGAAGTATTGAACCTTAAGGATATCATCGAATCCTTTATCCGTTTCCGCGAGGAGGTTATTACCCGCCGGACCAAATTCCAGCTGAACAAGGCCCGCGAACGCGCGCATTTGTTGCTTGGCCTGGTCGTTGCGGTAACCAATCTTGACGAAGTCGTACGCATCATCCGTGGTTCGGCCAGCCCTGCCGAAGCGCGTGCAGCGTTAATCGATCGCAAATGGCCAATCGCCGAAATCGCTGCCTACATCAAATTGGTGGAAGCGGTCGAAACGGAGATCACGGGCGACAGTTACCAATTGTCCGAATTGCAGGTTCGCGCGATTCTTGAACTTCGTTTGCATCGCTTGACCGCGCTTGGTCGAGATGAAATAGGAAAGGAATTACAAGGTCTTGCAGACGTAATTACAGAATTACTCGCAATTCTGGGAGACCGTGTGAAACTGTACGCGGTATTGCGCGAAGAACTTGTCGCCATTGACGCCGAATTCTCGACCCCGCGCCTGTGCGAAATCACCGCAAGTTGGGACGGGCTCGACGACGAAGACCTCATGGAACGTGAGGAAATGGTCGTCACCGTAACCCATGGCGGATATATCAAGCGTACGGCACTGGCGACGTTCCGCGCGCAAAATCGCGGTGGCAAGGGCCGCGCTGGTATGGCGACCAAGGAGGAAGATGCCGTCACCGAATTGTTCGTGACCAGCACCCACACGCCCGTCCTGTTTTTCTCCAACATCGGCAAGGTCTACCGCCTAAAGGTCTGGAAGCTGCCCGAAGGTGGCCCGTCCACGCGAGGGCGCCCAATGGTCAACCTGTTACCACTTGGTGAAGGCGAAGTCATTTCCAACGTCTTGACCCTGCCCGAGGACGAGGCCGAATGGGGCGGCCTGAGCGTCGTATTTGCAACCGCCAAGGGCTATGCCCGCCGCAACAGCATGGACGCGTTCGCCAATGTCCCAAGCAACGGCAAAATCGCGATGAAATTCGAAGGCGAAGACGCCGATGATAAATTGATCGGCGTCGAACTGCTCAGCGCCGAGGATGATATCCTGCTTGCAAGCCGATGCGGCAAGGCGATCCGCTTTGCCGCTGATGATATTCGCGAGTTCCAAAGCCGTGCGTCGACTGGCGTACGTGCGATGAAACTGGCGAAGGGCGACGAGGTTATCTCGCTGTCGATCCTGAAGCGCGTTGGCACAAAGCCTGAAGAGCGCGAAGAGTATCTGCGCTTCGCCCCGTGGAAGCCAGAAAAGGAGGGCGAGCCTACACTTTCTGCCGAACGCATCGCCGAAATGTCTGAGCGAGAGCAGTTCATCCTCACCGTTTGCGCCAACGGCTATGGCAAATTGTCGTCGGCTTACGGCTATCGGCGCACAGGGCGCGGCGGCCAAGGCATCACCAACATCGACAACATCGATCGTAATGGCCTTGTCGTCGCCAGTTTCCCCGCCACGAAAGGCGACCAGCTCATGCTTGTCACTGATCAGGCCAAGCTTATCCGCATGCCGCTTGAAAGCCTGCGCGTATTGGGTCGCGGAACCGCTGGCGTACGGCTGTTCAATGTCGGTGAGAACGAACATGTCGTAGGTGCGGCCAAGATTGACGAAAGCGATGAGGACGATGGCGATGAGGTTGCCGCAAGCGATGAAATCGCCGCAAACGACCTGACTGCTCCTGAAGGAACCGACGAAGGATGATATCTGCAAATTTGATCGCCACGCTTATGGCCGCCACGCAAACTGCACCCGTTGTTCCAGTGGCGACACCCAATGATTATGCGCTTGAACAAAACTGGCTGTGCCGGCCAGATCGCCGCGATGCGTGCAGTACGCCAAGCCTTGATGTGACTGAGGTTGCGCCCGATGGCATGCGCACCGTTCGCGCCGTTGCCCGGGCGACCGCGCCCGAAGCAGATTGCTTTTACGTCTATCCGACCTTGTCCTATGACCCCGGCGGCAACAGCGACATGATCGCCAATGAAGAAGAACGGCGCGTGGTCGAGGCGCAATTTGCGCGGTTTGGCACCGTCTGCCGGACTTTTGCGCCTATCTATCGGCAATCTACACTAAGCTGGCTTCGGTCGAACATGACCGGAAAGCCTATCCCTGTGGATATGGAACTGCGTTATACCGATGTACGCGATGCATGGCGGCGGTATTTGGCTGCGGACAATCAGGGCCGCCCCTTTGTGCTTGTTGGCCATTCGCAAGGGTCAGGCTTGCTCAAGCGATTGGTCGCAGAAGAAATCGAAGGCAAGCCGGTTGCGCGTCAGATGCTGTCTGCGATGCTGGCAGGGACGAACGTTGCAGTCACCAAAGGCAAGGACCAGGGCGGCGATCTAAAAGTCACGCCGGTGTGCCGAAAGGCGGGGCAGACCAATTGTGTCATCGCGTGGACAAGCTTTCGCGAAACCTCGCCGCCTGAGGCAAATAGCCGCTTCGGCCGCGTTCCCGACGCCACACAAGACGCGATTTGCGCCAATCCTGCCGCTCTGGGCGGTGGGATGGCATCCGCAAATGCCCGCTTCCCTGCAGGTGCCGGCATCGGCGATCTCGTCGCCACCAGCCCGCGTTGGACCAAAGACAATGCGCCATTCACAACGCCCACAGTCGCCGTTCCGGGTCTATATTCCGCGCAATGTGTGTCGGTAAATGGCGCAAATGTGTTGTCCGTCCGCATCAATGCTGACCCTGCCGACCCACGCATCGACGATGTCGGCGGCGATGTCCGTTTTGGGGCATTTGTTGCGAAAGATTGGGGATTGCACCTGATCGACGTTTCGCTGGTGATGCAGGACATGGTCGACCTCGTGCCTGTCCAGCTCGCGGCGTGGAAAGCACGCGGAGGTAAGTAAAGGGCCGCTTTATTGGCCTCAAACCTTGCTCATCCGTCACCCTGAACTTGTTTCAGGGTCCATCTCGAAACACAAAACCGAGCTAGAGCAGATACATAGACCCTGAAACAAGTTCAGGGTGACGTGTGAAAAAGCAAGTCGTCCCTGCGAAAACGCCGATAACGACCATGCCGCACGACCTGGTTCCAATGTAGCTTGCAATGTAGGATTTCATTTGAGAGAACCACTTTGTCAGCGAACGCTGGCGGGGCTCTTTCTCAAAGTTGAGTTGCATTTGACCCATTGCAAACGGGTCTGGGCCTTAAAGCGACAACAGATGCAGTGGTTTCGCATTTGACCGTATCTTTTGTTTCTTTATCGCGCATCAGACACGCGCGCGGTCAGGTTTTGGTGTGACCTTAGTGTGACTTTCCAAATTCAGTCGCGTTCCTCGCCGCGTGAAAAGTGCCCGCGCTTTACCAATGTTTGCGCCACACCGACCGCGATCATCAGGACGCCGAAATAATAGAGATACCAGATGGCTAAAGCGGCTGCCTCTGACTCAGCCAGAGGACCAAGCTCTGCGAAGATCAACAGGTCGGAAATCACGAATAAAATGGCACCTAAACCGACGCGGTAGCGCGGAAAATTGCTGCTCCATGCCATTGCCGCCATCGCGGCGAGGATGACGCTATAGGCAGCGACCTGAATGCCTTCGTCGCGCGTCGGTGGAAGAAAATACGCAATGACGGGGGTTGCCAGCAGCACGGTCACGGCCAGCATTTTCTGGCTCAATGCCGGGCTGACGCGGCGATGGCGGAGGTAAATGACGATTGCCACGATATGCCCAGCAGCAAAAGCGAGCGCGCCCGCAATCATGCTCAGCTCGATAAGCGCGTCACCCAGCGCGTAAAATGCGAGCATGATCGCAAGCAAAATAAACTCGCCTTCATGATGACGGCGTAAGGCAAAGGGCACAAGAAACCCCACTGCTGCCATTTTCCACAGCATCGCGAATAACCCGCCATCCAACGGCAGGAACATCCAGCTCGCCGGATAGCTGATTCCGGCAATCAAGCTGCCAAGCAAATAGGGCCGTTTATGTGCGAGATCCTGCTCCATGCTCAGGTGCATCGTTCAAACAACCGCGCAAGACAAGGGGAATGTGCCCAATCATGCTGTCTGCCGTCAGGCCGGGCCCAGCGCGCACCCCGATATCGCCATGCAACCACGCTGCGATGCCAGCGGCATCAAGGGCGGGCACGCCCTGTGCCAGCAACCCGCAGATGAGCCCGGTAAGTACATCACCCGAGCCAGCGGTCGCCAGCCATGGCGAGGCGTGGCGGTTGACGAGTTTACGTCCATCGGGCGCCGCGATCCATGTTTCCGGGCCTTTCAGCAGGACGACGCACTGCGCCCGTTCTGCCGCGCGGAGCGCTGCTTCCTGACGATTTTCCAACGAAATGTCGGGGAAGATGCGACCGAATTCGCCGAGATGTGGTGTCATGACGTCAGTCAAATGTACCGCTTGAAACAAGATTTTTGGCTGATCCTCGAAGACTGTCAAAGCGTCAGCGTCCAATATCGTGGGCACAGCGCCATCAAGAACGTGCAGGACAGCTTGCCGCACAGATGGCCCGGAACCTGCGCCTGGCCCAATGGCAAAGCCAGTCACGCGGCTGTCCGACAAGGCAGACGCAGTATCAGCCTCGCGCAGCATGATGGCAGTCACATGCGTGGCATGTTCGGCCAAAGCCGCCTTGTCGCCCAATATGGTGACAAGCCCGGCACCCACCGCCAATGCGGCTTGCGCTGAAAGCCGTGCGGCGCCCGTATGCAGTGCAGGCCCGCTCCAGACCATCGCATGACCACGGCTATATTTGTGCGCGTCCTTCGACGGCGGCAGGAGCGTTGGCCGCAAGATGGTTCGGTCGCCACTGACTTTAAGTGTAAATCCCATAGTCCATCTTGGCGCTTTTGCCTGTGCAGCGCCAAAGATTTTTGATAGCCGCACCAATATGACCAAAAATTTTGATGTTCAGATTATCGGTGGCGGCCTTGCCGGGTGCGAAGCGGCATGGCAGTTGGCGCAACGCGGGGTACGCGTGAGACTATCGGAAATGCGTGGCTCCGGCGATATGACGCCAGCGCATCAAACCGAAGGTCTGGCCGAACTGGTGTGTTCCAACAGTTTCCGGTCCGACGACGCGGAAAACAACGCTGTTGGCCTGTTGCATCAGGAAATGCGCGATCTCGGCTCGCTCATCATGCAAGCCGCTGAGGTAGCCAAGGTGCCTGCTGGCTCTGCGCTTGCGGTAGACCGGGATGTTTTCTCGCAAACGGTCACCAAGCATCTGGAAGAAAATAACAATATAGACATCGTGCGCGAACGGGTTGATGTCATTCCAACAGATCGCTCGGTGATCATCGCAACTGGCCCGCTAACAGCCAGCAATCTGGCCGAAAGCATCATGGCGAAAACCGGCGAAGACCGCCTCGCCTTTTTCGACGCGATTGCGCCGATTGTCTATCATGACAGCATCGACATGGACATTGCTTGGTATGCCTCGCGCTGGGACAAGGGCGAAGGCAAGGATTACATCAACTGCCCGATGGATGAGGCGCAATATCGTGCTTTTCACCAAGGCTTGCTCGATTCCGACAAATCCGAGTTCAAGGAGTGGGAAACAAGCACCCCCTATTTCGAAGGTTGCATGCCAATTGAAGTGATGGCGTCACGCGGTCTCGATACGCTCCGTTTCGGCCCGATGAAGCCAGTTGGGCTCGACAACCCGAAAACGGGCCGCTGGGCACATGCGGTGGTGCAATTGCGGCAGGACAATAAACAGGGCACGCTTTGGAACATGGTCGGCTTTCAAACGAAGATGAAACACGGCGCGCAGGTGGAATTGCTGCGCACCATACCGGCACTTGAAAAAGCAGAATTTGCACGGCTTGGTGGTCTGCACCGCAACACGTTCATCCGTTCGCCAGTGCTGCTTGACCGCCAGTTGCGGCTTAAATCCGCGCCGCACATTCGCTTTGCCGGGCAGATTACGGGCTGCGAAGGCTATGTGGAAAGCAGCGCGGTTGGCCTGATGGCGGGCATCATGACGGCCGCAGAGTTAGCGGGCCGCGATGTGACGCCGCCGCCGTCAACAACCGCGCTCGGTGCGCTTTTGGGCCATATCACGGGTGATGCGATGGCCGACGATTATCAGCCGATGAACATCAATTTCGGCCTCTTCGCGCCACTGGATGAAAAGGTGCACAAAAAGTCACGCAAGGCCGCGATGACCGGGCGCGCGCGCACCGATTTGAACAGCTGGATCGCACAGCAGGCGATAGCGGCCTAGCAACGGCAGCCCGGCTTGGCAGCCAGCTTAGGACGGGTTTGCGCAAATTCCTTGCGTGTAAGCAGTTGATCCTTGTTCCCATCTGCACCGGCAAAGCGCTGCCCTGTCGCTGCCGCCCATTCCTCAAACGTAAGCAGATTGTTGCCGTCGGTGTCGAGTGCCTTGAACGCCTTGGTCCGGCTGCCCATCATCTCAAGGCGAGATACGAGCTCATCCCTGTTGCGGTCATAACGGTTGAAACGGACTTCCTCGCGGCTTGCCTTAGGCGCCTCGGGCGGGGTGGGAGGTGCCGGGCCAATGGCCGGTGCGCCGGCGTCAGCTTGCGGCAACGCATCCGATATGGCGGCGGGCGGCGGTGGCGCGGGGATGACACTTTCCTGATTGGCAGCGGTCTGCCAGAACAATAACCCTGCGCCAGCCATTAACAATGCCGCCACTCCGCCGATCAATACCCGCTGCATCAAATTCCCCCCTTATGCTGCTGTCATGGCCGCCAAGTCATGTTCCTAACGCCCGGTCAATGCATGCAAAACCACCCTTGGTCCCGACCTTGTCCGCGTTGACATGGTAAGTATCGACAAAGGCCGCAACTTACGGCTGCTGGGCAAGGAAACTTGATTAGGACGCACGTCTTGCGCCACACGCTCGGGAAAGGCTTGCCGCAAATCCGCCAGCGCCCATACCCGTCCAACCGGCTGCACATCCTGTGTAGACCCAACCCAATGCGCATAAGTCTGAAATATCGCTTCTGCACGCAAATCGGCATGATCATTGGTGACTTGTTGATCCCATGGATTTTGGCCCAGCAACATTTCCCATGCCGAGACCAGCGCATCAAGTGCGGCTGACGGGATGACGTCACCGCTGTCGTTGAGCGCTTGCAACAAAGGCTCTCCCTTTGGTCGGAGATGGGGCGCATTGCCGAATGCTTCGCGCCACCACGCCATCTTGATCTGCGCAATCATGGGTTCGCGGGCACTTCGCAAAATGTCTGCGAGGCGCTCGTCGATCTGCAGCAAAAGCGTGAATGCAGACCGATAGAATGCCGGGACATATGCGATGGCCAACCTGGCTGGAGCAGCCAGTCCAACATCATGATCCATCATGAAACCATAACAAACGCCGCGACATCTTATTGTTAATACTAAAAAAACTGTTTTTATTCAATAGCCGGTTACACATGCACGCGCAAAGCGTGCGTAGATTCCATTGTGGGTTTCTGGAGATGACCGCTGTGACCAAACAAAGTGCTGCCATGAACCCATCGGGCGTCCTGTCACGCCTGGCGAAGAATGAAGAGGGCAATGTCATTGCCATTCTGGCAGCGGGTGTGCTCCCTGTTCTTGCTCTCGTGGGCGGCGGTATCGACATAAGCCGCCTCTATCTGACACAGTCCAAGTTGCAAGGCGCTTGTGATTCAGGCGCACTGCTCGGACGGAAAATCATGGGCATGGGTACGTGGAATGCGGATGACGCCATCGCCGGCAAACAGGCCTTACAAATTTTTGATCAAAACTTTTCCAACGGTGCATACGGAACGATTAGCGTGGCGCGCTCCTACAGTGAGGCGGATGGCAACGTGACCGGCACCGCCTCTGCCACGGTGCCGATGGCATTGATGCAAATATTCGGAGAAACAGAGAAGGTCATTACCGTCAATTGTAAGGCGGAACTGCGAATTCCAAACACCGATGTCATGTTTGTTTTGGATACTACCGGGTCAATGGAGCAAATTCCCGTAAATTCCAGCGTCACCAAAATGGTTGGACTTCGACGGGCGGTAAAGTGCTTCTACGAGGCGCTCGCCAAACAAAATATCGACGATATCACACCAGCAGAATGCGACGAAACCACTAATCCGGTCAATACCAATTCGCCTAATGTCCAGCTTCGATTTGGCTTTGTGCCGTATTCGGTGAACGTCAATGTCGGTAATCTTCTCAAGCACGAACATATGGTCGACAGCTTTACCTATCAATCGCGGGTGGCACTGACTGTTGCGAATGAAGAGGCAACACCGGTTTACGGTCAGGAAAGCGGTCAAATGCCAATAGACAGCGCTACAATAAGCGAAAACAATACCGGTTGGCAGAATGCGACGACGCCACGCACCGACAGCAGTGGCACTTATGCCATAAATCCATCTGCTACGGCTTCTCAATGTGCGCAGCTTGCGAGCCCCGCGGCATATAATTTACCAACTGTAAGCAGCCAAGTCATGACCTCGCAAATTCCCGCAATTCCGGTAAGCCCACAGAATATCCTGACCAGATATTATACCAAGGAGAAGCGCGACGCCTCTAGGGAGTTCAACTATTTCTTTTCGAATAACAGCTGCATTTTGCGCTTTCGGGATAAGAACAGAACGTTGCAACGCGAGCGAACAAGCACAACCACAGCCATCACTTGGCCTCTATCCAATTTTAAGGGCTGGACCTACCGACCCGTCCAAATGAACGTCAGCTATCTTAAAGGGTCCAATGGCTCATGGCGCACGTCGCTTCCCCTTCCAGTTGGAGCGAATGGCACGACGACATCGATAGCGTGGAGCGGATGCGTTGAGGAGCGCAAGACAGCGCGTGGGCCCGACATGGATCCTACGGACGATTGGGACCCAATTCCTGCAGATGCCATGGATATGGATATTGATTTGGTACCGAACGCGGACACCAACACAAAATGGGCGCCACACCTGCGTGACATCATTTACATGCGCAACGCATTGGAAACAGACGCCTATGGTAACCGTGTGCGCTCTTCTACTCCGACATTATCGGACGTGTTCGTGCATAACTATGAATCGATTAATATGCCAACTTCGACATCCAATTGTCCTTCGCGTTCGACGAAGATTGCGCAATGGGCGCCGGCCGGCTTCAAGCAATATGTAAATGATCTTACGACCAACGGCTTCACCTATCATGATATCGGTTTGCTGTGGGGAGCGCGGATAATGTCGCCTACCGGTATTTTTGCGGATACAAACGCAACGCCGGATAAAACAATCGACCGTCACATGATCTTCATGACCGATGGAGAAACCGCCGTGAAACCCGAGGACTATTCGGCATATGGCGTACACTGGTACGACCGCCGCCAAACGCCGACATCGACGGCGCCTACTGAAGCGCAATTAATCGCTATGACCGACGCCCGAACCGCGGCCCTGTGTAAGGCAATCAAAGACCGAAACATTACCCTTTGGGTGGTATCTTATGGGAACGTGAACTCCGCAACCAACAACCGATTGCGGGGCTGCGCATCGACAGGCAGATTTTTTGAAGCGCAAAGCGTTGGAACTTTAATCACCAGATTTAAAGCAATCGCCGCGGAAATTTCCGCCCTGCGGTTGACCGAATGAGGATGGAAATGAACAAATTTTTTGCAAAGCTACGGAGCCACGACGAAGGTGTTTCGATCATTGAATTTGGCCTTATTGCGCCAGTGACCATGCTCATGTTGCTTGGCACCATTGACCTTGGTCACAGCTTTTTCGTCAAAGCAACGCTGGACGGTGCAATTCAAAATGTAGCACGGCTTTCATCAATGGAAAGCGCGGCAACACCCGCCGCGCAGGCGCTTGTCGACCGCCGTCTGAAAGAAGCTGTGCTCATTTTGGCTCCGACCGCGGAAATCACGTCAACGCGTCGCTTTTTCAAGACGTTCAGCGCGGCAAATACGCCAACCGCCGAAACGGTGATCGAAAGTCCCGAAAAAGCAAACAAGCAATGCGATCCCGGTGAAGTCTTCGAGGACAGCAATCGAAACGGTGTATGGGACGCAGATGGCGGCTCCGACGGTCAAGGCGGCGCAAAAGACATTGTGCTGCTAAAGTTCAAGGTCAGCTATCCCCGGCTGTTTCCCATGGCAGGTTTGGTAGGCTGGCCCAAAAATATCGAAATTGAATCAACGTCAATCTTGGCCAATCAGCCATATGGCGAACAGGCGTCGGGTGGTTCAAGCGTTCGGACCCGGTGCCCGGCGAGTGCGACATGACTTACAGCGCCCTAAAACGAACGCTTCGCAGACTTGGCCACAATGAAAGCGGACTTGCCATGGTTGAGTTGGCAGTTTCCTTGCCATTTTTTCTTGGACTGGGCATTGGCGGGTTGGAACTTGCTAATTATACTTCGGTAGTGATGCAATTAAACAAAGTCACCATACACACCGCCGATAACGCGGCGAGGATTGGTACGAGCACCCCGGACGGTGTGAGAACGATTTCAGAAACTCAGATTAATGACGTCTTCTCCGGCGCAATGCGTGCCGGCAGGTCGATCGGACTTGAGGGCAACCATTCCTACGCCAATCCTTCGACGGGGAATGCAACCAATCGAGGGAATGCCCGCATCATTCTATCGAGCGTCGAGCAGGTAAATCCATCCGATCCATCCGATCGACAATATCGTATCAGGTGGCAACGTTGCGGAGGGTCTGCCGACTTTTACCGTTCGAATTACGGCACAACAACATCGCCTCCAAGCCCCGGCGGTATTGGCCCTGCTGGTCGGCAAGTTTTGCCGCCACCCGGGGGGGCAATAATGTTTGTCGAGACACAATATTATTACAAACCAATGGTCATCAACGGCTTTTCCAGCCTCACCGACCAGACAATATCGCAGGTCGCGTCGATGGTCGTGCGTGAAACACGTGATTTGGTTGGGCCCTCCGGTGGCGAAGGTATCTATAATCAGGAGAAGGTAAAGCCCTCGATCTGCTCCCAAAGCTGAGGGTACGCGTTAACGCCCGTTATTACCGACCCAATGTTTTACGGACACCCGCAACAATTTTGTCGGCATTGACCAACGCCTCCTTCTCCAAGTTCGCTGCATAGGGCATCGGGACGTCTTCATTGGTGATGCGCAACACCGGCGCGTCCAAATCGTCGAAACCATCCTCCATACAGATGGCAAGAATTTCGCTGCCGACAGAACATACCGGCCAGCCTTCTTCCGCCACAACCAAGCGGTTGGTTTTGGCAAGGCTTGCGAGGACCGTTGCTTTGTCCAAGGGCCGGATGGTGCGCAGGTCGATAATCTCGGCGCTGATCCCGTCTTCGGCCAGTTTTTCTGCAGCCTCAAGCGCCAAGGCGACACCAATGGAGTAGCTGACAATCGTGACATCGGTGCCTTCGCGCACGACACGGGCTTTACCAATGGGCAAGACATGGTCGTCACCGGCAGGAACCTCAAAAGTCCGGCCATATAACAACTCATTTTCAAGGAAAACGACAGGGTCTTCGCAGCGGATCGCTGCCTTAAGCAGTCCCTTTGCATCGGCGGCATCATATGGCGCGATAACGATTAAGCCGGGCACGCTTGCATACCAAGGCGCGTAATTCTGGCTATGCTGTGCGCCAACGCGTGCTGCAGCACCATTTGGACCGCGGAATACGATCGGGCAACGCATCTGCCCGCCCGACATGTAATTGGTCTTGGCGGCTGAATTTATGATGTGGTCAATTGCCTGCATGGCAAAGTTGAACGTCATAAATTCGATGATTGGTCGAAGTCCGCCCATCGCGGCCCCCGTCCCAACACCCGCAAAGCCATATTCGGTAATCGGTGTGTCGATGACGCGGCGCGCGCCAAATTCGTCGAGCAGGCCCTGCGTAACCTTGTACGCGCCCTGATATTCCGCGACTTCCTCGCCCATCACAAATACGCGGTCATCGCGGCGCATTTCTTCAGCCATTGCGTCGCGCAAAGCTTCGCGGAGCGTGACGGATTGCATGGCGGTATTGGTATGAGGCGCGGCTTCTTCGATGGCTGGCGATATTTTCTCTGTTCCGCTCGTGTCAGGTGCAGACATGCCACCCATCGTTGGCGCGCTACTCACGGGCATCTCGACCGGACTCGGTGCGGGCGGCTTTGAAACGGGCGTGGGCGCAGAGTCCTCACCTTCACCGGTAATCAGCGCGATTACAGTGCCGACCTTTACGCCGTCGGTGCCTTCCGGAACGGTAATCGAAGAGATGACGCCGTCATCGATTGCCTCAAATTCCATTGTAGCCTTGTCGGTTTCAATTTCGGCAAGAATATCACCCGATTTGACGCTGTCGCCTTCCTTGACAAGCCATTTGGCCAACGTGCCCTCTTCCATGGTGGGCGAGAGCGCAGGCATTTTCAGTTCGATTGCCATCAATATTGCTCCACCAGCACATCGGTATAAAGTTCGGAAAGATCAGGCTCAGGAGACGTTTCGGCAAAGTCAGCCGATTCATTCACAATCGTTCGGATTTCTTTCTCAATCGTCTTCAACGCGTCTTCGCCGACACCCAACTCGGTTAGATAGGCTTTGCAGCCCTCGATCGGGTCGCTGTTGTCACGGACGGATTGGACCTCGTCGCGGCTGCGATACTTTGCGGGGTCTGACATGGAGTGCCCGCGATAGCGGTAAGTCTTCATCTCCAACAGTACTGGCCCCTTTCCGCTGCGTACCCAATCAAGCGCAACCTCGGCAGCGCCGCGCACTGCAAGCACGTCCATGCCGTCGACCTGAATACCGGGAATGCGGAAGCTTTCGCCGCGGCGGTAAAGCTGGTCCTCCGATGACGCGCGGTTTACACTCGTGCCCATCGCATATTGGTTGTTTTCGATGACGAAAATGATCGGCAATTTCCACAGCTCCGCCATGTTGAAGCTTTCGTAAACCTGGCCCTGATTGGATGCGCCGTCGCCGAAATAGGCAAGACAGACGCCGCCATCGTTCGTATATTTATGCCCGAACGCGAGACCAGCGCCCAACGAGACTTGCGCGCCGACGATACCATGTCCGCCGTAAAATTTGTGCTCGGTCGAAAACATGTGCATCGACCCGCCCTTGCCCTTTGAAATACCGGCTGCGCGGCCCGTGAGTTCGGCCATGATGACGTTGGGGTCAATGCCATAAGCCAGCATATGTCCATGGTCGCGATAGCCAGTAATGACGCTGTCTTTGCCCGGGGTTAAGGCCGACTGCAGGCCAATGGCTACAGCCTCTTGCCCGATATACAAATGGCAAAAACCACCGATTAAACCGAGGCCGTAAAGTTGCCCGGCTTTTTCCTCGAACCGGCGAATGAGCAACATGTCGCGGTAGAACTTTAATAGCTCTTCCTTCGTCGCCTTGTACGGCACAGGCTCGGTCGGCCGTTCCCGATTGGCGCGGGCGGCATCTTCGCTAACGCTTGCCTTTTTCGACAATGATTTTTTCGCAGGGGTGTTGGCCAAGACAGGCTCCTTCGTTGGAATATTATGCGCCAATGGCTTGTCGCCTAGTCAAAATCGGGGGTAGTGAAAAGCGGTTTTCCGCAAGGGAAAGCATTGCATAGCTATTCATCTTGCACTCAGCGCACTACTTCAACGGAACAACGACCTCATCAGGAGCAACAACGTTCAATTCTTTGCGCATTAATTCACCTGCAAGGTCAGGGTCGACATTGTCGCGGTCAAGCAACAGTTGGCGGTTCCTGAGGGCATCCCGCTCCTTCTGTAACTTTGTCAGTTCAATCTTACGCTCGCTTAATGCTGCGCGATAATCAGTCCAAGCAATGATTCCGGTCGGACCCAAAAGCGCATAAGACGCAATACCGAGCAAGGCCACAAGCGCCAAAGCAGGGCCCACCACCGATTTGAGATACTCGGGTTTGTTATTACCGCGTGCCATCATCCAACAGAATCATATTTTACGCAAATTGGCAAGAATATCGCGGTCAGCGGAAAATGCTCCGCCCTGCATAGATGGCCGAAGCACCGAGCTCTTCTTCAATGCGAATTAATTGATTATACTTTGCCAACCTGTCGGAACGGGCAAGGCTTCCTGTTTTAATTTGTCCACAGTTCGTTGCCACGGCAAGATCAGCTATTGTTGTATCCTCGGTTTCACCCGAACGATGCGACATCACGGCGGTGTAAGACGCACGGTGCGCCATCGATACAGCAGCAAGCGTTTCGGTAAGGGTCCCAATCTGGTTCACCTTGACCAAAAGCGAGTTGGCGAGCCCCTTATCTATGCCCATCGCCAATCGCTCAGGATTGGTCACAAACAGGTCATCGCCTACCAACTGGACTTCATGTCCTATTTTTTCAGTGATTGCTTTCCAGCCCTCAAAATCATCCTCGCTCATGCCGTCTTCGATCGACAAAATCGGATAGTCCTTGCACAGCGCCGCAAGATAATCAGCCATTTCGTGCGGCGAAAGCGAGAGCCCTTCGCCTGAAATCTCGTATTTCCCGTCGCGGAAAAATTCGGTTGCAGCGCAATCCAGCGCGAGGACAACGTCGTCACCTGCCTTGAAACCTGCCTTTTCAACAGAAGCCATGATAAAATCGAGAGCATCGCGCGTTGACGCCAAATTCGGAGCAAAACCGCCTTCGTCGCCTACCGAGGTTGCAAGACCCTTTTCGTGCAGGCCCTTTTTCAAGGTATGGAAGATTTCGGATCCCCAGCGCACGGCTTCTGAAATCGAGCCCGCGCCGACTGGCATGATCATAAATTCCTGAAAATCAATCGGGTTATCGGCATGTTCGCCGCCGTTGATGATGTTCATCATCGGTACCGGCAAAACATGGGCGCTTACGCCGCCGACATACCGGTAAAGCGGCAATCCGCGCGCATCCGCCGCAGCTTTTGCAACAGCCAGGCTCACGCCCAAAATCGCGTTGGCACCGAGATTCGATTTGTTATCGGTGCCATCAAGGTCGATCATTACGGCATCGATATTTTCCTGATCCTCGGCGTCCAATTCAGCCAACGCTTCAAAAATCGGACCGTTTACAGCCTCAACTGCCTGAAGCACGCCCTTGCCCATATATCTGGACGCATCGCCATCACGCTTTTCAACGGCCTCATAAGCGCCTGTCGAAGCACCAGATGGCACCGCCGCACGGCCAAAGCTGCCATCTTCGAGCAACACATCAACCTCAACTGTCGGATTGCCCCGGCTGTCGAGGATTTGGCGCGCATGGATGTCAAGAATAGCTGTCATAGAAAAGTCCGATATTACGTGTTTGGAACAATGCCAGCGCGTCTATAGTTGTGTGCAGGATTTGGCAACGACGCAGCGACATATCGATTTTAAATGTAAATTCGCGGTGCTATAGTTGACTAAGGCACCTACAATGCAAATATCAACTCATAGTGCATAAGCGCGTGTCCGAAATTCTTACAAGGAGTCATCAATATGGCCGAGACCGAAAAGCCAAAAAATACTGCAAAACCTGCACCAGTTAAAAAGGCTGCAAGCAAACCGGCAGCAAAGCCAGTTCGCTCGACTACCGCTAGCTCCGCTACATCTGACGCGCCGGCAGTAGCGCCTAAGGCAGTGGCGAAAGCGCAGCCGTCCAAGGGAAAAGCCGACAACGTTAAAGCTAAGGTCAAATCCGATATGAACGATTTCAAGGCACAGGCAACCGACAGCGCGCGCGCCGCGGCGACTAAGGGTAAAGACCGCGCAACTGAAGCGGTGGGTAGTATTGGCAAGCTGATACGCGACAGCGCCGCGCAGATTGATGACAATGTCGGCAAGCAATATGGTGATTATGCCCGCAGCGCTGCCGATATGGTGGAGGGTTTTGCCGGAAAAATGGACGCGAAGGACATTGACGCGCTGGCCGATGATGCACGCCACTTCGTCCGCAAGAGCCCAGCAGTAGCCATTGGTGCAGCAGCCGCAATTGGTTTCGTTCTGGCGCGTCTGGTACGCTCAGGCGGCAAAGACGCCTAACGATTAAGCACGGGCGGCATTGCAAAATGTCGCCAATGCCCGATAAGTGGGTACTATGAAGATTGATGAACCCAGTCATGAAGCGGTAGAAGATATCGCGCCGGAGGTCGAACCAACGGCAAGTGAACAGGTCGCGCTGGTGATTGAGGATCTGCGCGCGATGATGAAAGCTGAAATGCGCTATCATCGATCCCGGCTTGACTACACCCGCCACGTATTTCGCTGGGCGTTTCGATATGGAGCAGTAGCTGCCTTCGCCTTTGGTTCAGCGTCAATGGCCTTGGTCTTGGGGCTGGTGCTAACATTATCTCCGTTGATTGGGCCATTGTTCGCAACGTTGCTGGTTACAATCAGCTTTGCTGTTGTCGGGGTCATTTTTGGCATATTGGCGCGAAAGTGGATGCGGAAAGTTTACTTCCCGGAAATGCAGAAAAATGTCGACGATCTTACCTAAAGAGCCGGTCATCACGGACCGCGAAAGCGTCATTTTGTCCAATGCCGAACGGCGGAACTTGCGACGCAAATTCAAGGGCACCCTATCTATGGCGCGGGAGGCGCTTAAGCCGCGTAACCAGATCAAGCGATTGGTTGCGCAAAAAACTGCGCAAGCAAGACAAGCTGCCGGTGAAACAATGCAAATTGCAAAAAAAAATGCACCCATCATTAGTCTATTTGGGTTGAGCGCTTTGTTATTTGCGGCGCGCGGTCCGATTTCGCGTTGGATTTCGCGCCGCCGAAAGAGTAATCCAGACATTAAATCGCCGAAAGGCAAATGACATAGGAACGAAACATGAGCAAGATTGGCGAAAGCATTAAATCAGCAGCTGACAACGCGAAAGATGGCTTGGCGAGTGCAAAGGCCAAGACATCACGTTCAAGCGCAGCAGCGCGCGAAAAGGCCACGTTGGCGTTTGAAAAAAGCAAGGACGCCGCAGCAGCCGGTGTAGAACAGTCGCGTGAAATTGCGCGGCAAGCCAAGGCAAAAACCACTCAGGGTATTGACCATAATCCCCTCGCGATTGTGCTGGGCGGAATAGCGCTTGGCGCCATTGTCGGCGCCCTCTTGCCGCGAACCGAGCGTGAAACCAAAATCATGGGTAAGACTGGCAAGAAGCTGAATAAAAAAGCGCGCAAGATGGCGGAGGCAGCAAAGATTGCTGGTCTTGGACAGGCAAGCACACTTGGCTTGAACAGCGAAGCTGTGCGCACGCAATTTAGAGAGCTTGTCAGCAAGGCGGCACTCGCTGTAAAGGCGGCCGGTCAGGCGGCGTCGGAAGCTGCCAAGGATAAGAACCAAGGATAGTCTTTTGCGTAATACAAAATTGCATCTCGTTTTCGGTGGCCGCGTTGAAAACCCGCAAACCCTGGAGTTCACCGACCTTGATCAATTGGACATTGTCGGCATGTTCCCGGACTATGCGAGCGCAGAAGAAGCGTGGCGCGGCGCGGCGCAACGGACAGTGGATGATGCGGAAATGCGATATGTAGTCGTCCATTTGCACAAGCTTTTGCAACCCGACGTGTGATCCGCACATATTCATTCGTCCTCATGTCGGGGACGGATTGGTCGCAGTACGTTTTAAGCGTTGCGATAACGCCAAAGCAGCAAGGGCCGGGCAAGCAGCAAGCCGGCGACGAAGCCGCCGATATGCGACCATATTGCTATTCTGATGCCTAGGCCCGGTCCCACAAAGCCAAGGGCGAGGTTCAATGCTATCCAAGCCAATGTCAGGTGTAATGGCCGCGCCAAAGCGGCAGGCACTGGCCCCCAAGCCCGCGGCTTTTTATTCGGGAACAGCAGCACATAAGCGCCAATGATACCCGATATGGCGCCGCTTGCGCCAATGGCTGGTGCCATCATGTCCGCGGACATCGGCCACGCCATGACCGATGCAAGCCACTCGGTTCCCGCCGCAACGTAAGTGGACACGAGATAGAGCGCCAAATAAGGAACTCCGCCAAGGACACGCTCGACGATCTTTCCAATCAGCAGCAGCATCAGCATGTTCATGACAACATGGGCGACGCCGCCATGCAGAAACGCGGCGGACAATGGTGTTAAAACAGCCGGAATAAGAAAACCGACATCGGCAAAGGCGACATCGTTGCCGCTGAGCCGAATGGGAAACAGCCCGCCTGACACCACCGCATATTGCCACCATGATGGCACAAGCAATATTGTGGCTATCACCAAGTTAATGACGACCAGAGCATTGGTTACAGGGCCACGCGGAAACTGCATTTTAGATCAATTTACGCTTCACCCGGATGCGCATGATCAGATGAACTCGATTTTGGATACGAGGTAATATTTGTCGCCGGACGGAACCGTTACTTCGATTTCGTCCTCGATTATACGTCCGATCAGCGCGCGACCCAGTGGAGAGTTGTATGATATCCGCCCCGCCTTTGCATCTGCCTCGGTTTCGCCGACGAGTTGATAGCGCACTGGCTTCTCGTGTTCGTCCATTAAGGTGACGGTTGCGCCAAAAACTATTTTCTCACCCGATAGCGTCAATGGATCAATGATTTGTGCCCGGCTGATCTTGTCCTCTATTTCAGAAATTGAGGCTTCTACCTGGCCCTGACGTTCCTTGGCAGCATGATATTCCGCATTTTCCGACAGATCGCCATGCGCGCGTGCTTCCTCGATTGCTTCCACAATCATCGGGCGCTCGTCGCGGAGGCGCTTCAGGTCAGTCGTCAGCTTTTCATAGCCTTCGGCCAACATCGGATATTTCTCAAAACTCGCCATCAGGCTTAAATCCTTCGTCACAAAAACTTCCCGACCGGATGAATGATAACCACCCATCCGATATGCAGTTCAATGGTCGGGGAAAGATACTGCTCGGGTTAATAATAGTCCTGAAGTGGCCGAACTTCAAGTTGCCGTTGTTGAAGCGCTGCAATCGCCTGTGCAACTGCGACGCTTCCGGCGGCCGTTGTATATTGCGAAACCTTGCCCACCAGCGCCGAACGGCGTATTTCTTCGCTGTCCTTCAGGCTTTGCCAGCCTTCGGTGGTGTTGAAGATAAGCTGGATATCGCCATCCTTGATTTTGTCGACAATGTGCGGACGGCCTTGCGCCACTTTGTTCACGCGTTCCACCTGTATGCCTTGCGCAAGCAAATAGTCCGCGGTCCCGCCCGTCGCGCAGACGGTGAACCCGCATTCGATAGCTTGCCGGACAGCGGGCACGATCACCGGCTTGTCCGTATCCTTGACCGAAACAAACAACTTCCCGCTCATGGGTGGCGGCATGCGCGCGCCGATTTGCGATTTGGCGAAGGCCGTCGCAAAATCGCGGTCGATGCCCATGACTTCGCCGGTTGACTTCATTTCGGGCGACAACACCGGGTCAACGCCGGGAAAGCGGTCAAAAGGAAACACTGCCTCTTTCACTGCGATATAATCGATGTCGATATTGACTGGCGGCAAGTCTTTCAGCTTTTCACCCGCCATGACGCGCGCGGCAATTTTAGCGATCGGTGCGCCAATGGCTTTGGCAACGAATGGCACCGTCCGGCTGGCGCGCGGATTGACCTCGATCAGGTAAACTTCATTATCCTTCACCGCGAATTGGATATTCATCAGGCCGCGGACATGCAGATTAACTGCAAGCAGTTCAGTCTGGCGGCGGATTTCAGCGATGATGTCGGCTGGCAGGCTGTAGGGCGGTATGGTGCAGGCGGAATCGCCGCTGTGAACGCCCGCTTCCTCGATATGTTGTAAGATGCCTGCGACGACGACTTCGTCACCATCGCACAGTGCGTCGACATCGACCTCAATCGCGTCACGCAAATAGCTGTCAATGAGCACAGGCGAGTCGCCAGAGACGATCACTGCGGTCTGGATGTAATTTTCGAGCTGTGCCTGCGTATCGACAATCTCCATCGCGCGGCCGCCAAGTACATAAGAAGGCCGCATCAGGACAGGATAGCCGATTGTTTCTGCAACCTTGATGGCTTCTTCCCGGCTGCGGGCAATGCCGTTTTCCGGCTGCTTGAGCTTCAGCTTGTTGACAAGCGCAGCAAAACGTTCGCGGTCCTCGGCCAAGTCGATGGCATCGGGCGATGTGCCTAAAATCGGGATGCCCGCCGCTTCCAATGCCTTGGCGAGGTTCAGCGGCGTTTGTCCGCCAAACTGCACGATAACGCCCTTCAGCGTGCCATTTTGCTGCTCCACATGCAGGATTTCCAGAACATCTTCAGCTGTGAGTGGTTCAAAATACAGACGGTCCGATGTGTCATAATCGGTGGAGACCGTCTCCGGGTTGCAGTTGACCATGATCGTCTCATAGCCAGCATCGGCAAGCGCGAAGCACGCGTGGACACAGCAATAATCGAATTCGATCCCCTGCCCGATCCGGTTCGGACCACCGCCCAGGATAACGATCTTCTCACGGTCCGTTGGCTGGCTCTCGCATTCGGGCGTGCCAAAGCTCGGCGCTTCGTAGGTTGAATACATATAAGGCGTCTTTGCCTCGAACTCTGCCGCGCAGGTGTCAATGCGTTTAAAGACCGGGCGCACACCCAATTTGTGTCGCATCGCTCGCACCTGATCTTCCGTGACCGCACCAGCCATTGCGCGCGCGGCCTGCATGGCGATGCCCGAGCCACGACGAACGGCCGTTTCCATACCGGGACGCACGTTGATTGACTCGAGGGCAAGATACGCCAGGCGCTTATCCGAAAAGCCCATGGCCTTCAGGCGACGAAGTGCCTCGGCGGTGTTTGGCAGGCCATTTGTCTTGACGTCGGTCTCGGCAGTAATGATTTCCTCAAGCCGCTCCAAGAACCACGGATCGAACTTCGCAATCGCGTGAATCTCGGCCACACTCATGCCCTCGCGCAACGCTTGCGCCGCAACCAATAACCGGTCAGGCGTCGCGCGGCTCAATTCGGCGGAAAGCTCGTCCTTCGATGCGCCCTTGAGCGCGTCAATATAATTGAACCCAGACAGCCCCGTTTCCAGCCCGCGCAGCGCCTTTTGCAGGCTTTCATGGATGTTGCGTCCAATCGCCATCACTTCGCCCACCGACTTCATCGCGGTCGACAGCAAAGGCTCGGCGCCCTTGAACTTTTCAAAAGCGAAACGCGGGATTTTCGTAACGACATAGTCGATCGTCGGTTCAAACGAAGCCGGCGTTGCGCCTGTAATGTCGTTGGTAATCTCGTCCAGCGTGTAGCCGACCGCCAGCTTCGCCGCAACCTTCGCAATTGGGAAGCCCGTCGCCTTTGACGCCAGCGCCGATGAACGCGAAACACGCGGGTTCATTTCAATGACAATCAGCCGTCCGTCGGCTGGATTCACCGCGAACTGTACGTTCGAGCCGCCTGTTTCTACACCGATTTCGCGCAAGCAAGCGATGCTCGCGTTGCGCATGATCTGATATTCTTTGTCCGTCAGCGTTAAGGCAGGTGCGACGGTAATGGAATCGCCAGTATGCACGCCCATCGGGTCGACATTTTCGATGGAGCAGATGATGATGCAGTTGTCGGCCTTGTCGCGGACAACCTCCATCTCAAATTCTTTCCAACCGAGCAGCGATTCCTCGATTAGGACTTCCGTCGTCGGCGATGCATCAAGGCCGCCTGTGACAATAGCGACAAACTCGTCGCGGTTATATGCAATCCCGCCGCCGGTGCCGCCCATGGTGAAGCTTGGGCGGATAATCGACGGCAATCCCGTGCGTTCCAGAACCTCAAGCGCCTCATCCAAGCTATGTGCAATGCCCGAACGTGCCGATTCCAGCCCGATCTTGGTCATAGCATCGCGGAATTTGATCCGGTCTTCGGCTTTGTCGATAGCCTCGGCATCGGCCCCGATCATCTCGACATTATATTTCGCCAGCGTGCCGTCGTTAAACAAAGCGAGTGCCACGTTGAGTGCAGTCTGCCCGCCCATCGTCGGCAATACCGCGTCGGGGCGCTCTTTTTCGATGATCTTGGCAACGATTTCAGGGGTAATCGGCTCAACATACGTCGCGCCGCCCTCACCCACCAGATCGGGGTCGGTCATGATCGTCGCTGGGTTGGAGTTGACGAGGATGATCCGATAGCCCTCCTCGCGCAAAGCCTTCACCGCCTGAGTCCCCGAATAATCAAACTCGCACGCCTGCCCGATGATGATGGGGCCAGCGCCGATGATGAGGATCGATTTTATGTCAGTGCGTTTGGGCATTAAATTACCTGTCCGTTGAAAGTATAAGCAGCGGACGGAGCGCCACTGCTGTTGTGGACAGGACCAATCATCACCAATTCCCAGCCCGAGGCTCCGAAATGGTTTAGCATCTGCTCCGTATTGAGATCACTTAATTCAGGACGATCCCATTCCCCAATGCTTTTCCAGATGCTGCCGATAAATTGGACAACAAGATATTCCCATTTCCGCTGTGAGTCCGCAGGTGTCATTCCATCATCCCCGCAAATTTCTCGAATAGATAATGGCTGTCCTGCGGGCCGGGTGAAGCCTCTGGGTGATACTGCACCGAAAACGCGGGCTGGTCGGCGAGTTCGAAGCCGCAATTGCTGCCGTCGAACAGGCTGGTGTGCGTCGCCTTTGCGTTAGCGGGCAGCGTAGCGGCGTCGACTGCAAAGCCGTGGTTCATGCTGGTGATCTCAACCGCACCATCGCTGAGGCGCTTGACCGGATGGTTTGCACCACGATGGCCCTGATGCATCTTTTCGGTCTTTGCACCTACCGCAAGGCCAAGCATCTGGTGGCCAAGGCAAATCCCGAACAACGGCTTTTTGGTTTCCAGCCATTGCTGGATCACCGGCACGGCATATGCGCCGGTTGCGGCAGGATCTCCCGGGCCGTTCGACAGGAACAAGCCGTCAGGGGCATGCGCCATGATTTCCTCGAATGTTGCAGTGGCGGAGACAACGGTGACGTTGCAGCCGGTGTCGACGAGGTTCCTCAGGATATTGTGTTTGATGCCATAATCGATGGCGACGACTTTTGGTTTCTTGTTCCCCTCCCGCAGGGGGGAGGGGTTAGGGGTGGGGTGGACCGAAGGCGAACTTTGTGAGATTGCAGGTGGAAGCCCACCCCCGGCCCCTCCCGCCTGCGGGAAGGGAGAAGCATACCCGCCACCCAACGTCCAAAGCCCCTGATCCCAACCATAAGTCTGCAATGTGGTGACATCCTTGGCGAGGTCCATGCCTTCAAGTCCGGCCCAGGCCTTCGCCCGCGCCAACATCGCTGGCACATCGAAATCGCCGCTCGCCGAATGCGCAATCACCGCGTTGGGCGCGCCAGCGACGCGGATCAACCGGGTCAAAGCGCGGGTATCAACCCCGGATATGCCGATGCGGCCATTCGCCTTCATCCATGCGTCAAAATGCTGCGTACTGCGGAAATTCGACGGATCGGTTACATCCTGCCGCACGATCGCGCCCAAGGCATGTGGGTTCAGCGCCTCAACGTCTTCGGGGTTCGTGCCGACATTACCAATGTGCGGGAAAGTGAAGTTAATGATCTGCCCGGCATATGACGGGTCGGTCATCACCTCTTGATACCCAGTCATCGCGGTGTTGAAACACACCTCGCCCACAGCCTGACCTTCGGCACCAAAGCCACGGCCCCAGACGACTTCACCCGATGCCAGAACCAATACCCCCGTCGCTCCAGAAGGCGCGCGCGAAGATTTGGGGTCGGCCATGATGGGGTCGCTCCTGTGAAACGGAAAACAGCAATGTCGCTAAGGCACCGCGCCTAGAGATGCCATGCCGCAGCGTCAATCCGGAAATGGAGAAAGCTGTGGAATGTTTACACCCGTTTGGGCCTTCAGCCGTCGCCCTGTAGTTGTTTCAGGGTCCATTTGTCCTCTCAAGCTCTGCATAGGCTGCGAGATCGACCCTGAATCAAGTTCATGGTGACGGAATTTGGATGTTGGTCTAACACCCTGCATCATCAAAAATTCGGAACCAAATATGATTCGAGACACGATTAAAGCCGCACAGATTACTGCCATGAAGGCCGGGGAAAAGGACCGCCTCGCCGCCGTGCGCCTGATACTCGCCAAGATCAAGGACCGCGATATCGAATTGCGCACTGCGTCGCAGCAGCCCGACGATGACGCCATGGTTGTCGAAGTGATGCAGAAAATGATCAAACAGCGCCGCGAGTCGATTGCACTCTATGAACAAGGCGGTCGTGCCGAGCTTGCTGCTGTTGAGGCGGCGGAGCTTGCGATCATAGAGGACTTCCTCCCTGCGCAGTTGAGCGACGCGGAAACGACTGCTGCGATTGAGGGTATCAAGGCCGAGCTAGGGGCGGAATCGCTTAAGGATATGGGCCGCGTGATGGCGACGCTGAAGGAGCGCCACGGGCCGCAACTGGACATGAGCAAGGCCAGCGCTTTGGTGAAGGCGGCTTTGGGTTAATAAGCTCCCCTCCCGCAGGCGGGAGGGGTTGGGGGTGGGCAACTGATACTGATGGAAAGACAGTTCAATCCCCGGAACACGCAGCGCGCGCGCAATCTGAGGCGACAGGCTTCGCCAGCTGAAATCAAAATGTGGCAAAATTTGGCAAAAAGCCAACTGAATGGATTTAAGTTCAGCCGCCAAATGCCCGTTGGTCCATATTTCGCAGATTTCATTTGCCGCTCGGCAAGGCTGGTAGTGGAAATCGACGGCCCTTCCCATGATGTAAGAGTGGCGTATGATGAAGCTCGAACAAAGTTGATCGAAGCGCAGGGGTATCGGGTGCTCCGATTTACGAACGAGGATGTCTTGCAAAATCTGGAGGGGGTGCTCATGATGATTGGTCAGGTTTTGGCCGAGATGCCGTTGCCCACCCCTAGCCCCTCCCGCCTGCGGGAGGGGAACTCATGAATTATAATCGTACCGATAGCGCATCATTATCATCGTCCCCTCCCCTAATGGGTCGGGGGTGGGCCCCCACGGAAACCCCCAAATGACCCTAACCCCGCAATGGCTTGACGAACTGCGCGGCCGTACAACGCTGTCGTCATTAATCGGCCGCACCGTTAAGGTCACAAAGGCCGGACGGGAATTCAAGGCATGCTGTCCGTTCCATAATGAAAAATCGCCAAGTTTTACGATCAACGATGAAAAGGGTTTCTACCATTGCTTCGGCTGTTCCGCGCATGGTGATGCCATTCGATGGATGACTGACCAGCGCGGCCTGTCGTTCATGGACGCGATCAAGGAACTCGCCGCCGAAGCCGGTATGGACGTCCCTGCCCCCGACCCGCAAGCCGCGCAACGGGCCGAGAAAGCGAACAGTCTTTATGACGTCATGGCGGCAGCCCAGGAATGGTTTGTAACGCATTTGCTTGGCGTTGAAGGCGCCGCTGCGCGCGGGTATCTTAAACAGCGCGGCTTTACCGAACACACTATTCGCGACTTCGGCTTTGGCCTCGCGCCCGATAACCGATCTGCATTGAAAACCGCCCTGAAGCAGTTTGGCGAACCCATGTTGATTGAGGCGGGTTTGCTGATTAGCGTAGACGGTAAGGCACCTTACGACCGGTTTCGCGGGCGATTGATGATCCCGATCCGCGATCCGCGCGGGCGGGTGATCGCATTTGGCGGGCGGATACTGGGCGAAGGCGAGCCCAAATATCTTAACTCCCCCGACACACCGCTGTTTGACAAGGGACGCACGCTTTATAATTTGGACAAATGTTCGCCTGCTGCGCGGCAGACAGGGCGCGTGATTGTCGTCGAAGGCTATATGGACGTAATTGCTATTGCTCAGGCAGGCTTTGGCGACGCCGTTGCGCCCCTTGGGACAGCACTGACTGAACAACAAATCCAGATGCTTTGGCGCATGACGGAAAAACCGACATTGTGTTTTGACGGTGATGCAGCCGGCCAAAAAGCGGCGATGCGTGCGGCCTTACGCGCGCTACCGTTACTCAAACCGGGGCACAGTCTTCAGTTTGTGACCCTACCTGAAGGACAAGACCCGGACGATTTGGTCAAGACGTCGGGAGCAAAAGCATTGTCAGACCTTCTGGATGCCCCTCAGCCGCTTGTAGAAAGGCTGTGGAGGGCAGAGGTGTCCGCAGGGCCACTTGATACTCCTGAGGACCGTGCGGGCCTTAAACAGCGTCTGGGTGGTCATATGGCAAATATCGCTGACACTGAAATCCGGCGTCATTATGCGGATGCCTTTCGCGAGCGTTTTGACGCGCTTTTCGCCCCGCGTCGCAGCACGCCATTTACGCCCTTTGTGCGCGGTTCCAAGCGCGACTGGCGCAAGCCGCAAATTCTTCCGCCAGGCGCAGAAACAAAGAGTTTCAACGCCAAGGGTTCGGATTTTCTGGTTCAGGGTATCCTGGGCGCATTGCTCCGGCATCCAGCGCTTATCAGACAACATCATGAAGCGTTGAGTGGTTTCATTCCGCCTGACGCGAATCACGCGACATTGCTAAACATAATGCTCGACGAATCTTTTGCCAAAGAATCGCTTGATACAGACGGGTTAATTACCATATTGGACGAGAAGTTGTATAATGTCGCGTCGGCACTCCTCCACAGCAATGGCAAAGTCTTTGCCTTTAATCGCGAAGAGTTCGGTACGGGGGGCGACGGATTATCCAGCGCTTCAAAAGATTTGGGTGAAGCAATCAGGCTGATGAAGCAGCGTCCTGCGCTGGAAGAAGCTTTGGAACGCGCCACACGGTTGGCGAGTTTGGAAATGACTGAAGAAACTTTTGCCGAACAGCAACGGTTGCGACACGAAAAAAAGGCATTTGACGACCGCATCATCGAATTCTTTCGGCGTGATGCGGACAGTTTATAAAAGTATCGGGGATTTATTTTGGCAAGTCGCGCAAACGAAAACGAAGAAGATATGACTGAAAATGGCGATGCTCCGCTGATTGATCTTAACGATGCGACCGTAAAAAAGCTGCTCGCAAAAGCAAAACGTCGCGGTTTCCTGACCTATGACGAGCTGAATGCTGCCTTGCCGCAGGATCAGATGTCGTCTGAACAAATCGAAGACGTTATGTCGGCGATTAACGATATGGGCGTGCAGATCGTTGAAAATGACGAAGCCGGCGAAGACGGCGAGGAGGAGCAGGAGGAAGAAGTCGAAACCATCGACAATATCTCCGAAAATGATCCCCGCTCACTTACGAATACCATCAAGAAAACCGGCACTGGTGAACGCACCGACGACCCTGTGCGCATGTACTTGCGCGAAATGGGTGCGGTTGAACTGCTTTCGCGCGAAGGCGAAATTGCCATTGCAAAGCGTATTGAATCTGGTCGCGACACGATGATTTTGGGTTTGTGTGAAAGCCCCATCACGTTCCACGCTATCATTGACTGGTCGAACGCGTTGAATGACGGCGAAATGCAGTTGCGCGAAATTCTCGACCTTGACGCGATGCTGTCCAAAGAACCTGCGCCTGAATCGCTGACCGAAGACGGCGAAGAGGAAGGCGACGGCGAAATCAGCGAGAAAACCGCTGGGCCATCGTACAAAGAGGAAGAAGAAGTCGAAGACGAGCCCGAAGCGGCAAGCGACGACGACGACGACATGACCGAGCGGCGTACGCGCCCTGTCGAAGAAGAAGAGGAAGACAACACCCTCAGCCTCGCGCAAATGGAAGAAGCGTTGAAGCCTGCCGCGCTTGAACGTTTTGCCAAGATTACGTCGCTGTTCAAGAAATTCTCAAACGTCCAGCTAGAGCGGATGCGTGCCTTGAATGCTGGTGAAGATTTTTCCACAGCTTCCGAAAATAAGTATCACAAATTACGTGAAGAATTGACCGCAGAAGTTGAGAGTGTTCAATTCCATGCCAACAAGATCGAGTATCTTGTTGACCAGCTTTATTCGTTCAACCGGCGCTTGACCGCGCTTGGCGGACAGATGCTGCGCCTTGCCGAACGGCACAAGGTCCCGCGCAAGGCCTTCCTGGACAGCTATATGGGTCACGAACTCGACGAAAACTGGCTGACAGATGTTTCAAATATCGACAAGAAATGGACCGCGTTCGCAACCAATGAAGCCGAAAGTGTGGAACGTATCCGCAGCGAAATCGCCGACATCGCGGCAAACACAGGCATGTCGCTTGGTGAATTCCGCCGCATCGTCAACATGGTGCAAAAGGGCGAGCGCGAAGCGCGGATTGCGAAGAAGGAAATGGTCGAGGCAAATTTGCGCCTCGTAATTTCAATTGCCAAGAAATACACAAACCGGGGTTTGCAGTTTCTCGACCTCATTCAGGAAGGCAATATCGGCCTGATGAAGGCGGTGGATAAGTTTGAGTATCGCCGTGGGTACAAATTCAGCACCTATGCGACGTGGTGGATCCGTCAGGCAATTACCCGCTCGATTGCAGATCAGGCGCGTACCATCCGTATTCCGGTTCACATGATCGAGACGATTAACAAGCTGGTCCGCACTAGCCGTCAATTCCTCCACGAACAGGGCCGGGAGCCAACGCCTGAAGAAATGGCCGAGCGCCTTTCCATGCCGCTTGAAAAAGTGCGCAAGGTGATGAAAATCGCCAAGGAGCCGATTAGCCTTGAAACGCCTATTGGCGACGAAGAAGACAGCCACTTGGGCGATTTCATTGAGGATAAGAACGCAGTTATTCCTGTGGATGCCGCGATTCAGGCTAACTTGAAAGAGACGGTGACGCGCGTTCTTGCATCGCTGACGCCGCGTGAAGAACGTGTTCTGCGCATGCGGTTCGGGATCGGCATGAACACCGACCATACGCTTGAAGAAGTCGGGCAGCAATTCAGCGTGACGCGCGAACGTATTCGTCAGATTGAAGCCAAGGCTTTGCGCAAATTGAAGCACCCAAGCCGCAGTCGCAAAATGCGCAGCTTCCTCGACCAGTAAATCCCGCATTAAATTCGAAATGGATCCTTTCTTGATTACAAGAATTGGGTCCATTTCTTTTTGCATCATTGAAATTTTGAAGCCCTAGCGAGGCTGCCCGCCAAACGCTTGTCATTTTGTCGAGATAAACAGAAAATCTTGCTTGTAAACCAATTGTTTAACACTTTTCGTTACCTCGTCCAGATTAGGTGTGTCCAGACGCCCGCGTAAGCTGGAGGAAGAACATATGGACCATTTAGCACGGCCGCCGGCTCCAGATGGCCTGGGCAGCACGTTCGTGCGAAATATATTGGTTGACGGTAGTTGGTCTGTGGTCGCCCCACTTGTCCATTTTCTCAACGACGGGCCGCTTCGCCCCCCTTTACGTTCCCCGGGAAAAAATGCCCGGGCCGCGTTGTTGGCCGATATTTCCCATTTCATGCATATTTTGCATGGCCGCCATCCCGGCTTGATTGAATATGCTTCACAAAATGCGGATGATGCGGCGCAGCCGTGGCTGATGAAAGCCATGGATGGTATGTTGGCCGAGCGCATTTATCTATACAAGCTTACGGTCACCGCTGGCCCGATCCGCAGATTACCCGGCCAGGACAAAATCAGCTCTCTTGTCGAATGTCAGGCGAAAAATTTTCAAATGCTCGCGACTTCTGGCCGGCAAGGATGTTCATCTGGTGCGGCAATTGCATTTGTACTCGACTGGCACCAAACGCGGCCGCTGCTGGACATCGTCGCACAAGAAATGGGACTGATGCCAAAATCTTTGGTTTTACCCTCGGTTTTGGAATGCCAGCAGCTGGCGGAAAAATTAAACCCTGATGTCGGATATCGGCGCGCCATGGCCTTTGGTGCGGACCAGACACTCGCGCAGCAGCGCGGATTGTGGCAACTCATCGTCGCCCGCCACGTCGAAACGCTGGCCGGGTGAGACAATAGCGACGGATTTGAATATTATATTGCATATCTTGATGCGGCCACTTAACGAATTAACCGTTCGATTAACAAACGGGGTTCGTCCATGCGCTTTGAAGGCACTGATAATTATGTCGCCACCGACGACCTGAAGGTCGCCGTTAACGCAGCCACTAAGCTGCGCCGGCCTTTACTCGTCAAAGGCGAACCCGGTACGGGCAAAACTGTGCTCGCGCAGGAAATTGCGACTGCACTTGGTGCACCGCTGATCGAATGGAATATCAAGTCCACAACCAAGGCGCATCAAGGCCTTTATGAATATGATGCAGTGGCCCGGTTGCGCGATAGCCAATTGGGTGACGAACGCGTCCATGACATCAAAAACTACATAAAAAAGGGCAAGTTGTGGGAGGCATTTACTGCGCCACAATTGCCAGTTTTGCTAATCGACGAAATCGACAAGGCCGATATCGAATTTCCCAACGATTTGTTGCAGGAACTCGATCGGATGGAATTCTTCGTTTACGAAACGCAGGAAACCATCAAGGCGGTAGAACGGCCAATCGTTATCATTACGTCAAATAATGAAAAGGAATTGCCCGACGCATTTCTGCGGCGTTGCTTCTTCCACTACATCAAGTTTCCGGATCGCACGACGATGCAGGCGATTATTGATGTGCACTTTCCAGGTATTCAGAAAATGCTCGTCTCCAAGGCAATGGATATTTTTTATGATGTTCGGGACGTGCCCGGCCTCAAGAAAAAGCCAAGCACCAGCGAGTTACTCGATTGGCTAAAGCTTCTGCTCCACGAGGATATGCCACTGGACGTGCTGCAATCGCGTGATCCGACGAAAGCAATTCCTCCACTGCATGGTGCGTTGCTTAAGAACGAGCAGGACATCATGTTGTTCGAACGGCTCGCATTCATGGCCCGCCGACCTAACAACTAACGGAAAATATTCAGCGTCAGACGCTGTACGCAAGTTCCAGATCGCCCCAGCGAACGCCGTTAATTCGCAGCGGTACGTAGACATTGCGCACAACCTTATATGTCTGTCCATCGCCTTCATGGCGATAGACGGCCATCATATAATCCTGTTCGCTCGCCTTTGCCACAAGGTCGATACCTTCAAGCAGCACGCGCCCGTTGCGGCAATATTTGGTATCATGTGCGATGTCTCCCGTGGGCTTTTGCGAGAATTCCATCAAGTGAACGGGCAAGAAACCTTCGCGGCTCGTGCACACCACGGACATAATTTCGTCCGGATTGCTCTGCTTGACGGCCTCAAGTAACGGTCGCCAATGCCGCTCTGCCCATGACGTCAACCGCGTTGTAAAACGGGGCGGATTACTGCCGGCAACTGGCACTAGATGGGTATCGAAAAGGCATTCGGCGTCAAGCGAGCCATTGGCAATGGCCGCTTCGGTCATCTTCGCAATCTTCCCGGCTTCAATTTGAGCACGTGCGACAAATTCCGTGTCGCGTTGTGACAGCCCACTGTGAACAATATTGTCAAACATGCGGTTGGCTTGCTCTTCCAGGTTTTCAATCTGGCTGTGCGCATTTCCAACCGCTGCAAACATTTCGACATTTGCCTTGGCAACAGCATCGCGAACTTTTTGTGAATCGATCAGCCCACGATGGATTTGCGCTGTACTCTCGGCAATTTCGCGGTTGTGATCTCCAACTTGGGCGACCACGTCACTCACACCGTGGATGAGCTCCTGAAGACTGGAAAATTGCTGTTGCGCCGCGCCACTTGTGGCAATTCCGTCTTCAATCTGTTCGACAAATTTGGCTGCCTCATGCGATAGTGAGTTGACTGTACCAGTTATTTCCACGGCAGCCCGCCGCGTATCGTGGGCAAGCTTCTTCACCTCTGCTGCCACCACCGCGAATGTCTGCCCTGCTGCGCCCGCCTTCTCCGCCTCAATTGCTGCATTGAGCGCAAGCATATTGGTGGTCCGCGCGATCGAATCGATCGACTGTGAAACCCGCTTCACCTGCTCCATGGCAGCGGCAAACCCAGTGATGTGCGGTCCAAGGTTTACAATCAGCGTTACAAGCTCCGAGAAACTGGCAAGCGAGAGTTGAACAGTGTCATGTCCGGTCATGAGCTTGGTGACAGCAGATTCAGCCAAATTCCGGGCTTCGCGTGTCGCTTGCGTCGCTTCCGCAATGTCTGCATCCAAACCTGATGTCAGTTCGGTCAACTCTCCGTGGCGCGCTTTAAGCCAATCTGCGGATTGCAAAGCTTTTTCCAGAACACCCGCAGCTTCGCTGCAACCCACCGTAACGTCGCCGCAAATGCGCGCCGTCTCGCGGATCCACTGATTTTCCGTCAATGCGATTTTTTCCATTTTCACCGATTAGCCACCCCAATTGTCCGCAGTCGGGACGGGCGTAAGGCAATTTGGTTATCACCGAGTTAACCAGCGGATGTTGACGTCCACTCCATGAACCGCCAAAAGCTTAATCAGTTAATTAAACAGGAGCCCGCTGGTGTTTTTCTCATTCATGGAAGAGTTGCGAAGTGCGGGCATCTCGGCATCGCTCAAGGAACATTTGGCCTTGCTCGCCGCGCTCGACGCCGATGTCATTGGTCAAAGCCCTGAAGAGTTTTACTATCTCGCCCGCACGACGTTAGTCAAAGACGAGGCACTACTTGACCGCTTCGATCAAGTGTTTGGTAAAGTGTTCAAAGGTATTTTTACCGAATATGGCCAAAACCCGGTCGACGTTCCCGCAGACTGGTTGAAAGCCATTGCCGAAAAATATCTCTCGCCCGAGGAAATGGCGAAGATCGAGAAAATGGGCAGCTGGGATGAATTGATGGAGACGCTGAAAAAGCGGCTTGAGGAACAGGAAAAGCGCCATCAGGGCGGTAATAAATGGGTCGGCACTGGCGGGACGTCGCCTTATGGCAATTCCGGCTATCATCCCGAAGGTGTCCGTATAGGCGGCGAATCCAAACATAAGCGCGCAGTAAAAGTTTGGGACAAGCGCGAGTTTCAGAATCTTGACAATAGCAAGGAACTTGGCACGCGAAATATCAAAATTGCTATGCGTCGCCTGCGCCGTTTCGCGCGCGATGGCGCTGTCGAAGAACTGGATATCGAGGGCACGATCAACGGTACCGCACGCAAGGGTTGGCTCGATATCCAAATGCGTCCCGAACGCCGCAACGCGATTAAAGTGCTGCTGATGCTGGATGTCGGTGGATCGATGGACCCGTTCATCAAATTGTGTGAAGAACTCTTCAGTGCAGCTACTAGTGAGTTCAAAAATCTAGAGTTTTTCTATTTTCACAATTGTCCCTATGAAGGCGTTTGGAAAGATAATAAGCGCCGCTTCAGCGAGCGGACGCCCATGTGGGACGTGCTGCACAAATTCCCGCATGATTATAAGGTCGTGATGGTAGGCGATGCTTCGATGAGTCCGTACGAGATTACCCATCCGGGCGGTTCAGTCGAACATTTCAATGAGGAGTCTGGCGCCGTCTGGATGAACCGCATCAACAGCACTTACCCTGCAACCGTCTGGTTGAACCCGGTACCTGAAAAGCAATGGGGATATTCGCAGTCCACCAAGATCATCAAGGAACTGATGAACGACCGGATGTATCCGCTGACGCTGGATGGCCTTGATGATGCGATGCGCGAGCTAAGCCGCAAACACGGGCATTAATACAGCAGGTATTTTTTGCGATCGTCCTGCCACTGTTGTTCGTCGACTGACGTCATGGCGTCAAATTCATCTGCGGTGCTGTGCTTTGCGTCGACCCATTCCCGCAACGCAGGTCCGCCGTTGATGACATCAATCGCCAGCTTCCCGAACTCATACTCATAGGGAAAATCGCGCCAAAGCGGGTATTCAGGATACAGCCGACGGATCGCCTTGAACGCCAGCGCCTGCAAACGCCAAGGTTGGAACGCCTGATGGTCATAGCATGGACCTTCGGCATGGATATGCACGCCATGGCAAAGCTGATGCACATGTTTGTGGAAAGTCGGCTCGAACCAGATTTCGCGTAAACGGCACCCGTTCAGCCATGACGGTGCGAACCTCTGCATTTCTGCGATCACCATACGCGCGTCAATATCGGGTGCGCCAAAAATCTCCAGTGGCCGCGTGGTGCCCCTGCCCTCGGACAAAGTCGTACCCTCCAGCATAACGGTACCGGCATAAGCGCGTGCCATGTTGATGTTGGCGGCATTGGGGCTTGGGTTGATCCATAGCCGGTCTGCTGGCCAGCCAAAACCGGGCCCAGCATCCGGTGCATACCCCTCCATCGCAATAACGCGATAATCCACGTCAATGTGATAATGATCGATGAACCACTGGCCAAGTTCACCCAGCGTCAAGCCATGCCGCATGGGCATTGGACCAGCACCAACAAAGCTTTCCCATCCAGAAAGCAGTGTAAGGCCCTCGACAGGTCGTCCGGCCGGATTTGGTCGGTCAAGGACCCAAACTGCCTTTTTATGTTCTGCAGCGGCCTCAAGCATGTAGAGCAACGTCGTGATGAAGGTGTAAATTCGGCACCCCAAATCTTGCATGTCGATCAATATGATATCGAATGTATCCATCGATTCGGCAGTCGGGCGGCGGACCTCACCATAAAGGCTGAACACAGGAACATTGTGGACCGGATCCATAAAATCCGGCGATTCCATCATATTATCCTGCTTGTCTCCGCGCAGGCCATGCTGCGGTCCGAAAGCCGAAGTAACATTGATTTCTGGCAAAGGAGCCAGCGCATCCAACGCATGGGTGAGGTCGGCGGTCACAGATGCAGGATGCGCCAGCAACGCAACACGCTTGCCCTTAAGCGGCGCGCGCAGCGCCGCGTCGCTCAATAAACGATCAATTCCGAATTTCATGCCGCGCTTGGTGCCTTCAGTTCTAAAGCAAAGCAATCCTTATGATGAAAATCGGGATCCCCTTCCGGATGGACCAAAGCCCAATAGGACCTGTTTCCGATCTTGGTGGCCAAAACGGCGCTGAGGCCAACTTGCAAGTCGCTCTCCTGCCATTCATCGGGCAGATAAAAACTAGCGGAAATGACCAAGTCGATGTCTTGCCGCTCAACGATGAATTCTGGAGCGGCTGTCGCCACTTCAACCATATCGCGCCGATAGTTGCTAAACTGATATACCGCCCACTGACTTGAGGGAGAAAAATTATGCTCAAGATATATTTCTTCGTCAGGTTGCTTGATAAATATTTCAAAACACGTGTTTTTCCATAAACCGTCAACACGATGTGGCTGTGTTTGGGCCGGAACTTCAAGTTCTCTCACGGCGCCGGAAACGCGGTAAACGACTTGAATTTCACCGCGACCTACCCGGGTAATACTGGCATTGACCCCAGTAACGCCACCGGCATCTGACTGGGGATGGCAGAGCAACTGAACTTCCGACATCGAAATATTGGCCAATCTCGAAACTCCATGCTAGGCGCGGGCGCGCTATGACTGCTTATAAATCCGATCTCCTCCGCTTGCTTGATGCTCGTGGCTATATCCACCAAACGACCGACGCGCCTGCGCTCGACGCGTTGGCAACTAAAGAGATTGTGCCGGGCTATATCGGCTTCGATGCAACGGCGCCATCGCTTCATGTGGGCAATTTGGTGTCGATCATGTTGCTGCGCCGGTTGCAACAAGCAGGACATAAGCCTGTGGTCGTCATGGGCGGCGGAACCACCCGGATTGGCGACCCGACGGGCAAGGACGAAGTCCGCAAGATGCTGACCGATGAGGTAATTGAGGCAAACATCAACTCCATCCGCTCGGCTTTCGAACGCTTTCTCACATTCGGCGACGGTCCGACCGATGCGATCATGGTCAACAACCATGATTGGCTGGGCAAGCTTGGATATATCGAATTGCTCCAGCAGGTCGGAACGCATTTCACCATCAACCGAATGCTGACTTTTGATTCAGTGAAATTGCGGCTTGAGCGCGAACAGCCGATGACCTTCCTCGAATTCAACTACATGATCCTTCAGGGTTATGATTTCCGGCATCTGTCCAAAAATATGGGCGTCCGCCTGCAAATGGGTGGGTCCGACCAATGGGGCAATATCATCAACGGCATTGAACTCGCCCGCCGTATGGACAGCATGGAAGTATTCGGGCTGACAACGCCGCTGATTACCAAGGCGGATGGATCAAAAATGGGCAAGTCTGTATCCGGTGCCATCTGGCTAAATCGCGAACAATTGCCCGATTATGATTATTGGCAATTTTGGCGGAACACAGACGACCGTGACGTGGGTCGTTTCCTCCGGTTGTTCACGGATCTGCCACTTGACGAAATTGCCCGGCTCGAAGCGCTTAGCGGTTCCGAAATAAATGCAGCTAAAATTGCGCTGGCCAACGCAGCGACCGAATTGTGCCGCGGCGCGGAGGCGGCTATCCTTGCGGCCGACACCGCGCGGCAGACATTTGAAGAAGGCACAAGCGGCGGTGATCTCCCCGCAATCGACGCGTCGGGAGACATTTCGGTCCTTGACGCATTGGTTGCATTGAATTTCGTTACGTCGAAAAAAGAGGCCCGCCGGATGATCCAGGGGGGCGGGGCTCGCATCGACGGTGATGCTGTAATTGACGAAAATACCATCATTTCCGCCCAATCAGACCCCATAAAAATATCGGTTGGAAAGAAAAAACACGGACTAATCAACTTCTTATAGGCAGCCTGCCCAATGCGGTGCGCGGCTTTACGAATTGTTTGCAACTTGACCGTAACTTGTCATTTCAGTTCACGAGTGCACGGGATAGCATGCTATGGCGCAAGCCTTACAGGATTCAGATTTGGATTTACGCAGGGCGGCACGTCACCGTGCGGATCACAAGGTTATTGCTGAAAGCAGAACGCATGGTGACCGAAATATCCATATTGTGAACGTCTCTGCGCATGGCTTCATGATTGACAATAATCCTGGTTACGAGCGCGGGGAACGGGTTGAGCTGCGTCTGCCGATTATCGGACGCATTGAAGCGCTTGTGATCTGGACCGTTGAAAACCGGGCCGGGTTTCAGTTTGAACGGGTATTGCGCCTGCCCGATTTCCTTGCACTGCTTGACGTGATTGGACCCAAGGGCCGCTAACCACCGCGCAACGTGGCTACCCCAGCGTCGCGTTCGAACAAATAGAGAGCTATCCTGGCGGCCTGCCCGCGACTGCCGTCCAAACCTCCGTCACGATCAAGCAAAAGGCGCGCGTCATCGGCCGCAACGCCGATCAATGCGCGAACCTGCTCTGGCGTAGCGACCCGAAACGGATTTTCACCAGACTGGCGGGTGCCAAGCAGTTCACCTGCCCCGCGCAGTTTCAGGTCCTCTTCGGCAATCCGGAAACCGTCATTGGTCTCGCGCATCAGGGCCAACCGCGCGCGCGCAGTCTCGCCAATTTGGGTGCTGCGTACCAAAATGCATACCGATTTTTCGGATCCCCTGCCGACCCGCCCACGCAACTGATGCAACTGCGCAAGTCCGAACCTGTCGGCAGCCTCAATCACCATAAGACTGGCGTTGGGTACATCGACCCCGACCTCTATAACCGTGGTCGCGACAAGCAAACGCGTTTGTCCGGCAACAAAGCGCTCCATAACGGCGTCTTTCTCCGGCCCACGCATCCGCCCGTGGACCAGCGCAACCTGATCTCCGAAGCGTAGCCGGAGCTGCTCGGCGCGTTGCTCGGCAGCAGCCAAATCGCTTTTGTCGCTTTCTTCAACAAGCGGGCATACCCAAAATGCCTGTTTCCCGGCCGCCAAATGACGCGCAACCCCGTCGACCAGTTCAATTAGTCGCTCCTGCGACATGACGCGCGTCTCCACTGGCGTTCTTCCGGGGGGAAGTTCATCGAGAATTGAACTGTCCATCTCACCATAAGCTGCGAGCGCAAGACTGCGCGGTATCGGCGTTGCCGTCATCACCAAAAGATGCGGCACGCCCCTGCCCTTGCGTGAGAGCATAAGGCGTTGCGATACACCAAAGCGGTGCTGTTCATCGACCACCGCCACGGCGAGCGCTTTATAGGTCACAGCCTCCTGAAATATTGCGTGTGTGCCGACAAGAATTTGGATCGACCCGTCGGCGAGCCCCATCAATGTCGCTTCGCGCAAGCTGCCCTTTTCACGCCCAGTCAAAATCGCAATGTTGATTGGCAGCCCGGAGAGCAGCTTTTGAAGGCTGGCATAATGTTGCCGCGCCAGGATTTCGGTGGGGGCAAGCATCGCTGATTGCATTCCGGCCTCAACGCCCCGCAAAAGTGCCATGAGTGCAACCATCGTCTTGCCTGCCCCGACATCGCCTTGCAGCAACCGGAGCATGGGCCGAGACTGGCCCAAATCGCTCTCGATCTCGGCTATCGCACGTCGCTGCGCAAGTGTCAGGGCAAATGGTAACTGCAGCCTTGACAACAACGAACCATCACCCCGCACCGGCACCGCCGCCTTGCGGTCCATCGCCGCCCGGATCAGACGCATCGCGAGTTGATTGCTGAACAGCTCATCATAAGCAAGCCTGTCTCGGGCAGCCTGATCATCCGTGAAATGCACCGCGTTAATCGACGCCGACCATCCTGCCCATCCACGGCTGGATAGCAAGCTGGGCTCGATCCATTCGGCAAGATCCGGCACGTCTTGCAACGACGTTGTAGCCAGTTGGCCCATGCGTTTGTTGGTGAGACCATCAGATAGAGGGTAGATCGGCTCAGCGAGGCCCGGCGAGGCATCGCTGCCTATTGGCACCACGTGGTCGGGGTGGACCATCTGCAATTCGTCACCATAACGGTCAAGCTTGCCCGATATGATACGTGTTTCGCCCACCGGAAGCTGTTTTTTCGCCCAACCGCCGTTCCGGCCGAAGAAGGTGAGGGTCAGGTAGTTCCCATCGGCGTCAGCAGCGAAAATCCGCAGTGGCGCGCGCGGACTGCTTCCGCCTCGGTGATCCATGACGGTGACTGCCAAAATGATATTGTTGCCGACATCTGCCACATCCAGTCGGGAGACTGCCTTACGATACGTCCAACTGGCAGGGAAATGGTACAAAACGTCCTTCACGCGCTCCAAACCGAGCCGTTCCAATGGTTTTGCCAGACCCGGCCCGACTCCCTTTAAGGCGCGCACTTCTGCAAATAACGGATTGAGTATATCGGGACGCATGACTAGGGCCGCTTATAACCCGCAAATCATTTCACACCACAAGCTTAAAGGATGCGTTACATGGACGCTGACCCCTATCGCCGTAAACTGCACTATCGCGCAACCCACCGCGGCACGCGCGAGGCAGACGCCATGATCGGCGGATTTTTCGAACACTGCTCGGGCGACTGGGGGGCGGACGACTATGCGTGGTTTGAGCGATTGCTTGATGAACAAGACGTCGACATCATGGCATGGGCGTTGGGCACTGCGGAGCCTGACCCCGCGTTTGCTGGGCCTTTAATGGATCAACTGATGCAACTCAATTTTATTTCCCTGCCTGAAGGGCTCAGCACCCATAAGCCATGATTGATTTGCAGCGCATCATCACGAGCCGGGAAGCACTCACGCTTGCATCGGTGCCAAACGGCTTCGTTCCGTTGTTACTTGCTGATCTAACTCGAGCGGCCAAAACACGCGCGCTCTATATTGCGCCCGATGAATCCGCGATGCGTGCGATTGCCGACGCTGTCCCGTTTTTTGCACCCGAGCTTGAAATCATGATCCTGCCCGGCTGGGATTGCCTGCCCTATGATCGCGCCTCGCCGTCTGTCGCCGTCACTTCGCAGCGCATGGCAACTTTGCAAGCGCTTCAGCAGCCAAGCAAAAAGAAGCAGCTCGTGGTCACAACCATTGGCGCCGTGATCCAGAAATATGTCACACCGTTTCGCATTAGGCAGACTGGCGAACGCTTAACCGCCGGTCGCGAAATCAGTCGGGAGCGGCTTGCCGCGTTGCTGCAATCAAACGGCTATTTCCGCGTCGATACGGTTGCCGATGCAGGCGAATTTGCGATCCGCGGCAGCATCGTTGATCTGTTTCCTGCGGGAAGCGAAGTTGGCCTTCGGCTTGATTTCTTCGGCGACGAAATTGAAAGCATCCGCCGTTTCAATCCCTCAGATCAGCGCAGCATTGATCAAGTCGACCATTTCGACATATTGCCTGCTGTAGAAGCGTTGATGGATGAAGATGCTATCAAGCGCTTTCGCGTCGGATATCGTGACCGCTTTGGCGTCACCGCAACGGGCGACCCTTTATATCAGGCCGTTTCCGAAGGACGCAGACTTTCGGGCATGGACCATTGGCTGCCTTTGTTTGAAGAGCGCATGGCAACCATATTCGATCATGTCGGTGCGGACGCGCTCATCATCCGCGACAGCGGAGCGATTGCCGCGGGGCAGTCGCGTCTCGACTCGATCACGGATTATCACGAAAACCGGGTAAAGGCGCAGGCAGCAGAGCCCGGAAGCTATCGTCCACTGCCGCCTGAAATGCTGTATCTGGGCGGCAATGAACTGGATCAGTTGTTCGCGGACAACGCAGCGCATCTCATAACACCTTTTGCGCAACCCGACTCCGGCAGCATCATCGATTTCGGCATTGGCGCCGCGCGTGACTTTGCGCCTGAGCGCGCGCAAAAAGTGAATGTCTATGAAGCGGTCGCCGCGCATCTGAAATCGCTTCACAAGGCCAAAACAAAGACCGTAATCGCGAGCTATTCGCTTGGCGCACGTGAACGCCTGAAGGGCCTGCTGGCGGACCATAAAGCGCCGCCAATTGTTGAGGCGGATAGTTGGCAGCAGGCTCTGGGCGTTGCCGCTGGCCAGACCGCTATGGTCGTACTCCCGCTTGACCATGGCTACACCACGCCTGACCTGGTGGTGCTGAGCGAACAGGACATGCTTGGTGACCGTCTCGTGCGGCGGCAGAAGCGGCGCAAATCGGCGGACGCATTCCTCGCCGAACTGGCGGCGCTGACCCCTGGCGACCTGGTGGTCCATCAGGACCATGGTATCGGGCGCTATGAAGGTCTGATTTCAATTCCAGTCGGCAACAGCCCACATGATTGCGTCGCATTGACATATTCAGGTGGTGACAAATTATATGTTCCGGTCGAGAATATTGACGTCCTGTCGCGCTATGGTTCGGACAGCGATCATGTCTCGCTCGACAAGTTAGGCGGCGAAGCCTGGCAGCGGCGCAAGTCCAAACTGAAAGAGCGAATCCGCGCCATTGCGCATGAATTGCTGAAAACTGCAGCCGAACGTGCGCTACGCGCTGGCTCGGTCATTGAGGTCGATGGCCCGGCTTATGCAAGCTTCGTTGACCGTTTTCCTTATGAAGAAACGGACGACCAATTGCGCGTTATCGAAGAAGTGCTTCAGGACCTTTCAGAAGGCAAGCCTATGGACCGCTTGGTATGCGGCGATGTCGGCTTTGGCAAAACCGAGGTGGCGATGCGCGCCGCCTTTGCCGCCGCCATGGCGGGGCTTCAAGTGGCCGTAATCGCGCCAACGACATTGCTTGCACGGCAGCATTATTCCAATTTCGTCGAGCGGTTCCGTGACCTCCCGCTGAAACTTGGGCGGCTGTCACGGCTCGTTCCGGCGGCAGAGGCAACGCAAACCCGCGAGGGGCTGGCCGACGGGACAATGGATATTGTCATCGGAACGCACGCAGTTCTTTCAAAATCCCTTCAGTTCAAACGCCTTGGCCTTGTTATCGTGGATGAAGAACAAAGGTTCGGCGTCAACCATAAGGAACAGCTCAAGGCGCTGAAGACCGACGTACACATGCTGACACTCACCGCGACACCGATCCCGCGCACATTGCAGATGGCGATGTCGGGCCTGCGCGAACTTTCGGTTATCCAGACGCCGCCTGTCGATCGGCTTGCCGTGCGTACTTATGTCATGCCGTGGGACCCTGTTGTTCTGCGCGAAGCCTTGTTGCGCGAGCATTATCGTGGCGGACAGAGCTTCTTCGTCGTTCCACGCATTACTGACCTGACTGAGATTGAGGAATATCTGCGCACGGAAATCCCCGAGGTGAAATTTGTTACAGCGCACGGCCAAATGTCACCCACGCAGGTCGAAGAGCGCATGAGCGCCTTTTACGAGAAGCGGTACGATGTGCTGTTGTCGACGACGATTGTGGAAAGCGGCCTCGATATTCCAAGCGCCAATACGCTGATTATCCACCGCGCCGACCGTTTTGGTCTGGCGCAATTGTATCAGTTGCGTGGCCGCGTGGGCCGGTCCAAGACGCGCGCCTACGCCTATCTCACGCACGAACCCAACCGCGTGCTTACCGAAACGGCGGAGAAGCGTCTGAAGGTCCTTGGCGACCTCGACAGCCTTGGCGCGGGCTTTCAGCTTGCAAGCCATGATCTCGACATTCGCGGCGCGGGCAACCTTGTTGGCGATGAACAATCTGGCCATATCAAAGAAGTTGGCTTTGAACTGTATCAATCGATGCTTGAAGAAGCCATTCTTGAGGCACGCGCGGGCGCGCAGGGACTGGCAAAGCCACGCGGTAGCTTCTCTCCGCAAATCACGATCGACGCACCCATATTAATTCCCGAGGACTATGTTCCCGACTTGTCCGTCCGTATGGCGCTCTATCGCCGCCTGAACGATCTGGAGGAAGGACAGGACGTCGAAGGGTTTGCTGCTGAAATGACAGACCGTTTCGGCACTATCCCCGAGCCGACGCAGAACTTGCTCAAACTGATCCAAATCAAGCAAAATGCGTTGATCGCGCAGGTTGCCAAGATTGAAGTCGGTGCACGCGGGACTTTGGTCAGCTTCCATCAGGACTCGCCGCCCAATGTGGCGGGATTGCTGGCCTATGTTGAGAAGCTTGGCCAGACAGCGAAGCTTCGGCCGGATAGCAAGCTGGTCATTAATCGAACTTGGGCTGACGCGTCTGCTCGGCTCAACGGATGCTTGCAGCTTTCCCGCGGCCTCGCCAATTTAGCTCGAAAGGCGGGCTAAACGAGATCGCGCGCCAATGCTTCGAATTTTGCAGGGGTAAGCGGCGGCGCACGCAAGTAACCTTGGAAGAAATCACAACCTTCAGCTTTTAGCATTTCGAGCTCTTCCTGCTCCTGAACACCTTCTGCGATGATCAGCAGTTCAAGTGCTTTGGCCATCGCGATAATGGCGCGCAAGATGATCCTGTCTTTGCCGTCGCCCGTAATGTCCGGCGTCATGTCCTTGTCGATCTTCAGATAATCGAGCGGTAGCGCCTTGAGATACGCAAGACTTGAATATCCGGTACCAAAGTCATCAACCGCGATACGCACGCCTTTTTGACGGAGCATTTCAAGCTGCCCTGCTGCCAACTGGAGATCGCGCACAAGGCTTTCTTCTGTCAATTCCAACGTGAGCCGGTCGGCTGCAAATCCAGCTACCTCAAGTAGCCGAAGCAATTTCGAGCCGTATTCAGCCGTCAATTCTTCCGCCCCCAGGTTTACCGCCAAACGCAAATGCCTGAACGCTGCTGGCCAACCCGCCGCAATAGCGATCGCCTCTTGCTGAATATGATAAGAGAGCTCCTCGCGTAGGTCACATCGGTCGGCCGATGCGAAAAGGTCCCCAGCACTTATTTCGCCCAGCACTGGGTGATTGAGCCTCGCCAATGCTTCTGCGCCCACAAGCGCTCCAGTTGCCACAGCAAATTGCGGTTGCAGCATGATTGCAATTTGGCGCTGGGCAAGCGCCGACCGCATTGCCGCGTCCAATTGGCTTCGATCCGGCGCATCGGAGACGTCACCGCTATCGGCAATGACAAATCGCTGGCCTTTGCGCTCATAGGCATGGGCAAGCGCCTGCGTAGCGCGTGCAGCGAGCTGTTGCCTGCTTTCGCCTGGTTTTGACAACGCAATCGCTACGCGCGCACTGACGTGTAAAGGCGAAGCAGAGTCCCCTAAATCCGCAGAAACCATTTCAATCAATTTCTGAGCAGCCAGTTCAACCTGGCGGCCTGCGTCGTTTCCCTTGATTACGAGCATGAATTCCCGGCCAGGCATGCGTGCCATGAAACTTATCGGCGACAATTGTTGAGCGGCAAAAGCGCGTAACCGTTCGCCCACACGGCGGATGGCGATATCGCCAACGCCGCGCCCGGAATGCTCGTTTATCTGCTTGAGGTCTTTAATCCCGAGCAACAATATTGTTACTGGACCATCCGGTTCCCCCGACAGCCAATCGCGGGCATCGCGTGCCCGGCGCAGGGTATAATGCCCGCGCGTCTTGTAGCCGGGAGAAATTGCGGACCGTTCATTCACTGTACGGTCGTAGCATGAATTTCTTTCCGAAGCATTTCCGCAAATGGATTCAGCTTTGTCGAAAGCGGTTTTCGGCTTACATCGCAAAAATGATCGACGGTTTCGGACGCAATATCGACTATTTACGAATATCGGTGACCGACCGTTGCAACTTTCGTTGTACCTATTGCATGCCCGAGAAGCAGAGCTTTCTGCCCCATATAGACCTGCTGACCTACGATGAAATCATGACCCTCGTTGAGCGATTCGTTCAGCATGGCATCCGAAAAATCCGGCTTACTGGCGGTGAACCCTTGGTAAGACGGGATATTGGTATCCTGATTGCAGCGCTTGGTGCGCACGTCCAGCAAGGAACTCTTGAAGAGCTCACGCTTACCACGAACGGCAGCCGATTGGCCGAGTTTGCACCCCTGTTGGCGTCAGCCGGTGTGAAGCGCATCAATGTCAGCATGGATACGCTGGACGCAGCAAATTTTCGCAACATCAGTCGCGGTGGTAACATCGACACTGTGTTGGCTGGCATCGACGCGGCGCGCGCGCATGGGCTCGACATAAAAATCAATATGGTTGCGCTCAAAGGCGAAAATGAAGACGCGCTTTTGCCCATGGCGTCATATTGCGCCGAACACGGTTTTGATTTGACCTTGATTGAGACGATGCCCTTAGGTTCTGGGGTAGCTGAGCGTGAACAGAATTACATATCGCTAGACAGTTTTGCAGCGCCGCTACGGGCACGTTATAATCTCCATCCACTGGCGCACAAAAGTGCCGGCCCCGCACGATATTGGCAGGTCGAGGGGCTTGGTCTACGCCTTGGCCTCATCACGCCTATGAGCCATAATTTTTGCGACCAATGCAATCGCATTCGGCTCACCACCGATGGCAAGATCTACATGTGCCTCGGCTCGGAATTACACGTCGACCTGCGTAAGGCGTTGCGCGAAGGGTCACCGCAAGACGTCGATCATTTGTTAAAGACGGCGTTGCGGCTCAAACCCCAGCGTCATGATTTCGAAGCCCAACTTGCCAAGCCCGAATTGCGGCTCGCGCGCCATATGAATGCAACAGGTGGATGACCACAATATGCAACTTGCCATAATTTCGTCGGCCACGCCGCAAGCGCGCGAAGCCGAGGCGCTTTTACGTGAGGTCCATGAATTCGTGCCCTTGGACCGTGCCGATGCTGTCATCGTGCTTGGTGGCGACGGGCATATGCTCCAGATATTGCACCAGTTGCTCGAAAGCCGCCGCGATATCCCCGCTTACGGCATGAACCGGGGCACTATCGGCTTTTTGATGAACGGTTGGGAACTGCATGACCTTTCAGGCCGGCTTCAACGCGCAAAGTCTTTTTCGGTACGGCCATTAACAACTGAAATTACGACGATCAACGGGCAGAAATTTACCCTGCCGGCAATTAACGAGGTGTCGTTGCTGCGTGAAACGCGGCAGGCGGCGAAGTTGGAGATATCGGTGAATGGCAGGGCGGTCATTCCCGAGCTTATTTGCGACGGCATATTGGTGTCCACGCCCGCTGGATCAACTGCGTATAATCTGTCGGCAAATGGTCCGATCCTGCCGCTGGACTCGTCGCTGCTCGCCTTGACCCCGATCAGCCCATTTCGGCCGCGCCGCTGGAAAGGGGCCATATTACCTGATCGTTACGTCATCCGGATTAAGATATTGGAGGCCAGCAAACGGCCCGTGAGTGCCGTGGCGGACCAACGGGAAATCCGCGATATTGCAGTTGTCGAAGTAGCCTTGGACCGCAATCGCGCATTGACCCTCTTGTTTGACCCGGAACACGCTCTTGATGATCGCATTGCAATGGAACAATTTATTGTCTGAACGGGCAATGGGCGCTTGCCAAAAGCAAAAAAGCGCTGCTATAGGCGCGCCTCTGCCCGAGGATATCGGGCTGTTCCCTGGTAGCTCAGTGGTAGAGCAGTTGACTGTTAATCAATTGGTCGGGGGTTCGAATCCCTCCCGGGG
>NZ_JBKJMB010000103.1:0-13320 GCF_046596595.1 Sphingorhabdus sp.
ATCGAAGGGCGCAATTGCCCCACCAGCCCAGCCGCATGCCACGTCGTTCCGCTGGTCAACTGCTTGCGTTCAAGCAACACCACATCGTCCCAACCAATCTTGGTCAGATGATAGGCAATAGAGCAACCGATAACGCCGCCACCGATGATGACGACCTTCGCCTTTTTGGGGAGTTCAGCCACTGACTTACACCTTCATCTTGGCGTTATCAGCATCGTAGGCGGGATGCTCAAGCACCGTCCCAACGCGTCGTTCACCCTGCAGCATGATGTCAAAACGCGACCCTGGCGCTGCATTTTCAAGCGGAACACAAGCAAAGAAAAGACTTTTGCCAACGCGGTGGCCATAACCCCCTGACGTGGTCAGGCCAATGCAATGGTCGCCTATCAAACATGGCTCTGCACCGCGCACGTCGACATCAGCGGTGTCCACCTGACCATAAACAATGCGAAAGCGGTCAGGCGCCTCCAGCGTCGCTTGCTTGCCGACGAAGTCATCCTTGTTGAAATTGATAAAGCGCGGCATGTCCGCCTCAATCATTGTCAATTCGTTGGTGAGTTCGGAACCCCAAGCCTTATAGCCCTTTTCGACCCGCATCGTGTTTGCGGCGTACAGGCCGTAATTGACGATGCCATATTCCTGCCCCGCGTCCCAAACGGCATCATACAGCGCGGCTAGATTTTCCATTGCCGGATGCAATTCCCACCCAAGCTCACCTGCATACGAAACGCGAAGCGCCCGCATTTTTATGCCTGCGATTGTGATTTCCTGACCGCTTAACCAGCGGAAACTTTCATTATTCAGGTCAGCATTGGTCAGCTTTGCCAACACATCGCGCGAACGAGGGCCATTCATCACCAGAACGCCTAGGTCCATCGTCAAATTGCGGATAGTTACATCCTCATGCGGCAATTTGCTCTGGATCAGCAAATCCCAATCGCGTTGCTCAGCTGCGGCCGCCGACAGGCAATAAAAATGATCATCGGCAAAACGTGTCACCGTCATTTCGCCGAAGATACGGCCCTGCACCGACAAGGGGTGCACCAATCCTACACCGCCCAATTTCTTTGGCATCCGGTTGGCGCAAATACGATTGAGGAAGGTCTCCGCATCGGGGCCGCATACGTCATATTTGGCAAAGCCAGACAGATCGAGCACGCCGACGCGTTCGGCAACGGCTTTCACCTCGGCGGCAACAGCGTCGAAGCTATTGGTGCGTTGGTAGCCGCCTTGTTCCTCGGCTCCGTCAAGCGCGAAATACTTCGGCCGCTCCCATCCATAGGTTTCGCCATAAATGGCTCCGGCCGACAGTAATTTGCCGTATAGCGGACTTGTCTTTTGTGGGCGACCGTCTGGTTCCTCTTCGCCCGGAAGCCGGGTTGTAAACGTCATCCGGTAATCCAGAAAAACCTTATCGCGGCTGTAATTTTCGTCGGCATAGGGACCATAACGGCGCGGGTCGAACTCGGTCATGTTGATATCGGCGTCTCCGAAGACCATCCATTGCGCCATATATTTGCCAGCACCGCCGCCTTGCGCAATGCCAAAGCTAGTGCCGCAACAATGCCAGAAGTTCTTTAGTCCCACAGCCGGTCCCAACAATGGGCCGCCATCGGGCGTATGCGGGATCGCGCCGTTGACAAAGCGCCTCAGGCCGACCTCGCCAAATATAGGCATCCGTTCAATCGCGCGCTCAAGCCATGGAGCAATCCGCTCCAAATCTTCGGGAAACAGCTCGCTGGTCGAATCCCATTCAGGGTGTCCGCCGCGCGGTGCCCATGCCTCAGCCAAACCGGTGTTTTCATACACGCCAATCAGTCCGCTCTTTTGTTCCTGACGGAAATAGCCCGAAACATGTGGGCAGCGCATGACGGGGATTTCTTCTTCGCGGTCCTTGAACGCAGGAATGGGATCCGTGACGACATAATGATGCTCCATATTGGTCACCGGAATATCGATACCCGCCATTTGCGCGATTTGCCGCGCGTAGCAGCCGGCCGCATTGACTACGATTTCGGCGCGTATCTTGCCTTTTTCGGTCTCAACATCCCACTCGCCAGTTGGCAATTGGGTCAGCCCAGTCACACGGTTTTTGCGCACAATCTTAGCGCCCATATTTTTTGCACCGATGGCAAGCGCATTGCAGATGCCTGACGGATCAGCGTGCCCGTCTTCAGTTGTGCGCGCGCCTGCGATAACACCGTCAAGTGTCATGAACGGGTTGTGGCGCAGAATTTCCTCCGGCGGGATAATCTCCATTTCAAAACCGATGATCTTGGAAAACCCCTCAATGTAGCGCATCCAAGCCAATTCACGCTCGTTCGTTGCCAGACGAATTCCACCGGATTTGTGCCAGCTTACATATTGCCCAGTCAGCCCTTCGAGCTTTGGATAAAGTTCGTTGCTATAGGCATGTATTTTGGCGAGATTATAGCTTCCAGTGATGTTTGGGCATTGCCCAGCGGCGTGCCAAGTGGAGCCGGAAGTCAGCTCGTCCTTTTCAATCAGCAAGCAATCTGTCCAGCCAAGCTCAGCGAGATGGTAAAGCAACGAAGCCCCCATTATGCCGCCACCAATGATGACAACCCGCGCCGATGTTTGCATGAGATCTTTGCTCCTTGAAGCGTTTTACCGTCTGAACCTTAGGGCGGGTTTGCGGTCAGGCACAAATGGGGAATATGACGGGACCGGTTAAAAAAATTTTTGGATGACAATGGCTAGTGGCTGTAAGGAACTCGGCGTAAAATCATAACGGGAAGGCTAAATTATGCGGGTTGTATTGATTACGGGTGCTGCACAAGGGGTCGGCTATGCGACTGCCAGGTTGTTTGCCGAAACGGGGCATCATGTCGTCATGACCGATTTGCAGCCGCTTGATGCGCAAATCGAGACACTTTCGGCACTTGGTGGAAGCGTGTCCGGATTATCCGGTGATATTTCGTCAGAAGCTTTCGTTACCGGACTGGCCGAAAAAGTTGCGCGCGAGCACACAGCGGTCGACGTCCTTGTCAATAATGCTGGTATCAGCCTGATATGCCGCGCCGAAGACACTAGCTTCGACCAATGGCAAAAGGTCATGAACATCAATCTGACCGGACCGTTTTTATTGTGCCGGGAAATTGGTAAGCAAATGCTTGCACGTCAGCGAGGCAATATTGTCAACGTCGCCTCGATTGCTGGCCTACACGGTGTTATTGACCGGTCCGCTTATAACGCCTCAAAACACGGGCTGATCGGGTTAACACGGACGCTTGCAGCCGAATGGGGCAGTCGCGGCGTGCGCGTAAATGCAGTATGTCCCGGCTGGATCAAGACTGAAATGGACGAGGCGGACCAAGGTTCAGGCGCCTATTCCGACACAGATATCATCAACCGCGTTCCCATGGGCCGTTTTGCAAAACCAGAGGATGTTGCACGCGCCATCGCCTTTCTTGCGCATGACGATAGCTTCATAAACGGCGTTAGCCTGCCCGTGGACGGGGGGTGGGTCGCCGATGCCAGTTGGGATGATCTTCGTTTGAAAAAGCGTTGAAAGATTTTGCATGGCCGGGCAGAAACTTTATCGCCGAATAATGCACCCTTGGACCGTCACGGCATAGTCACAGTTTTCATCTAGGCGCTAGACATCTGAGATGTTGTCTTAATAGCAAAGCGAAGCCCGATGACGGCCATTTCCATTTCGATCCCAAAATTAGATTTGCAGGCCTATACGCTCTGCGCCTTCCGGCTATTGTGGATTGCACTGCCGCTTTTGATATTGTTGCCTCTTCACCTCGTGTGGCATCTGCTGAAACTGCCTTCGCCTTGGGCGATGTTGTTCATGCGCATTTGCGCGCGTGCACTGGGCGCACGTGTGACTGTTTATGGAAATCCGCTGCGAAGAGATGTTTTCTTTGTCGCCAACCATTTATCGTGGCACGATATTCCGATCCTGGCCGGGATTACCGGTTCTGCTTTTGTGGCGCAGGATGGTGTTCGCAACTGGCCAGTGATTGGTTGGCTCGCCAAGCTGAACCGCACGATTTTTATCAGCCGTACGGAAAAACAAAACGTCGCGCAGCAAGTGGCAGAACTACGCGAAGCGATTGCAGAGAATTGGTCAGTAACGCTGTTTCCGGAAGGGACAACATCCGATGGCCGTGGGTTATTACCGTTCAAACAATCGCTGTTTGCAACGCTTGCGCCGCCACCCAAACCAATGATGATTCAACCTGTGTTGTTCGATTTCGGTTATCACGGGCCAGAAATAGCGTGGTTGGGCGAAGAAACGGGTTGGGAGAGTGCATGGCGCGCTTTTACAAGACCCGGCAGTTACGATGTTGGGGTGCATTTCCTGGAGCCGTTCGACCCCGGCGCGCTGGCTGACCGTAAACTTGTGTGCGCCCTTGCCCGATCCCGGCTTGCAGACGCGTTATCTGCTCAGCTTGGGTACGAAGTGCACTAGAGTAACCAATCGCGCGTCGTTACCCTTGCGAACAGCAAAATAATTCACCCAACCGGCCAAATTTTTCAATTGTGGCCTTGCATCGACGGCGCTCTAACTTTTTCAACTGGCGTGTAACGCTTCTTGGAAATCAACTGGGTGTAATCATGAAAATCGGATTTATCGGCCTTGGCAATGTCGGCGGGAAATTGGCGGGTAGCCTGATCCGGAACGGACATGACGTGACTGTCCGCGATCTTGATGAAATGCTTGTTGCCGAATATGTCGCGCGCGGCGCGTCTTCGGCTGCATCACCCAAAGCATTGGGCGAAGCTGTCGATTTGATTGTCACCTGCCTGCCATCTCCCGCCGCCAGTGCAGCCGTGGCCGAGGGCGAAGATGGCTTTTTACAAGTGATGCGTCCCGGGCAAGTGTGGCTTGAAATGAGCACCACCGATTATAGCGAAGTCATCCGATTGGGCGCGCTCGTCGAAGCGCATGGTGCGATGTTTATAGAATGTCCGGTTTCCGGCGGCTGTCACCGTGCCGATACGGGCAATATCGCAATTTTTGCTGGCGGACCGCGTGCCGCGTTTGAATTTGTTCTGCCCGTTTTGACAACAATGGGACGCCGCATATTGCACACAGGCGATTTGGGGACCGCATCGCAACTGAAGGTCATGACCAATTATCTCTGCACAGTGCATCTTGTTGCGCTGGCTGAGGCACTGACCACGTGCAAGGCCATCGGCCTCGATATGAACACAACATATGAAGCTATCCGAATTTCATCGGGCAATAGCTTCGTCCACGAAACCGAAAGTCAGGTGATTTTAAACGGAAGCCGCGACATCAATTTTACGATGGACCTTGTCAGCAAGGACGTCGGCCTGTTTAACAAGATTGCTCATGCTGCTCATGTACCAGTCGAATTATCGCCGCTCATCGTCAAAATATTCAAAGAAGGTGAGGAAGCTTATGGTCCTCGCGAATTTTCACCGAATATCATCCGACGCTACGAAGAGCCGCTGGGTATAAAGGTTCTGGGTACTGGCTTCCCTGCCGATATGGTCGATGATGAACCCGAAGAGCCGGGTTACGAGGTGGTTCCCAGACGTTAAATGGCCGTGACCTGCGACCGGCTATCAGCAACGTTTTTGAACATCCAATCCATGAAAGTGCGGATCCGCGGATTTTCTCTCATGTCCTTGCGGCAAATGAGCCCCCATGCGCCAGGACAGACAGCCTTATGGGCGATAGGCCGCACCAGACGCCCAGCCGCTAAGTCCTGATCAACGAAAGGGCCATTGACCAACGCGATCCCTTCGCCGTTGAGCGCCATTTCCAACGCAACAGCCAAGGTATCAACCATCAGGTAGGGCACAGATGGCTTGAACTCAGCTCCGGCTGAAGCAAACCATGTTTCCCAATTTTGCACCTCCGTGTAAATGGCAACGAGAGGCTTGGTCATCAATTTTTGTGGACCAAGATCCCGACCCATGGCCTCGGCCACCTCAGGACTACATACTGGGAACAGCGCATATTCATAGAGGGGTACCCAATGAAACTTGGCCGGGTCAGGCTCAGTTGCGCAATAGACCAGCCCAACATCTGCATGCACATCGTCGAAATCCCATTCAACCGCACACGTATTAAGCGTCAGTTGAATTTCGGGATGATCGGCTAAAAACTGCGGTACCCGCTTGGCAAGCCAGCGGATGGACGCCGTTACATAGGTTTGTACGCGAAGCGGCTTGTTGAGAGCATTACGGTGAACCTCTTCGACGCCCTCAAGCAGCGATTCAAACGCCGCCCGCACATAAGGGTAAAGCACCTTGCCCTCTTCGGTAGAAACAATGTGGCGTCCTTCTTGAACGAACAATGTTACGCCAAGAGCGTCTTCGATAAGTTGAACTTGATGACTGACCGCAGGGTGCGTGAGGCAAAGCTCATCGGCAGCGTCGCGAATACTTTGGTGGCGGGTAGCGGCTTCAAAGCCTTTGAGTGCCTTTAAAGGCGGCAATTGCTTGAGGTCGATCTTCGGATGCATCGCCACTCCCTCCCCGGATTCGCGCTGTCCAATGGGGATAGCACAGCACAAAAGGACTGGTAAATTAAATTAACGCATCAGTTTTGCATCTTCCAAAACCATCGCAGCCCCTTTCTCAGCTACCATGACGGTTGGTGCGTTAGTATTTCCTGATGTAATAGTCGGAAACACCGAAGCATCGATAACCCGCAGGCCCTCAACACCGTGTACGCGTAAGCGGACATCAACCACTGAAGTGTTAGGATCCGTCCCCATCATACACGTACTCGTGGGGTGATATACCGTGTCGGCCCGGGCACGAAAATCGGCCAACAATCCTTCATCACTATCGACATTGGCGCCGGGGATGAGCTCCTCGGTAATTATATCAGCGAGCGGCCTAGTCGTCGCGAGTTGGCGGAGAATCCGGTTGCCAGCCAACACGTCGTCAATGTCTGCTTGCGTTGCCAGATAATTCGGATGGATGGCCGGGTATTTGGAAGAATCCGAACACGTAAGTTCAATGTGCCCTCGGCTGGTCGGACGGCAGGGGTTATGCGAAAGCAAAAATGCCGAAAACGGATCAGGGTTCAGCAGTTTGCGTTCTGACAAGGGGGTCTTGGTGTAACTGACCGGACTGAAGTACAGTTGCAGATTGGGGTGCTTTTTGGTCGAATCACTCCGCACAAATCCGCCGCTTTGGTTTACGCTCAACGACAGCGGCCCTGCGCGGTCAGCCATATAACGTAACCCGGCCCTTATTTTTCCCAGCAATGGATGGAGCATATCGTTCAACGTTGCGGTGCGGACTTTGTAAAAATAGGAGACGGCAATATGGTCCTGCAAATTACGGCCCACTGCTGCTGCATCAATTAATGGCTCAATGCCGACATTTTTCAGATGGTTTGCTTCCCCGATACCCGACAGCATTAACAATTGAGGCGAGTTAATCGCGCCGCCCGAGAGAATGACTTCGCGCCGCGCCCTGGCCTCTACGCTCATGCCCTTGCATGTGTAAGCAACGCCTACCGCGCGGCGTTCCTCGAACAATATTCGCGAAACATGCGCCAGTGTCTGAAGCTTAAGCGTCTTGCGCTTTCGCGCCGGATGCAAAAACGCATTCGCTGTGGATGCGCGCCATCCGCCACGTGTGTTGATTTGATAATATCCCACACCCTCTGGCTGACAGCCGTTGAAATCATTGCTCGCCGGAAAGCCTAATGTCTGCGCAGTCTCGATAAAGCTGCTGCAGATGGGATGCGCAAATGGCGAGATATCGGTAACATGCTGCGGCCCACCTTGGCCGTGATACGCACTGTGCCAGTCGAAGTCCTCTGACTTTTTGAAAAAGGGCAACACATCGTCCCAGCCCCAGCCTTTGTTGCCCAATGCTTCCCAGTCATCGAAATCATGCGGCTGCCCGCGCACATAGACCATGGCATTAATGGAACCCGACCCGCCTATCACCTTTCCGCGTGGCCAATAGCTTCGCCGGCCGCCCAGCGCCTCAACTGGCTCGGTATCGTACATCCAGTTGATCCGCTTGTCGAAAAAGGTGCGGCCGTAGCCAATGGGCATTTGAATCCAGATGGACCGATCGCTGCCGCCTGCCTCAAGCAACAAGACGCTGTATTTTCCGTCTTCGGTCAAACGATTGGCAAGCACACAACCCGCCGTGCCTGCGCCGACGATGATATAGTCGAATTCCTCAGTCACTGAACCGGGTGCTGCGTCATTTCGAGGTGAAGCATATTGCCTGTGTAGGGATTGGCGCGCGCAACGTCTTCGTTCAATTCGACCCCTAAGCCCGGCGCAGTCGACGGGATAACATGCCCCTCCTCGAAACGGATGGGCGATTTCAAAATTTCAGTATGGAACCCGCCCCACGTCTCAATGCTCTCAAGAATGAGGAAGTTTGGTGAACAGGTCGCAATCTGAATGTTTGCCGCACCGACAATTGGTCCACAATATAAATGCGGCGCAATCTGCACATGATCAACCTCCGCCATTGCGGCAATCTTCTTTGCCTCCAAAATGCCCCCGACCCGGCCAAGGTTCATTTGCAAAATTGCCGCCGCACCCGCACGCAGCAGACGCGCGAAATCATATTTCGTTGTCAGCCGTTCACCTGTGGCAATTGGAATAGACGTTGCCCTTGCGACCTTGGCCATTTCATCAGGCGCATCGGGCGGCACCGGTTCTTCCAACCATAATGGGTCATAAGGCTCAAGGCGTTTAGCCAGCCGAATTGCGCCTGATGCCGTCATTTGACCATGTGTACCAAACAACAGGTCAGCTTTCATACCAACCGCTTCGCGCAACGACTTTGCAAACCGTTCGGATAGATCAAGCGCCTCCAACGACAATTGTCGTCCATCAAATGCCGAATAAGGCCCTGCAGGATCAAATTTCAACGCGGTAAAGCCATGGGCCAAATATTCCGCTGATCGCTCTGCCGCCAGATCGGGGTCGTGATATACGTCTTTTTTGTCGCCGGGTCGCGGATAGATATAGGTGTAGGCACGTAGTCGTTCATGCACCTGCCCGCCAAGCAATTTATAAACCGGCTTATTCGCCTCCTTACCGATGATGTCCCAACATGCCATTTCAAGCGCTGACAAAACCCCCATCAGCGTCAGATCGGGATGCTGCGTAAAACCGCTGGAATATACCCTGCGCCACATTGTTTCGATATCGTGGGGGTCATTGCCTGCGACGTACCGCGCAAACACATCCTCGATCATCTTGGACACCAAATGCGGTTCAAACGGGACGCAATACGCCTCACCGATTCCCGACACGCCACTGTTGGTTGTCAGTTTGACGAAGACAAAATAGCGCCCACCAAAATGCGGCGGCGGGTTGCCGACGACGAAGGTTTCAATGTCGGTTAACTTCATCCGTCAAAGCCGTTGATGACTTTTATTTCAAGGAAATCATGCAAACCCCATTCACCCCATTCACGTCCGTTACCGGACTGTTTGTAACCGCCAAAGGGGGACGCATAATCCTGGCCCGAACCGTTAATGCTGACACCGCCTGCACGCATCCGGCGCGATACTCGGCGGGCGCATTCCAGATCGCCGCTTTGCACATAAGCCGCCAGGCCATAAGGCGTATCGTTGGCAATCTCGATAGCTTCGGCTTCGTCCTTGAACGGGATCATGACCAGAACAGGTCCGAATACTTCCTCCTGCGCAATTTCCATTTTATTATGTACGCCAGCAAAGATGGTGGGCTTCACATAATAACCGCGATTGAAACCATCTGCCCGCCCGGTGCCTCCAGCGACAACTTGCGCACCTTCGTCAATCCCGACCTGAATGAGGCGCTGTATTTTGTCGAACTGCAATTTGCTGACGACTGGCCCGAAATGTGGTCCCTTTTCCATGGGATCGCCGAGCTTCGCATTTTGTGCAGTGCGCGCAGCGATTTCCACTGCGGCGTCATAGGCAGGTGCCTCGACCAGCATCCGCGTCGGTGCGTTGCAAGATTGGCCGGCATTTTCAAAGCAGTGCAGGACGCCGCGCTTCACCGACGCCTCCAGATCGGAATCGGCAAACACGACATTGGCAGATTTGCCGCCCAGTTCCTGCGATACGCGCTTAACGGTGTCGGCAGCAGATTTCGCAACCTGAATACCCGCCCGCGTTGATCCAGTGAAAGAGATCATGTCGACCTCGGGATGGCTCGTCAACGCGTCGCCGATGGCAAGTCCAGTGCCATGCACCATGTTGAACACACCCTTGGGGAAGCCTGCCTCATCAATAAATTCGGCGAACAATTGCGCCGATAATGGTGCGATTTCGCTAGGCTTTAGCACCATTGTGCAGCCCGCAATGAGCGCAGGACCAATTTTAGCGGCCAATTGGTTAATTGGCCAATTCCACGGGGTAATAAGAACACAAACACCAATGGGTTCGCGAACCAACCGGGCGTTGCTTCCAATTGGACGTTCCCATTCCATTTCGCGGGCCGCGACAATCGTTGCCTTCAAATGGCCTGGGCCACATTCCGCCTGCGCATTGTAGGACAAATCATAAGGCGCGCCCATTTCGGTCGAAATAGCGGTGACCATTTCGTCGTAGCGTCGTTCAAAAATAGCGATCAGTTTTTCAACCAACGCAACCCGATGGTCGAGCGTGGTTGCTGCATAGCCATCAAACGCTGCCCGCGCTGCATTTACCGCCACGTCCACATCGTCATGCCCACAAACGGCAACAATAGCGCAGACTTCCTCTGTTGCCGGATTCACTGCTTCAACGGTGGCAGTCGAGGTCGCGGGCAGAACCCACGCCCCGTTGATATAGGATTTCAATGGCAAGTTAGACATATCCGATGGCTCTCTTTTGATCTTCAATAATGTATTTTTCGGCACGCCAATAGTGCCAGGCCGCCCACAAACCCGTTGGTGCTAGAATGAGCTGCGCAAGACGCAAAGAATCTGCATTGCCACCACCCGCGGCGTCAAAAAAGTCGCTTAGACCGCCAACAATTGCCGGTGCGATGATCAGGTTAAGCACATTGGCAACAACCAAGGATATAGCGACGGCCATTGCCCGCATTTTCGGTGGAGCCAAGTTTTGGCACAGCGCAAATGCCGGGCCAATGTAGAAATAGATTGCCGGAATAAACAACCACCACATAAACTGCGCCAAGTCCAGATCCCGTGTATAATATGCAAGAAACGAAGGGACAGTTGCCAATGCCGTTACCACGGCCAAAAGCCGGGCGATTTTACGTGGATCGGTATAAGCAGGGCGCGCCACTACCCATGCCGTCAACAAAGACGCACCAATCCCGCCAATAAGGTAAATCCAGCCCAGCATACCGCCAGCTTCGCCTTCATCCATGCCATATGTGCGCTGCAGGAACAATGGCGTGAACCACATCAATCCCCATCCCCAAAAGGCAGACAGGCCGCTGCCGGTCATCGCATGCACAGCCGATTTTTGTGACCATAGAAATTTCATCGTTTCCATGATTGTCGGCGCTTTATCTTCCGTGACGACGTCAAGGCGCCCGCGCTTTGGTTCCTTAATCGTTACCATGATGATCAGCGCCAAAATGATGCCAGGCACGCCCAGCACAAAGAAAGCGGCGCGCCAGCCGTGTAATGTAGAGACAAAACCCGCGATGTCCGAACCAAGCCACGCCCCGATCGGCGCACCAAGCGCGAACACGGTCATGGCCATGGAGCGCCGGTCGGCGGGAAAATAGTCAGCGATTATGGAATTGCACGCTGGGGTGCCGCCAGCCTCACCGATACCCACGCCCACACGGGCGAAAAGCAAATCGATATAGCCGCGGGTGTATCCGGTAACCGCGGTCATCAGCGACCAGACGGCAACCGAAGCCGCCAAAAGGTTACGGCGGTTCGTCCGGTCACACAGCCATGACAAAGGGATACCCATCGTCACATAAAAAAGCGCCAGCGGCAGGCCAAGCCATGCGGTCTCCGTATCGCTCAATTTTAGCTCTTCGCTAATCGGCCCAAGCAATGTGGACAGAACATAACGGTCAGCGATGCTGATCGTGTACACCAACATCATGATAATGAGGACATACCAACGCTGCCCCAATGTTGAGGCTTCATCGGCATTGACCGGCGCGGTCGGTGATTGGCTCGCCATAAAATTACCCCTCAGGTTGCGGCCAGCTCCGGCCCTAATTTATTACGCAGCGGACCGAGAAAATCGCTAAAATGCTCCCACTGATCGACGCCGCTTTTGAAAATGGGTTGTCGCACCTGTTCGGAGCTCGCGGTTCGAACCGCACGCTCGGTCTGGTGGAAATTGAGGCAAGCCTCTTCAAAAGGAAGTTCGCAATATTCGAGCAAGCGCCGGACCTGATTTTCAAGATCAGCCACGACATCCTCATAGCGGACACGCAGTATCTTGCCGGGCAACACCTTGTCCCAATGGTCCATGAGCGACACATAATCGGTATAATATTGACCGACTTCCTCAAGCCCATAGGTAAATTCCTGACCTTCCGCGAAAAGCTGCTTAAATCCGCTGAAACAGCAGCCCATGGCTCCACGGCGCGCATCAATAATCTTGGCGTTCGGCAAAATCATGTGAATAAGGCCAATGTGACGGAAATTATTCGGCATTTTATCGATAAAATATGCCTTATTGTGCTTTCGGTACACGCGCGTGTCACGAATGAACTCTTCCCCAAAGCGGGCAACATCTTCGTGTGTCAAATCGGCCAAATTGGCGGGGTATTCTGGTTCCTCGCCAACGACTCTCTGCCGGTCAAGCCGGAAGGCCAATGCAAAGATATTTGGGAGCTCCATCGTCCCCTCAACCTGACTGTGCGAGGCAAGAATTTGTTCAAGCAGTGTAGACCCCGCACGTGGCAGACCAACGATGAAAATCGGGTCACGAGCCGGACAGCCTGCTCCTGGAAATTTCCCTAATAAGTCAGCAGTCACCAGTTCGCGTTGAAGCCGCATTTCGTTCGAAAGCCTGCTTGGATCATATTTCAGCTCCTCACGCTTCAAGCGATTGCCCAACTCATAATATTCGAACGAAGCGCTATATTCACCGCGGTCTTCGAGCGCCTTGCCCAGCGCAAAGCAGAGGTGATACCGGTCATCAAGTGCCGTCATCGGCGATGCCTGCCGCTCCCGCATCTGCGCGATTTCCGCATCGTCGAAGCGGTACGTTTTGAGATTGGCCAAGCTCCAATAAGCGTCGCCGCAGTCCGGCCGCACCTGATAAGCACGGCGATATGCCGCTATTGCGTCATTTTGCCGGCCAACGGTTTTCAGCGCATGGCCATAAGTCAGGTTTATGCCCGGATTATTGGGCATCGATCCAAGCAGAGCCTCATATATCAGCATCGCCTCATCGAAGTTGCC
>NZ_JBKJMB010000102.1:0-1848 GCF_046596595.1 Sphingorhabdus sp.
ACTTCTGATTCAAGACGGAAACCGCCGAAATCATAACCAACGACGCCACCGAAATCATATCCCTTGTCCATATCGACGGACGCTGCATTATTCAGCGTGCCAATATCCAAACTCAGGTCTTCTACTATCATGGCACCGCCATCGACTCCAACGTACCACTGGTCGTCGCGGGCCAAAGCCGGTGATGCCAGAGCAGTGGAAGCGAGTGCCAAACTTATGGCTAACTTACGCATCAACTTTCCCCTTTTCTATCTTAGGAACGGAAATTCGAGAACGTAGGTCTATCGATTCTGTTCCATTGATGCAAGTCGCTATGTATCTACACTGTTGCCAAAATGTCGCCATTTTTGGCCATTGGTGATATTATTCGCCCACTTTTGTCAGCTTCTGCGCTTATGTGGCAAACATACCCATGCGCCTGAAAAATTGCAAAATCATACCAAGTGCGACACGTGCCTCACTATCAACAACTGTTCCGCCCGTCGGCTCGAGTATCACAGGAGCGGCACTCCATTGGTTTGCAACATACAGGCAATAGCAACCAGACGACTTGTCCCACAGCCGCATGCCCTCGACCGGCGCGACAAATCGCCAGCTGCCAACCCCACAATGCTATGTGGCCAGATTTGTTTGCCCACAGCCCGCCCACTCCTTCTCCGATGAGCCAACATTTCCCGAAGTCATCGTCGGTTGCTGCGGGCGCAAAGGAAAGCTTTTGTTCAACTGACATAGCCGCCGCCTGCGACAAGGCCGCACATCTGGTCTTCCAATTCGGGAAAACCGCCAATATGAAAAACGCTTCTGGTCTCGTACAGGGCGGAGACTGGCTCGGCGCGTGCCGATTTACCGCGGCTGGCGTGCACGCGCTTGACCGGCATCGCAAGGTCAGCCGCACGCAAGAAGCTTTCGACCATGTTCCCGCCCTGATTGTCTTCGGCAACGACGCGGTCGGCTTGCCAAATCTCCACCGCTGTTGCAACCGCGTGCCCAGCGTTCGGGCGATGCGCCCGAAATGCTGTGGTCGCCAAGCACATAACCCTTTTTATCCGCGCCGATCTGCGCCCGCGCTTTCAGCGTGGCATCGCCCGTGCGCGGGCTGGCGACTTGTAAAGCCTCGGCCAGCAAGTCGATCTCAAGCCGGGCATAGCCCTCCGCCAGCGCCAGCGCCCAATCGCCCCGAAAAGCAGCCGACCGCCGCCGCTCGGCATAGACCGCGCTGCCCGCAACGCCGGCCGTCCGCGCCGAAGCAGAAACATTCGCCGTCGCCGCCAGATGATCGAGAAATTGCCGCCGAATTTTCGCATTCAACCGCGCGTCCGACGCGGGTTTTTGATGTTTGGCCATATCAGCCATCCTGAGCGCAAAGAAAAAGGGCCGAAGATTGCTCTTCGGCCCAACAGAATTGTATGGAGCAAGTCACTATGCAACTTGCAATTTTCGACTATGCCTAACTCTAACCAAATAGAGTTACGATGTCAATATCTTTTTACCTATTTGGTTATTTTATGTGCTCAACGCAATTGGCTATCCTTGCTTCCGCGCCGGTTGATCGTGGAATGTTGTACCGAAACATCGCGCCCGGCTTGGCAGGATATGCAGGTGCGCACGCCGGGGAGGGCGGCTTGGCGGCGTTCGGGGATGGGTTCACCGCAGTCGTCGCAATATTCGGCGCTCGGTCCGGCCGGAAGGCGAGCACGCGCACCGGAGACTGCGTCCTTGACGCTATCGTCGATCTGGACCTGCACCGCGCCGTCGCGGGCCCATCCGCCAGCCATCATCCCTGCTCCGCATGCGCACCGAGCGCCGATTGGATCACCAGCCCCCATAACGCCGCATCATTTTCGTTGG
>NZ_JBKJMB010000001.1:0-5699 GCF_046596595.1 Sphingorhabdus sp.
AAAACGGCGCCTGCCGATGGTTCGAAAAGCGAAGCCGAAGGATTGAAGATTCAGCTTATTCCTATTTACGGGATCAGCATTCCCGTCATCGTCCGAAAGGGCAACCTCCAGGCGACAGCGGCCTTAAACAATGTGCGCCTCGGTAAAGATGAGGTTGGGCCAACTCTCGAATTTGATCTGAACCGTTCAGGCAGCAGATCACTTTTCGGCGAAATACATGTGTCCAAGCCGGGCGCTTCCGAGCCGCTTAGCGTCACAAAGGGTATTGCGGCCTATCCCGAAACCCCGCGCCGGAAAGTATCCATTGGCTTGGCTCCGGAAATTGCTGCCAAAATGCACGGCGAGGTCGTCATCTCCTATTTTGAAGCGCCCGAAGCTGGTGGCGGCCTCATAAGCCAGGTGCGTTCAGTTCTACCCTAAGCTTTTTAGGTCAACTGGTCTGACATGGGCACATTTTTTCATAAGGCCGTAAAGGTATTGACGGCTCTGGCCGTTGCGACCGGGGTCGTGGTGATGCCGGTTGCGCCTGCATTTGCGTCTGGCTGGCAAGCCAATGAAGACGACGCGCTCTTGTTTGATGTGCGCGTTGGCCAGTGGCGCGTTGGCGACGGCATTCGCGGCTATCAGACCGACACTGGCGTGTGCATCGATTTCGCGGACATCATCATGGCTTTCGACTTGCCTGTTCGCCTCGACAAAAAGTCGCGCCGCGCAACTGGTTGGTTGTTTGAGGAAAGCCGTACATTCACGTTAGACCTTGAATCTAATATAGTACAAATCATGAACAAATCGCAAAATCTGGCAGCTACAGATGTGCGGGACGTTCCGGAGGGATATTGCGTCGACAGCGATGTGCTGGCCCAATGGCTGAATGTGAACTTAAAAATCGATCAAGCAAATGCTTTGATCATTGTCAGCGCAGATCGCAAATTGCCCTTCGAGCTTGCGGAAGAGCGCAAAGCACGGGCTGGCAAAGTGCGGCCACCAATGGAATTTGATCTCGGCACTTTGCCACAAGCCCGCAATCCATATAAATTCTTTCGGACGCCCTCTGTTGATATTGTCGCCTCGATCAGCGCAGCTCGTGACAAAATGGCGAGCAACCGCGCCGATGCACGCTACGAAATTTATGCGAGCGGGGACATTGCCGGAGCGTCGTTCGACGCGCGTCTGTCATCAAATGGCAAAGGCATTCCAGAAAGCCTGCGTGTGCGTGCTTACAAAACCGAATCTGAGGGCAGTCTGTTAGGACCATTGAATGCAACGCATTTTGCCTTGGGCGATGTTGCGACGAACGCAACGGCTCTCGGGATTCAGTCGACTGCCGGACGCGGGGCATTTGTCACAAACCGCCCACTTAACCGACCAGCTAGCTTTGACCGCACGGTGTTTCGGGGCGATTTGCCCGATGGCTGGGATGCCGAGCTCTACCGCAACGACCAGCTGATCGCCTATGTCCAGAGCCGTGGTGACGGACGATTTGAATTTCTCGACGTGCAGTTGCTTTATGGCCAGAACCGCTTTGAAGTGGTTTTGTACGGACCGCAGGGTCAGGTTCGCCGAGAAGTGAAAATGATTCCCGTTGGTCTCAATTCGATACCGCCGCGCGAAACCTATTATTGGGCGGCAATCCAGGATGCGGGGCGCGACCTGATCAATCTGGGTAGCAGCGAACAAAATGATTATCTGGGATGGCGCGCTGGTGTTGGACTAGAACGGGGCCTTGACCCAAAGACGTCAGTCGCAGCATCATTATTTTCATCGATGTTGCGCGGACAGCGCCAATATTATCTTGAAGGATCCGTTCGCCGAGCAGTCGGCCCATCTTTGATAGAACTGGCGAGTGCATCGAATCTGGTCGGTGGCTATGCGCTCCGCGGACAAATGCTGGCGCAGGTCGGCCAGACGATGGTCACGGGTGAAAGCGCATGGCTGTTCGGCAATTATCAAAGCGAACGGTATGACCGCGACGTCCGGCGTTTAAGTAGCATGTCTCTTGACCACGCGATCAAAGTGGGCAGGCAATATCTGCCGCTGCGTGGTGAAGTCCGGTATATTGAACGTACAGGCGGCGGAAGCCGTCTTGAAGCTGCTTCGCGTATATCGTTTAATATCAACCAATTAAACGCGAGCGCAGAACTGGAGTGGTCGCAGGATCGCAACAGGGGAACGGTTGATCCATCATCCCGGCTTGACGCAGCCTTGCGTCTTTCCGGACGTGTAGGGGGACTTCGTCTGCGCGGCGAAGCAACCTTTGCGCTTTCCGGAGAAACGGGCTTTCGCGAGTCCAAGATTACGGGTGAGTGGCGAGCGGGCGAGCGCGCGGACTGGAAAGTTGAGGCAGGCTATTCCGCAGGGGACTCGCGCAGTCGCCTCGCCCTAGGACATAGCCGCCGTTTCAAACATTTCGCCATCACCGGGCAAGTGGAAGTCGCCAACGACGGATCGGTTGCCGCGGGGCTGAACCTTGCATTTAGCCTGGGGCCAAACCCGCACAATGGCGGCATGCGCGTCGCTGCCGATAAGCTTGCATCTTCCGGTCAGGCTTTTGCCGTTGTATTTCAGGATGATAATGCAGATGGCATCCGGCAACCCAATGAGCCTGTACAAAAAGATGTCGAGTTAACAGCAGGAATGACTGGCCGCGGCCGGCCAACTGACGCGCAAGGCCGCACGATCATCGACGGGCTTCAGCCTTATGAGCAAATCCTGATCGGTATCGATGCGTCGAGCTTGCCCGATCCGTTTGTCCAGCCAGCAACCAGCGGGATCGTCATTACGCCGCGCCCCGGCATTCCAACAGTAATCGAACTTCCCCTCGTTTCGGCGGGCGAGATTTCGGGAAATTTGCAGCGGGAGGGTGGCAAAGCACTTAGCGGTGTCGACATCGAGCTATTGAATAAGAACGGCGACGTCATAAAGGCTACGCGTTCCGAATATGACGGCTTTTTCCTTTTTGAATTTGTGCCTTACGGTGACTACCGCATCCGCGTCGCACCACTGTCCGCGAACGTCGTCGGCGTCGCGTCGGAATTGCCGGGTATATTTGCATTGGGGAAAGCCGGCGGCAGTGTCGACGTCGGCATCATCATTGCCAAAGCCGTTCCACGTCTGGCTCAAACGGCAACAGGCATAAGCGGCGCTGCGCAGGGGCCATAAAATCCTCGCGCGATGCATCCAATCCGGCATGGCTTCGTTGCTGTTGCGTAACTTTTTGTTATCGCCTAGCCTTTGGCAGATAAATTTGTAGGTGTGGAGCAGTCACAATGGCGCAGAGCACGGGTAAGAGACATCACCTGTTTACGCGCATTTGGCATTGGTTAAATGCCCTTTTCATTACAACGTTGTTGATGAGTGGTCTGATGATCTTCAACGCTCATCCGCAGCTTTATTGGGGTGAATATGGGTCGCGCGAGGATTATGCGTGGCTGCAAATCGACGACACCCGCACGACCGGATTTGTGCGTATTGGTTCCGCGCATGTTGAAACCACCGGCGTGCTTGGGCTATCCATGGATGGTGATAACAAAGTGCGCAGGGTAGCCTTTCCCGGATGGGCTACTATCCCCACGGATTACAGTCTGGCTGCTGCTCGGCGGTGGCATTTTGCTTTTGCGTGGATGTTTGCGCTCGGTTTGACAGCCTTCATGCTCATTTCCTTGTTCAATGGCCACATTTTCAAGGATTTGCATGTCCGGCGTTCAGAGTGGAGCCTGAAAGCGATTTGGGAAGATATCAAAAATCACGCCCGGCTGCGTTTCAATGACGGGCATGACGCAGGGACGTATAACTTTCTGCAAAAATTCAGTTATATTGGTGTGATTTTTATAGTGCTGCCGATGATAATCCTGACCGGTATCACGATGTCTCCAGCCATGAACGCAGCGTGGCCCTGGCTGCTGGATATATTTGGGGGGCGACAATCGGCGCGGTCGATCCATTTTATTGCTGCAACGATTTTGGTAAGCTTTGTGGCGGTGCATCTCATCATGGTAGTTTTGTCTGGGCCAATCACTGGTATTAGGTCCATGATTACTGGGCGGCACGCCATATCTTCTAAGTCCGCAGACGGAGAATCATCATGACTGATGGACACAAATATCTCCAAAGGCGTGATTTTTTGCGTTCCGTGACCTTGGGCAGCAGTGCGCTGATCCTAAGCGGGTGTGACGCCATGAATGAAAATGCGACATTCCGCGAAGCGTTGCGCACGGCCGAAAAGTTAAATCAGGTGACGCACCGGTCCTTGACGGATCGTGCAACGCTGGCGCCGGAATTTGCGATGTCTGACATTTCGCCTGTTTTCAAAACAAATGGCTCGATCACTGCAACGTCGGCTGAGTATGTCGCGCATGTCGGGAACAACTTTGCCGACTGGCGGCTGCGAGTCGATGGTATGGTCGCCAACCCATTGGCGATTGGGCTAGACGCGTTAAAAGCCATGCCGTCACGCACGCAAATCACGCGGCATGATTGCGTAGAAGGATGGAGCGCAATTGCGCAGTGGCAAGGCACACCGCTTCGACTTTTGCTTCAGCAGGCCCGCGTGTCGTCACATGCCAAATATATCGTCTTTCATTGTGCCGACAATTATGGCGCGCGACCTTATTATGAATCGATCGACCTGATCGATGCGTTTCACCCGCAAACGATATTGGCTTGGGGCATGAACGGTGAAACTCTGCCAGTAAAATATGGTGCACCCATTCGTCTGCGGGTGGAAAGGCAGCTCGGCTATAAGCAGGCAAAATATGTCATGCGCATTGAGGCGACCGACGATCTGACGAAATTCCACGGAGGGAAGGGTGGATATTGGGAGGATGTCGGCGATTATGAATGGTATGCGGGAATCTAGGCTTGCGCGACCGTGCTGTTAATGGAAAAGCCATTGGCGGATAGTCAGGAGACCCAAGCAATATGAAGACCCGCGCTGCCGTTGCATTTGAGGCTAAAAAGCCGTTGGAAATTGTCGAGCTGGATCTGGAAGGCCCCAAGGCTGGCGAGGTGCTGGTCGAGATCATGGCGACTGGGATTTGCCATACCGATGCCTATACGCTTGATGGCTTTGACAGCGAGGGGATATTTCCAAGCGTTCTGGGCCACGAAGGCGCAGGCATTGTTCGCGAAGTAGGAACAGGTGTGACTTCGGTGAAGCCTGGCGATCATGTCATTCCTTTGTACACGCCCGAATGCCGTCAGTGCAAAAGCTGCCTTTCGGGCAAGACCAACTTGTGCACTGCGATCCGTGCGACGCAGGGCAAGGGGTTGATGCCTGACGGAACCTCGCGGTTCAGCTACAAGGGCCAGACCATATTCCATTATATGGGATGCTCGACCTTCTCGAACTTCACCGTGCTGCCTGAGATCGCGGTTGCCAAAATCCGCGAAGACGCGCCTTTTCAATCAAGCTGCTATATCGGTTGCGGTGTCACGACAGGTGTAGGCGCAGTGGTCAACACGGCAAAGGTGCAGGTTGGCGACACTGTTGTTGTCTTCGGCCTTGGCGGGATTGGTTTGAACGTCATTCAAGGCGCGCGGCTTGCAGGGGCTGGCATGATCATCGGGGTCGACATTAATCCTGACCGTGAAGAATGGGGCCGCAGGTTCGGCATGACAGCGTTCCTGAACTCGAAGGGCATGAGCCGCGAAGATGTCGTGGCCAAAATCGTGCAGATGACCGATGGCGGCGCGGATTATAC
>NZ_JBKJMB010000095.1:0-103550 GCF_046596595.1 Sphingorhabdus sp.
TTCAGACCGTGAGGCCCAAAATTACGCTGCGAGAGCAAGTGCTGAGTTATCGTTTGCACCTATTGGTTATGAACCATTTCACGGCTTATTCATGCCGGGCAAAAACAATGCTTTTCAACGCACGTCGATCCTAGTTCAGCCCCTCCAATACCCCTGAAAACCAGGAATTTTGGTGGAGCTGCCGGGTACCGCCCCCGGGTCCGCTGCATCTATTGCACATCGCAATTTATCGCCATAGCCGGGCGAACCCGGCATCGACCTATATAGGCCATTTTTCCTGAATGGAAAGTGAAGGTGCTATAGCCCTTGCATATTTCGGCTCTCCGCCGGAATGTGCACGACCAAACCATCGAGTTGTGTCGTCATAATTATCTGGCATGACAGGCGGCTTGTGCGCCGCGCACCGCTGGCGAGGTCAAGCATGTCCTCCTCGTCCTCAACAGAGCGGGGGAGTTTATCAAACCAATCTTTATCAACAATCACATGGCAGGTTGAACACGCCATCTGACCCTCGCACGTACCTTCAAGTGGCTGCCCAGCGGCTTGGGCTATTTCCAGAAGGTTGCGCCCTTCTTCGGCATCGACTTGCTGCACAGCGCCATCGGCATTGATGAATGTGACTTTGATCATAACATCGCCTCTGCTGCGCGGTTTATTGCCCCTGCTGCAATATCAATATCTTCGGCTGTCGTATAGCGGCCAAAGCCAAGCCGGATAGAAGATTTTGCCTGTGCATCACTTAGGCCAATGGCGCAAAGTACGTGACTTGGGCGGCCTGATCCGCTTGCGCAGGCAGATCCAGCCGAGAACGCGATGCGTCGGCATTCGGAGATTAATCGCGCCGCATCCACTCCGTCACGGCGAATGTTGAGATTGCCTTTATAGCGTTTGGTCGTCGAACCATTGATGGTCCAATCGGAAAACGCGGCCACTGCCCGATCCCATAAGGCGCCAACATGCGCGGCATCCGCCTCCATTCGTTCCGCAGCCAGCTTGGCCGCTGCGCCAAATCCGGCGCACAAGGCAGGTGACAAAGTACCTGATCGCATGCCTTGCTCTTGCCCGCCGCCAAGCATTTGCGGTTTGAGGTCGACGCCATCACGCACCCACAAGGCACCTATCCCCTTCGGACCGTGGATTTTGTGGGCAGATACGGCGATCATGTCCGGACCATCGGGGATTGGCATCCGGCCAAAGGCGTGCACAGCGTCGCATAAGAACAACCCGCCTTGGGCGTGGGCGGCGGCGGCAAGTTCAGCGACTGGCTGAATGGTACCGATCTCGTTGTTCACGAGCATGACGGCAACTAGACCCATTCCAGTACGGGGAGGGGGACCACGCAGAGCTTGATGGAGGGGGTTGGTAGTACTACCAAGAGTCTGAACTCCCTCCCCCTCCGTCACGCCTGCGGCGTGCCACCTCCCCGTCTCGGGGAGGATTTTGAGGATGCCCCCTTCCCCCACCGGCAAAACGCACCCCTGCCGCGCATGCACACAATCCAAAACCGCAGCATGCTCGGTAGCTGCGGCTGAAACCGGCAAGCCGCAACCCATGATGGCCAGATTGATCGCTTCCGTTGCGCCCGAGGTGAAGATCACCCGCCCGCCCGTTGGCAGCAGCGCCGCTATCTGGTCGCGCGCAACCTCAACCGCTGCCGCTGCTGCCCTGCCCGCTGCATGGGTGCTGTGCGGGTTGGCAAAGCCGTCCTTTAGCCATGGCTCCATCGCTGCAAAAGCCTCGGGCGCAAGCGGCGTTGTTGCCTGATAATCAAGGTAGATCATGCGGCCTTTGCACGCGCATTTATGCTGCGCCACACATCGATAAAGCGGGCGATATCGCTGTCATTTGTTTTAGGGCCGAAGCTGACACGAATGACTTCTGACGCCGATCTATCATCCCATCCCATGGCGGTTAGCACGTGGCTCGTCTTGAGTGTACCCGACGAGCAGGCGCTGCCAGCCGAGACGGCGAGGCCTGCCATATCAAAGTTGATAAGCTGGCTCGATGCGGCAACGCCCGGCATGCGGTAACTACCAATTGTCGCCAGCCGGTTGCTTGCCGACGCCACAACGAGTCCGCCCGTCGAGACGATCGCCTCATCAAGTATTTTACGCAGCCGCGCTGCATTTTCCATCCAACCAAAACCTGCCTCAAGCGCTGTCGCAAATCCGACAGCAGCGGGCAGATTCTCTGTACCGCGCCGATAGCCCTGCTCCTGTCCGCCAGTGGGCGACAGCAGCCCGAGATTACGAACAAGCAATGCCCCCATTCCCGGTGGCCCGCCCAGTTTATGGCCAGATACCGAGATCATGTCTGCTTCGGGCAGCGCCAGCTTGCCTGCGCTCTGCGAACAATCGGCGAATAAAATGCCGCCCGCGCTGTGCACCGCTGCTGCGATATCTTGAATGGGTTGAATGACGCCAGTTTCACTGTTTACCGATTGGACCGCAAACCGCCCGTTGCCGCTAACGGAGCTTAAGTCGACATGGCCATCGCTTGTTACCGGCAAGCGTTTCGGACCAGCAACTGCAAGGACAGCGTCATGTTCAACCGAACTTGCCATTGCTCCAGTGCCGCGCAATCCAAGCATTATGGCCTCGCTCGCGCCGCTTGTAAAAATAACCTCGCCATCCCAATCCAGCGCAGCAGCTATCCGCGCGCGCGCGTCCTCGAGTGTAGCGCGTGCCGCACGTCCTTCATGATGCGGGGACGATGGGTTTGCCCATCGCAACATCGCTTCCGCCATGGCTTCGCGTGCCGCCGGGATAATCGGCGTCGAGGCGGCATGATCGAGATAAATGCGTTCGTGGCTTGGCATAAGTTCCATGACAGTTGCGAAAATCGTCACTGCTTCTATATAGCGCTTCCAATTCATGCAAAGCCCGAACCTTCGGGCACGCTCGGCACCATATCTCAGAATCGAACAAACAACATGCCTGCCATTGCTATTCCCGGTCCAGAAGGCCGCCTCGAAGCCCGCTTTTCGCCGCCACCGCGCCCACGCGCCCCGATTGCGATGATTCTTCATCCCCACCCGCAAGCCGGTGGCACGATGAATGACCGCATTACGCAGCAGCTTTACAAAACCTTTGTCGCTCGCGGATTTGGCGTATTACGCTTCAATTTCCGTGGTGTTGGCCGCAGCGAAGGCGAATTTGACAATGGTATCGGCGAATTGTCCGATGCAGCGTCCGCGCTGGATTGGGTCCAGAGTTTTCACCCGGAAGCCTCGACGACGTGGATCGCAGGTTTTAGTTTTGGCGCCTGGATCGGTATGCAGCTGTTGATGCGCCGCCCGGAAATTCGAGGTTTCATCTCGGTCGCGCCGCCTGCAAACATGTATGATTTCAGCTTTTTGGCTCCCTGCCCGTCATCGGGCATTATCATTCAGGGCGTGAATGACGAAGTGGTCAATCCCAACGCAGTGCAAAAGCTCGTCGATAAATTGCGCACGCAGCGCCACATCACGATCCACCATGACGAGATTCCACGGGCGAACCATTTCTTTGAAAATGAAATGGATATGTTGATGGCGTCGGTGAACGGTTATCTTGATTTCCGGTTGGATCCTAATTCGCCAATTAAGTGAGTTTTGCAGACGCAATCGAAATAAGACCGCGGCTAACGCGCCCTTAGGCATTCTGAACCTGTTTCAGAATCTTAATTTGACGCTGCTCTGAGAGTAAGACCCTGAAACAGGTTCAGGGTGACGCCTAGCTTTCGTGCACACCCTGCGCGCTTCTGCGTACGCTCCTTATGGTTGCCTGGCCGAGCCGGTCACTAGCGATTGCCCCTTGTCATCGGGCACGACCCAGATCGCAATGTTGGCAAAAATGACTAGAGCTGCTGCGACCATAAGCCACATTTGCTGACTGGTTCCGACCTGTCGCCAGCGTTTCCATGCGCCGAATAGCAATAGGAAACCTGAAAGCATGGCGACGGACAAAACAAAATTAAGCATGAAGCTCCCCATAAAGATGGTGGATAAGGCACGCAATCGGGCAAATTCGGCATAGCGTTTTGTCGCTTCGTCCCATAGGGGAGACGTAGTTCGACTCATGTTGCTACAGGATGTGCCATGCGTATCGCCATCGCCTCAGACCATGCTGCCCTCGCGCTGAAATCAGCGTTGGTCGAATATCTGCGCGCGTCGGGACATGACGTCGCCGACCTTGGCCCGCATGACGAAGGTTCCGTCGATTATCCTGATTATGGCTACAGGCTCGCTGCGGCCATATCCGACGGCTCTGCTGACCGCGGCGTTGCGCTTTGCGGATCAGGCATTGGCATATCCATAGCAGTCAACCGTCATCCCGCCGCCCGCGCTGCTTTGGTCTCGGAACCATTGTCGGCCCGGCTGGCCCGCGAACATAATGACGCAAACGTCATCGCGATGGGCGCGCGCCTGATCGGGATCGAAATGGCGAAAGCCTGTATTGACGCATTTCTTTCAACCGACTTTGGTGGAGACCGCCATCAACGTCGTGTTGACAAATTATCCAACCCAACCACGATCCCTAAACCGACCAAGGAACCAGCATGAGCACGCGCCCCGCACACGATCTCTCCGATGTTCAGCCCGATGGGTTCTTCACGCGCGGCCTTGCGGAAACCGATGCCGAGGTGTTTGCCGGCCTTGCCCATGAACTTGACCGCGAGCAGAATCAGATCGAGTTGATTGCTTCGGAAAACATTGTTTCCAAGGCAGTGCTTGAGGCCCAAGGTTCAGTGTTCACAAACAAATATGCCGAAGGCTATCCGGGAAAGCGCTATTATCAGGGTTGCGCGCCTTCGGACGAAGTCGAAACGCTGGCGATCGAGCGCGCAAAGAAGCTGTTCAACGCCGGTTTTGCCAATGTGCAGCCGCATTCGGGTGCCCAGGCCAATGGCGCCGTCATGTTGGCTCTGGTGAAGCCAGGCGAAACCATTCTCGGGATGAGCCTTGATGCCGGCGGCCACCTTACGCATGGCGCAAAAGCGTCGATGTCAGGCAAATGGTTCAACGCGGTACAATTTGGCGTCCATCCTGATACGCACCTCATTGACTTCGACGAGGTCGAACGCCTTGCGAAAGAACATCGCCCCAAAATCATTATTGCCGGGGGTTCGGCTTACCCGCGCATCATCGATTTTGCGCGTTTTCGCGCGATTGCCGATGAAGTTGGTGCAATATTTCATGTAGACATGGCACATTTTGCGGGCCTCGTTGCCGGCGGCGTACATCCCAACCCGCTTGAACATGCCCATGTGGTCACGAACACCACCCATAAAACGCTCCGTGGGCCTCGTGGCGGCATGATCATGACCAATGACGAGGCAATCGCCAAGAAGATCAACTCTGCTGTCTTCCCGGGGCTTCAGGGCGGTCCATTGATGCATGTCATCGCTGCCAAGGCCGTGGCGTTTGGTGAAGCGCTTCGTCCAGAGTTCAAGAGTTATGCTGCAGCTACTATTGCCAATGCCAAGGTATTGGCCGCGACGTTGCATGAACGTGGCGCAAACCTCGTGTCGGGTGGCACCGACACCCATCTGGCGCTTGTCGATTTGACCCCGCTTGGGATTACCGGACGCGACGCCGATGAGGCGCTGGAGCGCGCGGCGATTACGTGTAACAAAAATGGCATTCCAAATGACCCGCTGCCTCCCGTCAAGACGAGCGGCATTCGCGTGGGTTCGCCCGCCGGAACAACACGTGGCTTTGGCCCGGCCGAATTCCGCGAGATTGGCCATATGATTTCGGATGTACTCGAAGGCTTGCGTCAAAAGGGTGAACATGGCGACGCGGCGATCGAGGCTGAAGTAAGATTACGCGTCCGCGAATTGTGCAGCCGCTTTCCAATTTACCCATCTTGATTTATAGAGGTGACTTACCCATCTAATACACAGAAGGGAAATGACCATGGGATTTTGTAACGAATGTAACGCGGCATATGGCGAGGGCGCGAAGTTTTGCCCGAATTGCGGCGCAAAGACACCCGAGCAACTGGCTGCCGAGAGCATCCCCAATCAGGCGCGACATTATGTCGGTGAAGCCGCCGACGAATTATGGGGCGCAACGAAAGACGCGTTTCATACCGGCAAGCATCTGGCCGATCAGGACACGGTTAAAAAAGTCGCCGGCGGCGCAGCTATCGGTGCAGCGGCGGGGATCATCGCCCCCATCGGTTTAGCAACGGGTGCGCTGATTGGTGCCGGTATTGTCGCCTACCGGCATGTGAACAAGAAAAAGAACCAGGAAAAATAATTGCGCTGCCCATTTTGCGGACATGACGATAGCCAAGTGAAGGACAGCCGTCCCACGGAAGACAATGGCGCTATCCGACGTCGGCGTCAGTGCGAGGGTTGCGGCGGGCGTTTCACGACTTTTGAACGCATTCAATTGCGTGAGCTTTTGGTAATTAAGGCCGAAGGTAAGCGCGAACCGTTTGACCGTGAAAAGGTAGAGCGTTCGCTTTCCGTTGCATGTCGCAAGCGGCCGGTTGATCATGCGCAAATAGAAAAGCTTGCTTCCGCGATCCAGCGGCAGCTTGAAACCCTGGGTGAAAGCGAAATTGAGTCCAAAAGGATCGGCGAATTTGTGATGGACGGCCTGAAGGCGCTCGACAGCGTCGCCTATATTCGGTTTGCCTCGGTTTATAAGGATTTTAGCGAAGCGAAGGATTTTGAGGATTTCGCCGGGAGCGTGGTTGAAGCCGCACAGAAATGAGTGCGCCGCCAATCATCATTCTTGTCCGCCCGCAACTGGGCGAAAACATCGGCAAAGCAGCGCGCGCGATGTTGAATTTCGGACTTATCGAAATGCGCCTCGTTGCGCCGCGCGACGGGTGGCCCAACCCGACCGCGGGTCCCGCTGCATCCGGCGCGGACATTGTGCTCGCCAATGCGCAGGTCTTTCCAACGTTGGCCGAAGCAACGGCGGACATAAACTATGTATATGCAACCACGGTACGGAAACGCGGCGTAACTAAACCGGTCATTACGCCCGAAGCGGCCGCACAGGAAATATTAGCTCATGGTTCTGGCCGGAGCGCGATTCTGTTCGGAGCCGAGCGATCGGGGCTCGAAAGCGACGAGGTCAACGTCGCGCGCGCGATTATAACCGTGCCTATCAATCCGGATTTTGGTTCGCTTAATTTGGCACAAGCGGTCATACTTTGCGCGTATGAATGGTCAAAGACGCAATCCTTGGCAAGCCCGCCCAAAACCGATCTGGAGCCACCCGCATCTCAATTTGAACTCGATGGTCTTATAGCGCAACTCGATGACATGCTTGAGCCATTGGGTTATTTCACGCCAATTGATCGTGCGCCGGTTACAAGGCGTACATTGCGAAATTTACTGACGAAGCCGGCATGGAACGCGCTTGAGGTCAGAACGTTACGCGGGGTTCTCACGACATTGAAAAGAATGCGACGGACCGAACAATAGTCTCTTGGTGTCACCAGGCGCAATGGCTACACAAACCAATTAGAAGGAGCATTTTTATGATTAGCAGTATTATTCTGGGCGTTGTGTTAGCGGCATCTGCAACATCCGAACCCGCACCGCGCACCGCAGACGCTGCATCTGCCAATGTACAAAAAACTAAGCCCAAGAAAATTTGTCGCACCGTCGGCTTAACCGGCAGCCGTATTGCCAAAAAGCAATGCAAGACCCAGGAACAATGGGATCAGGCCGAATATGCTGCTGAGTTGTCAGTAAAAGGCAAGGCCGGGACTACCATGCCGCCGCAGATGGACACTGGCATTTAAATTCAGTCCCGCATTGCGTCCCATTTTTCCAATTCATACGCGATAGACGCTTCAACCAGGCGTTCCCACAGGTCGCCAACGACCTCAACGGGGACGCCGACCTGACGCGCCAGCGTTTGCACATGGGATAACACCTGCTGCTTGCGGGCCTCGTCGCGGACAACCGCGCGGTCGGTTTTAATCCGTGCAGCAGCGTCCATGTAGGCAAAACGGCGCGAGAGCAGTTCAACCAACTGCGCATCGACTGCATCGACGCCCGCACGGACGTCGGTCATATTATTACAGTTTTCAGGTGCTATGGAACGTTCGGTGCTGCTCATGGCAGCGCCTTTACGGTTCACGACCCGCAAAGTCGAGCCAGATGTTGACATAACCCACGTCAAAGGCCATAGGCGCCGCTTCGCAATCGACCCTGCATTCCGGTGAAGCAGGTGTCCGGCGCATTCATGATGCGTCGCGCGGTACCGGAAACAACGTTGTAAGCAATTGGAGACTGAATATGTCGATGCGCAAAAGCTCGAAGTATAAACTTGACCGCCGGATGGGTGAAAACATCTGGGGACGTCCAAAATCACCTGTAAACAAGCGCGAATATGGCCCGGGTCAGCACGGTCAGCGCCGTAAAGGCAAGCTGTCTGATTACGGCATTCAGCTGCGCGCCAAGCAAAAGCTCAAGGGTTATTATGGCGACGTAACTGAAAAGCAGTTCAAGCGCGCATATCAAGAAGCCAGCAACATGAAGGGCGATACCTCGCAGAACCTTATCGGTCTGCTGGAGCGTCGTTTGGACATGGTTGTGTACCGCGCCAAGTTCGCACCAACAATCTTTGCTGCACGCCAGCTTGTCAGCCATGGCCACGTTCGCGTCAATGGCGGCAAGTGCAACATCGCAAGTCGTCAGGTTGCCGTTGGCGACGTTATCAGCCTCGGTCCGAAGGCCAAGGAAATGGCTTTGGTTATCGAAGCCCAAGGCCTCGCAGAGCGTGATATTCCGGAATATGTTGCCGTTGACGGTAACGACAAGGTAACCTTCGCGCGCGTTCCGACGCTTGATGAAGTGCCTTATCCCGTAAAGATGGAACCAAATCTGGTCGTCGAATTTTATTCGCGTTAATTCGGCCTCAAACAGAAACAAGAAAGGCGGTCGTTTTGGCCGCCTTTTTTGTTTGAGCCTGAACGATGCGTCTGGCAGAAGGCACGCAATAATATTTCCCCTTAGGAGAATTTCATGCGCCTCATGTCCTTAGCCCTTGTTTCCGCACTGGCATTGACGTCAGCCTGTCAAAACGCAAATTCGTCCGGCGTAAAAACTTCGGCGCTGCCTCAGGTACAAGTTCCCGCTTTGTCCGAGCAGACAATGAAGGACGTGACGCGCGAGCTGTCGCTCGAGAGCTACGAGGGCCGCGCGCCGGGGTCGGCTGGAGAAGTGAAGACAGTTGCTTATCTTATTTTGAAATTCAAAGCGGCCGGGCTTGAGCCCGGTAACAACGGCAGTTGGACCCAGGACGTCCCGTTAATCGAAATTACGGCCAAAAACGTTTCGGCCCTAAACATTGCCGACCGGAGCGGAAAGGCGATGTCCTTTGTATATGGCAGCGAATATGTCATCGGCAGCTATCGCGAGACACCTAAGACCGAGATCAAACAAAGCGACATGGTCTTTGTAGGCCATGGCATTGTCGCCCCTGAGAAGGGCTGGAATGATTATGCAGGCGTCGACGTCAAAGGCAAGACGGTCGTCGTTATGGTCAACGACCCGGACTTTGAGAATGCCGGTCTGGAAGGTCCTTTCGGCGGAAAGGCGATGACCTATTATGGACGCTGGACCTACAAATATGAGGAAGCCGCACGTCAGGGTGCAGCGGCCGTATTGATCATTCATGACCCTGCACCTGCGGCTTATGGATGGAACGTCGTCAATTCCAGCTGGACTGGCACGCAGTTTCTCGCTCAGTCAAAAGATGGGGGCAAGAGTCAGACGCAGGCGAATGGCTGGATCCAGAAAGCGGTAGCAAAAGAAATCTTTGCAGCAGCAGGACAGGATCTCGAACAGCAAATGGCCGCAGCAAAGCAGAAGGGGTTCAAGGCCGTGCCTTTGAACCTGACGGCTTCGCTCAGCTTTGAAAATGACATTGCCCGCAAAGCGAGCAAGAATGTCGTTGGCGTCATGAAAGGCACCAAGCGAGCTGAAGAATATGTGCTGTATACCGCCCATTGGGACCATCTCGGGCGTTGCACCGCGGCCCCCGATGGAGACGATATCTGCAACGGCGCGGTCGATAACGCAACCGGAAGCGCAGCTTTGGTCGCGCTGGCGGAAGGCTTTGCGAAAGCTGGCGCGCCGGACCGGTCAGTAGTGTTCCTTGCGGTTACCGCGGAAGAGAGCGGTCTTCTTGGATCAAAGTTCTACGCGGAAAACCCCGTTTTCCCGCTGTCGCAAACAGTTGGCGGCGTGAACATGGACGCATTTTCCATGTCTGGTCCTGCAAAAAACCTGACCGTGATCGGCAAGGGCAAATCGCAGCTGGATGACTATCTTGCCGCTGCGGCACAATTGGAAGGCCGTACGCCTGAGATGGAGCCCACGCCCGAGAAAGGGTTCTATTATCGGTCCGACCATTTCAGCTTTGCCAAGCTTGGCGTGCCAATGGTCTATTTCGAAGGCGGAGATGACCTCGTCAATGGTGGCAAATCTGCGGCTAAGGAAGCTGCCGATGATTATGAGAAAAACCGCTACCACGCACCCGGCGACGAATTTGACGAAAAATGGGATTGGTCAGGCGTCATGTCCGACCTGAAACTTTATTATCGCGTCGGTCGCATGCTCGCGATGAGCGATGCTTGGCCAAACTGGAACGAAGGCGACGAATTCCGGGCTGTGCGCGACAAGAGCCGAGCCGGGAAATAATCATGGGCTTAATCATGCCCGCGGAGTGGGCGCCCCATGAAATGGTCTGGATTGGATTTCCAAGCTCGTCCAACGCATGGGGTGCGCCGCTGCACCGCGCGCAGCAGCAAATCGCGGCTTTTGCGAATGCGGTGCACGCATCGGGGCGTGGCGAGCGGGTACACCTGATTGCAGGAAGCCCCGAAGCTGCCAAAATTGCTGCTGATCTCGTTGAAAGTGGCGTTCAGGTGGAAAGCCGGCTTATCGGTGACATTTGGCTGCGCGATACCGGCTGCATTATCGTCAAGGATGGCGACCGCCGTCTTGCGCGCGATTTTGGTTTTAATGGATGGGGTGGCCGTTTCGACTATCCGGGCGATCAAAGCATTGGCCAAGAACTCGCGGAAGCCGCCGGGTTTAAGATACACAAATCGGACTGGATATTGGAAGGCGGATCTATCGAGGTCGACGGTGAAGGCCTTGGCGCGACGACAATTGACTGTCTTTTGAATCCAAACCGCAACCCAGCGCTCGACAGGGCAGCGATTGAGGCACGGCTCCGCGAAGATCTTGGTGTCGAACGGCTGTTATGGTTAGGCGATGGCTTGGCCAATGACCACACCGACGGCCATATCGATAACCTAGCCCGCTTTGTTGGCGTAAACCATATACTCATTCCGCAAGGCGCCGACCCCGACGATCCCAACAGCGCGGCGTTTGCCGATGCGCGCAAACGAGCAGAAGATTTTGGATGCCGTGTCAGCCTGATGCCGTCCGTTGGACGGTTCGTTCAGGACGGAGAGGCTGTTCCAGCAAGCTATATGAACTTCTACATCGGCAATGAAGCAGTGGTTGTGCCGATCTATGGCGCTGCTAATGATGACGCCGCTGTCGCAACTTTGGCAGAATTGTTCCCGGATCGACATGTCGTTGGCATCATGGCCGACGCAGTTTTAACGGGCGGCGGCAGCTTCCACTGTTCCAGCCAGCAAGTGCCCATATAACTGTATTGGAATTTGGCGCTATTCAGGGCATGTTCCATAATATTCAACAGAGAGGACCTCCAATGAAAAAGACTTTTCTTCTTGCTCTCGCCGCCACCGCGCTGGCTGCACCAGCATTTGCCGACCACCACGGTATGAGCAAAGCCGAGCACGACAAAATGCACAAAGCGCATCAGGAACGTTTGGCCAAAATCCTCGCCGACCCCGCACGCGCCAATGATGCAAAGCGCGACCAATATCGCCACCCTGCCGAAACATTCGAATTCTTCCGCTTGCACCCCGATCATGTGATCGGTGAATATGCTCCCGGTGGCGAATGGGTATCGCGTATTCTCGGTCGCTATGTGAACGAAAAGGGCAAATATACCGGCCTCTATTTCGGGACTAAAACATTCTTCAGTGACCAACAGAAAACCGGCATTGCCGCGGGCATTGCAAAATTTCCTGCTGACGTCGCTGCCGTCTCCGGACGTCCGGCAACGGATTTCAACGCATTTTCGCTCAGTGAAGTTCCGGAGGGTGCCAAGGGATCATTCGACCGCATCTTGGTCATGCGCATGATGCACAACATCATGAACTGGAACATTGCAGATGCCGAAATCAAAGCCATGCGCGACCTGCTAAAAGATGACGGTTTGTTAGGCATTGAGCAGCATCGCGCACCTGCCAACGCCCCGTTCAGCTATGTCGACGGCACCAAGGGTTATGTACGCGAAGCCGACGTGATTAAATTTATGGAAGTGAATGGCTTTGAACTCGCTGCAAAGAGCGAGGTAAACGCCAACCCAAAGGACAGCGCAAATTGGCCTGACGGCGTGTGGACGCTACCTCCCGCTCTGCGTCTGAAGGACGTGGATCGCGCGAAATATGAAGCGATTGGCGAATCCGACCGAATGACGTTGTTATTCAAAAAACGGCCTTGATGCCGTTGTGACTGCCTTTGCAATTCGTGCCATCCTTTCGGGGATTATCATTGCGTTGATTGCAGTTATTGGTCGCAAAGCACCGGCAGCGGGCGCGTTAATCGCCTCGCTGCCGCTGATTTCAGTGTTCGGGATGATCTGGCTATGGCGCGACACTACTGACCCGCTTTTACTTGCCAGCCATTCCGAGGCTACATTCTGGTATGTCTTGCCCAGCCTGCCGATGTTTCTTCTTATGCCATGGCTGTTACGCAGCGGTCACAGCTTCTGGTTCGCATTGGCGTCGGGAATAGCCCTGACATTAATGTTGTATCTGGCGACAATCGTGATTGCGGCACGTTTCGGGGTCCGGCTATAAGCGCATCATGACCAGAAACATTACCGTTGCGGCGCTCCAGTTGCCGCTTTCCGCAAGCGAAGCTGAAAACATTGATGCCGTGAGCGATCTCGTGTCGCAGGCTGCTGAACTTGGCGCACAGATTATCCTGCCTCCCGAACTGTTTTCAGGACCCTATTTCTGCAAAACGCAGGAGGAGGCGCATTTCGGTCTCGCGCATCCGACACGGGAGCATCCCGCTGTCAAGGCCATGGCCAAGCTCGCCAAGCGTCTTGAAGTAGCTATTCCGGCAAGCTTCTTTGAACGCGACGGCGCACATTTTTACAACAGCATTGCCATGATCGATGCTGATGGTGAGATCATGGGCGTCTATCGCAAGAGTCACATCCCAGATGGCCCCGGCTACCAGGAAAAATACTATTTCCGGCCTGGTAACACCGGGTTCAAGGTGTGGGAGGTTTTCGGCACCGTGATCGGCGTTGGCATCTGTTGGGACCAATGGTACCCCGAAACCGCGCGCGCGATGGCGTTGATGGGCGCTGAACTTTTGTTTTACCCGACAGCCATTGGCGCAGAGCCCCAGGACTCGACCCTGGACACCAGGCACATGTGGCGGCGGGCGATGGTCGGCCACGCCGTTTCCAACTGTATGCCGGTCATAGCCGCGAACAGGGTTGGTAGCGAAGACGATCACGGGATGACCGCACAGAAATTTTACGGCACCAGTTTCGTCGCAAATGAGTGGGGCGATATCGTGTGTGATCTTGATGATGCGGAAACGGGCGTGTTGGTGTCGACGTTTGATCTCGATCAGGCGCGCGCCCACCGTGCGAGCATGGGTTTCTTTCGCGACCGGCGGCCAAATCTTTACAGCCGACTCTCCGAGGACATTTAACCTGTCCTATTTGTATCTGATTGGCATTGGATCGAACCAACCCCACCCGGTCATTGGTTCGCCAACCCGCATCATTCCGCAGGCGATTGCCGCGCTCGAGATGGACGATATCGATGTGTTTGCGCATTCAGCGATCATCCAGTCGAACCCCGTCGGTCCGTCATCGCGCCGCTTTGCAAACGCCGCCGCTGTTGTTGCCAGCACGCTTGAGCCGCCTGCCCTGCTTTCACGCTTGCATGAAATTGAGAGCCATTTTGGGCGCATCCGTCGCGGCCAAAGTTGGCGTGCCCGGGTATTGGACCTCGATATCCTGTTGTGGTCAGGCGGGATGTGGGCTGATGCCAACCCGGCACTCAGTATACCCCATCCGGGACTTCGCTCACGCGGATTTGTTCTTACCCCTGCCGCGATGGTTGCACCCGATTGGCGTGACCCCATCACGGGCCTCAGCATCCGTCACTTACAATCGCGATTTAACCGTCCAAAGGCGCTTGACCGCACCCCCCGCCCCCATTAGGGGGAGCGCTCTCCTTTGAACCCGCATCGGTTCAGGTCGGGGGCCCTTAGCTCAGTCGGTAGAGCAACTGACTTTTAATCAGTAGGTCGCTGGTTCGAACCCAGCAGGGCTCACCATATCCACAGAACACGCTGAAAACCTCAGGTTACCGTCAAACAAACTGTGTTCAACCAGCGTTGTCTCTACAATTGGTCCCCACCGTCTTGATGCAACTGATAGTCCTAACCCTCGGGTATCCTCACTTGTTGGTCGAATTTGCGTCTCCACAAACCGTCCACGTAAATGCGTTCCACACATGGTTCGAAAGCGTGGCATCTACCACATAAGAAAACGTGTCCCGACAGTTCTGATCGAGACGATTGGAAAGCGGGAAATCTGGATGTCCCTGCGGACTGACTCCGAGATAGGGGCTCGCCGCCGTTCGCATGCCGTCCTCGCACAGATCGAAGCTGGCTTTGCTCAGGCTCGGCTAACAAATGGTGGTATTGTCGATCTAACGCTCCTCCAACCGTGGGAGGCACGGTCTGGGTTATCGCTACCCAGTGCTGCAAGCTTAACGCTCATACGAAGGGACGACCCTACGCTTGCTGACACCATCACTGTGGGCGAGGTCTTTGACAGGTTTTTGGCAGACCCAACCCAAAATTGGTCTCCGCGCACGCTACTTGCGTATGAAACAACTCATAGACTCGTTGTTTCAATTATTGGTGCATCTACCCCGATCAATGCGCTTTCGAGGGCAGTCTGCCGAGATTTTTTGGAAACACTTCGCTTCTTACCTAAAGGAGCATCAAGAGCCTTCCCTGCCCTTAGTCCCAAAGAAGCTTCGATCCATGCCAAGGCGACGGGCTATGCTCGGCACTGCGAAGAGGACAATTCGAATGAACACCTGTTCAAAGAAAAATATGGCACTTTGGAACTGATCAAGCTGCCGCCGCCTGCGCAGCTCGAATTGCAGTCGCAAATCAAGGCGAGTAACTTCGCGTTAGGTGAATATTGCGTTGCGTATGCAGACCCCGCTACTTTGGCAGCAATTCGACTTGTCCGCACCAACGCCCCGAATTTTGACGCCGTTGAAAGAAAAATCGCAATCATTAAATCATACCGGCCTGGTAACCACGTGGATATGACAGGAGACCCATTCTCCATCGTGGCACAGGATGTGACCAGATTGAGGGGCTTGCAATGAGCGCTTTGTAGTGCCTGATACGATCAAGCGCAGCGCGCGTAAGGCGGGCTTCCTCAGCCTCCTCAGTTTTATCCAATGCTTAACAGCTCCGCCGGAAACGGCGGTGCCGTCTCATCTCCAAGGTTGGCGAAGCATTTCCGATTGCAGACGCGCTATTACTCAAACAGGTCCTCTGACACAGAAGCTGGGCGTGCGGTTTACAACCAGCATATTCTCTCAATATTGATCTGACACACGATCGGGATGCTGGCCCGTCTCATTTTGACACATCTTCGAAACTTTCGCATATTTGCAAATATACGAGTCCTAAGAAAACGTTAATGATGCTAGTAGTTCTATTGTAATTGAAGCGGGTCGCGTCGCTCTACACTGTTTTCAGGGATACTAGCAATGCATAAGTCACTAATTTTGTTGGCCTCAATGGCTTTGGCAACACCATCCATGGCCGCCACGAATCTTGTAAAGAACGGTAGCTTCGAATCTAATTTCGTGGATTGGACGCTCATGGAAAATGGCGGTGGTACCTCACCGGTAGTTATCACTTATGGCTCAACGGCACAGTATCCGTTTGGTGCTTTCGGTGAGGCTGTGCTGCCTAATATGATAGCATCTCAGAGCCCTGACGCTGCTGGGGACAAGTTGGCTTATTTATCTTCGGATACCGCAAATCCGCACAGCCTTTCGCAGATCGTAAATTTGGTGGCAAATACCACCTATAATATTGGATTTGATTATTATATCCCGCAAAATGGAATTGATAACCGGTTTGATGCGTCACTAGCGTTCTTTGTTGGCGGCGTTGCTGTTGGGTCACCTTTGATCGCTGGTCCTGCAAATACAACAGCAAGAACCTGGCAGAATTTCACCACTTCGTTTACAGCAACAACGACCGGTCCTCAAAAATTCGATTTTCAATTCCGAGGTCTAGGCAATCCAGCTGCCGACTTTGGTATTGATCGGGTTTTTGCGATTGCAGCCCCTGTGCCGGAGCCAGCGACGTGGATGATGATGTTGCTAGGCATGGCAGGCATCGGTTTTTCAATGCGCCGCAAGAAAGATACGACATTGCGCGTGCGTTTCGCTTAATCCACACTAACCGAAACTAGTGTGTTCCAAAGCCCTGCCCGAAACGGCGGGGCTTTTTCATTTCTGGCAGGTGAACCTATCCGCTTGCTGCTATCGGCACGCTGTAGGTCCGTTGGACTACTCTAACAGGTCCTCCGTCGGGAGCGGCTTAGCTGGCAACTAATCCATCAGAGTGATATTGATGATTCGGCGTGCGTTTGGATAAGTCCAACCGCACAAGCCCCGTTATACGATCCAAGCAAGCGAATGTCCTTGGCCTTGCCAGCTTAGTTTTTCCACGCGGTCGCGGTCAAATGTGATGATGGCGAATCGTTTACGTCCCATAGATGGTCGTTGGAACGAAAGAAGAACTTTGGCAATAGACCGCTCTGTTTTAGCGAAGGCGATCAAGGCTCGATTACGCCACTGCGGCGGTCGATGTGGATATCGATTAGAAATGGGTACTAAATTATTTAGGGGGAATTATGCTTAGAGGGGCAATAATCGGAGCGCTGTTGTTATCGGGCTGCGGCGGGCCACCGCTTTCGGATAAACAGCGAGCAGAGGTCGAGAAGATTGCCGAGGATTTTGCTGATACCGCTGCATCCGAAGCCACCTCGAACGTCGATACGCTTGCGACGCGCTGAGTCGTCAAAGGCACGCGACTTGATCTTAGGCGCATTGATCAATTGACACTTCGCAGGTGGCGACGGAGGCGACAATACAATGCAGCCGGTAGTGTCGAAAGACCGCATTTGTGAAATCGATGATCGAGAAAGCCAAAGTTGAACCTGCTTAGAGCTTCTTTGCCGCTAAAATTGGACCCGTTTGCTTTGACTGCACCAAGATCGCGGATTGCCAGGCAATATTGGGGTTTACCGGGAGCTTGTAGATGACGCTATTTCCGTCCCATTTACCCAGCTTCACCAATTGGCGCACAATATTGCGGTGTGGAAGTTGGCGGCCGCCATTCTCGCCGGTGCGGATGGCAACGTCATGATTTCGCGGATCGTACCGGATGAGCAATACGTCACCGTTGCCGTTTCCCGCGCCGATGGCCACCGAGCCTGAATTGACATCGATTGACGGACCTCCGCTTAAATCTCGCGTAGCCGCAACGGCGCGTTCCAGCTCACCCGGGCGATTGCCCACTATTGCGCGTCTACCATTAAGTACCACTTGCGGCGTATAGACCCCGTTATTCCCTAAGGCGCTGGCATATGCATATTGGCGCTTTGTGTATGCTGGATCACCAAAAATGTCCTTCCAACCTAAACGGTCCCAATAGGTGACAGCAAAGCTGAGTGCGATTACATCGCTCCTCGCCGCTATGGCATTTAATGCCGCGTTGGCTGGCGGGCAGGAGGAACAGCCCTGACTTTGGTAGAGCTCTACGACGATAAGGCCATTAGAGTCGCCCGATGCCTTGCTCGGCATTGAAGTTTGCGGAGTGGCTCCCAACGCATTGCTGTTGTTTATTATCATAGCGGCGGCGACCAGGCATGTTGGGCCTAAAATTCTCACGTAACGTACATTCATCAACCTATATCCCGTGAATATAACAATCGGTTAGCCCCAGATCTGTTTTAACCGCGCATCACGGCCACAATTAAGCCGGTAGAATCGGTAACGGATCGGATTTTTCTTGTAATAATCTTGATGGTAAGCCTCCGCTGGATAAAACGTCGTTGCGGGTAAAACGAGGGTTACGACGGGTTTTTTGAGCGATCCTTGCGTCTTGACTTTGATGTTCTCTGCTACCTGGCGCTGAGCGGCAGTCGAGACGAAAAAAGCCGACCGATAACGGTAGCCGCGATCACAGAAACTGCCGCCGGTATCCAACGGGTCGATTGTGCGAATGAACCGCGCGGCGAGCGTCGCATAACTGATTTTTGCCGGGTCATAAGTGACGCGTACCGCCTCGATATGCCCTGTACCGCCAGCCGAGACCGCCTCATAAGTTGGATTGCGCAGCTTGCCGCCTGTGTAACCCGATGTGGTCGAAAGTACGCCGGGAATCTTATCGAAATCAGCTTCGGTGCACCAAAAACAACCTCCCGCGAACACCGCCTGGGCGCGTTCCGTCGGCACTTGGCTACGCACTTGGCTTGTCGCCGCACTGAAACTAGTTGCAGCCGCAGCGGTGACCATCAAAATGACCCAGGCCAGCTTTAGTTTCTTGTTCACTGTCATAAAGTCCTTTGAGATATTGTTGCTTCACCAACGTTTGCCAATTCGTTGCGGTTCAATGGCTACGGCAAAATTTCACTGACGACTAAAAATGTGGTTCGACAGTCTAGCCTTCGAAGTTACATGATAGGTGGAAAAATATTATTTCGGTACTTGGCGACGATAGCCGAGCGCGGCGTCGCCACGAAAATTCAAACCATCAATATTGTTGGGTGCGGCGGTGGTAACAAAACTTCACTGCGGAAAATTTCTTAGAATTTTGTTCACATGTAACCATCGCGGTATGCAGCACGAATGACAACATACCCATGTCGGGTAGACAAACCCTTTCGAGGAATTGATCAAGATGAACGCTAAACGCAAAACAACATTCGCAGCTTTGGCTGGTGCCATGGCCTTGGTATCGGCCGCGGGTTTCGCTGCCGACGCACCTAATGGCAGCAAGGGTCTGGCCGTTGGGGCCGCCGATACTGTTCATTGTTATGGCATCCACAGCTGCAAAGGCAACTCGGACTGCGCCACCGCTGAAAATGAATGCAAAGGGCAAAATGCCTGCAAGGGTCATGGCTTCAAAGCCATGAAAGCTGGACAATGCCTTACCAAAGGCGGCGTGATCGGCGATATTGGTTAAGCCCTAAGGTCCGGTGCTCGCTGCCCTTCCCTGTTTCTGCGCGCACCGGACCTTCAATGCTTATAAAAAGCTAAATGTATGACGTACGAAATTCCAGCATTCGCCGGATATGGCCTTGGTCTTCGCAATGACCATTACGTTGACTTTATTGAACAAAATATATCTGTTGATTTTGTCGAGGTAATTTCTGAAAATTTCATGCTCGACGGGGGACGCCCGTTGCGGATTCTGGAACAGGTCCGCGAGAAACATCCAGTTGCCCTGCACGGTGTTTCGATGTCGATAGGATCCGCACACGGCGTAGATCAGTTCTATCTTCAACGTCTTCGAAATCTCGCTGAGCGGATTGATCCACTTTGGATATCCGATCATCTATGCTGGACGCGCAACAGCGCACATAACAGTCATGATCTGTTGCCGCTTCCGCTGACGCGCGAAGCGCTCGACGTCGTTTGTGACAACATAGATTATGTACAAGAGACACTTGGTCGCGCAATTCTCCTGGAGAACCCCTCAAGCTATCTTACTTTTCCTGAAGACGAGCTCACGGAGTGGGAATTTATAGCTGCGATGGCGCAGCGCACGGGTTGTTATTTGCTGCTCGACATAAACAATATTTACGTCAGTGCGCATAATCACAATTTCGCTGCAGATGACTATATTGCTGGTGTGCCGCTCGAGCGCGTGCGCCAGATCCATCTTGCAGGGCATACGCCGGGCGAGATAATCATAGACACCCACGACCGCGCGGTCGCCGACGGAGTCTGGGCGCTCTACAGAAAAGCGATCGATATTTTGGGCCCAGTCGCCAGTATGATCGAGCGCGATGGCAATATACCACCTCTGTCGGATTTGCTCAGCGAATTGGATCTGGCCCGTTCAGGTGGCGTCGATGCGTTGCTGCGATCATCCATATGAGTTCGCTTGCCCAACGCCAAACTGAATTTATGGCGCAGCTGTGTGAGGAAGAGGCACCGATTACCGATGGCTGGACATCTCGTTATGCCCAAGGCCTCGCCATTTACCGTAACAATTACCGTGTCACTTTGGTGGATGCATTATCGGATACATTTGAACGCACGGCACGCTGGGTAGGACAGGATGCCTTTCATCAGGCTGCAGCGCACCATGTCATAGCGCATCCGCCAGCTGGCTGGACCTTGGACGATGTCGGCCAAGGTTTCGATGTGACCCTTGCCGCGCTCTTTGCCAATGATCCGGAGGTAAGCGAACTGGCCTGGGTGGAATGGTCGATGCACCAGGCCTTTGGTGCGCTGGATGCCGAGCCGTTAACGGCGGCCGGCTTCGCCGCTGCAACGTCAGAATTTGATGACGAAGATTGGAGCGCGCTCTGCCTTAGTTTCGTGCCGCGAACTGTTTCGCGCATCATATGGCATGACATCGGCGCGATATGGCACGCCCTGGATGCTGAGGTTTTCTGTCCACCGGAATTTGCACTGAGCGCCCCGGGCTCTTGTCACGTCTATCGGGAAGGTGAACGCCCAACGTTTCTTATCGCTCCGGCGTCCGAACATGAAGCAATAAAAGCCATGATGGATGGTGCAAGCTTTGGCGACATCATCCAGATGCTCGCCGGCCAATCGTCGTTGGAGTCCGCAGCCGCCGAAACCGGTGCCATGCTTGGTCGGTGGCTTCACAACGGATTGATCTGCGATTTGCGGTAACTTGGGCACAATATGGTCTATATGCCTAATTATCGGTGGGGTCAGCCACCACGGTTTTCACCATCTGATCAGGCGTGGTACCGCGAGACGACCGGCCACCGCACATATTCCAACGGCTAACGTATACCATATCCCGATATAGACGACGTTATTGAACGGGCAGTGGATGTTGTAAGCAAAAGCGCCCAGTCCTCCCGATGCTATGCCCACAAGCCATCCAGCACGGCTAAGTGAGGTCGGCGCACCGCGGCGCAAATGCAAGATCATGGGCGCTGCAGTGGCGACCGCACCAATCGCACTGAACATGAGGCACTGGCCCACCGTATACATTTTGCTCATTGCTGTGCCGATGTCACCGGTCAATGCCACGATCAGTGCAACGATTGGAAACAGGAGAGCCACTGCCAGCGCCATTTGCCAGTTCATATATGCTTTACCGACGGAAGGGCTCGCCATTCCCAGCACGGCATGCGCTGTCCCGCCGCCAAGCAGAAGCAAGATGCCTGATCGGATCAAAAACATTGCGTCAGGATTGCCCGCCAACACATCGGATCGAACACCGCGCACGAGCGCGACAATGGCAATCATCGCAACCGTTATTGCCGCTGCCGTAGCCAGGGGTCCGCGCCGATTCAAAACTGTCACTGGCTCCAAATCATCCACCAATGCGGCAATGTCATAACTCTTCTTCATCTCATTCACTCTCGATTAGCGCCGCAAGCTTCTTCAAGCCGCGATGGATATTCACTTTAACCAATGGCTCGGACTGCCCGCATTTTATGCACGCCTCCGAAATGCTGAGCCCGTCTATTTTTACCAACCGAATGGCGACGGCTTGACCTTCGGGTAACTGAGTTAGCAAACGGTCAATGCTGATTTTGGCTCCAACCACATCCTCATGGCTACCTTCGCTGTGCTGATCCTTTAGTTCGTCTGCGGTATGGCGATACGTCTTACGAAGACGGTCAACCCACCTGTATCGTGCGATGGCAGCAAGCCATGGCAAAAACGGCCGTGAAGGATCATAGCTTGCCCGTTTATTGTGCAACGAAATCAGCGTGTCTTGAACCAGGTCATCGACGGCATCAGCGGAAATTTTGCGCGCAAAAAACCGTGCCAGCCATCTTGCCGTCTGTTCGAGCAAAACAGCGTAAGCCTGCTTATCGCCATTCTGAGACCGGCGCATGAGGTCGCGCATGATTTCTTCGCGTGCGATCATGTCTTTTTGACTAGCAGTGTATCGATCGAAAATCGACCTGCACCGCGCACGATCAAAACCAGCGCAAGTGACACCCAGATGATGTGCACTGACCACCAAGCTTCGGGATACACAAAAATCTGGATCACCATGGTCATGCCCAGCAGGGCTAACGCAGACAGTCTTGTGAACAAACCAAGGATTATGAGGATCGGAAACAGGTGTTCGGCGTAGGTTGCCATATATGCGGCAAATTCCGGAGGAAGTGGAACTGCCTTATATTCTTCCTGAAACAGAAATTTCGCGGTGTCACTGACCAACAGCCAGCTGCCTTCAGCGACCTTCGTTCGGCCGGATCGCCAGAAAATACCTGCAAGCGAAACGCGCACCATGATAAGAGTCACTTGGTCCATCCATGAGTTGGACACCAAGGCAACGGCACGATTATAAGATGTGGTAACAAATTTCATAATCGCTCCGCCTTGAAAACGCACAGTTGTCACGCCGCTATTGGGTATTGCGGATGGGCCTCATGCCTGTCGGTGCGACCCGAGATTAGAAAATCGGGCTAAGCATCATAAGGCTGCAGCTTAAGCTATCCCGAGCGCGGGGAATTTCGGTCAAGAACAGGTTGCCGCAGGACATCAGCCATTATGCCCATCCGCAAATCTTTTGCCCGCTTCAGGACTTTTGACGGTCCTGTTGCGCCACTGGCTTGGCATTGCCCGCATGTGCAGTCAGTGTACCACCCATTTTTACACAAGACCCTTTGGCAACGAGTTTCCATGCGTTGCCCTGATAATTGACCGTTGACGTACCAGCACAACTTGTACCTGGGCCAGCAGCGCAGTCATTCTTGCCCTTCAAAGAAACGCCATAACATTTCTCTTTTTCGCCGGCAGCAAAGGCTGGCGCCGCCGCAAGTGTAGTGGCTGCTGATAGTGCAGCTGCAGCGACAGCGAGTTTCGATATAAGGTTGCTCATAAGTTCTCCAATTTACTTAGAAAATTCTTAAAATGGCCATTGCGTCAGTGGTCAAATGGTCATTCGTCTCTTTGGATGATGTCGTTACAATTGACTGAACGAAAATAGACGTATGCCCGACATGATAACAGGGCGCCGTCTTTGACGGACTTAGTCATCACAGCAGTCGGCGACCTCTTCACAGCAATGTTCGAGTCCCGCGCAGCAATCATCGACCATTTGGATCAGTGAGGCTGGGGTCGATGCAAAAGCAGCAGGCGACAAGACAACCAGCGCTACTGTCGCGAATAAAAACTTTTTCATTACAAATCTCCCAAAATATATTCGTTTGATGTGTGAGCGATTTAGGTCATGGCTGAAGAATTTAAGGCGCGAGATGCCAACCAAGTGACGCCAATATCGGCCATGACAATTGTTCACAAAGCGAGCTCGCATCCAACAGGGTTATGGTTACATATTGTTGTAGGACATATTGCCTTCTTTCGCTCGTTTTGAACGGATGGCAGCTCTCAACGGGGTATTCGCACCTTGCGAACGATCCCTTTGTTTGCGGGAGTGCTGAGCGTTCTGACTGGCCTAAACTGGTATCCGCGCTATTGATTCCCGCAGCTTGCGACAATCACCCCGATCAATGAGACGCTTACGACTACCAAGATATCGACAACATAGACGCGGTCCAGATGATACGCGGTTTCAAATCATTCGAATCAGGACTGCGAGGGTTGCGAGGACTGACAGAGATGCACGCAGGATATGGCTGCTCGCAAGGTCATCCGCTTGAGTCACGAAGGCGCTCGTGACCTGGCGCGTAATATTGCAACTGCCAACCTGTATCTCGTTTCACCGCGCCAGCGAGAGAACGTCGCCATGCTGTTCGTCCGCCTCAAGCGCATTCGCTAGCTGGACCGCTTGCGCCTGTGCGGTCCCAACAGCGCAGATGACAAGTTCCACCTCGCCGCCGCAGCCCAAAACGAGCGCAAAATGGTCAAGATGATCCCCAAGCCGGGCCCCGCACCTAACTGATCAGGAATGTCAGCCCGCTCGCGTGAATTCTAGATCGCCCTATGAGAGTCACCGCAAGCGGGGTTTTCAACAGAATAGGGCGAGGAGCGGACTGTCCGCTGATGTGCGTGGATCGATGAATTGCTGCTGTTTAGGCCGGTCAGAATGATTGGCTGTTGCCGCTAACACAACTAGCGCTCGGCCCCCTGACAAGCCATAATACCGACCATTAAAATCTTAAATCATGAGTCATTGAGAGTTTGTGACTAGCCTGGTCGAAGCTTTCCGCCAGAGAGATACTTGATAATGATCGTGGCTACCGTGCTCCCGCGTCCGACAGTTATCTGAACTTTGCTTACAGGCGGCATTTTCTTGAAAATGACGTCTAGTAACGAGACGTCAGGGTTACCTGAGGCACCAGCACCGTCGGCTCGATCTGTCTTACCATTACGGTTTGCATCGTGCCGAACATCGACCGCATACGTTCCTGCGCGGGGAACAGCAATGCAATGCTCGATATCGCCGTTTTTAGGCACTGCAAATTCGATACGGTTAAGGGTATATCGTTTGTCAAAATATGTGTTTGGATCGCCACCGAAAAGCCGAATTCTAACGGTTCCTGCTCGATGTTTGAGACCAATAATTTTTACGAGAATCGACGACCCAGACGTTGTCGAGCAAGGTTCATTTTGTGCCCTGATAGGTTCACCGATAAAAAGGCTCGTTACAACCAAGCCAACCATGGAAAGCCGTCTCACCACCGTCACCATTCCGGAGAGTTGTTGGAGGCTTGAAATAGCCCATTTGGCGGGGCATCATAAATATGAAAACTGCCCAGCATTACCGACCTTTCCGTACATGCTGATTGGTATAGTGCCACAAAAACACACCGAGTGATGTACTTGCTACCATAGCTTGCAAAATTGCGTGCATTCCCGCCCCTTGGAGCCCCCAATATGCAGTCAGAATAGGCAGCAGCGGCAGCAACCCTAAATTGGTTATGAAGTTGGATATCACGGACAAGCCCGGCCTTCCCAAAGCAATCAGTGCGGCGCTCGTGGGCGGTCCGGTCAACGCGATGACCCGCGCCACGGCAAGCAAGATCATCACCCCTGCAGCCGCTGCGTAAGCGGGTCCTGCTATCAATATGGCTATCTGTTTGGAGAACAGAGCTAAGACAAACACGATTGGTAAAGCAGCGAGCAGCGATATTCCGACGCAGCGTATCAGCGCATGGCGGATGTTATGGCCAGACCCGCCTCCCGCCACTAATCTTGCAAGTTCGGCGTATGCAGCTTGGCCCAGTATCTGCGCAGGTTGTGCGATAACCACGGTAGTGCGGTGGGCAATCGAGTATAATCCCGCGGCGACCGGTCCCAGCACCCAGCCCATGACCAACGGTGTAACGCGGGTGACGAGGTCGCCAAGCATGATATCGGCATTGGCGGTCACCATGAAACGCATCAGCCCGGGATGTTCATGCCGGACATCCGCGACATTACCCAATAGTGGGTGATCGACCAAATGCCTTCGCGCGAAATAGATGCCAGCGAGCCACAGGCTGAGTCCCTCGGCCAACGCAGCGATCAGCCACGCGATGATGAAGCCGCTCAAACCCCAGCCGAAGGCAACGACGATCAAGGTACCGATGAGCCGCATGACCGGCGTGACAATGTTGTGTGCGCCCAATATGTCAAACCGACGGAGGATTTGAAGATAGCCACCCGGGGTCGCGCGCACCGTTGCCAGCACCGCAAGGCTATAGGGTATAGCCAGCATCTGCGCTTCGGCATTCCAGCCGAGACGTGGTCCCAATATCGGAGCCAAAATCGCCGCGATGATAACGGCAGTGAAGCCACCGGCAAGCTCAAAGGCTCCAACAAAACGCAGCAGCCGGACAAGCTTTGCCTGATCCCCCGCCGCCAGTGACTGCACACCGTATCGAACTATTGCATGCCATCCCGGAAACGCGATTAGCCCCCCGACCAGCATTGCGTAATAATTGATCAGGACGAGCACGCCATAATCCGCCGGCCCGAGTACGCGTGCCGCAATGGCGATATAGATCAAACTGATCAGCCCAGCCGCCGCCTTGCCGCCCAAAAGCAAACCAAGATTCTGATAGATGCGCCGGACGATACCCGGTTCTTGAGACGATGCGTCATTCACAGTTTGTAATTTCAGCAATCGCCCGAGCAGCCCGGCGCGAAGAAGGCTCATCCGTCAAATCAAAAGTATAATCGAAAAGTGCCTTTTGGGCTGCTTTGTAATTCGTTTGATGCATTGCTTCTGCACGGCCCAAAGCAGCCCCCAGTTCGTCTGTGGACGCAATCACATCGCCTGCCCGCCAATGCGCATAATTGGGGTCGGACGTAAAGTCATGGCCGTGGCTGTTGATGAAAATTGCCGGTCTTGGAAACCGCAGAAATTCATATATCTGGCTGCTAACGTCGCCCAAATAGATGTCTGCCGCGTTGGTATAAGTCATGTCTGCGGATGCGATGCTGCCCAAATCAATATGGATATTGCGCGCGTTGTAATATTTCTTTTTGAGCGAGCCCGGTAACGCCAGCCGAAGCTTATCGATGGTAAAGACAGCCCTGCGGTGAAACAGCATAATATGCGGTGCGAAGATCAGATTATACTGCGGATGCGCGACAAACCAGTCGAGCACATCACGGCCATGTTTGAACCAAGATGACAGGTGCGGCGATAAATGCGGGTTATAGAGAACGGTTGGATTGCCGTTGCCTTGAAACAGCAGCTTGGCCGGCGCCGGATCGACGGCGTCAAATTTCGGATACCCGGTAATTCTGATTTTACTAGGGGCAACTTTGGCTTCTGCAATTAGCCGGTCTTTGATCTTTGGTCCCGCCGCAAGGATATGGTTAAACATCGCTGCCGATTCACCAAAGCCAATTGCGCGGTCGCCTGCACCATGGTCAATCAAGATCATTTTCAGGTTTTGCAGGCCGTAACGGCTTTTCAAAATCAACGACGTTCGCTCAGTTACGACAAGCACATCTAGTGAACGAAAATAATCGAGATTATCACGGTAAATGATTAACTTCCCAACCGGCAGGACCGTGCCAAATGCCTTTTTCACAAGTCGCGAGGCAAGCGATCCAGCCCCAAGTTTAACCCGTTCAAGGTTTGCAGGTACAATGGCGCCCAAAAGTCTGCTTACCTCTGAATCAATAAGGGTGTTGGTCGTTGCGACGCTAACATGTAGGCCAAGCGACGCATTTGCCAGCGAGACTGCGACGGGTAGGCTATGCGCAATCTGGTGAATTTGGTCGTGGTTGAATAGAAAGCCGATATTTGGAGGTCCAATTCGGGGAGCTAAACCTTTCGCACCATTCATGCCCAAAACAATATCTGCCAGTTCAGACCAAGCGCATGATCATATAGCTTACGCGACGGATTTACCGCAATCTTCTCGTCAGCCCATTCAAATGTCGGTAGATCGGAGATATGGTCGGAATAGAAACGCACGTGCGCACCTACGCGCAATACGCCTTGTTCCTCCAGATAGCTTGCGGCCATCTGTTTTTTGGATAAGCCGTAGCAGTTTTCGCCTTCAATCTTTGACGTCAGGTAATTGTCACGCCAAACCGACCTGGTGGCGATAACCTCTGTTATGCCCAGTTGCTCGGCAAGCGCGGCCGAGTAAAACTGATTTGCAGCCGTTGCCAGAATGATACGGCGACCCGCCGCTTGATCTCTGGCAATCGCTGCTTTACCTGCGGTCAAAAAGCCATGGTTGTCGAGACGGCCAGCAAAAAGCTTCGCTTCACGCACGACATCTGCGCGCTCCACCACGTCGCCTAACAACAACCAATGTTCGATTTCTTTGACCCGTCGCCGCGAATATAATCCGCACAGATACCCAAGCATGGCCAGTATAATTATTGGTGCAGCGAGCAATCGCCAGGGCGCAATGTGCCAAGACATAAAAGCCAGCAAAGCCGTGTATGTGGGCCGCCTTGTCAGCGTTCGATCCAAATCGAATATGGACACCGTTTGCAGTGTATCCTTCACCGGAGCATCCGATATTGGTCGTGATTGTAACCCTTGTGACAGTATCAATTCAGCTTGCTCATGATCGCTGATTTTATCGACATCAATCGCGGCTTCGGCCTGCGGTAAAAGCACAAGCGACGCATTGAGTCCTAGTTTTCGCCCCGCGCGGTGGAGCGCAGATGGAAAGCTGATAGTCCGCGTTATTGCACGAAGCGCTAGACGCGGCCCAAAGTGCCAGAAAAGCTTAAACGCCTTTTTCCTGTCCTGCTCGGCTTGTGCCCAAAGCTCAAGCGCCCTCAGCGTGTCACAGCTGCGCAATGCAAACAAGTTCGCTCCCGAATATGCACCGCCTCGAAATTTAAGCCATGTCCGCTTCGACGTAGGATAGCGTTGTAACAACGTCCGGCGCTCCACAGCCGCGACCGCAAGGTCTGAAATACCCGCGCCGTCTATAAACGTGCTCACCATATCAACCGTCAGCAATGGATGGTCTGCAGTAGTGATGAGGACAGGCCAATCCAACGGGGCCTTGCCAACAACATTCGCGATGCTTTGTGAAATTCCGCCAATACTCTTGGCAAATGTTACGCGGTCATTGTCAATTAACTCGGTTAAACCCAGAGCACCAACCATCTCGCGGTGCTGAGCCAATATGACGATGTTGCCGATTTGCGGAGTCGCCAGCAACGTTTCAATGACCCAAGACGCCATCGGTTTTCCTAAAAGCGGGACGCAGGCTTTGCTTTCTTGGGAAAAAATGCTTGCCAGTGGATCAATTCCCGGTCGTTGCCCCGCTAAAACAATAACGGACCACTTACCACTTTCACACAGAGGACCAGTCTTTGCGACGACAACTGACCGCAGCTGGTCGTGCGCCGAAGGGGATCGTTCGGTTTCATCCAATAGGGGAGCATTTTCGAACGACATTGTTATTGGCCGAAAGCCGTTTCCAGCTCATCGACCATATCCAGTTCGACTTTTGCAGCAGCCCTGGCCTTTGCAACATCGCCTGACCGGGCAGCCAAATCCATGTTGTCGAGTGAAGCGGAAAACCGTGCGGACAATTTGGCAATTTCTGGTCGTGATTTGATGCCAGCCCATTGCGCTTGAGCAAAAAGGACCGATTCTTCCATATCATCAAATCGCGCTGGAATGGCTTGAGCGTCGGCATCAAAGCGAAATCCTGCGTAATCGAGCAGGCTCACATTAACTGGCGTTTTCTGATTACCCGCAATCGCGCTCACCAATACGCGAAAAGCTTCGTTGGAGGCGATCGCAAGATCAGCTGGTGCATTGTTCTTTTGGGCGGCACGGATATTACCAAGGTGGGTTTGAAGTTGTGCGGCCAACTCCGGCGAAGCGAACTTCGCTACTCTAGCTGCGGCGTTGCTGACCTTTGCTATCGTCTTCTCCCGCGAAGCAATGTCAGCCGAAAATGATGATTCCGTCAGCGTTTCAAACTCTTCGGCTGCGGCAAACAATGCTGCGTTGTTTGAGACCTCACCGGTCGCCGATGCCAAATCATTTGATGATTTTGCCTTCAATTCGAGATCATTTGTTGTTTGATCCCCGCAGGACGCGAGCAGCGACATGGCAGCTAATGCCAATAGACATTTAGTGTTTGAGATCATCGCGGGGCCGATCCTTCGTCAATCGAACCTCAGATGGTCATCCAAGGCTCAGCACATTGACGGCGCCGGACTGGAAAACCCGCATCGCGCGTTGAAAAATATATGTTAAAAGCCGAATTTCACCCCAAGCCTGACGGTACGCGGGCGAAGCGGGGTGATTTGCTTGCCTAACCCTACGGAAAATGGGTTGCCATACGAGAAACTATTGCCAGCCAGGTCCAGCAGGTTAGTGGCATCTAGCGATATCTGCCATAACCCGGCATCTAGCGCTGCAGACATATCGACTTGAACAGTCTCTCCATGTTCAAGATTGAGTGGAGGGATCGTGCTCAATTTCGATGCGCCTACATAGCGGACGGTTCCATCCAGCTTGAAAGCCAGAGCTTCGGATAACGGGCGGACCCATGCAAAGCTTGCTCTTCCGCCGGTCTTTGCGACATTGGGTAAGGCATTGGAATCGGCATCCTCAAGTCCAAGTGAAGGGTCGGTGAGGGCGCTGTTATTGACGAAAAGCGCGCCGTCTAAGGTCAGGCTGTCCGTAGCTCGCCAGATCATATTGGCCTCCAGCCCCAATATCTGCCCACGACCTATATTTGCGGTGTAGGGCAAGCCATCGACGCTAATCAGATCTGCCTGAATGGCCCGCCAGTTTGAATATGATGCGGTGACTCCGCCCGACAGACGACTGCCGCCGCCGGTCCCTCCCAACCGGAACCCAAGTTCAACAGTGTCCAGTTCGTCGGATTCAAAACGGGTGGCGCTGTTAAGCTGGCTGCCATTAATGGCTATGCCACCGCTGCGAAAGCCGCTTTGATATCGCAAGAATGCGATGAAATCATTGCGGGGTATCCAAGATAGCGCTGCGGTAGGCAACACCCTTGTTTTTTGGGCTGCAGGCTCAAAATCAGGTCCAGCTCCGCCGATTAGTTCGCCGATTGATTTGCTGCGCTCAAGCCGCGCGCCAGCCGTCACTGACCAATCGGACGCGATAGGCTGGCTTATTTCGCCAAAAACCGCATACTCCGTTCGCTCGTCGCGCAGTGTCGATAAGGGAACGGGCGCGCCTTGGGCCCCGATGGAGCGCTCAATCCGGTTAACACTGCGCAGCAGGCTCAAACCAACTACCCAATTGCCGCCATTGACAGTGCTTCGTGCGAGCCGAGTTTCGTGGGTTAGCAGGCTAATCTTGTTGCTTGCGTCATAGGCGAGAACACCCGGATTACCTTGATAGCCGGTAGCATCAAATCGCTCGGATAAGTCATGCTTGACAACACTGGTGCTCGATAAAAGATCAAGATCCGTCCATCGCTTGCTCACAGTGACATTAGCGGCCCTAAAGTCATTGTCGTGCGGTTGTGCGATGAGAGCTGCGCGCGTTAATTTGGCCAGACCCAGCTCGGCATATTGGTTGTCGCGGGTGTCGATATTCTGGATGACGCCACCCAGATCAATGATCCAGTTACTGCCTGGCTGAATGCGTAGTATTGCTCGGCCCCCTTGGACACTTGCACGGTTCACGTCGGCCTTGCCTCTGGTCATATCGTCGATGTAGCCGCCTTCGATTTGGCGATAACCGGTAACGCGAAGCGCAACATGATCATCAATCAGCGGAATATTTATCATCCCGGCAATATCGAACCCGCTCGCACCATTTTTAATGCTTGAAATCCCGCCGCTGGCTTCAGCATCAAAATTACCCATGTCCGGCGTCTTAGGCATGATGCGGATAATGCCGCCCAACGCGCCTGCGCCATATAATGTGCCCTGCGGTCCTTCGATTACCTCGACGCGGTTGATGTCATACAACCGCAAATCGGGCTCGGGTGCATTGTAGGTAAGACGTAGCTCGCCAAGATATAATCCCACTGTTGATTGTGTAGGCCCTGAAAAGCTGCTGTCGGCAATGCCGCGAATAAATATCTTGTTTCTACCGGGACCCAGATTGGTCGAGGTCAATGTCGGCAGCCGCGCGACAAAAGCGGCTGTCCCTAAATTCTCCGACATGCCCGTGCCGCCGACCGTTTCGACATGGGCAGTTCCGGGATAGCTTACTAACGGCTGGTTTTGCTTGCCACCCGTCACGATGATTTCCTGAACCGGCAATTCGGGTGGCGAGGGTCGTACGGCGACTGGCATTGCTGTGGGCGGGTTGGTTGGCTTGGGAAGACGGGCCGCCCTTTTTGGATCTGCACGGACGATGCGATATGTGATTGCATCGACCGCAATGAAATCGAATCCTGTGCCGCGCAGCATTTTTTGCAGGGCGCGCGGTATCGACATTTTGCCCCGCACGGACTGGCTGCGGACGCTGCTTAGTCTTGCATCGACGCCGCCAAGCGAGATTTGTGCCTGCTGGCCCAAGGCAATAAGCGCCGAATCAAGCCGCTGCGCCGGGATATTGACATTTTGATCTCTGGCGAATGCAGGGCACGCAGCGGCGCATAGTATTGCAACCGCAGCCGGGTAAGCAATTTTCATAATTTCAGGAGGTCAGTAGCCATCCTGATGCACTATGCTGTGCACGAACGCCTAGCAAGCCTTCTAGCCTGCGGAACAAAAGCTTACGGTCCTTTTCGAGGCGGATAACGCCGGTGAAACGGCGGCTGCCTAAATTGCCAGATACCGCTACTTTGTCGCCAATCGCGCGGGACAGATCGACCGCAATTGCGCTCAATGTCGCTTCCTCATAACTCAATTGTCCCTGCCGCCATCCAGCGACGGTTTTGGGATCGGCTTTCGATATCACCGGAACCGGGCGAGCTTTGGACACCTGCAATTTATTACCGGCAGCCACCGTAACCGCCTCGGCTTTGGGATTATAACGCACGGCGCCATCGGCTACTGACACTTCAAGGCTGCTGCCATCCTGCCGCACGTTAAAGACTGTGCCAACATCTTGAAGCGTCGCATCACCAGTCTCGACGACAAACGGATTCGATGCATCATGACGGATGACGAATACGGCTTCACCCGATTCTAGCCTTACAAACCGGTTTGATTTGCTATCTAAGCGGAGCACGGTTCCGCCGTTCATTGCAATTTGCGAACCATCCGAAAGCGTTATCTCGCGCGTCTCACCTAGCTGGGTTTCGTAAGTCTGCAAATCACGGCCAAGAAACAGCATTGGCGATGCCAGTAGCGCAACCGCAACACTTGCGGCGATGGCCTGCATCCCACGCCGCCGATACAATTTCACCGGCACCGGCGCATTATCATTTTGCGGTAATTGTCGATCAGATTTGGCGATGGCTATCGTTTCGGACAAATCGTCGTCCGCCAGTGCTATTGCATCATAAGCATCGGCATTGGCGGGATCGACCTCGAGCCAATCTGAAAACTCTGCCCATTGATCGGCAGATGCAGCAGGATCAGACAGGCGGATACGCCAGCTTATTGCCTCCTCAATCTTGCTTTCAACTGGCATGGTCCTGTCCTTCCATACCTAGACGTTATGGCGGTGTATCTTCCGCATCAAGCCTGATTTGGATTTCCAACACCGCACGATACGCTCTTTGCAGATGCTTTTCCACTGCGCTCAAACTGATGCCCATTGAAGCAGCAATTTCTTTCTGCGGAACGCCCTGTATCCTGACCGAGCGAAAAGCAAAAGCCGTGCGCTCGGGCAAGCCGTCAAGCACGCCGTCCACCCGCCGCAAATGGTCGCGCGCCAGCAAATGGCGCTCCGCGTCGGGCTCGCTGTCAACTGCCAAGCCGAAACTCTCGTCGATCTGGCCCTTGGTCCATTCATTTTCGCGGTTAGTGCGGCGCATCGCTGACCGCCTTCGGTCGAGTACGAGATTTTCCGCCATCCGGTAGATATATGCAAGCGGCTCTGCCACCGGCCCGGTTTCTAGCGATTCAAGTTTAATCCAGAGGTCTTGCAAAACGTCCTCCGCGTCACCGGCCCCGCGCAACCGCGCGCGCAAGAAGCGGTGAAGGACGTCGCGATTGGCCATGAAGACCGCTGGCAGGCCACCGACTTCGTTCATGTGGAGACAAAATGATGTATTTGCAAATGCATAAGGCCTTTGATAGGCGGCCACCTGCATCACGCAACCGAATTCTCCAGCCGGAACCTTAAGCCTTGAATATTCTAAAGTGACAAACCACCACTCTCAAATATTTCGTGCAGCGCGCTAACATGATCCGCGATCCCCGATTCGACCGAGTTACCGATGGCGATCGTGCGGAGACTTGTCGGGCGTTTGCCGTCAAGATGATAATCTATCATTTTTGCCAATTTAGCGGGGTCGGCCAACTCAACGATACCGCAACCCTCGGCGTTTTCCAAAAGGGAGCGGGCGGCAGCAAAACAGTCTGTACTTAGCACGGGGCAATTCGCGGCCATCGCTTCCAATACCACCGCTGGCAACCCTTCATAACGTGACGTAAGAACGAACAAGTCAGCTTGCCGGTATTGCTCAGCAACATCGGTTACAAAACCCAGCAGCGTAACGCGGTCTGACAGACCCAGAAAAGAGATTAGCTTGATTAATCTCGAACGCTCGGCTCCATCACCCAAAATTACAAGCTGCGCATCTGTGTGATCGATGAGGGCAAACGCGTTGATCAGGAGATCGAAGCGTTTCTGGGCTGTCAAACGTCCGACACCTAAAATAATAGGGTTTGAGTTCGTTTTGGCGGCTGGGGTTCTCGTCGCCAACATCGTCGCGTTTACATAAGGATTGACTACGGTCCTGATACGTTGAGCTGCGGAAGGATAGGCCGTCCTCAGCATGTTTGTCTCCGCGTCGCTTAACGTCCAAACTGCCGTGGCACTCGAGAATGCGCGGGCGTAACCCCAATGCCGAAATTTTTGAATTGGTCCACGATGACGTGAGCCGACTATTGGGTTGGTTGTCTTGATGACTAACCGTGTTTTACCCAATCTCCCTAGCATCCGCGCAGCGGCGCAAATCCAGGCGGTGTTATTTGCCGTTGAAACAAGCACGTCGGGGTTTGCCAACTGAAAATATCGGACGATTGCCGGAAACAATCTCAACAGGTCGAATGTTCGCCATGTCGGCAGGCCGCTGATATAACGAACGGAAACAGTCGGTCCGATCATGTTGGACAGCAGCGGCTCTGCCTTGCCGCCACGACATAAAACCAGAATCTCGACATCGAAACCCGCTTCGGCATAGCCGCGCGCCAGTATTGCGGTAACCCGGTCGGTTCCGCCCTGACTTAGCATATATGTGAACAAAAGGATTTTTTTGGGGACAAGCGGACAACGCTTTTCGGCGACCACTGGTTAAAATGACTTTCGAAGGAATATCGCCAATCGGGCGTCGCTTCGCCCAGAAGATCCGCCGAACAGAGCAGCATCACGTTGCGAGATCAGCTGGTTTCTCAATTCTAGCCCATAACCAAAGTTCGCGAAATCGCGGATCGGGCTAAAGCTTGCTGTTAGCGAAACGCCTTGGGCCGAAACCGCCGCGCCTCCAGCAATTTCGACGAGCCTTTCGGGATCGCTGCGCTGCGTAATCGGCTCGGTCGAAAAGACGCTAGTAGAGAGACGAAATGCGGAATGACGCGTCCAACCCAAAGTCGCGGCGATGTTGCCGGTGCGATAAATATTATGCGCTGCAATGTTTATACTGGGGCGGCGATTTTCGAGCGCGTAAGACAAGCCGGCAGAAATGCTGTCGCGTCCACTGACTTCCTGAACCATCCCTATGTCGGTTGCCATGACCGAGTAGCGGTTGAAATTGGGCGACGTCAGGTCGTTTGACCATCGTTGCGATTTGGCGCGCACGATTTTGACGGTCAGAGAACTGTCTTGCCAATCATGCGACATCGAACGCTTTTTGATGGTCGCGGCATTATCAACCAAAGGGAAGCTGAACAGGGAAGCGCTCAGTTCTGACCTGTCCGTATTATTCGATGCAAGTACAATAGGCGGCAAAAGGCTCAGGCGCCCGGCTTGGACCGTTTGCCCGTGATTTTTTGCTTGCAGGCCCGCCGGTACAAAAGCTGCCGCAATGGCGAGCGCCGTCATCGCAATAATGTTTCGTTTCATGGTTGTCCCCAGACCGGAAAGCTGCAGTTTGCATATGGTCCCCAGCAGTGAAGACGCCAACGGCGCTGCACATCCGCACAAGAAAATTTAAAGTGCGGATTTCCCATGGACGCGCCGTCATGTTTGCAAGTTCGCATGGAAGGACGCTTGTGTCGTTATTTGGAAAAGTCTCAAAGTTGGCTTTCGCCGCTATCTCTATCATTCCGCTCAGCAACGCCGCATTTGCAAGCTCGGCGAATGATGTGTCGCTGTCGGTGATGACATACAATGTTAAGGGCTTGCCTTGGCCAATTGCCAGAAACCGCGACACCGCGTTTGAAAAAATCGAAACACGGCTTTCGGCGCTTCGCAAAGAGAACGCCCAGCCGCATATCATTGTCTTGCAGGAGGCGTTCACCGAGCGCGCGAAGCAAATTGCCAGTAGAAGTGGTTATCGCTATCTGGCGAACGGCCCTTCCAAAAACATGATCAATACAAAAAGGCCTGAAAAGAAAGATTCGCGCTTTGTCGATGCAGCAAGTTTCTTCAAGGGCGAGACGAGCGGAAAATCGCTGGATAGTGGGCTGCAGATCGCATCGGATTATCCAATCCTGTCGATCAAGCGTGTAGCATTTCCGGCGTTTGCATGCGCTGGTTATGATTGCCTTGCAAACAAGGGCGTATTGTTGGTCACCGTCGCGGTACCCGGCGGCGACACACCGGTTACCATCGCCACTACGCATATGAATTCAAAGCGCGGTTCCCGGGTTTCGCATTCACGGTCGCTTTATGCGTATCGACTGCAAGTGAGCGCGATTGACGCATTTCTTTATGCCAACCGCGATCCCAAATTACCTATTATTTTTGCAGGTGACTTTAACGCGAGTTCCACCGCGAGGCGCAGCTTTTTGCTCGATCAAGGCACTGCAAAATGGTCGGTATCTCCCGTTCGCAGCGCGCTGCAACACTGTATGGCTGCTGCAGTCCGGCAAGGGAAGAAAATGGATAATCTTGCAAAATACGTGGTTGCACGAGGCCGCGACTGGCAATTTTATGCGTCAGGCACGCGAGGCCATTTAACCGCGACAAGGTTTGAAATTCCATTCGGCAGGGAGCGCGATGGAACGATGCTTTCCGATCACGTGGGCTATGGCATCATGTACCAGCTACAGCATACCGCATAACCCTCAACTAGCCGCTGTGCGACATCATTAAAAAGCGCAATAGATTGCTGTTCAATGGCACATTGCGCTATGCACGCGGAGACACCTCCTTGAAGTTGAGCGAAAATATATTGGTAGCAGCCGCATCGTTTCAAAAATGGCAGATGCCAAGCCTTCTTGCTCTGGTTTTGGTGTTGAGCGGCTGTGCAAATTACAACCCAGACCCTTTGGCAAGCTCCGGCTCTGTTCTCGCAGCACCCGATTTGGCGGAACTAACCGCCCGGGCCTCGGCCATCGACAGACCTTATCTGACGCCAGTTCCGGTCGATCTTTCAGCACCGATGAATTTGAATGCCGTCGCAGTGATTGCGGTGCTCAACAATCCTGATCTGAAAGCGCAGCGCGCGCGCGCCGGGGTTTCCGAAGCGCAATTGTTCGCCGCCCGGTTGTTGCCCGACCCAGTTGTTGGATTCGGTTTGGACCATATTCTTTCCGGCCCCGATCCGCTTGACGCGATCATGGGCCAGATCGGACTGGATATCGCTGCCTTTCGTAACCGAAATGCGATGCTGGCGGGCGTAAAGGCAGATGCCGAAGCCGTGCGGCTCGATCTTGCTTGGGCGGAATGGCAAATCGCAGGGCAAGCCCGGCTTCAGGCTACGCGGCTGGTGTATCTTGGAGAAGCCGAGAAATTATCTGCCCTCAGCAAGCACAGCGCCGCCAGTCTGTTGGCTCGCAGTTTGCGTGCGGCCGGGCGGGGTGATGTTCGTGCCGAAGATGTCGAGGCGCGGCGGATTGCGGCAGTTGACGCAAATATGTTGGCAAATATGTCGGCGACTGATCGCGCAGCGGCTCGTTTCGAACTCAACCGAATTTTAGGCCTCCCACCGGAATCATTCCTGCGATTGGCCGATATAGTATTGCCTGACCCTGTACTTGATAGCCAGCGCCTGTTTTCAATTGCAGCTGCGCAGCGGCTTGATTTGAAGGCGTTACAGGCAGGTTATGCATCGCAAGAGTCATCGGTCAGGAAAGCGGTACTCGACCAGTTTCCAGGCCTGTCGCTGACGGTCACTGGAACCCGCGACAACACCGGGAACAAGTTGCTTGGTCCTTCGGTGAATTTCACGTTGCCGCTGTGGAATCGCAATCGCGGCGGCATCGCGGTGGCGCAAGCAACGCGGGCAGCGCTGAAGGCCGAATATGAAGCTCGCCTATTTCAGACCCGCGCTGAAATCGCTGCAGCGGTTTCAGGGATCTCTATTGCCAAAAACCAGCGCTCCGACTTGGTCAAGCAGATGGAAGGACTTGAGCGTTTTGCCGCTGCTACCCGCCGCGCAGCGAATCGTGGCGATCTGGCATTGGCGACTGCTGAGACAGCTGAACAGGCGTTACGCGATAAGCAATCCGCATTGGTGGCCGTGTCGCAGGCTGTTGCCGAACAGCTAATTGCACTCGAACTTTTAACAGGATCGCCGATGGGAAATTGGGAATGAACAGAATTTTGGCGTTGCTGATACCCGGTATTTTCTTGTCTGGCTGTTCCGGTGGCAACTCGGAAGCGCCGCCGGCCGAACCCGCCGCTTTGGTCAAAACCGTAACTGCAACGCTTGGCGCGCCTGCTGAAACTTTGACCGTTTACGGCGCCGCCATCGCCGGACCGGCTGGCGAACGCGGCCTATCCGCGCCGGTTGAAGCAAGCATTTTTACAATCCACGCAGCCCCCGGAACGCAGGTGCGTGCGGGCGACGCAATCGTCACGCTACGACCGAGCCCTAATGCCGTGCTCGATCTGAACCGCGCTGCAAATGATGCAGCACAGGCAGGCGCAGCTTATGCGCGTGCCAAACGCCTGCGCGCGGACGGATTGATGAGTGATGCCGACGTTGAAAGTGCGCGGGCTCTTGCTGGCACCGCGGCTGCGACAAAGGCGAGTTTGGCGCGACGTGCAGGGAATATGACCTTACGCGCGCCGGTTTCTGGTACCGTTCAAATGATTGGCGGCAGCACGGGTGATTTAATGGCGGCAGGCGCTCCTGTCGCCCGCATTGCATCGGAAGACGGCGCGCGTGCGAAATTCGGAATTGATCCCGCACTTGCCCGCCGAATCAGCCGGGGAGCGCCCATCCGTATCTCACCCGCAGCAGATAGCGCAGGCTTTAGTGTTTTGGTGTCCAGCATTGATCCTGTCGCCGATCCGGCAACGCGGCTGGCTTCGCTGTATGCGCCGCTACCGTCGCAGGCCGATATTGCCAGCGGCGAGGCGCTGCGCGGCATCGTAACCGTCAATCGGACTGCCGCAGTCGTTACCATTCCTTACGCTGCGCTGCTCGATGATGGCGGCGAAACCTTTGTGTATGTCGTGACCAAAGGTTTGGCCAAGCGGCAAATTGTGGAACCTGGTGCCGAAGAAAACGGGATCGTCGAAATTCGCTCCGGGCTCGCGGTCGGGGCGGTTGTGGTCATCTCGGGCGGCACTGCGCTTGAAGACGGAATGAAAGTGCGTTCCGGCGAATGAAAAACGTGCTGTTTCGCAACTCTCGGGCAATCTGGCTCGCGGTAATCCTGCTCACGCTGGGCGGTGTCATGGCGGGGTTGCGGCTGCCGGTCAGTCTGTTCCCGCACATTGATTATCCGCGCGTGGTTGTTGCAATCGAAGCAGGCGACCGCGACGCCGGACAAATGGCAGCTGCTATAACCCGGCCCATTGAAATAGCGCTGCGCGCCGTCCCCGGCGTAACCGGCATACGGTCAACGACAAGCCGGGGTAGCGCAGAAGTTGCGCTCAGTTTCGAATGGGGCGACGATATGGTGGCGTCCACGCAAGCGACGCAAGGTGCATTGGCGTCGATCCTGCCCGATTTGCCGCCGGGCACGCGTTTTGACGTGCGCCGGTCGGACCCGACGATTTTTCCGGTGCTGGGACTTTCGCTCACATCCACAACGCGCGACACAAGAGCGCTCCGTCAGTTAGCCGAACTAAAACTGCGGCCAATCCTAACTCCCGTTAAAGGCGTGGCTGGCGTTGACATTCTAGGCGGAAGCCCGCGCGAGATTGCGGTCGAGGTCGATCCTGCGCGGCTACAAGCCATGTCGCTGACACTGGCTGACGTGGCGCAGTCGCTCACGACAGCTAACACAGTCAAAGCAATCGGTAAAATCGAGGACCGCCATCGGCTATATCTCACACTGGTAGAAGACCGGATCACAAGCATATCCGATATCGCCGCGACGCCAGTCAAGACGGGTGCCGAAGCCACCGCAGGCATAGTCACGCTTGGCCAGATTGCGACTATTACGCCGTCAGAAGCGCCCAACTTCACGCGCGTGACGGCAAATGGGCATGATGCTGTGCTGGTCAATATCCGGCAATCACCTTCGGCAGATTCAGTTAGCTTGGTGAAGGACATCGAGGCGCGATTGGTCGAGGCGAAGCTGCCACCCGGTATCACGGTCACCCCTTTTTACGATCAATCGGAGCTTGTCACGGGCGCTGCCAACGCAGTCCGCGATGCCATATTGCTTGGCGCGGTTCTTGCCGGGTTGGTATTGTTTCTTTTCCTGCGTAGCGCGCGGCTGATGGTTATCACCGGCTTAATGTTGCCTGCGGTGTTGGCGGCAACTTGTTTGGCTCTCTATGTTTTGGGCATGAGTTTCAACATGATGACTCTGGGCGGAATGGCGGCGGCTGTCGGTTTGGTGGTCGATGACGCGGTGGTCATGCTTGAGCACATGATGCGCCGGATGCAAGAGGGGGTTGCAAAAACTGCTCCGGCGCTGCTCGAAGCGGCGGCTGAGATGGCAAAGCCTCTATTTGGTTCAACCGGCGCCACCATCGTCGTCTTTTTGCCGCTCGCTTTTATTAGCGGTGTGACGGGCGGATTTTTTAAGGCGCTTGCCATTACCATGACGGCCGCCTTGGCCGTTTCATTATTGTATGCACGCTACGTTGTTCCGTTGGTCGCGGCGCGCTGGCTCAAACCATCCGACGCCGAAGCCGCTGACCGTGCCGGACGAATTATGGACGGTTTGGCGGGGCGATATGACCGCGTGAGCGCACGAGCATGGGCACGCCCTGGATTGTTCGTCGCTGTGGTTGCGGTACTCCTTCTCGTTGCTGGATACGCAGGCTACTCCCGGGTTGAAAGCGGGTTCATGCCAAAAATGGACGAAGGCGGCTTCATACTCGATTACAAAGCCAAATCCGGCGCTGCTTTGGGTGATACCGACGCTTTATTGAAGCAGGTCGAGGCGATCATTCGTGCCACGCCCGAGGTTGTCAGCTACTCAAGACGGACAGGCGTACAGCTTGGCGGCGGCCTCACCGAAAGCGATGAAGGTGACTTCTTCATTCGTCTGAAAGGTGGAAGCAGGCGCAACATCGAGGAAGTGATGACCGAAATTCGGGAAAAGATCGAAACCCAAGTGCCGGGCCTTTCGATCGAAACCTTGCAACTCATGGAGGACCTGATTGGCGACCTCACCGCAGTTCCACAACCTATTGAAGTTAAATTATTCGGAGATGATCCAGCTATGTTGGCTGAGTGGGCAAAGAAAGTTGCGGCTGCCCTCGAAAAAATTTCAGGCGTTGTGGAAGTGCAGGATGGACAACGCGTTGCAGGCGACGCGATCATCATCAAGGTTGATCGGGCCGCTGCGGCGTTGGCCGGGTTGAGTCCCGATGACGTTGCGTTACAAGCCCAAGCGGCGGTGGGCGGCACGATTGCCACACAGATCCAGCAGGGCGAAGTGCTGATTGATGTGCGCGTCCAAACCCCGGGCGATTTGCGCCAGCGTGTCGCCGCACTTGGCAATCTTTCACTCCGAAGTGCCGATGGGCGTGCGGTTGCCCTTCGACAAGTTGCGCGGGTTTCCATTATCGCCGGCCAGACACAGCTGACGCGCGAAGATCTCGCTCCGTTCGTACCCGTCACAGCGCGGCTGGAAGGACGGGATCTCGGATCGGCAATGGTCGATGTGAAATATACGGTTGCAAACCTTCGCTTACCTGCATCTGTTCGGGTTGCTTACGGCGGCATCTACGTCCAACAGCAAAAGAGCTTCGCCGATCTTGCCACGGTGTTCCTTGCAGCCATACTACTTACAGTGTTGCTTTTGACTTATTTGTTCGGTCGTTGGCGGATAACCATCGCGGCGTTGGGTACGATCTTGCTGTCTGCGGCCGCCGTCATTGCTGGGCTTTGGCTGACCGGAACAGAGCTTGATATTTCTGCGTTGATGGGACTGACAATGGTAGTCGGCATGGTGACCGAGCTAGTGATTTTTTACTTGGCGGAACTTGATCTAGATAAGCCGCTCGATCTGGCGGCAGTTAGGGAAGCGGGTCTTGCGAGGCTGCGCCCCATCCTGATGTCCGCTTTGATTGCGATACTCACGCTTGCGCCCTTGGCTCTCGGTATCGGACGCGGAGCCGGGCTTCAACGCCCACTGGCGACAGCAATCATATTTGGACTGCTGATCGGAGCGCCGCTTGTGCTGACATTCCTGCCTGCCGCATTATTGACGCGGCTTCGGGGCGAACCCGTTGGCGTGTAAGCCAATGGTTTATGGCTTCGGAACCATCGTTTATCAACGCCCTGATACCGGCATATGCTCGGCTTGGGGGAAACTTCCTTGCGCTGGAGTTTGCCGGACTAATGATCGCGAAAGGGGTTAAAGCACGATTTGCAAATGCGGCACGATCATCCGTTTGACCAGCACGTGAATGAACGAATGTTCACCCGCCTATCGTAATTGCACTTCCAAAACGGACGGTCCAAATCGTCCGACAAGTCCGCCATAGCCGCCTGTCTGATGCAATGTCCGCTTATGGGGAGTGAGCCGGCACTTATAATGACTGCAACTAAACGCAAAATGTTGTTGTGTCGGGAGCGGCAGCTTTTTAGAATTTTTGGCAAAAACCGAACATTCTAGAAGCGCTCCAGAAGAAGCCAGTCTGTTTTGCGGCTAATGATCGACGCTCACTAGCTTCAATTAAACCCTGCATTTTGCTGGGCCAGTATTGCAAGAGAAATTCTGTCACGCCACTTCGTTTGACGCTCTCATTTGATGCGTGTCGCGAATTCACTTTTGCATAACCCTTTATGTATAAGATCGCGGCGTCCGGTCAGTTTTAAGCGAATCCGGTGATAAGCCTTCACGAACGAAGCCAGCTTGAAACTTGACCGAAGTAGACTCCGCTGGACAAAGCATAACTGTGTCGGTCCACTGCACCTTTCGCTAAGAAACACTGCGCGGACAATCGCCTCTCCCATTGCCCCGGCGGCAACTTCAATCGGCCCGTCGTTGACGATGGTAAAGCCGTTCTTGCCTTTTCCAATATGGCGGAGACTGTCTGTTTCGTTGGCGGGGGCCCATCGTTTGTTTGGGGCCATAGAGATAAGCTGTCCCGAAGCGATTTCCGATGTACACATGCGCCATGAAGGCAACCTTCCACCGGGCGTCGGTTTTTACCCAAACCCGGGGGCAATGGGTAGTTTTGGCGGCTGGGCCGAATCTGGCGCAACAGACCCCATCGTCAGCGTAACGGACAATCTAAGACGCACTAACATCGTTATTACTTTTCCTCCTGCTGTGCGAAGCCAAATCAATTAATCGAAACAACGTGAGGGTTTTTGTGCTTACCCAAGAGCAAAATGACAATTGCAGTGTGTAAGGATGATCGGTTGGGATGTGCCAATTTGGTACACCGCGTTGTTATCCTAAAACATGTTGGTTAACCCGATTGTGTGAATTACTCACGGCCACGATAACAGCTTAGGTAGTGGGATATCGAAGCAATATCATGTGCATTAAACTTCTTCTTTCATCAACAATTTTTGCGGCCTCGCTTCTCGGAGCCAGCGCTCAAGCTCCTACCTTCTGGAACCTTAATGGTCCAAGCGCAAACAACGGTGATGACGAAATAGTGTGTGCTGGCAGTGCAACACATGCCTACCCGTTTATGCGCTCATCATTGCCATGACCGACACTCCCAACATTGCTACAAAACGTTCGAACGGTGATCGGCCTAAACGGCTAATCAAAATCCAGATATCAAATGACCGTATTCGCGAAGTTGATGCTATATTGCGTAACGCAACCGATATGGGCGCGGGCATTGAACTGCAAACTAAGTTGGAGGCAGGCGAAAAGGTTTTGATCACGATGAAAAACCTTCAACCGCTTCAATGCACCGTAGCTTGGTCCAAACAACACCAAGCAGGCTTGGAATTTGATGAGCATATTGACCCTTCTTTGCTGACAATCAAAAATAGCCATAAGGTCGAAGTTGAAGGGGTATTCAACGGCGCGGATGGATTTCACGTCTTTGACCGGTTCAGACCCGTGTCTGCCATCAAGCGCCCTCCAGTAAAGCCCCGCAAATAGAAACATATCGGTCATTACCTTTTCTGAAACTCCATCTTGAAAAGGTTGGTCAAATAAAAAAGCAGCAAAGCTTGAAGGATAACAAAATGGTCGCAATACTATCGCAAAAGAGAAACCCAAGACGAATGCCTTCTTTTTTGAAGGCAAAACTGCAAAGTGAGAATTTAACGCAGATCGTATGCGTACGCGATGTTTCTGTGAATGGAGCGCTGCTTGACGTCACGCAACCTCTGCGGGCGTTCGAGATAGTAACTCTCATATGTGGCGACACGAACGTAAACGGATTAGTCGCTTGGTCTGATAACGGCAGGCTGGGCATCGAATTTTCTGAGCTTCTTACGTGCGAAATTCTCGTCGGTTCTCTCAAAAGCCGAATAAAGGTATCTGCTTCGAAGAGTTACCAGCCTGAGATTTGACGAACGGAAAGCTGATTAATAGTTGTATTGTTAGTGCGAGTTACAACTTTTTTAATCATCACAGCTTTCAAACTTCCAGACGCCAAGCGTCGAAAGAAGATAACTACAAATATCGAATTTTTCTCATCAACGCCATTTTATAGCTGGGTTATTGTGCCATCGAGAAAGCCTGAAAATATTTGCAGCGTCTTCGATCTATTTCGAACTTAAGTCCGCAATTGGGTCTGTTGCTGAACTTCCTCTATGCGCGCTGGTCGATCCGAAAGTTGCCTGACCGTTCCTAACCCAATTCTCGTTAATCAATAATCGCTCCGCGTGCACCATTTACCTCGTTCATTTATCGCGAGGCGGCGGCACGTAGACTGGCGGCGGCTTGCCGCGCCCCAGTTGTAGATTTGGGATAGTCTGCGTTGGGTGTTTGGGCTTTTCGTCCATGACGACCGGAGGAATTGAAATGTCGATCACATTCAATCTGGTCAGCGCCGACTTCAACACATCGTCTCGGCGATAATCGAATGCCTTCAGGATCGCATATCCAGCCACAACATGGATCAAGACCATCGCTGTTGCGGACTTTAATCTGTCGTTTTTTGCACTGGCACCCGAAAACGCCATTTGCTCCTCATTTGATGCCTGAAAGTTACATCAACGACGTGAAGCATCCATGAATGATCGCCTATATTTATAGAAATCGGTGGTGAGTCCCAGAAAGTGATGAACGCTCACCTTTAATGAGAAGGTCGCTGGTTCGAACCCAGCAGGGTTCACCATGGATCAAACCCTTTAGCTTGTTTGTGGTGTTAAGCGACGTGAGCCGGAAGCTGCGGCATTGTTCTCCCTGTCGACAAGATGCCAGCCAAACGGCTCAAACATTTCACCCTGTGACCATTAGCCCTAGGTGATAACCTAGGTATGAACCGGAACTACAACCTGATTTATCGCGTCATCGGTGTCATGCAATTCAATGAGCCTGACCAATCTGACAACTTATCAGGAGAATTTTCATGACCTCATCCATTAAATGCCCGCAATGTGGAAAAATGATGCAGTCCGACGCGAAGGTTTGTGGTTTTTGTTCCTACGACCTCGCGAATAATCAACCTGCATCGCTGCAGAAGAACAGCCTGAAAGGCTGTTTTGCAATCCTGGCATTGTTTATTATTGCAATGCTCATTCTCGCAGGGATCAACAGTATTGTCAGCGAAGGTCCGGCACCGGCAGTGTCGATGGGATAAACGCGGTTCATAGCCGGCCCGATTTTTTGGTCAAATTGATGTCAACGCATGAATTAGCTGTCGATAATTTGGCTGATTTTTATGGCCGGTATGCAAACAGGAAACGATCCACGGCTGCCCCCAGTGTTGCAGAAGTAACTGACTCCGGTGCTGATTCCGGGTTGGAAAACCTCCATTCGACGTCCGCAAATCCTTTTATCATACCATATAAGTGGGCTGCGGCTTCTCGTGGGTCTGCCTTAGCCAGGCGACCCCGGTCCATTTCTGTTGCAATCATCTCTGTGAGCATTTTGTGCATCAATCGTGGACCGGCGTTTAGAAACAACTCACCCATTTCAGGATGGCGTTCAACTTCCGCTGCCATACGCCGGTCAAAACGAATAATATCCGGACTACTCAAAAACTTCATCATCGATTCTGCAAAACCCATAAGCTCAACGCGCAACGGAACTTCGTCGTCGGATATTTCGGGCAAACTGCCGCGCATCACCCTGCACTCGCTGCCAACCATCGCCGAGAACAAATTTTCTTTAGTTTGGAAATGGTTGTAAATCGTCACTTTCGATACGTTTGCTGCAGCGGCAATGCGTTCGATTGACGCTGATGCAAATCCATATTCGAAAAATTCCGCGCGGGCAGACGCAAGGATAGCGTCCTGCTTCGTCTGGTCGACCGGTCTATGGGGCAGCCTTTTTCCCGTATTCATATTTATTCCAGTTTACTTATTGAACGCATACGTTCAATTAAACATGTGCATTCATTATCTAACGTATCGACAATGAACGTAAGCCAGATTGTCTGGTAAATCAAAAGGGCAAATCCGCGATGAACTGGGTCGCCATACGGATGCTGACGGGCGATCGGGTCAAATTTATTGGTCTGGTTTTCGGTGTCGCCTTTTCAACCCTCTTGATCACGCAGCAACTAACGATTTTTGTCAATCTGCTCATGCGCGGCGGCGTTGCGGTGCAGGAAGTGTCCACCGCCAATGTCTGGGTCATGGACGTAGCCACGCGAACGGCCGATGTAATTTATCCAATGCCGATAACAGCACTCGACCGCGTCCGCAGCGTACCTGGCGTTGCTTACGCATCGCCGCTGCTGCGCAGCAATGCCTCTATTCGCACGCCCGACGGCGACCTTGAAGGCGTGACCGTAATCGGAGTCGATGATAGTTCGCTTGTCGGCATCCCGCGTCGCATGAGCGAAGGCGATCCTGCTAGGTTGATGGATCCGGATGCGGTGTTCATTGACGGCGTTGGTTCGCGCAAATTGTTCGCGCCGGGGCAGCAGGTGATTGGTTCTCAACTGGAGTTGAATGACCAACGCGCGGTCATCAAGGGGATCGTCGACAGTACGCCGACCTTCACAGCCCAAGTGACGTTGTACACACGATACTCGAACGCCCTCAACTTTTTGCCAGGCACCCGGAACCGATTGTCATTTGTGCTGGTACGAAGCGACGATGATGTGTCACCGGAAACGCTCGCCCGCCGAATAACCGCGCAAACGGGATTGAAGGCACGTACGACACCAGAATTCACACGCGACGGTATCAATTTCATAATTGAAAATACTGGCATCCCGATCAACTTTGGCATCACCGTTGTCTTGGGCGTAATTGTCGGTGTTGCGATTGTGGGCTTAACCTTCAGCCTGTTCATTCGTGACAATATCAAACAATTCGGCGCGTTAAAGGCCATCGGCGTAACGAACCGTAAAATCATGGTGATGGTCGCCGCGCAGTCAGGGCTGGTGGCGTTGATCGGCTACGGTCTTGGCCTTGCCATGGCTGTTGGTTTTGTCGGCGGTGGCGCGGCGAGTAGTGATGATTTCAAAGGCTTTTACATGCCATATCAAATCCCTCTGATCACTGCGGCCCTCGTGTTGGCAATTATTGCCCTCACTGGGTTCATCGCAATTCGCTCGGTTCTAAAAACCGACCCAGCGTCGGTGTTCAGATGAGTGAATTTGCCATCTCGGTCCGCAACGTTGCCAAGGATTTTCCGGTAGGCGACGACAACATCCGCGTATTGCACGATATCAATGTCGATGTGAATGCGGGCGAACTCACCTATCTGGTCGGAGAATCCGGATCGGGCAAAACCACCTTGATCTCGATCATAGCCGGTATCTTGTATCCTACCGAAGGCAGCGTCAGGGTCTTTGATACCGAGATTTACGACCTGTCCGACAATGCACTTGTCCGCTTTCGCCTCTCCACGATCGGTTTTATCTTCCAGCAGTATAATCTCATACCCACTTTGACCGCGGCGGAAAACGCGGCGATCCCGTTGATCGCCGACGGCATGAAGCGGGCCGAAGCCGTCGAACGCGGAAGGGCTTTGCTGGAAAAACTTAACATCGCCAATCAGGCGGACAAATTTCCGCGCCAATTGTCGGGCGGCCAGCAGCAACGTGTGGCGATTGCCCGCGCGCTGGTGCACGAACCACGGCTCATTGTGTGCGACGAGCCGACCGCTGCGCTTGATGCCAAATCGGGGCGGCGCGTGATGGACCTGTTGCGCGAAGTCGCGCTGGCGCAAGACCGCGCCGTGATTATCGTCACCCATGACAACCGGATTTTCGATCTCGCCGACCGCATCCTTGCGATGGAGGACGGACGCATCACCCATGACGGCCGGGACAAGGCCATACTTATGCAAGAGGACGCATCATGAAACGCCCCAGCTTCTCACGGGTAATTCTGCCAATAATTGCCGTTATTGGCATCATTGGATCAATCATCTATTTGTTCAATGCGCAACCCGACACCTCGTTGAGCAACCCCAAAGAAACGCCTGCGCGGACACCGCAATCGCAGCGGCAGACGGGCAGCATCGTCGGCACCGGTGTCACCGAACCGTCAAGCGAAGTGGTAGATATTGCGACGAATGTTCCGGGGGTCGTTACAAAAGTTTTTGTCGCTCCGGGTGATCAGGTTTCGGCAGGACAGGCCTTGCTTGAAATCGACAGCCGAAGCGCCCGGGCCGCCGTCAGCGAAGCCGCCGCACGCGCCGCAACAGCTCGGCAAAGCATCGCGGCTGCCCAAACCGGCTTACGCGTCGCGCAAAACCAATATGCGCTTTATCAAAACGTCGATGATAGTCGCGCGGTGTCGCAACAAGAAGTTATCACCCGCCGCGATGCGGTTGCCAATGCGCGCGCGCAATTGTCTGTGGCACAGGCTCAAGCGCAACAGGCCGACGCGCAAGTAACGCAAGCGCGCGTCGAACTTGCCCGACATGTCGTGCGCGCACCTTCAGCGATGGAGGTGTTGCAGGTCGATACGCGTGCAGGCGAATATGCAGGGACGCAGGGCTCCGCATCGGTGCTGATGAAATTGGGTGCGACCAAGCCGCTGCACGTCCGGCTTGATATCGACGAAAACCAGATAGAAAAAATCGCAATCGGCCAGCCAGCGGTGATCAGCGCGCGCGGTGATGCCAAGCGACAGGTGAAGGCTGTCTTCGTCCGCGCTGAACCTCTGATCGTTCCAAAACGTTCACTCACCAACAGCGCAACCGAGCGCGTCGATGTCCGCGTTCTCCAGCTGATCTTCGCATTGCCGGAAGATGGCGCGCAGTTTTTTGTCGGGCAACAGGTTGACGGCTTTGTGCCAGCGAAGGTCAAGCAGTGAAGCGCCTGTTTACGATATTAACTGTCGCGCTGCTGACGGGATGCGCGTCCATAGCCGAGGGTCCGTCGGCATCGTCGGTCAAGACGCCATCCTCCTTCGTGTATGCGCCGCCACAGGAATCTCGCGCGCCTCTATCGGCGTTGCTTCCGAATGAGGACCCTGCGTTCCAAACATTGCTGACGGCGATCGACACCGAAGCGCCTGACCTGCAAGTGGCGCTCGCGCGCGTGGATGCGGCAAGGGCGGCGTTAAGGGCAGCGGGGGCTGCGCGCGCGCCCAATATTGAGGCACGGGGGAATGCCGCTTATGCGCGTAGCAGCGAGAATGCGGTAACCAATCTGCCGCCCGGATTTGCCATCGACCCTACAAACAGCAGTTTTTCCGCCGGAATCAATGCGTCATGGGACCTCGATCTGTTTGGCCGGCTACGGGCGACGCAACGCGCGGCAGGCCTTCGGCTGGATGCTGCCGATGCTGACGCCCGCGCGGTAAGGCTTGCGGTTGTCACCGATATTGCGCGCGGCGTCATCGACTACCGCACCGCGCAGGCCAAATTGCGGATCGTTGAGGATGATCTCGCGGATGCAGCATCGCTGGCAGAGCTGACAGGTAAGCGCACGCGTGCGGGAATTACACCCGGACTTGATCTGGTGCGTGCACAAAGCCTTGAGGCGGCAGCGCGATCACAGCGTGGCCCCGCCGAGGCCGATCTTGCCAGCGCGCTTGGGCGGTTGGTTACCCTGACGGCGCGTGACGGTAAGTCGGTGGCAGCCGCCTTCATTGCGCCCGCCGAAGCAGGCTTTGCAGGCGAAGCACCGTTTGCACTGCCATCTGTGTTGCTTCGTCAACGTCCAGATATCGTCGCCGCGGAATATCGGCTCGGCGCAGCGAATGCGGATGTCGCGGCGGCGGCCGCTGCGCGTTTCCCCCAAATCAGCATCAACGCCGCGCTCGGACTTGCTGCACTGGCGTTGGGTGATGTGTTTAGCGCAGATTCGCTGACGGCATCATTGGGTGGTTCGATTGCGGCACCATTGCTGGACTTCGGGCGGGTTGAGGCGCAAATCGATGCACGTCAGGCCGACGCGAAAGAGGCTTTTGCGCTATACAGACTCACAGTTTTTGAAGGGATTGGTGAAGCTGAAAGCGCTCTTGGCAATTTGCAAGCTCGCCGCAGCCGACTTGCAATACTTGAAACACAATTGGGCATTGAGCGCGATTCGCTCAGTTTGTCGACCGCCCGCTACCGTATGGGGCTAAGCGATCTACTTGGCGTGATTGATGCGCAAAGGCAATTGAATGCCACCCGGCAATCGCTGGTTGAAGCCAAAGCAGCAGCAGCCCGCGCACAAATTCAAGTGTATCGGAGTTTTGGAGGATAGCTGATAACTGTGCACGTTCTCATGATGCCAGCCAAGCTGACGATATTATTGGCGGTGGCAAGTTTGCCGGCGAGATCACTTCGGTCCGCACTCGACTGACCAACGCTTTAGCCGATGATCCGACTGGCCTTAGGCTCAATCGATGTGCATGGCGCCAGTAAATTTTCCCAACAAGATGTTGCTTGTTCACGTATCTTGCGCAGATTGTGTTCGTTGAACTGGGGAACGACACATACATTCTCGTGGTTACCGCGCACCGGGTTATCATCGCGCGATAAACATTCATGCTGACGACGGAAAAATACCATGCTTCAAAAGATTTCGCGTCGGCAGATGGCACAGCTCCTCTTACTTGGCATTGCTGGCGTTGGGGTTAGCCAAATATTGCGTAAAACATCGCCGATCGGTCGTGACGTTCGTTCAAACGAAACCGCTCAGGCTGCTCTTCAAGATAAGACATCACCCAGCCATGAAGTGCCGCGACCAACGCTTACCCTCGTCCTGTTTTCGGACTATCGATGTCCTGCCTGCAGACTTTCAAATGCTGCGATGGAAGCGGCCCTTCTCGACGATGAGCACGTTCGGGTGGTGTATCGAGACTGGCCAATTTTCGGGGCCCTTTCGCAACGTGCAGCTCAAATAGCAATCGCGGCTGACCGTCAGGACATTTATCCAAAGCTTCACAGCCAACTGATGAATGAACGAAGGGTATTGGACGAGGATATATTGCGTGAAGCTGTCGAAAGTTCTGGGGGAGCCTGGGCGCAGATTGAAAACGACTTGCAGACTCATGCGGTGGATATTGAGCGTCAGCTGGACCGCAATCGCCAAGACGCGTTCCAGCTAAATATATCAGGTACGCCGACCTATCTTGCCAGTTCGATATTAGTGTCTGGCGCACAAGATCAAGCCGCCTTCAGAGAGCTTTTTGCGGCCGGCCGGGCGGCAATGCAAAGTTAAGCAGACCGATCTGTTAAGGTTTCTGAGCAAAGGCTTGGATAATTGGGCAAGGCCCAAAGTTGCCGGCGGCGCAGGACTCTGCAAGCAGGGCCAATGCGGAGCGTGCGGCCTGCAACTCGGTTATTCTTTTGTCAATCTGTCCAAGTCTTTCGACTGCCAGTGCTTGCGCCCGTGCGCGATCCTCTGTCGCATCCAGCGCAAGCAGCTCCCCGATTTCGTCCAAAGTAAATCCTGCTGACTGTGCCTGTCTTACAAAACGCAATCGGCGCAGGTCATCTTCGTCATACCGCCGTATCCCAGCATCGCGCGAAGGAACACCCAACAGGCCGCGGCGTTGATAATAGCGTACTGTTTCAACGCCCACATTCGCGGACTTTGCGAGATTGCCGATAGACATCACATTCATTGCTTGACTCCGTACTATGGTACAGGAGCTATATGGCTCGAGTACGATAAATTTCAAGGATCAATTCCCATGACCGACACCAGCAGTTTTGTTGCTTTAGCAGGCGCACCATCAGGAAAAAAAGCGGTGCTTTATAGAATGGCGCTGCCGGACCACATATGTCCTTATGGCTTAAAAGCGCGCGATTTGCTGAAGCGCAAGGGTTATGCTGTCGAAGACCGCTTGTTGAGAACGCGCGAAGAGGTGGATGCGTTTAAAACAAAACATGCCGTGCAGACGACACCGCAAATCTTCATCGATGGCATGCGTATTGGCGGGCATGACGACCTGCGGCGGCACTTGGGGTTAAAAGTCACAGATCCCAAAGCCACCACATATCAGCCGGTCATTGCGCTTTTCGCCATCACCGCGCTCATGGCTGCGGCGGCCAGCTATGCTGTTTATGACTCGATTTTCACATTACGCGCTGGCGAATGGTTCATTGGCTTTAGCATGGCTATCCTTGCAATGCTTAAGCTTCAAAACGTTGACAAGTTTGCGACAATGTTCCTGAATTATGACCTTCTTGCGCGCCAATGGGTGCCTTATGGGCGCATCTATCCCTTTGCCGAAGGGTTGGCGGGGGTGCTGATGATCGCGGGCACCCTGAACTGGCTTTCAATCCCCCTCGCCCTTTTTATCGGAACGATTGGGGCAGTGTCTGTTTTTAAAGCTGTCTATGTTGATAAGCGCGAACTCAAATGCGCCTGCGTCGGTGGAGACAGTAATGTGCCGCTCGGCTTTGTGTCGCTTACCGAAAACCTGATGATGGTATCAATGGCGTTATGGATGTTGTTTGCGCCCGTTCATTGATTCTTTGACTGCTCATCGCCGTTGGCCCGGGCTTCCATTCCCAAAGGACGGAAATCCGGGCCGTAGGTTCAATGTTTGAAATTTAGATGTTACTCTACTTTTGCGTCAATATTGACGGTCGTTTCGGCAAGTTTAGTCATATACTCATCGCCGCCGTAGATTTCCTTGGTGGCTTTATCCAAAGCCTTGACTGCATCTTTTAGGCCTAACGTCCCTGCGTAAGAGGCAGCCGTGCCGAAGCCCGCGATACCGTAATGAGTCATGCGCTGATATTGTGCGATTATCACAGCGTCGAGGACAGGGCCCTTTTCGGGTGCTTCTTCCGTCGTATGCTTGATTGCTTCAGCAACAAGACCTTCCATGCCCTTGCAATGTTCTTTTTTCACGTTCTCATCCGACTTTTCGAGGAGGGTTTTCAGAACATCGGTGTGTTCGGCGATCCCGGCCTGTGACTTTGTCAGCATATCCTTCAATTTCTCGTCGCTTACTTTTGACGACATTTTCTTGAGAACTTTTGCCATTTGGTCATTGGCAGACCAAAGGTCCTGCAGTTCGCCGGTATAGAGATCAGTAAGGTTTTCGGGGGCAGACACAATTATTCTCCTGATAAAATGGTGCATGGTTGCTGCACATGAATTGAACGGAACGTCGGCGGTCCTGTTCCAGACAAACGACATTAGGCGGGCGAAAATTCGGTCGATTGTTGGTCCAGCCCAACATTTCAGCGGCCATCATCAATCGGCTGCGTGGCACGATCTAAAAGCTTTGCGTTTGCTTAGAGTCTGCACGGCTGTGTTCGCCGCCCGGTTTTAAGGTTTCAACCCGCGAAATCAGATCAGGTCGCAAGAGCGTTAAGATCAGCATTTATTTGGGCCACGAGGCCACTGGGGTACCAACTGTAAGTGATTGAGCCTCTAAGGTCCGATTTGATAATGTTGACCAGCATTTTGCTGCCAAAACCGTTCAACACAGGTGGTTCGCAGACAACGGGGCCGCCCGTCTCCGCCCAAGTTAATTCAAGCTTGTCCTGTCTGATTACGCCCGTGATATCCAACATTCCGTAGTCGCTGGAAAGAGCGCCATGTTTTACAGAATTTGTCGCAAGCTCATGAATAACCATCGCCAAGATGGTCGCGCCATGTTCGCCGACACCCATGCGCGGAACCGCCACCCGGATACGACCACTAAAAGCGCCAAGGTCATCATAGGGTGCAAGCAGTACCGTTATGACATCGCCAAGCAATGCCGCGGTCCCCTGCGATGCCGGGAGAGGTCGGACCAAATTGTGCGCCCGTCCCAAAGCCGTCAGCCGACGCGTAAGATCTCGCGTCATTTCTGCAACGGTCTCGGCTGATCGCGATGTCAACGCCGTCAGGCCACTGGCAATGGCCAAAAGATTTTGAACGCGATGGCTCATTTCGCCAGCCAATAGTTCATGGCCCTCCTCGGCTTGCTTGCGCCCCGTCACATCAAGGAAAATGCCATACATTGCCCGGCCAACGATACCTTCGTCCGCACCCCGACCACGCGAAGACACCCATTTCACGTCATCTTTAACGATAATGCGAAAGTCCTGCTCATAGGCCCCGGAAACCGACCGTGTCGCTATAAATGCGGCCCTAACCCTGTCCCTGTCAGCGGGGTGTATTTGCGCGGAAAGATGTTCAAATTGAAGGTTGTTAGACCATGGAAGACCCCAAAGACTAAAGCCTTGGGCGTCCATTTTAAAGTTGTTACTGTCAACATTCCAGCGCCACAATGCTACCGATGCTGCGTCAATTGCCGTGCTTATTTCCTGCTGCGTCCAAATATCTTGCAAAGTTACAGTTTCACTCAAGCACTGGCCCTCCTTCTAGCCATTTTGCGGCAAACATTCGAGAGACTTCACCCCCAATGATTTTCGCCTTCGTCGCTTTGCAAACCCATGCTTAAATATAATGTTCCGCGCCCAACCGATCGCAAGGATGGCCATCCAAAGTACTAAACTTAACAATCTTTGCGGCGTTTGAGGGAACCGGATTCCAAGCAAAATGCGGTGTCACCCACCGCTACTGCTGCGTTCCAAATGGCGCGTCATGTAAGCCACAAAGCCGTTATATTGTTTTCCATTTGCGATGAATGGATTGCGATTGAAACCAACCAGTATGCCAATTGACCGCATTATTCTGTCTAAAAATCAGCGTTGGATTTGTCCAAATGAACAGAGAGCGGCGAACAACTCAACTGTAGCCGAAATCTATCGCAAAAAAGGAGATCATAGATGCCCCCCGGCACGGACGGCCCAGATCACTGCCCCGTAAATGCAGCTTTTCGCTTTTCACCAAAGGCCTTCGTGCCCTCGATCGCGTCGGTTGAACTGCCTGCAATCCGCTGCCCCTCAGCTTCGGCCAAAAGCTGTTCCGCATAAGAATTTTCCAGCGCGGTTAATATGTTTTTGCGCATTACCGCATAGGCCACGGTCGGGCCATTGGCGAGGCGCGTGGCAAGAAGGCGCGCTTCGGCCAGCAACATATCATCTTCAACGCATTTATAAATCATACCCCAATCGGCGGCTTTCTCGCCGCTGATTTTTTCGCCGAGCATCATCATTTCTGTCGCCCGCGCCTTTCCAACCAAACGCGGCAGCATCCACGACGCACCTCCATCGGGCACGAGGCCGATATTGACGAACGCCTGAAGGAAATAGCCGGACTTGCCCGCAATCACGAAATCACCGCACAGACCGATCGAACAGCCAACCCCGGCCGCTGCGCCATTGATTGCGGTCACGATAGGCATGTTGAGACGTGCAAGGTTCATCATGAGGGGATTATAGTGCCGTGTGAGCGCTATGTAGCTGCCCTCCCCGCGGGCGACGGAACGGTCACCCCGTGCGTATAGATCGGCGCCCGAGCAAAAACCGCGACCGGTACCCGTCAGGACAAGGCATCGTGCGTCTTCAAGCGCACTGGAGAGTGCATCATTGATCTCACCTGCCATCTCAAGCGAGCAGGCATTCATGCGTTCAGGGCGATTGAGGGTGATCGTTGCAATTTTATCGGCAACTTCGACAGTAATAGTTTCGTAATTCATCAACTTTGGCCTCTCATATCAAATATCCCGACATCAATCGCGCGTCCCGAGCAAATCCCGCGCGACGACCCAGTTGTGAATTTCACTTGGGCCGTCATAAATACGCATCGTTCGTAGCTTGTTGGAAAGCAGATAGAGGGGCATTTCGCGAGTCATACCCATGCCGCCGAACATCTGCATCGCATGGTCGACGATGTCATAGGCGGATTCGGTGCAGTAGGATTTGATCATGGATATTTCCTGCCGCGTGTCGCGTCCTTCATCCATTTTCCACGCACAATCATAGGTCATCAAACGCATCGCATGAATGCGGGTGGCAGCATCAGTGATCCAGTTCTGCACCGTCTGACGCGACGACAGCGGCTTGCCAAATGTCACGCGTTGTGGGGCATATTCGATCATCATATCAAGCGCGCGTTGCGCCATGCCAATTGACCAAGACGCCATTTCAATCCGCCTTGTGCCCAACCGGACCTGCATGGGCAGGAACCCCTGCCCGCGCTTGCCGAGGAGTTTCCAACCGGGAACACGGCAGTCATCAAGCGCGATTTCATATGTAGCGGTGCCATCAATCATCGGGATTTTGCGCAAAACGTTGAATCCCGGCGTATCGCGATCCACCAGAAACGCCGACATGCCGTTGCGGCCTTCGGCGTTTTTGTCAGTGACTGCCATGAGTATCGTAAAGTCCGCCTCGTCGGCCTTGGTGATCCAGATTTTCCGGCCATTGATGATCCAGTCGTCGCCATCCTGAGCCGCGTTCGTTTTCATCAATTGCGGGTCAGCACCAGCGCTCGGCTCGGATATGCCAATGGCGGAAATGGTCTCACCGCGCACATAAGGCGCAAGATAATGTTCGCGCTGTTTTTCATCAGCCGCTGCCATCATCATGCGCAGATTGGGTGAGTCCGGTGGCAAAGTGTAAGGCGCAACGGTCCGTCCCAACTCCTCTCCCACGCCCACCATCGCAACCATTGGCAGGTTCATGCCGCCAACTTCTTCAGGTGCATCAAGCCCCCAAAGGCCGAGTTCCTTGGACACCACATCAACTGCGGCCTGTTCGTCTTTATTGAGGTAGCTCCCCATGCCCGCCGTCTCGCGCGCCAGCACCTCACTTTCCAGCGGCATTAATTGCGAGTCCACAAATTTGCGGACCAGGTCCTTTAACATCCGGTGCTCTTCAGCGAGTTCGAAGTTCATCGGTCACATCCTTTCAATAGCTGCGCGGAAGGCCGAGGACATGCTCGGCGAGATAGCTCAGGATCAGATTGGTGCTGATCGGGGCAACGGTATACAGGCGCGCTTCGCGAAATTTGCGTTCCACATCATATTCCTCCGCAAAGCCAAAGCCGCCATGTGTCTGGACGCACATATCGGCGGCGGCCCAGCTTGCTTCGGACGCGAGCAACTTCGCCATATTGGCTTCAGCGCCACCGTTGCCGCCGGCATCGAAAACCCGCGCTGCGTGATGTACCATCAGTTCTGCCGCGCACATTTGGGCATAGCATCGCGCAATCGGAAACTGGACACCCTGGTTCTGGCCAATAAAGCGTCCGAAAACATTGCGTTCCTTGGCATAGTCGGTCGCCTTGTTGATGAACCATTTGGCATCGCCGATACATTCCGCTGCGATCAAGATCCGTTCGGCATTCATGCCAGACAATATGTAGCGAAAGCCTTTACCCTCTTCGCCGACAAGCGCGGTCGCTGGGATCCGCATGTCGTCAAAGAATATCTCGGTGGTCGAATGGTTCATCATCGTGCGGATTGGCTTGATCGTCATCCCGCTTCCGACGACCTTGCGCATATCGATCAGGAAGATAGATAGCCCTTCAGTCTTGCTTGCCACCTCTTCACGCGGGGTCGTTCGCGCAAGCAACATCATCAGATCGGAATATTCAGCGCGGCTCGTCCAAATCTTCTGGCCGTTGATGACATATTCGTCGCCATCGCGCACGGCAATGGTTCGCAGCGACAAAGTGTCAGTCCCGCTGGTTGGCTCTGACACGCCAAATGCCTGCAACCGCAGTTCACCCGTGGCAATGCGCGGCAGATATTCCTGCTTCTGCGCTTCGCTGCCATATTTCAGCAGCGTGTTCATGATATACATTTGCGCATGTGCCGAAGCGCCGTTGCAACCCGACGCTTGGATTTCTTCCATAATCACGGCTGCCGCATCCAGAGTTAAACCCGAACCGCCGTAGACTTCAGGAATGAGCGCAGCCAGAAACCCCTGTCTGGTCAGCGCGTCGACAAACTCTTCGGGATAGGCCCGCGCGCTGTCCTTCTCGCGCCAATAGGCTCCGGGAAATTCAGCGCATAAGGCCTGCACGGAGCTGCGGATTTCCGCAAAATTTTCGCTGTCAGTCATCTCAAGCTTTCCTGCGTGCCGAAGCCGCTGTGACTTGCCGACCATCCGATGCAAAGGCCGCCAGTTCAATGGCACCATCCTGGTCACGCGTCACCAAATGCAGAGCCTCTCCGCAAATGGCCGGGGAAAGGCCGCGAAATGCAAAACTTTGCAGCGCGTTGTCACCATATTCCCGGCGCGCCAGATCAAGCAGCAGCGTCGCCGTCAGCGGACCATGGACGACCAAGCCGCGATAGCGTTCCTCGTCACGCGCATAAGGCACGTCATAATGGATGCGGTGGCTGTTGAACGTCAGCGCGGAATAGCGGAACAGCAACGGCGCGCTTGGCACCAACAGGCGGTGGCTGTTCCAGCCCGATGCGTCAAAGTGTTCGCCGGTCACATCAGGCGGCGAGAGCGGCGCATCTGACGCAGCCGCGCCGCGATAGACAATGCTCTGAACTTCACGCACCGCAAGACCTGCATCGCCGGCGGTTTCATGCGCAACGTCAACGAATACCAATTGGCCCGACCCGCCTGATTTCTCGGTGACCGACAAAATTTGCGACGTCCGCGTTACTGCCTCGCCCACGTGCAAGGGAACGAAAAACTCGACTTTGCTGGACGCCCACATCCGGCGCGGCAGCGGCACTGGCGGCAGGAAGCTATCCGGGCTATCGTCGCGCAGGGGATGACCGTCGGGACCAAGCTGTGCGGTGGCAGCATCGGGCAAACACAAGCACCAGTGCAAACCCTGCGGCACAAGACCATCGGCGGACGCATCGCGGTCAAATGTGGCAAGCCAGCGCGCAACCATCCCGCTGTCAATCCGGTCCGTCCGCACTTCCTCGCGTCCAATCCAGGTATCCCATGCGCCCATCAGTTCCTTCCCTCCATCAGACCTTTGGCAATCACCTGCGCCTGAATTTCTGCCGCGCCTTCAAAGATGTTCAATATCCGGGCGTCGCACAAGACCCGGCTGATTTCATATTCCAACGCATAGCCATTGCCGCCATGTATTTGCAGCGCCGCATCGGCATTGCTCCACGCGACGCGCGCGGCAAGCAGCTTGGCCATTCCCGCGTCGATATCGCATCGTTTGCCCGAATCTTTTGTGCGGGCAGCAGCATAAGTGAGTTCGCGCGTCATGACGAAATCGGCAACGCTCATGGCAATCTTGTCGGCCACACGCGGGAAGGCAATGATTGCCTTGCCAAATTGTTTGCGCGTTACCGCATAGTCCAAACCCAGTTCCAGTGCGCGTTTGGCCACGCCAACGGCGCGCGCGGCGGTCTGGATTCGTGCGCCTTCAAAGGTGCGCATCAACTGCTTGAAACCCTGCCCCTCTTCGCCGCCCAACAATGCGTCATCAGGTGCGACCATGCCGTCAAATTGCAGGGCATATTCCCGCATGCCGCGGTAACCCAGCACCTCGATTTCGCTACCCGACATGCCATCGGCGGGAAAGAGATCCGCGTATGTCCCCCGCGGCTTCGCGACCAGAAGCATCGAAAGCCCGGCATAACCGCCTGTATCGGGCGCAGTGCGCACGAGCATCGTCATCAGATCGGAGCGACTTGCGTGGGTAATCCAAGTCTTTGCCCCATCGATAATCCAATTGCCATTTTCGCGCCGCGCGCGTGTTTTGAGCGCACCAAGGTCCGACCCCGTATCCGGTTCGCTGAAGACAGCGGTTGGCAGGATTTCGCCGCTTGCGACCCTTGGCAGCCAATATGCCTTTTGCGCGGGCGTACCGCTCATGGATATCAACTCGCCTGCAATCTCGGAACGCGTGCTCAGCGACCCAGCGCCGATCCACCCGCGCGACAACTCCTCGGTAGCAACACACATGACCAGCTTGGACAAGCCTAAGCCGCCATATTCAGCAGGAATACAAATACCGAAAGTGCCAAGTGCCGCCATTTGGGCGATGGTTTCATCTGGAATAAGTGCGTTGGAAAGATGCCATTTATGTGCGTGCGGCAATATTTCGCTGGCGGTAAATCGGCGATATTGATCACGAATAAAATCCAGCTCTGGATCGTGAAGGCTTTCGCTCGGCATCCGGCCATCCGCAAGCGCCTGCGCGACCGCTGCGCGCGTATCTGCATGTGCTATATCCAGATATGCGGGACAGGCAGACGCGAGTTTTTGCGCAGCACTTGAAAGCCCAAGATCGGCAGCGCGAAAAATCTCATTCTGCCCCATCGGCAGGCCGCCCACCAATTGACCAAGCGTTTCAGCGAAAATCAGTGTCGCAACCTGCTGATCCAGCGTTGATCCACCGTCATTGCTATCGAGCCACTTGCTGACCGCATCCAATGCAGCGACGCTTGTCGCCACCCACGCAAAACCATGAGCTGCACGCTGCTCCGCATCCATTGTCCCTTCGACCAGACGAGAAGCCAATGCCGATTGCGCCGCATCACAGTAAGCGCGCGCAACGTCCAAAGCAGCAGTAAAATTCATGCGCGCTCAAAAACCGCCGCGATCCCTTGCCCGCCGCCGATGCACATGGTCTCGAGTCCAAACCGCACGTCACGCCGATGCATTTCCCGCGTCAGATTCGCCAGTATCCGCCCGCCCGTCGCCCCGATCGGGTGGCCAAGGGAAATGCCGGAGCCATTCACGTTGAGCAGCTCATGTCGGCTGTCATCATCAGACCATCCCCAACCCTTAAGACAAGCGAGGACTTGCGGCGCGAACGCTTCGTTCAGTTCAATCAAGCCTATGTCCGCCCAGCCAAGGCCATTGCGCGCAAACAAACGCTCGGTGGCGGGAACCGGACCATAGCCCATGCGCGAGGGGTCACAGCCGGCTGCTGCCCAGCTGTGGAAATAGGCAATGGGCTCCAGTCCCAACTCGTCAAGCTTATCTTCGGCCACCACGAGGCAAGCAGCAGCAGCATCATTTTGTTGGCTTGCATTGCCCGCCGTTACTACGCCGCCTTCAAGTGGGCGCAAGGCAGCCATTGTCTCAGGCGTCGCGTCAGAACGATAGCCTTCATCATGCTCAAAGACGATCGGATCGCCCTTTTTCTGCGCAATGTGCACTGGCACCAGTTCATCGTCGAATAGGCCGCCGGCCCACGCTGATGCGGCCCGCTGATGCGACCGGGCTGCATATACGTCACATGCCTCCCGGGTAATCGCGAAGTCTTTGGCCAGGTTTTCAGCGGTTTCGATCATGCCCGAAATAACGCCAAAGCGCTCGACTGGCTGGCTCATGACGCGGCCACGGGTAAGCCGGTCATGCAACGTAAGGTTCCCTGCGCGAATGCCCTTGCGGATGTCCGTCGTGTAATGTTCTACGTTGGACATGCTCTCGCAACCACCGGCGACGACAATGTCGCTTACGCCCGTCTGCACCATCATCGCGGCGTTTGCGATGGCCTGAAGGCCCGAGCCGCAACGCCGGTCAAGCTGATAGCCAGGCACTTCAATCGGCAACCCTGCCGCCAGCCACGCCCAATGCCCGATACATGGCGCTTCGCCGCTGCCATAGCCTTGTGCAAACACCACGTCATCTACACGCGCCGGGTCAATCTTGGTGCGCTCCATCAAAGCTTTTAGTATGATGCCGCCGAGCTCACCGGCATTTAAAGACGACAGTGCGCCGCCGAACTTGCCCACGGGCGTACGGATAGGGGCAACAATGGCTGCGCGGCGAAGGCTGGTCATTTGGCAATTCCTATTATTCCAGAGTCAATAAGGCGGGCAATTTCGCCCGACGAGAGGCCGAGCGCTTCGCTCAATATTTCTTCGCTATGCTGCCCATTTCGGGGCGCTGGCTTCGCATCGGCCCGCTGCAACTGCGGGATCGTTCCAAAGGCGCCAGCCGCGGGATAGGCGAGCCCGGAAGGGTTGGCGTCCGAGGCGCTGAATATGGGGTTGTCGCCGACCAAGCAAGAGTCGTGCGCGGCGTCCAGCATGGTCTTATACGCCGAATGGACAACCCCTGCTGCATCAAACACGGTCACCATTGCAGCATGATCAAGCGCGCCGATGGCAGCTTCAAACAAAGGGAACAACGCGTCACGATGTTCAAAACGCAGCCCATCATCTTTGGCAAAGCTGACACCGCGTTCAGCTTCGACTGCCCCAACTGCGTCCGTTAGGCCAAGCGCAGCGATCAGATTTGCCCATTGCCGGTGGGTGACGACAACGATCATCGTGCGCACGCCGTCTTTCGTTACAAAGTCACGCCCAAAGAGACCATAGACCGTGTTGCCAAGCCGGGACCGGTTTGCGTTGTTGTGGAGCACTTCGGCCACACCGCCGAGGTTGGCGACCGTGCCGATCGCGACATCGGATAGGGGAACGCGCACTTCGCTCCCCAAACCTGTCTGCTCACGCCGCCGGATCGCTGCCAGCAGCGCAAATGCCGCATATGCCCCGCTCAATAGGTCCCACGCCGGCAAAACATGATTGACGGGTTCCGGCCCTATTCCTGTCATCATGGGGTAACCCACGGCATTGTTCACGGTGTAGTCGAGCGCCGGGGTACCATCTGGCCATCCCATGACCCGAACGGTCACTAGGTCCTGCCGCCCTTCAGCAAGCGTCGCGTGCGACAAAAAACCGTCGGCCGGAAAATTGGTGATAAATTGCCCAACGGACTGCACTAAAGCCTGAAGCAATTCGCGCCCTTCTGGCTGAGTCAAATCGAGTGCGACCGACTTTTTGGCGCGGTTCAAATTCTCCCAATACAGCGAGTCATTTGCCTCGGTCACCGGCCAGCGGTGATAATCAGGTCCGCCACCGACCTGGTCCACCCGGATAACTTCGGCTCCAAATTGCGCACAATACAGACCCGCCGTAGGCGACGCGACGAACGATGACGCTTCGATAATCCTCAGGCCGTCGAGCAGATTATACATGCGACCGAGCGCCGGACATCAGGACTGGGCAGCCCAATCCCGCAACATATGTTTGGCAATTTGAAGTTGCAGAATCTGCGTCGTGCCCTCGTAAATCCGATAGATCCGCGCGTCGCGGTAAAAGCGCTCGGCGTCATATTCGGCCAAGTAGCCAGCGCCACCGTAAATCTGGACAACGCGGTCCACCACACGGCCGCACATTTCGCTTGCAAACACTTTCACGGCAGCCGCCTTGCGCAGCACATTCTCGCCGGCGTCGGCGCGGCGTGCGGCATCTTCAAGCATGGCTTCAGCAGCATATATTTCGATGTCGCTGTCAGCCAGCATTTGCTGGATTAGCTGAAAATTCGCGATGGGTTCGCCGAACGCCTTACGCTCGTTTGCGTAACGCAGCGCGCTGTCGAGAGCGCGGCGCGCATAGCCAGTTGCGGCGGCACCGATGGAAAGGCGGCCATTATCGAGGCTTTTCATCGCAAAAGCGAAGCCCTTGCCCTCTTCCCCGCCCAATATGGCATCAGCGGGCAATTTGACGTCTTCCATGATGATGTCGGCGATATGGCTACCCGATTGCCCCATTTTCTTGTCAGACTTGCCGACGGAAATGCCGGGCGTGTCCATGGGCACGATAAAAGCCGATACATGTGCATTTTTGGGCAAGGCTTCTTTGCTCGTGCGCGCCATGATCAAAGCCACATCTGCGAAGGGGGCGTTGGTGATATATCGTTTGGTACCGTTCAATACCCAGCCATTGCCCGATTTAACCGCGATGGTCTGCATAGCGGCAGAATCGGATCCCGACCCTGGCTCGGTAAGACCGAAGGATGCAATCTCGCCGGCTGCCAAGCGTGGCAACCATTCGGCCTTTTGCGCGTCTGTCGCGCCATTTTTGAACGCGGAACATACCATGCCGATATTGATCGAAGTGATCGACCGATAGCAGGGCATTGCATAGCTCAACTCGCGGATCGTGCGGATATATTGCTGAATATTCATGCCAGCACCGCCATATTCTTCGGACATAGTCAGGCCAAATAGGCCCATTTCGCGCATTTCGGCCATTATGGATTCAGGTATGATATCCGTTTCGAGGATTTCCTTTTCAGCCGGGATAAGGCGCATACGCACATAGCGCTGGAGCTGATCAATAAACTGCTCGAAAATATCATTATCCATCATGTTCCCTTCCCTGCGACGCGCGAAAACTTGATTTTCTGCTGTCGTCATTTGCTAGCGGTTGTCACACCATAATTTCAAAACAAACGTTCGAAAAAGCCGTGACACTGCGCTTCGCGCTTGTCGATTGAAAATTGGCAGTGCAGCACATTTCATTCGGACAACACGAGGGGATCTGGCGATGCCAGCATTTCAAATGCTGGCAAACGCGACAGATTGTTAGAAGGAGCCTGCGACTTCGCGCTGCGACGTGCTGGGGTTTTCCGGCAGCGGCAGCACCCGGCGTTCCGTGCGAGACGATGTGCTTTGCGCGCTTTGACCGACAGCAATTGCGGTACAACTGCGCCCGGCGATGAAATCAAGTGCCGTGCGGAGCGAACCTTCCAACGGGTCGCCGAGTGGACGGGTTATATCGTCCGCCGCGGCACAAGTCGTTCGCATGGTACCGGCGAGGCCTGAATAATAATCGCCCTGCCCGGCCGCATTTTCCTTTGCAAAGGCGACAACGCGGATCCGGTCATCGCAAGCGGTTTGGTCAACCGCGATCTGTCCCACTGGCTTGCCAAAGCTGTTGCTGCCAATCAGCGCGGCATTGACCCCGAGATAGGGCGCAAAGCTTGCCATGACCAGCTCGCTGGCGGACGCCGTGGCACCGGTGGAAATAAAGGCAATTTTCACGGGCGAGACCGATTGCGATTGCGGTGCAAAGCGTCGGGTTTCGTTATTTGATGCCTTTGAGGCGCGGAAACGCGTCACACTGAAAACATCGCTGCTGAAGCGGTTCCCGCCAAGCAAGTCGCCCATCAGTTCTGCGGTCGAGACCAGCCCCCCGCCATTATAGCGGAAGTCTATCACGAAATTGGTAATGCCTTGCGTGCGGAAGTCGGCAAAGGCGGTACGCAACTGGTTATCGGCAGTCGAAATAAATGTGCGCATATTGATATAACCGACGCGCTGGCCGCCATTGTCGATCACCTTTACGCCATAGCGAGTAGACAAAGGCGATATATTATAATCTGCTTTGGTAACGGTTACATTGCGCGCACCCGATGCATCGGTGATACGTAATACCCGGCTTGTGCCCACCGTATTTGGTCCCAAAGCGTTGGAAACGCCAGCCGACCCTTGCGACGCCAATATATCGGCTACTGACGTCAAATTGGACGCATCGGTTCCGATGGAAAGGATTTCGGTGCCCCTATCTATACCAGCGGCGAGCGCTGGCGCACCTTCAAACGCCTCAATCACAAACAGACGGCTGCCTTGGAACGACAGGCGAATGCCTAAACCAGCAGATGAGCCCGAGGAGAAAAAGGCATTTTCCTCTTGAATCGAGGTTATATAAGTAAAGAACCGGTCGCGACCTTGCCCCCGAGCGGTCGCGGTCAGCGCGTCGATATAAGCCTGCACGCTGTTATAGGGCGCAGGACTTAGCGAAGCAGGCAAAGTTTCGGGGAAAAGATACCATTCGTTCAGAACCGAAGCGGCGAAATTCTGACGGTTGGTCAAGCTGCAACTTGTGGATGTCGGGGGAGGAGGCGGTGGGGGCGTTGTGCTTGTCGGAGGGACAGTGACCGTACCGCCGCCAGAACCACCACCACCGCAAGCGGTAACGCCTGCAGCCAGAACGAGAATGATGCTTTTCAATGAATTACGTTTCATATTGTTTTTCCTCATTTTTTTCATCATCCCGTTCGACTCAATTGCACAAAAGTCGAAGCGTCGACAAGTGGCATTTCATTCCCGAACCTCTGATTAACAGCTGAAGATTACACGCCGTTAATATAGCTGGCCTTGCGGAACGGCACGGAACACCACATTTACAGGCTAGTAACGTCTTCGAGCACCTTGTTCATGCCCCCTGATAAATTTTCGTCCAAGGGACTGCGCGTCCCAAGCGGGCGCCTTTCCCGCATTGCGCGCTTTGGCAATATGGCAACCGGGATAGCCGGCAGCATGTTGCTCGACGGGGCCAAACAGCTCGCTAGCGGGCGACGGCCCACCGTCAGCGATTTGTTGATGACTCCGGCAAATGCCTTGCGGGTGACGTTGCAGCTTGGCGAGATGCGCGGTGCGGCGATGAAGCTTGGGCAGCTAGTTTCAATGGACACAGGGGATTTTCTGCCACCAGAGCTCACCGATATTTTTGCACGGCTGCGCGCCGATGCGCAGCATATGCCGCCAGGACAATTGAACGCGGTGTTGACGCGGCATTGGGGCAGCAATTGGCGAGACCAGTTCATCCGCTTCGATGACAAGCCCATTGCTGCCGCTTCGATTGGCCAAGTCCACCGTGCGTTTACCGCAGGCAGTCAGGATGTTGCCATAAAAGTCCAATATCCGGGCGTTCGTCGCAGTATTGATAGCGACGTCGATAATGTCGCGACGCTATTGCGGCTTTCTAGCGTGCTCCCGAACACGCTGGATATCTCGTCTTTGCTAGCCGAAGCAAAGCGTCAGCTGCACGAAGAAGCCGATTATGCCCGTGAAGGAGAATATCTGAAGCAATTTGGTATGTTGCTAGCGGATGACTTGAACTATCTGGTTCCGACCTATCACCCGGATCTGAGTGGCCAAAATGTTTTGGTGATGTCCTACATTGAAGGTGTGCCTATCGAATCAATGGTCAGCGCACCACAAGATGAGCGCAACCGGATCATGACGCTGCTCATAGAGCTTGTGCTGCGCGAATTGTTCGAATTTCGCCTGATGCAAACCGACCCCAATTTCGCGAATTACCAATATGATCCTGTGTCAAAGCGCGTTGTCCTTTTGGACTTTGGCGCAACCCGGGTGCTTCCAGAGCAGGTTGTGTCGCAATATCGCACTTTGCTGAATATGGGACTGGCAGGTGACAAGGATGGCGTCTTGGCCGCGGTGCTCGACATCGGGTTTATGAACGCACAAACAGTCGAGGTGAACGCCCGCGAGATCGATAGACTGGTTGAAGCGGCAATTGACATGCTTCAGCAGCCCGGTCCTTTTGATTTTAGCCGAACGGATTTTGTAACTGAAATGCGCGATGAGGGCATGACCATCGCCGCGGATCGGCGCAACTGGCACATCCCGCCGTCGGACCCTTTGTTTGTCCAACGCAAACTTGGCGGAATTTTCCTGCTCGCAAGTCGTCTAAAGGCTCAAGTTGACGTCCGCAGCATGCTCGATCGCTATATCTGAAGGCGACGCTGTGAGACGGCAACAACGGTTGAACCGGAACTTTCAACTTATTTAAAAAACCGATTAGAGATTGGGAAATCAGTTACTAGACAAATGGATGAAACTCGTGTCTCGGGCCGCAAAACAATAACCTCTCTCCACCACACAAAGGAATAAATGACATGGGAATCATCGGGTCAAGCCTGAAGCCATTTACGGCGCAATCATATAAAGCAGGCAAGTTTGTTGAAGTAACCGACGCTGACGTAATGGGCAAATGGGCGGTATTTTTCTTTTACCCAGCGGACTGGACCTTCGTATGCCCAACCGAGCTTGAAGACCTTGCAGACCAATATACCGACCTGCAGGCAATGGGCGTGGAAGTATACTCAGTATCGACGGACACGCATTTCAGCCACAAGTCATGGCATGACAGCTCACCAGCCATCGGCAAGATCAATTTCCACATGCTGGGCGACCAGAACCATGTGATCAGCAACAACTTTGGCGTCTTGCGCGAAGGTCAGGGTCTTGCAGACCGCGCGACGTTCGTTGTCGATCCCGACGGCGTTATTCAGGTCATGGAAATCACCTGCGAAGGCGTTGGCCGAAATGCAGTCGAGCTTGTGCGCAAGATCAAGGCTGCGATTTACGTCCGCGAGCACCCCGGTCAAGTATGCCCAGCCAAGTGGGAAGAAGGCGGCGAAACCCTTGCGCCTTCTATCGACCTCGTCGGCAAAATCTAAAGCAATTTCAGGTCGCCGCGTCACAGGGCGCGGCGACCATCTGATTTTCGTGAAGAAGTTCAGCCGCGCACCGTCGCGGCCAAAATCTGTTCGTTTGAAAGAGACCGCTCATGCTTGATGCAGCAACCACCGCCCAGCTTAAATCCTATCTGGCAAACCTGCGCACGCCAGTGGAGCTTGTCGCCACGTTGGACGATAGCGCGAAGTCGGCGGAGATGCGGTCGCTTGTAGAAAGCGTGGCCGAACAGTCGCATTTGCTTTCCGCGCGCTTTGACGGGCATGCCGGCCGAGTACCTTCCTTTGCGATCCGTCGCGGCGATGGCACCGCAGAGACTCATTTTGCTGGCCTTCCATTGGGTCATGAATTTACATCGCTTGTACTCGCTTTGCTCCACATGGGCGGTCATCCGCCGAAGGAAGAAGCGGAGTTGCTGGAATCAGTGAAGGCACTTGAAGGCGATTTTCGCTTTGAATCCTTCTTCTCCTTATCCTGCCAAAACTGTCCTGATGTCATTCAGGCCATCAACATCATGGCAGCATTGAACCCGAGCGTTAGCCATGTCGCGATTGACGGAGCAATGTTCCGCGAAGAGGTCGAAGCCCGTAAGGTGATGGCGGTTCCAGCAATCTATCTTAACGGTGAGCTATTTGGTCAGGGCCGAATGGATCTGTCGCAGATCATGGCAAAGCTAGACACGGGCACCGTCGCGCGTGCTGCTGACAAGATTGCCGCGAAGGAACCGTTTGAGGTGCTTGTGGTCGGCGGCGGCCCCGCTGGCGCGGCTGCGGCGATTTATTCGGCACGCAAAGGCTTCCGCACCGGCGTCGTCGCAGAACGCTTTGGCGGCCAGGTGTTAGACACAATGGGCATCGAAAATTTCATCTCGGTTCAGCACACCGAAGGACCAAAACTTGCCGCACAACTGGAACAGCATGTCCGCGAATATGATGTCGACATCATGAACTTGCAGACCGCTGCTGAACTCGTCCCCGCCGGAGCCGATGGCCTGCACGAGATTAAGCTCGCCAGCGGCGCATCGCTCAAGGCGCGCACGCTCATCTTGTCAACAGGCGCGCGCTGGCGGCAAATGGGCGTTCCCGGTGAAGAGGAATATCGCAACAAGGGCGTTGCCTATTGCCCGCACTGCGACGGCCCATTGTACAAGGGCAAGCGCACGGCAGTTATTGGCGGCGGCAATTCCGGCGTAGAAGCTGCCATCGATTTGGCTGGCATCGTCGCACATGTCACCTTGATCGAATTTGATTCGCGACTGCGTGCTGACGCGGTGTTGCAGACGAAGCTTCGCAGCCTGCCAAATGTCGACGTCATTACCTCAGCGCTCAGCACCGAGGTGATTGGCGATGGCGAAAAGGTTCAGGCCTTGGTGTACACAGACCGGGGAACAAACGAATCGCACCGCATCGATCTCGACGGCATTTTCGTGCAAATCGGGCTCGTCCCAAACACCGAATGGCTTCAAGGGCCGCTTAATTTGTCGCCACGCGGCGAGATTGAGGTGGATGCGCATAATGCGACCAATCTGCCCGGCGTGTTTGCCGCAGGCGACGTCACAACCGTTCCATATAAGCAGATTATCGTTGCGATGGGTGAAGGGACAAAGGCGGGACTGTCGGCATTTGACCATATCATCCGTCATTGATCGGCAGATCATTGCTCAGTCAGAACCCGTTTTCAGCAAGAAAAAATACATTCGTCGAAAATTACTGTCCGATTGGAATAAGTTCAGCCAACCTACAAACTCCTAAGACTCCCCTCCCCCTCCCGCCGGTGAAAAATGCGTAAGCCAATAATTCTATCGTTGATGTTCTGTGTTGCGGGTTGCGGTGGTGGCGGCGATGAAAAACGTGAACGGCCCACGCCGTTGGTCACCATTGGACCTGCTGTAGCGCATCAATTCTCCGACCGTTATGTTGCCGTCGGCACGGCCAATGCAAACGAGCAGGTCTCTGTACGTGCGCCAGTAACCGAACGGATCACGCAGCTCGGCTTTTCCGACGGCGATTATGTTAAACAGGGTCAAATGCTTGCGGTCCTTGCTCAAGGGCAAGAAACTGCGTCATTAGCCAGTGCGCAAGCACGTGCGCGTGAGGCAGAGCAGCAACTTTCGCGGGTTAGCGAACTTTACCGCAGGGGATTTGCAACCAACGCCAGTCTTGATGCGCAGACCGCGTCAGCGACAGCCGCCAAGGCACAAGCCAACGAAGCCCGCGCCTCGATCGGCGACCGCGTGGTCCGCGCGCCATTTTCGGGTCAAGTGTCGCTTCGCCGCATTTCGGTCGGTGCCGTGGTGAGCGCTGGCGACGAAATCGCGGCCGTCAGTGACCTTAGCGCAATCAAGCTCGACTTTACCATTCCCGAAACGATGCTTTCGAATGTGCAAGTCGGGCAAGTCATTACCGCAAAGGCATCCGCCTATCCCGATTATGTCGCTTCGGGGAAAATCATCGCGATCGACCCGGTAATCAATCCGCAAACCCGCACGGCGACGCTTCGGGCGGTCTTGCCTAACCGAAATGCGCTGCTGAAACCGGGCATGCTTCTTTCCGTCACCATCGAGTCTAAAACACGTATCGCAGCCGCGGTGCCCGAACTTTCTTTGGTCAGAGAGGGCGAAACGAGCTTCGTCTACACCGTGGGATCGGACCTCAAGGCGAAACGCACGCCAGTTAAAACAGGCGCTCGTGACGGGAACCTAGTTGAAGTCATTGAAGGGCTAAACGTTGGCGACCGGATTGTTACCGAAGGCGTCGTGAAACTCTCCGATGGCGCAACGGTCCGCACCGGCAAGGCAAAACCGGGCGGCACCCCTGAAAAAGCGCGTTGATGCAGATCTGAAATGACCCTTTCCGATATTTCAGTTCGCAGACCCGTTTTTGCCGCCGTTCTTGCTATCTTGATGGTGCTTGTGGGTGTTGTCGGTTTTATAAGCTTACCTGTCCGCGAATATCCGGACACTGAACCCCCCATTGTGTCGGTGGGCACAGCCTACACCGGTGCCGCAGCCAGTGTTGTCGAATCACGGGTCACTCAGGTCCTCGAAAATTCGCTTGCAGGTATTGAGGGCATTCAAACCATCACGTCCCGATCGCGCGACGGGCAATCGGACATAACAATCGAATTTGCCCCGGGCCGCACCGTTGACAGTGCAGCCAATGATGTGCGCGATCGCGTCGGGGGGGCGGCCGACGATCTGCCTGAGGAGGCGCTGCCGCCCGAAGTGCGCAAAGTTGACGCAGATGCGTCGCCCATATTGTTCCTCGTCGTTTCAAAGCCTGGTTGGTCGCGCCTTGAACTGAGCGACTATGTCGACCGCAACCTGGTCGACAGGTTTTCTTCGATTGACGGTGTGGCGCGTGTTTTTGTAGGCGGCGAAGCAAGGCCATCGATGCGGATATGGCTTCAACCCGACCGCTTGGCAGCTTTGGGCCTCACGCCGCTGGACATTGAAAATGCCCTGCGCAGCCAGAATGTGGAACTGCCCGCTGGCAGGCTTGAATCGACCGATCAAAATGTGACGCTGCGGGTCAGCCGCCCTTTCGGCGATGAAGCAGAGTTTCGTCAACTCATCGTCGCGCGCGGTGCCGATGGGTCGTTGACTAGGCTCTCCGATGTGGCCCGCGTCGAAACAGGTCCGGAAAATCCATACGCCGCCTTTCGCCTGAATGGCGAGTCCGCTCTTGGCATGGGCATTGTCCGACAATCAGGGGCGAATACTTTAGCGGTGGCAGAGGGCGCCAAGGACCTTGCCGAGCAAATTAAGCCTTCGCTGCCGCAGGGGATGACGATTTCAGTCGGCTCGGATGACTCGCTGTTCATCAGCAAGGCCATTAGCGGCGTCTGGGTCACTTTGGCTGAGGCCGCAGCGCTTGTGGTTCTCGTTATTTTTCTGTTTTTGGGTAGCTGGCGGGCGACAATTATTCCAGCTGTGACCGTGCCCATTTGTCTGCTTGCAACTTTTGCGGTGCTTTGGCTGTTCGGGTTTTCAATCAACTTGCTGACATTACTTGCGCTTGTGCTGGCCATCGGGCTTGTCGTCGACGACGCCATTGTTGTGCTCGAAAATGTCTATCACCGCATCGAACAAGGTGAACCGCCCTTGGTCGCGGCGGTCACAGGCACGCGGCAGGTCGCCTTTGCCGTGGTATCTACAACAATTGTAGTTTGCGCCGTGTTTGTGCCCGTGATGTTCCTTGCCGGTCAAACCGGCTTGCTGTTCCGTGAGCTTGCGGGCGCGATGATTGCAGCGATTGCGTTTTCAGGCTTTGTGGCGCTTAGCCTCGCCCCGATGCTGTGTTCCAAACTGCTTAAGCAAGAGGAGCGGGGCCGCGTTGCACAATATGTGGACGACAAGTTCCAGCGGCTTGAGCAACGCTATGCGAACCTCCTTTCGAGAGTCATCGCAAAGCCTTTGCTTGCATCGATTGGAGTGCTTGGCTTCCTTTTGGTCGCCGGTTTTCTGTTCACAACTTTGCAGTCGGAATTGGCACCGGCTGAAGACATTGGCATTTTGAGCGCCAATATTTCTGCCCCTGAGGGCACGAGTTTCGAAGCGATGGACAAATATATGCTTCAAGCATCGGAGCCGATGGTGAATCTTTTGAAGCAGGGTACTGTCCGTTCGGTCATCCAACGGACGCCCGGCGGATTTTCTGCAAGCGACGACTTCAACAGCGGAACGTTCATCGTCTTTCTAAAGCCTTGGGAAGAGCGTACCGAGAAAACCGAAGACGTTGTCGCCCAAGTTAACAAGATATTATCAGAGCTGCCTGCTGTGCGCGGAAATGCTTCGGTTCGATCATCCATCGGGCGAGGCCGCGGCCAACCCGTCAATTTCGTTATTGCTGGGTCGACCTATGAATCGCTCAGCATGGCACGCGACCGCATTCTGGCCGCAGCGAGTGAAAATCCCGGCATTGTGAACATGGATTCCGACTACAAGGAAACCAAGCCACAAATGGAAATTCAGGTTGATACGGCACGCGCTGGCGATCTTGGTATATCGGTAGCCGATGTCAGCCAGGCACTGCAGTCTCTGCTTGGGTCGCGCCGCGTGTCGACTTATGTTGACCGTGGCGAAGAATATCGTGTCATCGTTCAGGCTGACGCACAGGACCGCGCAACGCCCGAAAACCTTGCGGCAATTCAGTTGAGGACGCGCGATGGCTCGCTCGTATCGCTCGCCAACCTGATAAAATATACCGAGACAGCGGGCGCACGCGACCTTGGCCGGTTTAACAAGCTGCGTGCCATAACATTGTCGGGTGGCTTGGCACCGGGCTATTCCATGGGCGAAGCGCTCGCATTTCTTGAAGAACAAGCCGCCGCATCGCCTGAAGTGCTGGCCGTCGGTTACCGCGGAGAGAGTCAGGCTTTTAAGGAAACAGGCGGATCGATTGTCCTCGTTTTCCTTCTGACCATCCTGCTTGTCTATCTTGTATTGGCCGCGCAGTTTGAAAGCTTCGTTCATCCAATGACCATTATCATGACCGTCCCATTGGCGGTCGGCGGCGGCGTCATCGGTCTTGCCCTGACAGGAATGACTCTGAACCTTTACAGCCAAATTGGTATCGTCATGCTCGTTGGATTAGCCGCGAAAAACGGCATCTTGATCGTTGAATTTGCAAACCAGCTTCGTGATGAAGGCATGGAAATCATCGAAGCCATTCAGCAGGCATCAGCCCGCCGCTTGCGGCCAATTCTCATGACATCCATCGCAACGGTGTTTGGCGCAATCCCGCTGGCCATTGCGGGAGGCGCTGGCGGCGCTGCTCGTTCCGCAATCGGCGTCGTCATCGTCTTTGGCGTCACCCTTGCAACGCTAATCACACTGGTGCTCATCCCGCTTATTTACTCGCGTCTTGCCAAATATACCGGCTCGCCCGAAGCGGTGTCCCGCCGCCTTGAAGCGGAGCTGAAAGCGAAAGAGCAACCCTCAGCTTGACACGTCTTCTTTTACGCGAAGCATAGCCAGCGCAGCGAGCGCCATCACGGCTGCGGCAAACGCCATTGTCCAGATTGGTTCTGTCGGAAAATAAAGCTTCAACACCGTGCCCATCGCGGTTGCGACCAAAAGCTGCGGTACAACGATGAATACATTAAAAAGCCCCATATAAATGCCAAGCTTTTGCTGCGGCAGGCTTGATGCCAAAATGGCGTAAGGCATCGCGAGGATTGACGCCCAAGCTATGCCAATGCCGATTTCGGCAATCAACAGCATCTGCGGATCACGCAAAAAGATAAACGCAGCAAATCCAGCAGAACCGGCTAGCAAGCAAATGACATGCGTACGCACCTTGCCAACTGTCCGCGCCATGACGGGCAGCAGGAATAGAGCAGCCAACGCCGCGACGCCATTGTAGACGGCAAACAATATACCCACCCAGTTGCCTCCGGCATTATAAGCGGCAGACGCGGGGTCGCTTGAACCAAATGCATATTGGGCGACGACTGGAGTGGTATAGATCCACATGATGAACAAGGCAGACCAGCTGAAAAACTGTGTCACCGCGAGTTTTTTCATAATATCGGGCATACCAGAAAAGTCGCCCACAATATCGCTCAGCATATTGTTACCGCGCCCACTTTTGGCAAGATTGATGGCGATGATGCTTGCGACGCCATATGCGGCCAACAATGCGCCAAGCAGATACATTTCCTTTTCAAGACCAGTCACCAAAACCAGCAGCGCAACAGCGATACCAGCGCCGATCCAGACAACGGCGCTGGTGGGTGAACGCGCCGCCAACGCCCGAAGCGTCGACTGACCGTCCGATTGACTGTCGCCATCAAAGGCGCGCAATTCTTCCGGGCTGTATTCCTGTGTCGTCAATACGGTCCATAGGACGGAAATCAGATAGACAAGTCCGCCGAACCAGAAGCTGTATTTTACGGTGTCGGGAATGCCGCCACCGGCGACTTCATTGGCTACGCCCAGATGATCAAGCATCCATGGGAAAATCGAACCAACAACCGCGCCAGCACCGATGAAAGCGGTTTGAAGCGAGTAACCGGCTGTATGCTGGTCCTTGCGCAACATATCGCCGACGAACGCCCTGAACGGTTCCATCGAAACATTTATCGATGCGTCCAAAATCCACAGCATTCCCGCGGCAAACCACAAGGCGGGCGACAATGGCATGATGACCAGAGCGAGGGAGGCCAAAACTGCCCCTGCCAGAAAATAGGGCCGCCGACGTCCAAGCCGACCCAACCATGTCCGGTCGCTCATGTGGCCGATGATGGGTTGCACCAACAGCCCCGTCAAAGGTGCAGCAATCCATAAGACGGTCAAATTGTCGAGGCTTTCGCCCAAGGATTGGAATATCCGGGACATGTTCGCATTTTGCAACGCAAAGCCAATTTGAATCCCAAAGAAACCAAAGCTGATATTCCACAGCCCCCAAAAGCCCTGACGCGGCTTTTCCATTACGCTCTCCCTCATATTTTTATGGCTTGAGGCTGGCAGAATACGAAGGACGCCGCAATGCTCCGACGCACGTTTCGACGCTACGCATACGTATAAGGCACCAGACTAGCGGTGCGATCCGCAGGACTCGCGAATGATAAGTTTTGCCGGCAACACCGCTGTTGGCGCTTGCTCGTTACGGATTTGCTTCAATACGCCATCAACGAGGACTTCGCCTGCTAGACGATAATCTTGTTGAATGGTTGTCAATGGCGGGTGCGTCAGACTAGCTGCCGGAATATCGTCGAAACCGATTATCGCGACGTCGCCTGGGATATCCAATCCGCGTTCGCGCAATGCCCGCATGGCGCCAATGGCGATCGTGTCGCTTGCAGTAAAAATAGAATCGAATGTCTCGCCACTGTCGATAAGCTGCATCGCTGCCTGATATCCGGCTTCCTGCGCATTGAGGGCGTCAATCTGCAATCTGGGATTTGCAATGATCCCCTCGCCGCCGTGAGCCTCGCATAACCCACGATATCGGTCCTGAAATTCGGGATAATGGCTGCTGGCATCACCTAAAAAGGCGATGTGACGGCGGCCATGCTGCAATAAATGCCGCGCAGCATCTATACCGCCACGAAAATTATCGCAGCCGATGGTCGTGCCGGGCTGGCCTTCTTGGGCAAAGCCCCACCGGACAAAATGCGTGCCTTGCTCGACAAGCTTTTCAAGCTTGGCACGGTAAAGTTCATAGTCGCCATAGCCAAGCAAGATAATACCATCGGCCTTTCGGCTGTCTTCATAATCGACGTGCCAATTGGCTGATAATTGCTGAAAGGATATCAGCAAGTCATACCCGCGTTGGGCGCAGGTCCGCGTCAAAGAACCGAGCATCGAAAGAAAGAACGGGTTAATACCGGTGTCGTCGAGCGAAGGCTCTTCAAAAAACAGCAAGGCAAGCGTCCGCGTCTCCTGCAACCGCAAGTTGGATGCGTTTTTATCGACTTTATAGTTCAGCTGTTGCGCTATCGCTTCAATGCGCAGGCGCGTTTGTTCGGATACGGTCGGGCTTCCGCGCAATGCACGCGACACCGTGGGCTGCGAAACGCCCGCAAGCTGGGCGATATCAAATGATGTGGCTTTACCCGCCATGGCTGGTCAGCGCCTTTCCAACTCCCGCGGCCAAAGTAGATGGAAAGCGCAGTGAGCGCAACCGAACCGGAAATCGCTTAGGACAAGGGTTTGCGTGTTCTCAATCGACGCGGATGTGGCAAATACGCCACAGTCGCGGCTGCATATTTTGAATACGTATGTGGATTCGTGGTCAATTCCGAAGATGCAGCGCATTTTAACATCATAATCAAAGCATCTGAATTTTCGTCGGATGTTCAACGAAGCGGGTTATCGTCCCCAAAATAGGACGGAGCCATTTAGGGGAGTGAAACATGGGCAAGTTCCATTTTAATTCAGCACGCCAATTTGGGCATGGGGCAAGCCGCCTTGCGCTCGGTGCTGCATTGGTTGCAGCATTTGCCGCGCCATCATTCGCGCAAGACGCGCCGCCCGCTGAAAGCGAAGACGACGTCATCGTCGTTTCCGGCTTCCGTGCATCGCTGGAAAACGCAGTTAACGAAAAGAAGAACAACGACCAGATTGTTGAATCTGTTTCGGCCGAGGATATCGGCAAGTTGCCCGATGCTTCCATCGGTGAATCCATTGCCCGCCTGCCTGGCGTTACGTCGCAGCGTCTGAACGGCCGTTCGAACAACATCTCGATCCGCGGATTTGGTCCTGACTTCTCACAGACCACGCTTAACGGGCGCGAGCAGACGTCAACCGGCGATAACCGCGCCGTCGAGTTTGACCAATATCCTTCGGAGATCGTCAGCCAGGTCGTTATATACAAATCGCCAACTGCATCGCTTGTTGGTCAGGGCCTCGTCGGAACTATCGACATTCGCACGGTTCGGCCGCTTGATTATGGCAAGTCCGTCCTCGCCGTTGGCGCGCGCGGCTCCTACGCTGACTTGGGCGCATTGAACGCCGGTTCCAAAAAATATGGATATCGCGCCAACGCTACCTTCATCGACCAGTTTGCCGATGACACGATCGGCGTCGCATTGTCGGTATCATATGTAGATGAACCCTACCAGCTCCAGGAATTCAACGCATGGGGCTATGCAGGATCTGGCACTGCGGCGTCGCCAGCAGTCATCGGTGGATCGAAGTCGTATGTGACATCTACGCAGCTCAAGCGCCTTGGATTGAATGGCACGGTGCAATATCAGGCATCCGACACGGTGCGCATGACGTTTGATGCCTTCTATTCCAACTTCAAGGATGATCAGTCCAAGCGTGGCATAGAGTTGCCATTAGGCTTCGGTGCATTTGGTACAACGTTCAATCCGGCAACGGCAACTGTATCAGACGGGTTTGTAACCGCCGGTACGTTCAACAATGTCCAAGGTGTCGTTCGCAACGATATCTTCGAGCGTAAGGCTGATCTTTATTCGTTCGGCTATAACGCAGAGTATAAAGGTGATGATGGCTGGAAAGCCTTTATCGACGTGGGCTATTCGAAAACGGACCGAAATGAGTTGAGCATTGAAGCCTATTCGGGAACTGGCTTTGGTCAACCCCTTGGCGCAACAGACACCATCCGTTTTACCTCTGGTCCGTCAGGCACCGTGTTTAGCCCAACATTGGACTACAGCAACCCTGCCCTCATTAAGCTGACCGATCCGCTTGGCTGGGGCGGCGGCACCGTTCCGCAGGCGGGTTACTATAATAATCGCATCGTTGAAGATGAGCTAAAGCAGTATCGCGTTGGCGTTGAAAAAGAAGTCGATGGCTTTTTCTCAGCGATCAAATTTGGTTTGAACTACACGGATCGCGGCAAAAGCCTGACACCAGATGAATCTCTTGTTCGTTTGCGTGGCGGAGCGTTGGAACTCCCAATTCCTGCTGGTGCGTTGCTTCGTCCAACCAATCTGGGCTATCTCGGTCTTGGCCCGATTGTGAGCTATGATGCACGGGATTTGATTGCGGATGGTACGCTCGTTCTGGAACGCAACACTTCACCTGACATCCCTGCCAAAGCCTTCCGTGTCTCCGAAGATCTGATGACTGCCTATCTCCAGGCAGATATCGAACAGGAAATGGGCAGCGGCACGCTTACGGGCAACATTGGCGTCCAAGCCATACATACCGATCAAGGTTCTTCGGGCACGGTATTTGCAAGGGGTGTTCCCAGGCAGGTCAGTGCGAGCGCAAATTATTGGGACGTTTTGCCAAGCCTGAACCTGTCGATGCGTTTTGACAGTGATTTCGTCATCCGCTTCGCTGCCTCGCGTCAAATTCAGCGCCCCCGTTTGGACGATTTGCGCGTGGCAGTATCATACGACATCAGCAATGTTGTCGCGAACAGCCCGACAGGTGTTGCACCGTTCATCGACGGCAATGGCGGCAACCCCCAGCTTCGTCCTTATCGTGCCAATGCATTTGATTTGAACTTTGAAAAATATTTCGGCCAGTCGGGTCTCATTTCCATCCAGCTGTTCCATAAAGACATCAAGAGCTACATTGACCGGACTCGGTTCCCGTTCGACTTTGATGGCTACCCATTGCCGACTGGCCTTCCGCCAGCAACGCTAATTGGTCGTTTGGAGTCGTCGTTTAACACTGGCGGCGGTAAGCTCTATGGTGGCGAACTGGCCGTAACCTTGCCATTCAGCAACTTCAGCGAAGCGCTTGACGGCTTTGGCGTGACCGGCGGCGTTGGGTACACCAAGACGAAAATCAAGGACGCGGGCGGCAATGTCGACCAGATCCCTGGCTATTCGAAATGGGTCGCCAACGGCACAGCCTATTTTGAGAAGTGGGGTTTCAATGCACGCGGTTCAGTGCGTTACCGTTCGACCTTCCTTGGTGACTTCACTGGCTTTGGTGGCTCACCGACGCGGCGCACAGCGCTTGCCGAAATGATTGTCGATGGCCAGATTGGCTATGACTTCCAGGATGGCAGCGCGTTGCAGGGTCTGTCGCTCTATCTGCAGGGCCAAAACCTGACGGACGAACGCTTTGCCTCAGTCGGCGCGAGCCGCAACCAAGTGATCGATTACCAGATATACGGTCGTCGCTTCTTGGCTGGCTTTAACTACAAGTTCTGATGCACTAACAAGGGCCCCCGCCATGTAAAGGTTTGACCTGACGTGGCGGGGGCTTTTTTTGTCTTGAGTGGGGATGATGCGCAGGTCGCTCAAAAACATCGTGATTGCAGGAGGGGGAACGGCCGGATGGATGGCCGCGTCTGCATTCGCCCGCTTTCTTGGTCCGGATTACAACGTCCGTCTCATCGAATCTGAGGAGATTGGCACAGTCGGCGTCGGCGAAGCTACAATCCCCGCCATCCAGTTGTTCAACCAAAGCCTCGGCATTGACGAAAACGAATTTGTGCGCGCAACGCAAGGCTCGTTCAAACTCGGTATTGAATTTGTCGACTGGTCCGAACCCGGACATCGTTATTTGCACGCCTTTGGCGGAGTCGGGCGGCCGCTTGGACTGTTGCCGTTCCATCAATATTGGTTGCGTCATCACCAAATGGGCGGAAAATCTTCACTGTGGGACTATGCCCCCACTGCCATTGCAGCTGCGCGGAACCGCTTTGGGCGGCCGCAGGAAAATCCCGGTGGTCTTCCCAGCGGCGTTGGATATGCCTATCATTTTGACGCCGGATTATATGCAGCGTTCCTACGCAAATATGCCGAGGCGCGTGGTGTGGTCCGAAGCGAAGGCCGCATCGCCGGCGTGTCGGTTCATCCTGAAAGCGGCCATATTGAAAGTCTGACTCTGAATTCAGGCGAAGTTGTTGCAGGCGATCTGTTCATTGACTGCTCAGGCTTTCGGGGACTGCTGATCGAAGACGCACTGCAGAGCGGATATGAGGACTGGTCTAACTTTCTACCTTGCAACCGTGCCGTGGCTGTCCCGTGTGCTTCGGTTGATCCGTTGACGCCCTATACAAGATCGACGGCGCGCGAGGCCGGGTGGCAATGGCGTATCCCGCTCCAACACCGGACGGGTAATGGTTATGTCTATTGCAGCGATTTTGTCAGCGACGCCGATGCGACGGACACTTTGCTGTCAACTCTGGATGGTGAACCACTGGCCGAACCCCGACAGCTTCGTTTTGTGACCGGCAAGCGGCGGCATATCTGGAAGCATAACTGCGTAGCGCTCGGTTTATCCAGTGGTTTTCTTGAGCCATTGGAATCGACCAGCATCCATCTGATCCAGACCGGAATTGCCAAGCTGCTCGAATTTTTTCCTTCTTCAGGCTTCCATCAGCCCGACATCGACGCGTTTAACGCGCGCATGGATTTTGAATTCCACGCCATCCGAGATTTCATCATCCTTCATTACAAGGCGACTAATCGTCCCGGGATATTTTGGAAACGATGCCGCGAAATGGACATTCCCGACAGTCTGGCCGAAAAGATGGACCTGTTCCGAACCAATGGCCGGATATTGCGGTTCAATGACGAACTGTTCACTGAACTTGGCTGGCTTCAGGTCATGTGGGGTCAAGGATTGCGGCCCGAAAGCTATAGCCCGCTTGCCGACCTCCTCAGCGCCGAACAACTGGCGGAGTTTTTGGCCATCGCATCGCGCCACGCGGATCATGTGGCGGGCCAGATGCCCCCGCATCACGAATATATCGCGGCGCGTTGTGCTGCCCCTGCCTTTGACCATAAGAAAGCTATGCCATGAAAGCAAAGTCGCTCGTTATCGCAGCCAGCCTGTTCGTAAGCGCATTTGCCTCGCCCCTCGCCGCACAAGCGTACCGCGACCGGTTGCCCGAAGACGAGGTCATTTATTTCGTGTTGCCCGACCGCTTTGCCAATGGTGATCCAAAAAATGACAGAGGCGGCCTTAAAGGTGGCCCGTTGAACCATGGGTTCGATCCAACCCATAAAGGATTTTATCAGGGCGGCGACCTGAAGGGGTTGACTCAAAAACTGGGCTATATCCAGTCACTTGGAATCACTGCAATTTGGTTTGCCCCCATATTCAAGAACAAGCCCGTTCAAGGCGGCCCTGGTCAGGAAAGCGCTGGCTATCACGGATATTGGATTACCGATTTTACATCGGTCGATCCCCATTTTGGCACCAATGCCGAGTTTAAAGCCTTTGTGGATGCTGCCCACAAGCGCGGTATGAAGGTATATATGGACATTGTCGCTAACCACACGGCGGACGTGATCCGATATCGCGATTGTCCCGGCGACTGCGCCTACCGAAACATCGCAGACTATCCATATTCCCGCAAAGGCGGGGTGACTGGCGCGCCAATCAATCCGGGCTTTGCGGGCGACAGCGTCCAGACAGATGAAAATTTCGCCAAGCTCACTGACACAAACTTTGCGTACCAACCGTTCGTGCCGAAAGCCGAGGAAAATGTGAAGGTTCCCGCATGGCTGAACGACATCCGCTATTACCACAATCGCGGTAACTCCTACTGGAAGGGCGAAAGCGTCGTGTATGGCGACTTCGTCGGGTTGGATGATGTTGCCACCGAAAACCCCCGCGTCGTGCGTGGTTTTATCGATGTATTCGGAAAATGGATCGATGATTTTGGCGTAGACGGCTTTCGCATTGATACATCGAAGCATGTCAATTCCGAGTTCTGGCAGGCGTTTATTCCGGCGATGGAAAAGCGGGCAAAGGCGCGCGGCATCCCGAACTTCCATATATTTGCCGAGGTGATGGTGGACGGCGTCGATACCGCGACGCTTGCGCGCTATAACCGGACGGACCAATATAACACGCTCGATTTTGCGTTCACCTGGGCTGTTGTCGAGGCACTGAGCGGCAAAAACGGGCCAGAGGCGCTGAGCCGATTGATCGCCAATGATGTGCTTTATCGTGATGGACCGTCCTCGGCCAAACGGATGCCGACATTTTTGGGCAATCACGACATTGCACGTTTTTCAACGAACCTGCGAAAGCGCATGCCTGAGATCAGTCAGGAAGAATTGCTTCAGCGCGTTCAACTCGGCCACGCGCTGATGTTTACAATGCGCGGTGTCCCCACCATCTACTCGGGCGATGAACAGGGTTTTGTGGGCGATGGCGGCGATCAGGATGCACGCGAAACGCATTTCGCCTCAAAGGTCAAAGTCTATCTCGATAATGACCTAATTGGCACCGGCAACAGCCATGCGCAGGACAATTATGCGCAGGATCACCCGATTTATCAGCATATTGCCAAGCTATCGAAAATCAGGCTGGCGTCACCGGCGTTGCGCCGCGGCAGCACTATTGTGCGCAACCATGGCGAAAAGCCCGGCCTGTTTGCCTTCAGCCGTATCGATGAAGCGAGCGGCGAGGAAATTGTGGTTGTCGCCAATACCAGCGACCAGCCAATAACCGGAAACTTCGAACTTAATCCGCGTTCTACAAGCTTTGCATCCGTCCACGGCGCCTGCCCTGTTTTAAATGCACCCGGGTCGGCGTCCGTCTCCTTACAGCCGCTTGATTATGTAATCTGCTCCGTAAAATGACTGAAACATTACCCTCCCCAGTACAGGCACAACGGCAAATTTGGTGGCGCGGTGCGACCATATATCAGGTCTATCCCCGGAGCTTCTGCGACTCCAACGGCGATGGCATCGGTGATTTGCCGGGCATCACGTCCAAGCTGCATTATATCGCGTCACTTGGTGTCGATGCTTTATGGCTGTCGCCCTTCTTCACCTCGCCGATGAAGGATTTCGGCTATGATGTGGCCGATTATTGCGGCGTTGACGCCATCTTTGGCACATTGTCCGATTTCGACGATTTGATCGCAAAAGCGCACAGTCTTGGCCTGAACGTCTTGATTGACCAGGTATATTCGCACACGTCCGACCAGCATGCGTGGTTTGCCGAAAGCCGGTCGAGCCGCGATAATGCGCGTGCGGACTGGTATGTCTGGGCGGATCCAAAAGCCGACGGTTCGCCGCCCAATAACTGGCAGTCGGTATTTGGCGGTCCTGCCTGGACATGGGATGCACGGCGCGGCCAATATTATATGCACAATTTCTTGAGCAGCCAGCCCCAGATCAACATGCACAATCCAGTCGTGCAAGACGCCATGCTTGGTGTTGCGCAGTTCTGGCTTGACCGCGGGGTGGACGGTTTCCGTGTCGATGCCATCAATTTTGCAATGCATGACCCGGATTTAAGGAACAATCCGCCTGCCCCATCCGGCAACGGCCTGCGTACGCGGCCGTTTGATTTCCAGTTGAAGGTCCACAACCAATCGCATCCCGATATTCCTAGGTTCATTGCCCGTTTGCGCACACTGATGGACAAATATCCGGGCCGTTTCTCGGTAGCTGAAGTGGGCGGCGCTGAACCTGATCGCGAGATGAAGGCTTTCACAGCTGGCGATCGCCATTTTAACAGCGCCTACGGGTTCAACTTCCTGTACGCTGAGCAGCTTACACCAGCGTTGGTTCGCGAAGCTGTGGAAGGATGGCCGGACGACGCGGGCGTTGGTTGGCCAAGCTGGGCGTTTTCCAACCATGACGCCCCGCGGTGGATTAGCCGCTGGGCACCAGCTGATGCGCGCCAAGCTTATGCGGCGATGGTAATGATGCTGTTCATTTCGCTGCGCGGCAACGTCATCCTCTGGCAAGGCGAAGAGCTTGGCCTAACGCAGGTCGATATCCCGTTCGATAAATTGCAGGATCCAGAAGCCATTGCCAACTGGCCGTTAACCTTAAGCCGCGACGGCACACGCACACCCATGCCATGGAGCGCAGAGGCCGAAAATTGCGGATTCAGCAGTGCAGAACCGTGGCTTCCGCTGGGTGCGGACCATCGCTTTATGGCCGTGGACCTTGAAGAAGCTGACCCGCAATCCATGCTTGCATTGACGAAGCGTCTAATCGCAACCCGCAATGCCAACGAAGCTCTGCAAAACGGTGATCTGCAAATCATCGAGGCACGGGGTGACTTGCTCGTTTTCGAACGCCGCAGTCCACATCAGCATCTGATCTGTGCATTCAATATGGGCAGCGAAGCCGTTAGCTGGCAACCGGCCCAGCCTGACAGGTGGAGAATGTTGACGTCTGTCAATGACGCAGCGCCCCAGATGCTTCCCGCTTTTGCTGCCCAAATCATGGAGAAAATTGCATGACTCCCGCCATAATCAGCTCGCGCAAGGGCAACCACGGCGCCGCAAACCGGGCTTTGCTCGGCGTGATCGCCATAAGCGCGTTGTTCATGCCGTTTGCGGCGCGCGCGCAGTCTGTCGCGTCCGCTACTTCACCAAATGGAACGGTCAAGGTCGATATCACCATCGATGGCGATGGCCGCGTTGCCTACGCTGTCACGCGCAAGGGCAAGCCAGTCCTCGCACCATCCAAGCTTGGCTTTCTGTTTACAGACACTGTAAAAATCGACCGCCGGCTTGCCTTGGCGGGACAGGAAACGCGTGATTTTGATGAGACGTGGACTCAGCCATGGGGCGAATGGAAAAATATCCGCAACAATTATCGCGAACTTAAGATCCATCTCAAAGAAACAACGACGCTGGCGCGCGGCTTCACCGTCGCTTTCCGGCTATATGATGACGGCGTTGGTTTTCGCTATGAATTTCCCGACCAGCCAAATCTTGCCCAAGCCAATATTGCCGAAGAGCTGACCGAATTTGCGTTTGCCAATGACGGAACTGCGTGGTGGAAGCCGGCGTTTCTGTGGAACCGCGAGGAATATCTCTACAACAAAACACCGCTGTCGGCGGTGGCGAACGCGGACACGCCCGTGACGATCAAATTTGGCGATGGCACGCATGTCGCTTTGCATGAGGCGGCGTTGGTTGATTACTCGGGCATGGCGGTCGCAAGGACCGAGGGCAACACCTTGCGCGCGGCTCTTCATCCGAGCGCTGGCGAACCCAAGGTTCAGAAGAAAGGCGCCTGGAACACACCATGGCGCACGCTGATCATCGCGGATGATGCGTCGGGTATCTACCACAGCCACCTCATGCTCAACCTTAATGAACCCAATAAGCTTGGCGATGTCAGCTGGATCAAGCCGGGCAAATTTGCCGGTGTCTGGTGGAACATGATCAAGGGCGAATGGAGTTGGGCGCGCGGGCCAAAGCATGGCGCGACCAATGTTAACGTCAAACGCTACATCGATTTTGCGGCCGAGAACAAAATCCCGCACGTGTTGGTCGAAGGCTGGAACATTGGCTGGGACGGCGACTGGTTCGGAAATGGTCACGACATGGATTTTGCGCAGCCAACCGAAGATTTCGACGTCGATATGCTCGTTGCGTATGGCAAGAAAAAGGGGGTTCGCCTTATCGGCCACCATGAGACCGGAGGCGCAGCCACGCATTATGAAAACCAGTTTGACAAGGCGTTCAAATTTGCCGCCGATCACAATTATATGGTCGTCAAAACGGGCTATGTTACAGACGCTGGACAAATGGAACGCGAGGAAGCCGACGGTAGAAAATATCGCGAATGGCATCAAAGCCAATGGATGGTGAACCACCAACTGCGCGTTCTTGAAGCTGCGGCGAAATACAAAATCGGCATCGACAGCCATGAACCTGTCAAGGGTACTGGCTTGCACCGCACCTATCCAAATTGGGTGGCCCGCGAGGGGATGCGCGGGATGGAATATAATGCATGGGGTGGCAAAAACCCGCCAGAGCATGAAGCCAATGTCGTTTTTACGCGCATGTTAGAAGGCCCAATGGACTTCACGCCCGGCATACTGAGCCTGAAGGGGGAACGCGACAGCAACATATTGTCGACCATCGCAAAGCAGTTGGCGCTTTATGTTGTCATCTACTCACCCGTTCAAATGGTGGCCGACACACCCGAAAATTACGCAAAATATCCTGAACCCATGAAGTTCATCCGCGACGTGCCAACCGATTGGGAAGAGACACGCGTGCTGAACGGCGAAATTGGGGATTTTGTGACTATTGCGCGTAAGGAACGCGGCGGCAAGAACTGGTATATCGGCGCGGTCGGCGACGAAGAAGCGCGGACGGTGAACTTTAACCTCGACTTCCTCACCCCAGGCAAAAAATATACCGCAGAGATTTATCGCGATGGTGATGATGCGGATTATCGTACCGAAAAGCGGCATTCGATTGCTATCGAACGCAAAACGCTGGTGAGCACCGATGCCCTGACGATGCGGATTGCACCGGGCGGCGGCTTTGCCATCCGCCTTGTCGAGGACAAATAACCATGCCGGGCCGCCGCCCGCTGATGGCAGCCCTGACGATGCTGCTGATGGCGCTGTCGTTTGGCTCGCCCACGCAATTGAGGGCCCAGGAGCAAGGGCGTTTTGTCGACCTCGGCTCAGTGGCAACAGCAACTCAGATCGCACCGCCGAAAATTGTCGTCTGGCTCCCGCCCGGATATGATTCAAGCAAGCGCCGTTATGGCGTCATCTATATGCATGATGGCCAAAACCTGTTCGATCCGAAACGATCAAACTTCAACAAGGTCTGGGCAGCGGATAAATCAGCGCTGCGCCTCATTGCTTCGCGCCAGGTCGCGCCCTTCATCATCGTCGGTATCGACCAACCCGGGGCAGACCGCGGACGGCAATATTTCCCGCGTCCAATGCTGGAACATGTATCGCCCGCAACGCGCCAGAAGCTGGAGGCCCAAGGCAATGGAAAGCCTATGATCGCCGAAGACTATCTGCGGTTCATCGTGACCGAGCTAAAGCCGCAAATCGACCGGATGTTTCGCACCAAGTCGGGACGCAAATATACCGCCATCGCCGGGTCGAGCATGGGCGGGCTTATTTCGCTTTATGCGATTACCAAATATCCAGAGGTCTTTGGCACTGCAGGCGCGGTGTCTACCCATTTGCCGCTTGGCGATCCCAATTGGTCGGAATCCGAGCGGCAAGACATAATCTCAGCTTGGCATAAATATGTAAAATTGAATCTGGGAAAGCCGGACGGCCGACGAATTTGGTTTGACCATGGCACAGAAACGCTGGATGCCTTTTATCAGCCCTATCAAGACGCCCTTGACGCCGCATTGGTCGCGCATAAGTGGAAGAAGGGACGGGATTTTAAGAGCACAACATATCCCGGAACCCCGCATGAGGAAAATGCCTGGGCAGCGCGGCTTGATGATATTTTCGGTTGGATGCTTCGGGACTTTTAATGGCAGATGGAGAGCTTCGCTTTGTCATATTGGGCGGCGGGACGGCGGGCTGGATGGCGGCGTGCCTGCTTGCCAAAAAATGGCCGCAGCATGAGATCATTGTCGTTGAGTCGCCTGACATTGGCATCATTGGCGTCGGCGAAGGTTCAACGCCGCAATTAAAGGCATTTTTCGATACGCTTGGCCTGGCTGAATCCGACTGGATGCCGAAATGCAACGCTACGTACAAAGCCGGCATCAGCTTTCATGGTTGGTCAGAACGCCCGGGGTTCGAAAGTTATTTCCATCCCTTTCACACAGGGCTTGATCATTTTACCGACAGCCAGTTTTTCTTTCAGACCCGTGCGCGGCGGACCGGGCGCAATGTGGAGGCCCATCCCGACCGTTTCTTTTTGCCTGCCCGATTAGCAGCCGAAAAGCGCGCCCCTGTCGCCGCGACCGACTTTCCCTATGCCATCGGCTATGGCTATCATTTTGACGCCACTTTTGTCGGGCGCACCTTGCGCGACCACGCAGTAGGCAAGCTTGGTGTTACGCATCTCGAACGCACTGTGCGCCATGTGCAGATCGATGACGCGGGCAATGTGGTGCATCTGGCCACGGAAAATGACGAGGTGATTGCTGGCGATTTCTTCGTCGATTGCAGCGGTTTTGGCGGGACCATCGTTCAAAAGGCGCTGAAGCAACGGTTCATCTCCTTTGGCGATAATCTGCTCAACGATTCAGCCGTCGCCATGCCGACACCAAATGACGAAGGCGATATCCCGAGCGAAACACGGGCGACTGCATTGTCGACTGGCTGGGCGTGGCGCATTCCGCTGACCAATCGGGCGGGCAATGGTTATGTTTATTCGTCGCGTTATCTTGATGCCGATGCGGCAGAGACGGAGCTTCGGCAGCATCTCGGCCTGTTGGACAGCGACGTGCCAGCCCGGCATCTGAAAATGCGTGTCGGTCGACTTGAGCGATGCTGGGTGGGCAACTGCCTTGCCGTTGGCCTTTCACAAGGCTTCATCGAACCGCTTGAAGCGACCGCACTGCATATTGTGCAAGCCACGGTCGAAGGGTTTATCGATGCATTTGAAAATGGCGGAATGACAAACCAGTTTGCTGATGAACTCAATTCAAGTCTGGCGGGGCGCATTGAGGGAATTCGCGATTACATCGTTGCCCATTACCGCATGAACCAGCGGCATGACTCTGCATATTGGCGCGACAATGCGAGCAACGACGCCTTGTCGGATAACCTCAAGGCGCTGATGACGGCATGGTTCAGCGGTGCGGATCTGGCCGCGGAAGTTCACCGCCTTGGCATAAGCCGATATTACAGTGCTTTGTCTTGGCACTGTCTTTTTGCCGGCTATGGAACCTTTCCAGCCGACGATAGGCTCGTTGCGTCACTCGATGGACTGCAGCTTGCAAATCTGCCCGACATTGACCAGTTTCTTGCCAGGCAACTCGCGGCCTTCCCTTCACATCACGACGCGCTTGGTCGGCTCACACAATAATTTCGTTACTTTTTAGCATGTTATGCTTATCTGCGGTATTGCTGCTGGCGATGGATGCAGGGAATGAACATGCACAAAAACCTAGTGATATTCGGGACGCGGCCGGAAGCCATCAAGCTATTTCCAGTTGTCAAAGCCCTGTCACGATATGCCGGAATGCGCACCGAAGTTTTGGTCACTGCGCAACATCGCCATATGCTCGATCAAGTGCTGTCTATCAGCGGCATTGTGCCCGACTATGATCTGGATTTGATGCAAGCGGACCAGTCACTTGATGCGCTGACGGCCCGCTTGTTGGTGGCTATTGGAAATATTTTGGACAGCGCAAGACCTGACCGCGTCATTGTGCAGGGAGATACCGCCACGGCTATGGCGGGCGCTGTTGCCGCTTATTACCGAAAAATTCCGGTCAGCCATGTCGAGGCTGGTTTGCGTAGCTACGATATCTACCATCCCTGGCCCGAAGAGGTGAACCGCAAGATTATCAGCAGCATCGCCGATCAACATTTTGCACCCACCGAAATGTCAGCTGACGCCTTAAGGGCGGAAGCTGTTCCGCGAGGGCGGATATTGGTGACGGGGAACACTGTCATCGATTCGCTGCAATGGGTAACACAGCGCCTCGCGAAGGATCCGACGCGCGCTGCCCGGCTTGCGCCGCTCGCGCAACGTTTTCGTAGGCGCAAAATTATCGGGATTACGGCGCACCGTCGTGAGAATTTTGGCGATGGTATGCAAAACATCGCTGCCGCCATCAAAGCGATCGCGTCGCGCGCAGATGTGGCATGCATATTCCCGGTACATATGAATCCAAATGCGCACGCGGTCATGCACGCGGCGCTCGGCGACCTCGCGAACGTCGCCCTCATTGAGCCGCTCGACTACCCAAATTTCGTCTACCTTTTGTTGATCAGCCACATCATTCTTACCGACAGTGGCGGTGTTCAGGAGGAGGCACCGGCGCTTGGAAAGCCAGTCCTGGTGTTGCGTGACACGACCGAACGACCGGAAGGCATCATAGCGGGTACGGCAAAGCTTGTTGGCACGGAACCCAACGGCATCATTGCAGAAGTTTTCACGCTCCTGGATAATCCTGCGGCATATTCGAAGATGGCGCGCGCGCACAATCCGTTTGGTGACGGCCAAGCAAGCCAACGCATCGCGGAGGTCATTTGGAAGTCGGTCCGGCATGCAATTTGACGATCGCACCATTCGCCAAGCGTGGAACCCAAACTCGCCACACTTGTTCCTACGCGGATAACATCATAAGGCGCAGATTATCGGCAAACGCCTTTAAAGGGATACCCAATGAAAATTGCAATGATCGGTTCGGGCTATGTCGGCCTTGTTTCTGGCGCGTGCTTTGCCGATTTTGGCCATGAAGTCGTGTGTGTGGACAAGGACGAGTCAAAGATCGACCGCTTGCTCGCCAACGTCATGCCAATCTTTGAACCCGGTCTTGATGCGTTGGTAAAGACCAATGTCGATGCAGGCCGGTTAAGCTTTTCGACCGATGTAATTCAGTCTGTGAAAGGCTGTGGCGCTGTATTCATCGCCGTTGGTACGCCGTCGCGCCGTGGGGATGGCCATGCCGATCTCAGCTATGTCTATGCCGCTGCCGAGGAATTGGCGCGCGCGATTGACCCGCATACCGTGGTTGTAACAAAATCAACGGTTCCAGTCGGTACTGGCGACGAGGTTGAGCGGATCATTCGCGAAACCAGCCCCGAACTTGATTTTGCCGTAGTTTCGAACCCGGAATTTCTGCGTGAAGGCGCAGCGATCGGCGATTTCAAGCGTCCAGACCGCATTGTTGTTGGCAGCGAAGTCGAATGGGCACGCGAAGTTATGCGCGCAATTTACCGGCCGTTGTTCCTGAACGAATCTCCGATGCTGTTCACGAGCCGCCGCTCGTCCGAGTTGATTAAATATGCGGCCAACGCGTTTCTTGCGACCAAGATTACGTTCATCAATGAAATGGCCGATCTCTGCGAGAAGCTGGGTGCCAATGTGCAGGATGTGTCACGCGGCATTGGCCTTGATAATCGCATCGGTTCAAAGTTTCTGCATGCTGGCCCAGGCTATGGAGGCAGCTGCTTTCCAAAGGACACGCTGGCGCTCCTCAAAACCGCGCAGGACAATGAAACGCCCGTCAGGGTTGTTGAGGCTGTCGTGCAAGCAAATGACCTCAGGAAACGCGCAATGGGACGCAAAATCATCACTGCCTTGGGCGGTGATGTGCGTGGCATGAAAATTGGCTTACTTGGCCTGACCTTCAAGCCAAACACCGACGACATGCGTGACGCACCGTCGATTGCCATCGTTCAGACTTTGCTGGATGCGGGCGCTATCGTCCATGCGCATGACCCGGAAGGCATGGAGGAAGCTGCCAAGATTCTGCCGGATGTTATCATGGCCGAAAGCGCATATGGCGCAGCACAAGATGCAGACGCCGTGGCGTTAGTCACCGAGTGGGACGCCTATCGCGCGCTTGATCTTAAGAAACTGCATGCCGCCATGGCAGGCGATGTTTTGGTGGACTTACGCAACATCTACCGTCCCGAAGAAACGGCGGCCGCTGGCTTTAATTATGTAAGCGTAGGGCGCTGAACTCGAAAGATCGGCCTAGGCAAAGGCACAAGTAGAACTTGAGTTGTTGCAAGCCTTTGCTGCTTGCGGCGCGCTGGTCTATGCGTAAGTAACTCGGCCATGTTACGCGACCTGACCCACCTTCAACGGCTCGAAGCCGAGAGCATCCACATCATGCGTGAAGTGGTGGCCGAGGCTGAACGGCCAGTCATGCTGTATTCAGTGGGCAAAGACAGCGCGGTGATGCTGCATCTGGCACGCAAGGCCTTTTTCCCAGCGCCGCCGCCCTTCCCCTTGTTGCATGTCGACACGACGTGGAAATTCAGCGCCATGTATGATCTGCGGGAAAAAGCCGCGCGCGACGCTGGCATGGAGCTTTTAATCTGGCAAAACCCTGATGCCCAAGCGCAGGGCATCAACCCGTTTGACCATGGCCCGCTTCATACCGACATGTGGAAAACCGAAGGGCTGAAACAGGCCCTCAACCATCATGGATTTGACGCAGCCTTTGGTGGCGCGCGGCGTGACGAGGAAAAAAGCCGGGCGAAGGAACGGGTGTTCAGCTTTCGCTCCGAAGCACATCGCTGGGACCCCAAAAACCAGCGGCCAGAGCTTTGGAATCTGTATAATGCCCGAAAAAATCGCGGCGAAAGCATGCGGGTTTTCCCAATATCCAATTGGACCGAGCTTGATATCTGGCAATATATCCAGCTCAACGAGATCGAGATTGTCCCGCTCTATTTCAGCGCGCCACGCCCGACCTACGAATGGGACGGACAATTGTTCATGGCCGATGATCTTCCCCGCTTGGAACGTGTCCTTGGCCGGACGGTAAACATTGTAGAACGATCGGTGCGTTTTCGCACTTTGGGCTGCTTTCCCCTAACTGGCGCGGTCGAAAGCGAAGCTGCCACGCTGAATGAGGTCATTCAGGAAATGCTCCTGACCACATCATCGGAACGACAGGGCCGCGTTATTGACAAGGATTCGGGCGACGGGTCGATGGAAAAGAAAAAGCAGGAGGGCTATTTCTGATGCCCCCCATATATGAAACCGACGCGTTGATTGCCGAAGATATCGAAGCCTATTTAACGCAGCACCAGCACAAAGGCCTGCTGCGGTTCATCACCTGCGGCTCGGTCGATGACGGCAAATCGACGCTCATCGGGCGCTTGCTCTATGATTCAAAGATGATCTTTGAAGACCAGCTCGCAGCGCTTGAAGCGGACAGCAAGCGGATCGGAACGCAAGGGCAGGAAATCGACTTTGCCTTGCTGGTCGATGGCTTAGCTGCCGAACGTGAGCAGGGTATTACCATCGACGTAGCCTATCGATTCTTCACGACGGAGAAGCGCAAGTTCATCGTCGCCGACACGCCCGGGCACGAGCAATATACGCGCAACATGGTCACCGGCGCATCGACCGCAGACCTCGCGGTCATATTGATTGATGCGCGCAAGGGTGTGCTGACCCAGACGCGGCGGCATAGCTACTTAGCGCATCTGCTCGGCATTCGGAACATCGTGCTTGCCGTGAACAAGATGGATCTCGTTGGCTATGACGCCGCACGCTACGATGAAATTGTTGCTGATTATAAGAGCTTTGCAGATGGTATCGGAGTAAAATCCTTCACTGCAATTCCGATATCCGGGTTTAAGGGTGACAATATCGCCAGCGTGTCGCCCAACACGCCTTGGTATGATGGCGTAACGTTAATCGATCACCTGGAAACCGTCGAGCTTGATGTTCGTGCCGATCAGGCAAAGCCGTTTCGCTTGCCGGTGCAGTGGGTCAATCGGCCCAACCTAGATTTCCGTGGGTTTGCGGGACAGATCGCTAGCGGGTCTATCCAGACAGGCGAACCGGTGCGCATTTTGCCAAGTGGCAAAACGTCAACTGTGGCGCGTATCGTCACGCTGGATGGGGATCTGGAGGTCGCTGTAGCCGGGCAATCCGTCACTTTAACGCTCACCGATGAAATCGACTGTTCGCGCGGCGATGTCATTGCGGCAGCAGACGACCCGCCGGAGCTTGCCGACCAGTTTGAGGCGAACATTGTTTGGCTTTCGGAAGATGCCATGATCCCGGGCAGATCCTATTGGATGAAGCTTGGGACGCAGTCCGTTTCTGCCACGGTGCAAGCCCCCAAATATCAGATCAACGTCAATAACATGGAGCATCTGGCGGCCAAGACGCTCGATCTCAACGCTATCGGCGTTGCAGAAATGACCACTGACCGGCCAATCATATTTGAAGCTTATGCTGACAACCGGACCCTTGGCGGCTTCATTCTGATAGACAAGATGACCAATGCCACGGTCGCCGCAGGTATGCTGAACTTCAGCCTGCGGCGCGCGCAGAATGTGCACTGGCAGGCGATTGATATCAGCCGCGAGGCGCATGCCCGGCAAAAGGGGCAATCGCCAAAGCTTCTCTGGTTTACGGGACTGTCCGGTTCGGGCAAATCTACCATCGCTAATCTTGTAGAGAAGAAATTGTTCGCGCTTGGGCGGCACAGCTTCCTGCTCGATGGTGACAATGTCAGGCATGGCCTGAACAAGGATTTGGGTTTCACCGATACCGACCGGATTGAGAATATCCGCCGCGTTGGCGAAGTTGCCAAGCTGATGACCGATGCCGGATTAATTGTCCTGACGGCATTCATTTCTCCATTTCGAGCGGAACGCGATATGGTGCGCGCGTTGATGCCAGCCGGCGACTTTATAGAAATATTTGTCGACACCCCATTGGCAGACGCCGAAAAGCGCGACATGAAAGGTCTGTATAGGAAGGCGCGTAGCGGGGCGCTGAAGAACTTTACAGGCATCGACAGCCCGTATGAACGGCCCGATGCACCTGAGATGCGAATCGACACGACTACGACGTCCCCCGAACAGGCGGCGGAGGCAATTGTAGAGCGCGTTATTGGCGTCTGGAGCCACGACCTGTGACCGATGCCGAGCTTTGCGCGCATTTGGCCACACACGCTGGGCGGTTGTTGCATGACCTGCAAATTTCCGGACGGTTTACGGGCAAAGCATTGGGTGACGAGGGCGATACCCGCGCCAACGCCTATCTATGCGAAGCTTTGCGCCGCGAACGCCCTGCCGATGCCCTGCTTTCCGAAGAGGAGCAGGATTGCACTGACCGTTGCGATGTCGACCGTGTTTGGATCGTCGATCCGCTCGACGGCACGCGCGAATATAGCGAAGGCCGAAGTGATTGGGCGGTGCATGTCGCGCTCGCGGTCGGCGGCGTGGCCAAGGCGGGAGCGGTAGCACTGCCCGCGATGAACATGACTCTGCGGTCTGACAATCCGCTGGCATTGGCTGTTGCCAACCACCCGCCACGTATGGTGGTCAGCCGGACTCGTCCCGCTGCCGAGGCCATTGCGGTGGCAGAAATCCTGAGCGCCGAGTTGGTACCCATGGGGTCCGCTGGCGCCAAGGCCATGGCAGTGGTGCGCGGCGAAGCGGACATTTACCTCCACACCGGCGGCCAATATGAATGGGACAATTGCGCGCCCGTTGCTGTCGCGCAGGCCGCTGGCTTGCATTGCTCGCGCATCGATGGATCCCCGATGCTCTATAATGCGCGCAACCCTTATCTGCCCGATCTGCTGATTTGCCGGACGGAACTCGTCCCCAGTATCATGGCGGCCTTAAAAGCTTAGTTCACCTGTCGATCGTAGCCAGCCCAATAAGGCGCGCGTAAGTCCTTGCGCAGGATTTTGCCGGACGCGTTGCGCGGCAACGCTGCGATCACATCCACTGAACGTGGCACCTTGAACCCCGCTATGCGTTCGCGCGCCCACGCCATGATGCTTTCCGGATCAACATCTGCACCGGGTTTTGGCACGCAAACCGCCTTGACTGCCTCCCCCCATTTATCGTCGGGCACGCCGATCACTGCAACCTCAAGCACATCGGGATGCCCATAAATCGCGCTCTCAACTTCGGCAGGGTAGACATTTTCGCCGCCCGTAATGATCATATCCTTCACGCGGTCATGGATATATAGATAGCCGTCCTCATCCAGATATCCGGCGTCTCCGGTTTTGATCCAGCCACCATCGGCAACGGTTCCCTTCGTTGCGTCAGGCAAGTTCCAGTAGCCGATCATATTGTTTGAGGATCGCGTCCAGATTTCGCCGACTTCGCCAATAGGTACATCTTGTCCTGCGCCATCAACCACCCGCAATTCCACACCTGGCAACGGCTTGCCCGCTGAGCGCATCCGTTTATTGCCATTGGGGTCATGGTCCTCAGGCGGGAGCATGCAGATCGTGCCGGTCGTCTCAGTCATGCCATAGACCTGAATGAACTCGGCGCGAAAAACGTCCATGCATTGCCGCAAAAGCTCAAGCGGGATTGGCGCAGCGCCATACAGAATATATTTAAGCCGGCTATAATCGACATCGCGGCATCGGGGATGGTTGACCATCATCTGCAAAGCCGCAGGAACGATGAACAACCGCGTGGCACCGCCCGTTTCGATGGCATCAAATACCGAATCTGGGGTAAACTCCGCTTGCACCAGAGCCGGTAGTCCGGACGCCATTGCCATAATGCCAAGCCCCGTTCCGCCAATATGCGCGCAGGGCATGGCGATGAGAACGACCTCGTCATCATCCCATTTGCTATACGCATGGTCGGAGTCCGCACCCTGTTTGCGCAACGCAAACAAATTGCGGTTCGATAGAACTGCGCCTTTGGGATTGCCCGTCGTCCCCGATGTATAAAGTTGCAGCACTGCGTCGTCGGGACCAGCGGGTTCAAAGGCGCGATGTACGGTAGATTCAATCATGTGGCGGGCCTCGGCCTCGCCGATAACCCGTTTGACGGTCGAAATCTGATCGGCAAGTGCCAACACGCCGACTTCAAATCCCTGCCCTGCGAACAAGATGCGCGCTTCGGTATCCTTGGCAATATAAGCCCATTCAGCAGGCGCAAGACGCCACCCAATCGGCACCATCACAATCCCGACGCGCGCCGCTCCATAGAAAAGCGCAAAGTACAGGTCGCTGTTCTTGCCGATCCAGGCGATCCGGTCGCCTTTTTTGAGACCCAACCCAAGCAACATCGTCACGATCTTTGCGGTGCGTTCTTCCAACTGAGCGTAAGTGAAGTGGCGGTCGTCCTGCGAAAGAGCCGACCAATCCGGCCGCTCCGTCGCCCAATGCGTCAGAAATCCGTCAAAACTTACAATGTCGAAACTGGCCACTGCCATAATGCTCTCTCCCAACACTGGCCTGTCGTTCGCAGTAGCCTAATGTATTTTGTCGAGAGATTATAGCGGCATGTCAATAAACTGCTTATAGTTGCGACGATTACTCTTTTGTCTGCAAGGATTCCCCCATGTTGAAAAAATACCATTTGACCGCAATCCTTCTGCTCGCAGGCGTCAGCGCACCATCCATGGCTCAAGACGACGCCAAGCGCGAAATCGTCGTCACCGCGCGATCGTTGAAAGATACAGCGGCCGATCTGAAAGCGTGCATCGCGCGCAAATGTCCGCCTGATCAAGATATCAAAGCGACGCTGGCGCATGCGGAAAACCAGTTTGTTGAAGGTGATTATCGCGATGCACGGGCGACATTGGCCAATGCACTTGGCCGGAACCGTAAGCATAAAGGCCAATATCCCGTCGAGGTGTCAGACCTCCTTCGGGCGAACGGGAATGTCGCGGCGCATCTGGGTGAATCCGATATCTACCGGCTTTCTGTGCTGGACATGCGCGACACGTTAAAAGGGGCATTGAAGCCGAACGATTACCGCGTGTTCGGTGCCGAAATTGAAGTCGCAGATTCCCGGTTAAAGCTTGGCTATCTTGAAGAAGCGAGCGACAAATATCTCGAGATTGAACGGCGCGCGCTGACGATGGGTCTACCGCAGGTTGCCGCCGTTGCCCGGCTGCGCGATTTATCGCTTCGCGTCCAGCGCGCCGAGACCGAGAAAACGGCTTTCCGCCGGAATGATGCTACGAGCGCCATTGACCAATTTCTTAAGGAACCCACTGGCGGCGCGGAGGAGTTTAAGATCGTCGCTGAAGTTTTGAAATCACGCATGGATCGCAACGGCGGCAACAGCGAAACCACGGACAAGCTTATCGCGCGTTATGCAGCGATGGGAGGAACCGAACGTCCTGTATTGCTCCACTCGAAGCCGATCGAAATGAACGAGGCACAAGCCGCGCGGGCAATGGCAGGCGGCAGCGACCTGAACCGGTTGGGGACTCAGGTTGTCGAAAAGCGCTGGGTCGATATCGGCTTTTGGATTAGCGCCGATGGCAAGGTCGACGAGCCTGAAATCCTGCGCAGCGAGGGCGGCACGGGTTGGACCGACGTTGTCCTGAAATCCATAAAGACAAGGATTTATGCGCCTTTAAAGGTTGAAAAAGCAGGAACAACGCCGGGCATATACGCCATCGAACGCTATTCGCTGACCGCCCAATATGAAAATGACGTCACCGGCACACGGATAAGGCAGCGTTCCCCGATTGCAAAAATCGAGCGGACTGACCTGACCAGTTAACGCCGAAAGACCAAGGAAAGGTTGTTGGCTGGCATCGGGATGATTTGGTCGAGGGTCAATCCGGCATCGCGCGCAACATCGGCCAGATCCTCAACGTAGCGCAGGCCCCAGTCGGTATTTTGTTGCCGAAGGGACGCATCGAATGCTGCATTGCTTTCGGCCAGCGAAACAGAATGCTGACGGAAGGGTCCGTAGATGTAAAGCGGCGCGGACGGTGCAAGGATCTGCGCTGCGCCGTGCAGGAGACCGACGGTGGCCACCCAGGGGCTAATGTGAGCCATGTTGATGCAGACAATCGCGTCAGCGCGCGCGATTGGCCAGTCGGCCGATGCATCCAGCAACATCGCGGGCAGCACATTCGTGGCGTTTTCGTCCAAGCGCCACGCATCAATTGATGCAATTGCAATGGGGTCAGGATCGCTTGGCTGCCATGTCAGTGCTGGAAACATTTTGGCAAAGTGCACCGCGTGCTCACCTGTCCCGCTTGCGATTTCAAGCACCAGCCCGTCAATCGGCAGCAACGTCGCTAGCGTATTTCCAATGACATCGCGATTGCGTTCGGTTGCTGGCGCGTGTCGTTTGACCTCCGCGCCAGCGTTAAAAACGAACGGCTGCGGGTCGCTCACTCGGCCGCAACTGCCTGTTCGGGCTCATGCCACACCAGCACGGGTTTGCGCGCAGCCTGCGTTTCATCAAGTCGGCGGCGCGGGGCGTGATGCGGCGCAGACTTCAGCGACGGATCGCCAGCCTTTGCCCGTTCGGCCACGCTGCGTAGCGCGCCAATAAACTGGTCAAGTGTTGCCATGCTTTCGGTCTCGGTTGGCTCGACCAGCATCGCGCCGTGCACAACAAGCGGGAAATAGACCGTCATTGGGTGATACCCCTCGTCAATCAGGCCTTTGGCGATATCCAGCGTGGAAAATCCTTCGGACATGCCATTGTCGCTGAACAATGCCTCATGCATGCACGGACCGCTGTCGGCGAACGGAGCTTCAAGAACATCTTCGAGGCTGCGCAGGATATAATTGGCGTTCAGCACGGCATCTTCGGCGACTTGGCGCAAGCCATCGGCACCGTGCGACATGATGTAGGAAAGCGCTCGCGTGAACATACCCATCTGGCCATGGAACGCGACCATGCGGCCGAAGGTCGATTCATGATGTTCGCCGTAGGTTTCTTCTTCAACCAGCAGATAATGGTCGCCGTCCCTATCGACGAACGGTAACGGCGCGTAAGGCGCCAGCGCTTCGGAGAGCACCACTGGCCCCGAACCTGGTCCACCGCCACCGTGCGGCGTCGAGAATGTCTTGTGCAGGTTGATGTGCATGGCATCGACACCAAGATCACCCGGACGCACGCGGCCAACAATCGCGTTGAAGTTTGCGCCATCGCAATAGACGTACCCGCCTGCCGCATGCACCGCGTCCGAGATCTCGCGCAAGTCACGCTCGAACAGGCCACAAGTGTTGGGGTTGGTAATCATGACGCCAGCCACATCGGGTCCAAGGCGCGCCTTCAGCGCCGCCAGATCAACGCGGCCTTCCGACGTTGCTGGGATATTTTCGACTGCATATCCCGCAAACGCTGCTGTCGCGGGGTTGGTGCCATGCGCACTTTCGGGGCACAATATGACCGAGCGGGCATCGCCGCGCGCGGTCAGTGCGGCGCGAATGGCGAGGATACCGCACAATTCGCCATGCGCACCAGCCTTGGGCGACATCGCAACCGCTTTCATGCCGGTCAACGTAATCAGCCAATGTGCAAGCTCATGAATAACGCCAAGCGCGCCTTGCACGGTCTCAACGGGCTGCAGCGGATGGATATCGGCAAAGCCAGCCATCCGCGCGACCTTTTCATTCAGCCGCGGATTGTGCTTCATCGTGCAGCTGCCCAGCGGGAAGAAGCCAAGATCGATCGCATAATTCTGACGGCTGAGGCGGGTGTAATGCCGCACCGTTTCTGGCTCGGACAGGCCCGGTAGACCAATGTCGCGATGCCGCTCCAGATTGCCAAGACGCGACGCAACCTTTGGTGCATCCGCAAGATCAACGCCGGTCGTGCCAGCAGTGCCGATCTCAAAGATCAGCGCTTCTTCAAGCATCAGTGCCTTATTGCCCGTGAAGGTCGCTGGGCGGGTATCGCCGGCGTTGCCCATTTCGGGTTTCCAGCCGCTTTGGTTAAGGACGTTCATGCCAAAATCTCCTGCAATGCGACGGCGAATGTTTCAACATCCTCGCTCGTCGCAACTTCTGTGACAGCAACAACAAGGCCATTAGAAAGCGCGTCTGCGCCCGGGTACAATCGCCCCAACGACACGCCGCCAAGTATCTTGCGATCAGCGAGCGCCCGCACCACTGGCCGCGCTTCCTTGGGAAGCGTCAGCGTGAATTCGTTGAAGAAGCTGTCATTCACCAGTTTGACCCCTGCGATCTGCGTAAGCCGGTCTGCCGCCTGAACCGCGAGCGCGTGGTTAAGCTGCGCCAAGCCGCGCAACCCCTTCTCGCCAAGCAAGGTCAGATGCACACTGAAGGCCAGTGCGCAAAGACCTGAATTGGTGCAGATATTCGACGTCGCCTTTTCCCGGCGGATATGCTGTTCGCGCGTTGACAGCGTCAGAACGAAACCGCGCTTCCCTTCCGCATCGACGGTTTCACCGCACAAACGACCGGGCATCTGGCGCACGAATTTTTCCTTGCAAGCGAACAGGCCGACATAAGGTCCGCCAAATTGCAGGCCAACGCCAAGCGATTGCCCCTCACCCACGACAATGTCCGCGCCCATTTCGCCGGGCGACTTGATCGAACCCAAGGCAACAGGCTCGGTCACAACCGCAATCAGCAGAGCCCCATGCTCATGTGCTTTGGCGGCAATTGCGGACAGATCCTCAATACGGCCCAAGATATCAGGATATTGGACCACCACGCAGCTTGTCTCGCCGTCGATGGCATCAAGCAAACGCGCGCTGTCGGTCGCAGCGGAAAGCTCGGGCACGGCAGTGTCAAGCGTGTCGCCCGTATATTGTGCCATGGTTTTGGCAACGCTGACATAATGCGGGTGAAGCCCAGACGAGAGCACTGCCTTTGTCCGCTTGGTAATCCGGCCAGCCATGCCGATGGCTTCCCAGCATGCAGTTGAGCCATCATACATCGACGCATTGGCAACATCGCAGCCAAACAGCCGTGCAACCTGCGTTTGGAACTCAAACAGCATTTGCAGCGTGCCCTGCGCGATTTCGGGCTGATAGGGCGTGTAGGCCGTCAGGAACTCACCGCGCTGGATGATATGGTCGACACTTGCCGGCACATGGTGCTTGTACGCGCCAGCGCCCAGAAAAAATGGATGGTGCGACGCCGTCATGTTCTTGCGCGCAAGCGTGGAGAAATGCCGCTCAACCGCCATTTCGCTGGCATGGTTCGGCAGGCCGCGAATAGGCCCGTCCAATTGCGCCTGAACAGGTACATCCACGAACAGATCATCAATCGACTTGGCCCCGATGACGCCAAGCATTGCCTGCCGGTCTGATGGGGTTAGCGGTAAATAACGCATTTCATTCTCCATGGCCCGCTTATTGCGGACTGATAAACTTAAAGCCCGTCTACGAACGCCTGATACGCCACATCATCCATGAGGCTGTCGAGTTCGCTGGTGTCGCTCAGTGTCAGCTTGAAGAACCAGCCTTCTCCTTCGGGGTCGCTGTTCACCAGCGCTGGGTCACCTTCGAGCGCGTCATTGCCCTCGATGACGGTGCCGCTGACGGGTGCATACACGTCGGATGCAGCCTTGACCGATTCCACAACAGCTGCGTCACCGCCTTTTTTCAAGGTCGCGCCAACCGCAGGCACTTCAGCGAACACGATGTCGCCCAACTGCCCTTGTGCGTAATTGGTGATACCCACCGTGGCGCTGTCGCCGTCAACTTCGATCCACTCATGATCTTCGGTGAAATAACGCGTCATGTGCTGGCTCCTTTGCGATGATATTGATGTGTGACGAAGGGTAAGGATGAAACGGTAACGGCAACGCGTTTGCCGCGCACCTCGGCCTCAAGCGCGGTGCCCGCATCATACTGGCCAGCCGCGACATACCCCATGGCAATCGGCGCGCCGACGCTTGGGCCAAAGCCACCTGAGGTAATGACACCGACTTGCGCAGTACCTGCAAAGATCGGGGCGCCTTCGCGTACCGGCATCTTGCCTTCGACCGAAAGCCCGACCAGCTTTCGCGCAGGGCCATTGGCCAAAGCGCTCAGTATGCGCTCCGCCCCGGCAAACCCGCCTTCGGCGCGGCGGCGTTTGGAGATAGCAAAGGCTGCGTTGGCCTCAACCGGCTCCACGTCGGGGTTCATGTCATGACCATAAAGCGGCAGACCAGCCTCCAACCGAAGCGAATCGCGCGCGCCAAGGCCAATGGGTTTGACTTCCGCCTGCGCGCAAATCTCGTCGGCCAGCTTCTGCGCGTGGGTTGCGGGTACCGAGATTTCGAAGCCATCCTCCCCGGTGTAACCGGAACGGCTGATCCAGAGCGGCTCGGGATCAGCCGTTCCGGTTACACCGGGGAG
>NZ_JBKJMB010000128.1:0-5495 GCF_046596595.1 Sphingorhabdus sp.
ACTGCATCTTTCAACACATCACCCCCCGCAATCAATGCAAGCGGGTCAAGATTGCCTTGCACCGGCAGTCCCTTGGGCAATTCGCGGTTCGCCCAATGCGGATCGACGGTTTCATCAAGGCCCAAGGCATCCACGCCAGTGCCCTCGGCATAAGCCGCCAGCTTGCCGCCGGCGCCTTTCGGGAAACCAATGATGACCGCGTTGGGGTTGCGGGCCTTTAACCGGCGCACGATTTCAGCGTTCGGGGCAATGACCCATTTTTCAAATTGCGCAGGTGACAATGACCCTGCCCAACTGTCGAACAATTGCACAGCGTCAATGCCGGCATCAATCTGGTCACCCAAATAATCAACCGTTGCCGAAATGATTGCCTCAATCAAGGCGCCAAAACGCTCCGGCTCCGCATGGGCCATTCTACGGGCCTCTGCCTGGTCTTTGCTTCCTTGACCATGCACCATGTACGTTGCGACCGTCCACGGGCTTCCAGCGAAGCCCAGAAAGGTTGTTTCAGGCGGGAGCCCTGCCGAAACCTTACGCACGGTTTCAATGACGGGGGCCAAACGTTCTGGCGCAGGTACAAAATCTTCAAGCCGGGCATCGGCCAGCCGCGGCGCAAGCCTTGGGCCTTCACCGGTTTCAAACCACAGATCCTGACCCATGGCATGCGGGATCACAAGAATGTCTGAGAACAATATCGCCCCGTCAAAACCAAAACGCCTGATGGGTTGAAGGGTGATTTCACTCGCCGCGTCACTGTCATAAGCCAGCGCCAGAAATCCACCTTTTTCCTCCCGAAGTGCACGATATTCAGGAAGATATCGGCCAGCCTGGCGCATCAACCACATGGGCGGAATAGCTTCTTGATTGCCCTTGAGGACGTTAAGCAGTTTTTTCGGGTTTTGCGCGGACATAGAGAGACGAGATCCAATCAAAATATATATTTATATAAAGGATGATGAAAGATGATGTGCTGTTGATAGCGCAAGCCTTAAAAGCTTTTGCGGATATTGCCAACATCTTGACGCGCAAGCACGAACGCGCCCAACAGGAGTCGCAACTTTCGTCCCCAATATCCACAGGCTGTGCATATCAGAATGCCCCTGTTGATAGACTGTGGCCGAATCGAGCCCTAAAATCGCGGTAGCGGGGAGGAAATAGCCATGCAAAACTTGTCCCTTGATTTATCCCCAGCCTGCCAACAAGACTGTCAGCCATGAGCGATCGTTATCATCTGCATTTGTTGTCGGACTCAACCGGCGAGACCTTGGAAAATATCGCCAAGGCCGCGTTGGCGCAGTTTGACGACGCTGAGCATGTGGTCAAGCATTTCTGGCCGATGGTGAGATCCGAAAGCCATTTGGACCGGATATTGACCGACGTTGCCGCCAATCCTGGCCTCGTTCTGTTTACTCTCGTCAACCGCGACACACGGCGCAAGCTGGAAACGAGATGCAGGGCCTTGGGCCTGCCGGCGGTTGCGGCGCTTGATGCGGTAAGCGACGCTATGTCCAACATGTTTGGCCAGGAGGCGAAGGCCCGCCCCGGGCGGCAGCATGTCATGGACGCGGCCTATTTTGCGCGGGTTGAGGCCATCCAGTTCACGATTGCGCATGACGACGGTATTAATGCGCAAAATTGGGAAGAGGCGGACATTGTGCTCGCGGGCGTGTCGCGGACGTCGAAGACGCCGACGAGCATTTACCTTGCCAATCGCGGATATAAGACCGCCAATATCCCAATCGTGCCCGAATCTCCGCCGCCACCGATTTTATTCCGGTTGAAGCATCCCATGGTCATCGGGCTGGTAACGAGTGCAGAACGGCTGATTCAGGTGCGGCGCAACCGCTTGCTGTCGTTGAACCAGTCGCCGGACACCGATTATGTGAATGAAGAAAAAGTGCGCGCTGAGGTTGCGCATGCCCGGCGCATGTTTGCCGACAATGGATGGCCAGTGCTTGATGTGACGCGCCGGTCGATCGAGGAAAGCGCAGCGGCCATCATCAACCTGTTTAACGAACGCGAACTGGCGCAGGCGAACTCCACATGACGCTCATTCTTGCGTCCCAAAGTGCCGGACGGATCGCGATGTTACATGCGGCCGGCGTTGCGGTTGAGGCAATCGCTGCCAATGTCGACGAAGAAAGCGTCAAGATATCTTTGACTCAGGCGGGCGCAAAGCCACGCGACATTGCCGATGCACTGGCTGAGGCAAAAGCGCTAAAAATATCGCGTAAAATGCCAACAGGGCTTGTTTTGGGCTGCGATCAAATTTGTGTTGGTGCAGATGGGCAAATTTTTGACAAGCCACAGTCACCGCAGGACGCACGCGCACATTTGGCGCAGCTTTCCGGCACGACACATCGGCTGATCAGCGCTGCGGTGATGTGTGAGCAGGGGGCGCCCGTTTGGCGCATCGTCGACACTGCGCAATTAACGATGCGGCCGCTGAGCGCCGCGTTCATCGATGATTATGTTGATCGCTATTGGGATCATATTCGGCACAGCGTTGGCTGCTACCGGATTGAGGCGGAGGGTGCGCAGCTGTTCAGCAGCGTCAGCGGCAGCCAATTTACCATTATCGGGATGCCACTGCTTCCCGTGCTTGATTTCTTGCGGATTAGGGGCCTTTTACCGACATGACAGTTTATGCCGAAGTCATCGGGCATCCGATTGCGCATTCCAAATCGCCTTTGATCCACAATTTCTGGCTCAAGCAATTGGGGCGCGTGGGTGACTACCGCGCACATAACGTTTTGCCGCAAGATTTGGAAAAATACTTTGCGGAGCGTGCACAGGACGCCGACTGGCGTGGCTGCAATATTACGATTCCGCACAAGATAGCAGCGCTTGATTTCGTGGCCGACCCGGGCGATGTGCGCAGTTCAATCGGCGCGATCAACACTGTGTTCCGCAATGATACCGGGGCGCTTGTTGCAACCAATACCGATGTTGGCGGATTTTATGGCCCGATTGCCGATGTCCCGATTGCCGGTGAAACGGCTGTCGTCATTGGCGCAGGCGGCGCGGCACGTGCAGTGCTCTTTGCATTGGCGCAGGCTGACATCGGTGACGTTGTTCTGGTGGCGCGCAATGCGTTGAAAGCCGCCGGATTGCTTGCGCATTTCGGGCTCAAGGGCAAAGTTATCGGTTTTGATGCCCGCTTACCCGATGCGGCGTTGTTGGTGAACGCAAGCCCATTGGGCATGGTAGGGCAGGAGGCGCTGGACATTGATCTGTCGTCCTTGCCCGAGCATGCGATTGTTTATGATCTTGTTTATGCACCGATTGAAACGCCCTTGTTGAAAGCGGCACGCGCGCGCGATTTGGAAACGGTCGATGGCCTCGAAATGCTGGTCGGTCAGGCGGCGATTGCGTTTGAGCTGTTCTTTGGCGTCGCCCCGCCGGACGATGCGGAAAACGAATTGCGGGCGCTTTTGCTCAAATGAAAAAACCGCTGATCATTGGGCTTACGGGGTCAATCGGCATGGGCAAATCCTCCGTCGCCGCAATGTTTGCCGACGAAGGCGTAGCGGTGTTTGACGCCGATGCCGCGGTCCATGACATGCAAAAGGCGGGCGGTGCGCTGGTGCCTGCGATCGAGGCGGCCTTTCCCGGAACGACCGGGCCAGACGGCGTCGACCGAAAGGCGCTTGGCGCTGCGGTCTTTGGCGACCGCGACAGGCTGGCGCGGCTGGAAACAATTATCCACCCTGCTGTCGCCGAACGCCGCAAAGCTTTTTTGGAGGCGCACCAGAATTCAGAGATGCTGCTGTTCGACATTCCGTTATTGTTTGAAAAAGGGGGAGAGGCGGGCGTCGATGTCGTGGTGGTTGTATCCGCGCCTGCGCAGTTGCAACGCGAACGCGTGCTGGCGCGACCGAATATGACATCGGATAAGTTCGAACAGATATTGTCGCTACAACTGAACGACGCCGATAAGCGGGCGCGCGCCGATCATGTCATCGACACAGGCAAAGATATGGCTGAGACTCGGTCCGATGTGCGCGCGCTTGTCAAAAAGCTGCGCGCGGGTCTTGCATAAGCGCGGAAACAGGCTCACATCTGATTACAGAATGCGTGAAATTATATTTGATACCGAAACGACTGGCTTTGACCCTGCAACCGGGGACCGGATGGTCGAAATTGGCTGTATCGAAATGGTCAGCCGGGTGATGACTGGCCAGCATTACCACGCATATTTTAACCCGCAGCGCCCGATGCCGTCGGCGGCAGAGCAAGTACATGGCCTCTCAGACCGTTTTCTATCGGACAAGCCAGCATTTGGTGAAAATGCCGATGAGCTCCTCGCATTTTTGGGTGATAGCCCGCTTGTTGCGCATAATGCCAGTTTTGACTTCGGCTTTTTGAATCACGAGCTGCAATTTTGTGGTCGGCCACCCGTCTCGATGGACCGGATGGTGGACACCGTTGCACTTGCGCGGGTCAAGAATCCCGGGGCAAAGCTGTCGCTCGACGCATTATGTACGCGATATGGCATCGACCGGAGCCACCGCATTAAGCATGGCGCGTTGCTCGATGCAGAGCTGTTGGCTCAATTATATATTGAACTTACCGGCGGACGCCAAATCGGCCTTGGCCTTGCGGATAACGATATTTCTGACCGTGCAATGACCCAAATCGACGCGAGCAGCGTTCAGACAACGAAAGTCTTTCGGCCTGCGCGCGCACATAGGGCATCTGAAGCTGAACTGGCGCGGCATGCGGAATTCATCGCCAAGATCAAAGACGCGCTTTGGCTCCAAACAGGGTCAGCGCTTTAACCAGAGGAGACAGGCATTGGACATCAGGGTTTCAGGACATCAGGTCGATACCGGCGAAGCGCTCCAGACCCATGTGGAAACGCGGCTTGGATCAATCTCCGAAAAATATTTTTCAAAAGCCCTTTCCTCGCAAGCAACGTTTGGCCGCGCACCGCATGACGGTTTTACCAGCGATATCGTGATGCACGTGATGCAAGGCCTCGTTTTAAAGGGACGGGGCGAGGCACAGGATGCGCATGTCGCATTTGACCGCGCCGCTGAACGGATCGAGAAGCAGTTGCGTCGTTACATGCGCCGTTTACAGGACCGTCATGAGCAGACTGCTTATGCGCAGGCACAGGAAGAAGCGGCATATACCGTCTTTGACGCAGGCGATGTCGACGAAGAAATGCCCTTGCCCGACGCACCCGTAATTGTTGCGGAAATGAGCGTGGATATCCCCGAATCGAACGTATCCGACGCGGTAATGATGATGGATTTGCGCAACACGCCTGCCTTGTTATTCAAAAACACTGGAACTGGACGGCATAATATGGTTTACCGCCGCGAAGACGGTACGATCGGGTGGGTTGAACCAAAATCCGCACATTAGAGATCGACCAAATTCTTAGGATTTTCTAAACCAATTCAAGGGATTGTGCTGCGGTCGCACCGCGCGCTTTTAAACAAAATATGATTCGACTTTCTACTAGGCTCGTTGAAGGGGCCGTTGCT
>NZ_JBKJMB010000116.1:0-73371 GCF_046596595.1 Sphingorhabdus sp.
TTATTCCATGGGCACACCGCAAGGCAGTCATCACAGCCATAGATATGATTGCCCATCAGGGGACGTAACGCGCGGTCGATCGGGCCTTTATGCTCAATCGTAAGGTAAGAGATACACCGCCGGGCATCGACGCGATAGGGCGCAGGGAAAGCGTTGGTTGGGCAAATGTCCTGACAGGCCTGGCACGACCCGCAATGGTCGTCTTCGTCTGAACTGGGTTCAAGCTCTGCCGTTGTGTAAATCGCACCCAGAAACAACCAGCTGCCATGGTCCCTGCTGACGATGTTACTGTGCTTGCCTTGCCAGCCGAGCCCAGCCGATTGTGCCAGCGCCTTTTCCATTACGGGCGCAGTATCCACGAAAACTTTGACGCCAGCGCCTGCTTCATGCGCCAGCCAACCGGCGAGCCGCTTAAGCGCGCCCTTAACCACATCGTGATAATCGCGCCCTTGTGCATAAACCGAAATGCGCGCGCGCGTGTCTTGGTCTGCAAGCGCCATCGGGTCTTGCGGCGGCGCATAGCTCATCCCCAGCATGATTACCGATTTCACTTCCGGCCATAAAATATCGGGGTTTGCGCGCTCCTCAATCCGGCTTTCCATCCATAGCATGTCGCCATGGCGGCCTTCTTCCAACCACTGCCGAAGCCGCTCGCCTGCCATCGGCGCAAGCCGGCCAGGCGCAATGCCAAAGGCTACGAAACCCTCAGACTTCGCCCTATCGTGCAAAGAATTAACCAGATTTGTCTTGTCTCTCTTCACGCACCAACCCTATTCAGCACCGAGTATTACTCCGGGGCACTTCAGAATGTATGCAATAGAGGCAAAGGGACTATTAAAGCAATTCGACGGCTTTCGCGCTGTCGATGGCGTTGACCTGAAAATCCCCGAGGGCAGCATTTTTGGCATATTGGGCCCCAATGGTGCGGGCAAGACGACGATGCTTCGGACATTGCTTGGCATCATTGACCCCGATGCTGGCACACGCACATTGCTTGGCTCCGACCGGCCGATTTCGCAATCGCGCAACGTGGGGTATCTACCGGAAGAACGCGGATTATATCAATCGATGCGCGCAGTGGACACCATTGCTTTCATGGGCGCATTGCGCGGCCTGTCGCTCAAGGACGCAGCCCAGAAAGGGCGTGCTTTGCTTGAAGAGGCTGGCCTTGGCTATGCCGCTGACCGGCAAATCCGGCAGCTATCGAAAGGCATGGCGCAGACCGTTCAGCTGATGGGCACCATCGTTCATGATCCAAAGCTTATCGTTCTCGATGAGCCTTTTTCGGGGCTCGACGCGCTCAACCAGGCCAAGCTGGAGAAAATGATCCGCGCGCAGGCCGCAAAGGGCGTCACCGTCATTTTCTCGACGCATGTCATCGCACATGCGGAGCGGCTCTGCGAGCGCATCGCTATCATAGCCAAGGGCAAAATCAGCTTTGACGGGCTTGTGTCGGAGGCGCGAGATCGTTTGCGGCCTCAGGTCCATCTGGAAACCGAAACGCTTGATGGGCCGTGGCGTAAAGCTCTACCCGCAGACACACAGGCACAAGGGCATTATTGGCATTTTACCTTGCCGGAAACCGGCGTCGAGCCGCTATTGATTGCCTTGGTTGAAGGCAAAGCAGGCATTAAGTCACTGTCAATCGAGCGACCCGGCTTGCACGATGCCTTTGTGGCCATCGCAGGCGAGGCCGTTGCCGCCGAAATGGACGATGCAGCCGAAGGAGAGGCGAAATGAAAGAGATTTTCCGCGCAGCTTTCGTCATCGCCCGCCGTGATTTCACCGCGATTATTTACTCCAAGGCGTTTATCTTTTTCCTGCTTGGGCCATTTTTCCCGGTGCTCGTAGGTTTTGCCGCAGGCAATCTGGGCGGCCAGATCGCAAAAGAAGTGTCGCAGCCCGTTGTCGGCATTGCGATGGCCAAGGCGGATTCGGAAAAAATCCTCGCTGCCCGAAGTGCGCTTTCAAAGACATTGGGCGCGCGCTATTTTGCCGAAATGACCGTCGTCGGTGACGCCGCGGCGGAAGGCAAAAGTGCAAAGGAATATTTGCAGAAAAAGTCCGATAATCTCAGCGTTGTAGTGACAGGGACACTCGCCAAGCCGGTAGTAACCGGCACGGCCAATACCATCGAACGCGAACGCGCGGACATTGAGCTGTTGGCCGGTTATGCGCAAAGCGGCGGCAATGTGAAACTGCCTACCGCAACACCGGACATCGTCATCGAAAGCGCGAATAATGACAAGCAACTGCGCACCATTACCGCGCAAGGCGGCCAGATTTTGGTCTTTTTCCTGACGATGCTGCTTGCTGGCATGGTGTTGTCCAATTTGGTGGAGGAGAAATCCAACAAGATCATCGAAATATTGGCGGCTTCGATCCCGATGGAATCGGTATTCCTGGGCAAATTGTTTGCCATGCTCGCCATGGCGTTACTGGGCATATTGGTCTGGACCACCCTTGGCGCTATTGGCTTTGTTGCAATCGGCCCAAATCTGCCGAGCTATCCGACCCCTGCGGTGGGATGGCCCATGTTCATCGGGCTGTGCTTCACCTATTTTATCATGGCCTATCTGATGTTGGGCGCGTTGTTCCTAGGCATCGGCGCGATGGCCGCCACGGTGCGCGAGGTGCAGACCATTTCCATGCCCGTCACTATGGCGCAGTTGATCAACTTCTTCTTTGCGTCTTATGCCCTGACCAAGACCGGCGAGCCCATGGAAAAATTCGCCGCAATATTTCCCTTCAGCTCGCCATTTGCGATGATCGGACGCGCCGCGCTTGAGCCGACTTTGTGGCATCATGGCGTGGCCATAATCGGCCAGATCTTGTTCGCGGTCCTGTTGTTGCGGCTGGGTGTTTATCTGTTCAAGAAAAATGTCATGAAGTCAGGAAGCGCTGGCCGCATATCAGAAGAAGGCACCCGCAAATTATTTGGCTTGATAAAAGTACGCGGGTGAAGCGGCGACAGGCAAAATAAGTTGCGGTTCGAAACTGGATTGACATTTCTGTCAGTAATGGCAGTTTCGCGGCCGAGAGGAGTCGACGAAAATGGCAACTGCCCCCCTGATCGAGAACGATTTACTGCCTTGGGAAATCAACCAAGCCCCGCATCGTTGGGATGTGACCAAAGCGGATATTTACCTTGAGGATCGTTGGCATCCCATATTCAAGGAAATGCGCGAAAAGGCACCGATCAACAAGATCGAAGGCTCTGACTTCGGCAGCTATTGGAATGTCACGACGCTAAAGGCGATTCAGCATGTCGAGGCGCTTCCCGATGTCTTTTCATCTTCGTTCGAACATGGCGGCATCACGCTTATCGATGATAACGCGCTTGAAGAGCCCATCCCCGAAGACCAGAAAGTGGTCATGCCGATGTTCATTGCGATGGACCGCCCCAAGCATACCGAAGAACGCCGCGTCATTGCGCCTGCATTCACGCCCGGTGAAATGGAACGGATGTCGGGCGACATCCGCCGCCGAACAAGCGAGTTGCTGGATTCGCTGCCGGTAGGGCAAAGCTTCGACTGGGTCGATCTCGTATCGATTGAACTTACGACGCAAATGCTCGCATTGTTGTTCGATTTCCCTTGGGAAGATCGGCGCAAGCTCACCGAATGGTCCGATTGGGCTGGCGACGTCGAATTGTTCCGCACTGAAGAAACGCGCAAAGCCCGGCTGGCCAAAATGTTCGAAATGGGGGCTTATTTCCAGCATTTGTGGGAAGAACGTAAAAATAAGGGCCAAGCACCCGACCTCATCAGCCGGATGATCCATTCGCCGATGAAGGACATGACCCAGTTTGAGTATATGGGTAATCTGATCTTGCTCATCGTGGGCGGCAACGACACGACGCGCAATTCGATGACTGGCTATGCCTATGGCCTGCACAGCTTTCAGGACGAGCGTGAGAAGCTGGAAAAGAACCCTGCGTTCATCACCAACGCGGTCAGCGAAATTATCCGTTGGCAGACCCCGCTCGCGCACATGCGGCGTACGGCGACGCAGGACTATGATCTTTATGGTGCGCCCATCAAGGCAGGGGACAAGATTGGGTTGTGGTATCTGTCCGCCAACCGCGATGAAACCGTCTTTAACAATCCCGACAAGCTGATCGTCGACCGCGAAAATGCACGGCGTCACCTTGCATTTGGTTATGGCATCCACCGCTGCGTGGGCGCACGGCTTGCCGAACTGCAAATACGCATCTTGCTTGAAGAAATGGCTGCGCGGCGTTTGCGACCCAATGTGGTGGCTGAACCGGAGCGCGTTGCCGGTTGCTTCGTCCATGGTTATCGCAAGATGGATGTGGAACTGTCGCGTTATTGATGTGAAACTTTCTGCGTGCTGCGGCGTATCTCTTGGCAGAGTTTATTAAGGAACATGTCATGAAGCTGAGCAAACGCAATTTCCTATCCTTCGCAAGTGCGGGGGCCGCCGCGTTCATCTTCGGTTGCGGCAAGGATGCGACGGCAAAGGTCAATTTCGCGGTCACATATAGTGATGCCGAATGGCAAAAGCGTCTGTCGCCTGCGGCCTACCGCGTCTTGCGCCAGGAGGACACCGAACGACCGTATACGAGCCCGTTAAATGCCGAAAAGCGTAAAGGCACATTTGTGTGTGCCGGATGCAAGACGCGGCTATTTTCGTCTACGACCAAGTTTGAAAGCGGAACGGGTTGGCCAAGCTTCTACGCGCCCCTCGCCGCCGGAGTAGGCACGAAAACCGACTATAAAATTGGTCTCCCGCGCACTGAAGTGCATTGCGCACGTTGCGGCGGGCATCTTGGGCATGTGTTTAACGATGGCCCAAAACCAACCGGCAAACGCTATTGCATGAACGGTGTCGCGATGAAATTTGTCCCCGGCTGATTAGGCTGGGCACCAAAAGCGACCGCAAATTATTTTGGGGTGCCGATTCCTGAAAAATCGAGCTCGGCAGGTTTTTTGGCGGCGTCGTTTTTGCCATGGTTTTCGATAATGGCGGCAATTGATGATGCCCGCCCATCCTGCTTTGCATAATCGCGCGCCGAATATCCTGCCCTGCTGTCCGTTTTATCCGGGCTGGCACCTGCCTTTAACAGCGCACGCACCGCCTCTGCGTTACGAAGCTGTACAGCCAGAATAAGCGCGGTTTCGCCTGCACGATTGGTCTGATCGACCTGCGCTTTTTTGCGAACGAGCCAGTCAATTCCATCGATATAGCCCAATTGTGTTGCGAGCATCAGCGGGGTGGTCCCCTTTTTATCCGACAGGTTAGGGTTTGCGCCTTTTTGAAGCAAATAACCAAGCCAAGTAGAATCGCGGCGCTCTATGACGATGTGCAGCGCCGTTTCGCCAGTCGTGCCGTCGCGCGTGTTGATGATGACAGACCCCGGTTCTGACAGAAACTTTTCGGCCTCTTCGCCCTTGCGATCTTTCACCGCTTTCAGAAAATTGTAGCTATCGGAAAACTGCGCCATAGCAGCAGGGGAAATCACACCCACCGCCGCAGGCACCATAAGTCCAGCGCCAACGCAGAGAAAAAATGTCTTTTTCAACAGAATCTGCCCCATCTTCGTTTCCAATTTGCTTGATAACTGCGCCTTAGCAGACCATGTCTGGCCCCGCTATGAACAAAACTCCGCTTTTCGCTCTGTCCGCCCTGCTTTTTGTCGCTGGGTGCAACTCCACACCATCGCAACCGCCGTTGAGCGAAGCCCCGTTGGCAGGTGCAACAATTGGCGGCGACTTTTTGTTGACGGACCAGGACGGCAAAAAACGCAGCTTCAAGGAATTTGATGGGGCGTACCGGATCGTTTATTTTGGCTACACCAATTGCCCCGATATTTGCACGCCCGACATGCAAAATCTGATGGCTGGCCTTAAAGCGTTTGAGAAGAAAAACCCTGAGCTGGGTGCAAAAATTCAGCCCATTTTTATTACCGTCGACCCCTCGCGCGATACGAGCGCGGTGCTGAAGCAATTTGTCCGCGCCTTTCACCCGCGTGCCATTGGCCTGACTGGTACTGAAGCTGAAATTACCGAAACAACCAAGAAGTTCGCCATTTATTCAAGCCGGGTCGAAGGCAGCAGCCCGGAAAACTATCTGATGAGTCACAGCCAGACGCCTTATTTGATGGGTCCGAGCGGCGAGCCATTAGCCCTTATGCCGGCAGACGTCCCCAACACGGATGAGAATGAGGGCGCGCCCGACAAGGTTGAGGCGGAACTTGCCAAATGGGTCCGCTGATTTGAAGGATAGACCCTTTTGGCAGGCCCCGATTGAAAGCCTCGATCGTGCGCAATGGGAGGCATTGTGCGACGGATGCGGCAAATGTTGCCTGAACAAGGTTGAGGACGAAGATACCGGGCGCATTTACCCGACCAATGTTGCGTGTAAATTGCTCGATTTGCGAACTTGCCAGTGCGCCGATTATCGCAACCGGCGGGCCATAGTCCCCGACTGTTTGCGGCTAACGCCCGACAAAATCGACGATTATGTCTGGCTCCCGTCCACCTGCGCCTATGTACTGCGTGCAGCGGGCCAACCGCTGCCCGAATGGCATTATCTTGTCAGCGGGAGCCGTGAGACTATTCATGACGCTGGCATGTCGGTCAAAGGACGCGCTATATCGGAAATACATGCTGGGCCACTTGAAAACCATATTGTCGAACAGCCTCTCTGATCCACAGGTGGATATTGAAGGAGAGAGCGTGCCTGTGCGCATTCACCGCAACCAGCGTGCAAAGCGAATTTCCATGCGCGCCGACGCAGTAAAGCGCGAAATTCGCATCACAATGCCGCATTATACCCCCACAAACGCCGCGCTCGATTTTGTGTACAAAAAACGACAGTGGATCGCCACGCGACTGAACAGCGGGGCAGATGCCGCACCGATCGCGCCAGGGAGCGAAATTGCTGTGGCAGGTGAAGCGCATGTCATCGAATGGCGCGAAGAATGGCCGCGTACCATCGCATGCATGGAGGGCACAATTCGCCTGGGTGGTCCTGAATCTTCCGTAGAAGCCCGCATCTTGCGGTGGCTTAAGGCAGAGGCTCGGCGGATATATACAGAGGAAATCGCGTATTTTTGTGAAAAGGCGAATGCGCAAACGCCACGCTTGTCGCTTGGCGACCCGCGCAGTCGGTGGGGGAGCTGCTCCAGCCTCGGCACTATTTCCTTAAGCTGGCGCTTGATCATGGCCCCTGCTTTTGTGCGGCGCTCGGTGATCGCGCATGAGGTAGCGCACATCCGCCACATGAACCACAGCGCCGAATTTTATGCGTGGCTCGATACGCTATATGACGGCAACCGGAAAACCGCTGACCAATGGCTTAAAATGCATGGCACAGGGTTGCAGCGCGTCGGCCGATAAGGAGAAGCACATGCTCGAAATGCGTGACAGTTGCGAAAGATGCAAAACACCGTTGCCAATGAACAGCGGCGACGCGATGATTTGCAGCTACGAATGCACATTTTGTGCGCCCTGCGTAGCTGGCCCCTTAAATGGACATTGCTCCAATTGCCACGGCGACCTTCAGCCAAGGCCAAAGCGCATTAAAAAATGACCAGCTTTAGCCCTTAACGCCGCCGCCCAGCGCGCCATATTTTGACTCAAAACCGGCGATGTCGCCAGCGGCAAGCAATTGCGCCTGATCGACCCAATTGTCGCGTTTAATACGGCCAGCAAAGGCTCCAAGTTTGGCATCAATCTCGGCCACGTCAGCCTCTGTCCAACCCGCCACCTGCGCAATGCTGGTCACGCCAAGCGCCTGGAGTATGCTTGCGACCTTTGGACCAAGACCCTTCAACACTTCAAGATTGTCAGGAATGGATACTGCTGGCGCAGGCTTTGCTGCCTTGGGCTTGACCACCTTGGGCTTGGCCGCCGCCACAGGTGCAGCCATTTCGGCGACTGGTGCTATTGGCGCAGCTGCCTTGGGTGCTGCTGTTTTGGGGGTCGTTGTCTTGGGTGCAACTGGCTTTGCTGTCGGCGCCTTCTTGGTGGCTGCTGCCTTTAAAGGTGCCTGAACCTTCGCCTTTGCCGTCTTGGTCGCAGGCGCTGGGTCGTCCATCAATTTGGGGGCTGTCGGGGCCACGGGGGAAATCGACGCAGCGGGCTGCACCACGGGTGGCGCGGGGACTGCTTTGGGTGGCGCAGGCGGCGGTGCAACCTGATCAGACCCGCTGTCCGTTTTTTTGATGCCATCGAGCGCGATTAGCCACCATAATAAAATCGCGATGATAAGCACTGCGCTGATGATTACAGGTAAATAGCCCGACATATTTTCTTCCCCAAAAACCCCAGTATCCCCATCGAACTACGCAATTTTACGAAGGCATGAAAGCGTTAATCGCCAGCCGGAACGATTGCCGACTATGGCGCGCATGATGCTGCCTCGCGCTTGACTTCACGCCAGCCAATGTCTCTGCGGCAAAAGCCGTCGGCAAAATCGATGCAGTCGACTGCGGCATAGGCAACAGATTGCGCGTCCGTGACCGAAGCGCCAGTCGCCGTTACGTTCAACACGCGCCCGCCCGCCGCGACCAGTTGTCCATTTACTTCGGCGGTGCCTGCATGAAAAACCTGCGCGCCTGTCACAGCGGCCAGATTTATGGTTCCCCCCTTAACGGGGTGCGCCGGATATCCCTTCGCCGCCATGACCACCGTCAATGCCGCTTGTGATGAAAAAACAGGGATTTCTGCTTGCGCCAATCTGCCAGTCGCAACGGCCAACATCAATGCGGCCAAATCGCCTTCAAAACGCGTCATCAGAACCTGACACTCCGGGTCACCAAAGCGCGCATTATACTCAATCAGCTTCGGCCCTTCGTCAGTGAGCATCAGGCCAGCAAACAGCACGCCCGAATAAGGCATGTCATTGGCGGCCATATAAGCAACAGTTGGCGCGATAATGCGCTCCATAACTTGCGCCTGTAGGTCATTATTTAGCACAAAAGCAGGCGAATACGCCCCCATCCCACCGGTATTGGGTCCAGTGTCGCCATCGCCGACGCGTTTATGATCCTGCGCCGAACCAAAGGCGACCACGTCGCGCCCGTCGGTCAGAGCAAAGAAACTGGCTTCCTCGCCCATCATGAATTCTTCGATGACCACCGACGCGCCAGCATCGCCAAAGCCGCCGCCGAACATATCCTCGATGGCTTCCTCTGCTTCGGCGCGCGTTTCGGCGATAATAACGCCTTTTCCGGCTGCGAGGCCATCGGCCTTGATGACATAAGGCGCGTCAAACGCATCGAGACCAGCGCGCGCAGATGCCTTGCTATCGTGTCGGGCATAGCCAGCGGTTGGAATGCCTGCTGCGGCACACATATCCTTGGTAAAGCCCTTCGACCCTTCCAATTGCGCTGCTTTCTGGTTGGGACCAAAGACCGGGATGCCCGCGTCGCGTAAGCTGTCACCAAGGCCGCTAACGAGCGGTGCCTCAGGACCTACCACAACCAAACCGATGTCATGGCCAGCGCAAAAGGCGATGACGGCGGCATGGTCGGCGATGCTGAGTTCCACCAATTCGGCCTCTTGCGCGATCCCGGGATTGCCCGGCGTGGCAAAGAGTGTATCGCAACTTGGCGATTGCGCGAGCTTCCACGCCAGCGCATGTTCGCGACCGCCCGAACCGATGAGCAAGATATTCATGTCCGCAAATGACCCCTTCGAAACCGCTGACCCGCAAGTTGCCCGCCTGTTAGCCGAGGAGCGCCCCGGCGACAATGCCCAGCCGATGAGCGTGTCGGAACTGTCGTTTGCGCTCAAGCGTACCGTTGAAGACAGGTTTGGCCATGTCCGTGTCCGCGGCGAGATATCGGGTTTCAAGCGCGCGGCATCAGGGCACATCTATTTCAGCATGAAGGATGACAACGCGCGGCTTGATGCCGTGATGTGGAAAGGCGGCGTTGCGCGGCTTCCTTTCGCGCCAGAGGACGGGCTTGAGGTTGTCGCCACGGGCAAGCTCACGACGTATGCCGGTCGCTCCAATTACCAGATCGTTGTGGAGAGCCTTGAGGTCGCGGGCGAAGGCGCAATGATGCTTTTGTTCGAAAAGCTGAAGGCGCGGTTGGCAGCCGAAGGTCTTTTTGCGGAGGACCGCAAGAAGAAGCTGCCTGCGCTGCCGCGCACAATTGGCGTGGTCACATCGCCGACCGGCGCAGTCATCCGCGACATATTGCACCGCCTTGCCGACAGGTTTCCGACGCACGTGATCGTCTGGCCTGTATTGGTCCAGGGTGAAGGTTCGGCGGCGCAGATTGCACGCGCAGTAACCGGTTTTTCCAATATGCCTGATGATGGGTCTGTCCGCCGTCCCGATCTCGTCATTGTTGCGCGCGGTGGCGGCTCGATAGAGGATCTGTGGGCGTTTAATGACGAGTCAGTGGTGCGCGCGGTCGCCAATTGCACGATACCCATCATTTCGGCGGTCGGGCATGAAACCGATACGACCTTATGCGATTTTGCCGCTGATTTGCGCGCCCCGACGCCAACCGCTGCCGCTGAAATCGCGGTGCCGGTGCGCAGTGAACTGATACAGCGCGTCGGCCAATTTGGCCTGCGCATGTCAAATTGTGTCCGCAAGCAGGTCGACCTGGCCGCTGAACGGCTACAAGCGCAACGGCGACTCATGCCGCGCCTGGCCGACCTCGCCGCGCCGCATCAACAACGCACCGACGACCTTGCTGAACGGCTGCGTCAGTCACTTCGTACCCGCGTTGGCCGCGCTGAAATCGCCTATTCCGGACCAGCGATGATGCTGCACCCGCGCCTTTTAAGCAGGCGCGTCGAGCAAGGGCAGCAACGGCTCGATGCACTGACCCGGCTTGCGGGCAGCCTGCATCCCGAAGCACCTTTGAAACGCGGCTTTGCGCGCGTCACCGATGCAGAAGGCAAGACCATTATGACGCGAGAGGCGGCGGTGAAGGCAGGTGACGTTACCTTGCGCTTTGCCGATGGCGAAGTTGGCAGTACAGTTCAGGGAGGCGCTGCACCCCGACCGGCCCTGCTTAAGCCAACAAAGCCGGCAGTCAATCAAGGCAATTTGTTCGACGGCTAATTCCGCGCATTGCCCATGACGCAGCGATGCGCCATAATGGAGTCATGTTGATGTCCTCCAAGAACAAAGTCGCCCGCCTCCATTACATGGCCAACAGTTTCCGGCTGCTCACCGCAGGCGACCATGTCGTTTGCGCTGTGACTGGCCAAGCCATTGCGTTGGAAGAACTGCGCTATTGGAGCGTCATCAAACAGGAACCTTATGTCAGCGCCGAGGCGTCGACGCGCGCGGCCTTGTCCAAAGGCTAGGCGATTGCACCGTAGCTTCCGGGTGCTTCTGACTATCCCCGCTCTCATTCTTGGTATTCGATTTGCGTTTGTCCCGGTTGCAGCGCAAACGGTGCCAATAAAGCAGGCAAGTGCCACGCAAGCAGAAGCCGATCTCTGGATGTCTGGCACCGCGGTTCAAGGTGGCCTTGTTACGGCCCGCGCACCCAATGGCACACGCGCTGTGTTTTTGAATGATGAGGAACTGGCGCTTGGCAGCGACGGCATATTCCTCATGGGCTTTGACCGCGACGCCGATATGCAGGCACGCGTGGTTTTTGTGCTTGATGACGGCCGCAAGATCGAGCGGCAATTTGCCGTCGCACCGGGCAATTGGCGGATCGAAAACGTGTCAGCCAATCTCACCGGCGGTGCGAAAACGTCCGCTGAATTTCAAGCCAGACGCAGCACGGAACTTGCGCGGATTAACGCCGCGCGCGCGATCCGCAGCGACACCACCGGATGGCGGCAGCAATTCATTCGACCCGTATCAGGGCGTATATCTGGCCTGTTTGGCGCGCAGCGCATCTATAACGGCACCCCAAGCAGCTATCACAGCGGTATGGATATCGCGGCGTCCAATGGCACGCCGTTTGTGGCGCCCGCGGACGGCGTTGTCATACTATCAGCGGCCGATGTGTTCACTTTAGAAGGCCATTTGTTGATGATCGATCACGGGATGGGCCTGAACAGTGCCTTTTTGCATAGCTCCAGACTGCTTGTAAAAGAAGGCGATGTTGTAAAACAGGGTCAGGTCATTGGCGAGGTCGGCGCAACTGGCAGGGCGAGTGGGCCACATTTGCACTGGGGGTTGAAATGGAACAACGCCCGCATTGATCCAAAGCTGCTGATACCCTCAAATTAAGCTTTTTAGCCTGCTTTCCAGTCATTGACTGTGCGGAACACGGGAAGCGCGCCCCTATGGCTATCGCCATTACTGGGTGAGTGCGCGCCCAAGGATAAAAATGCAGCCGACGATCCCGCAGCGGCAATCATATGAGGCGACACCCGCCGATTGGTGCACAGTCCGCCGTTTCCGTCGTTGACGAGCCGTTCTTCAAATTCCACGCCTTGCTGCGATCCGGTGGAACGAACGACAGTCGACACGGCCAATTGTCCATCACCGAAATCCAGAACGAACTTGGTTCCGACGGGAACGTCGTAAATGCCGTCGATGAGTGCGCCAGTCGCCGACAGGCTACGCAATACGATATCGTAGCAATGATTGTCGTGAATGGCTGCAATCTTGCGGAACATCGCATAACGATCGCTCCTCTGCACCGCTGGGCCAGTTGGTTCGATCGTCCAATCGCCATCTGAACAATTTGCAAGCAAAGTTTCATTGTCCACCGGTTGGCTGTAGACGTAACCTTGCACATGACTAACGCGCAGGTCGCGGGTCAGCGACAACTGATCAATCGTCTCGACGCCCTCCGCCGTGGTTTCCATATTGAGTGCCTCGGCCAAGGCAACAATAGCCGCAATAATCGCGCTATTGCGTGATCCGGGCACGGTTGCGCCCCGGACGAAACTCTGGTCAATTTTGATCTTGTCGAAGGGCGCATTTTTCAAATAGCCGAGCGATGAATAACCGGTTCCAAAATCATCCAGCGCCAGCCGCACACCGATTTTCTTCAGCGCCGCAAAAATGCTGTCCGTATCAGCGGAGTCCTGAAGAAAGACGCCTTCGGTAATTTCGAGTTCCAGCTTCGCTGGCGGTAGCCCACTGGTTGCAAGGACATTCTCAATGGCCTTCGGGAAAGACCCGTCGGCGAATTGAACAGGCGAAACATTCACCGCTACCTTTAACTTGCCTGGCCAATGCACCGCCTCTGTACATGCCCGCTGCAATGCCCAAATGCCAAGTGCGCCAATCAGGTCAGTTTCTTCGGCTATCGGAACGAACAATGACGGCGATATCAGCCCGCGTTCAGGGTGGTTCCAACGCAACAGTGCCTCAAAGCCGGAAACTACGTTGGATTTGGAATCGACGATTGGCTGGTACGCCAGTTCCATCTCGTTGTTGGCAAGTGCGTCGCGCAAATCGCTTTCAAGTATCCGGCGTTCTTCGGCTGCCTGAAGCAAGTCACTTGAATAAAAGCGGAATCGCCCGCGTCCGCTTCCCTTTGCTGCATAGAGCGCCAAGTCAGCGTTACGGATCAAGTCCTCAGTGCCTTGCCCGTCGAACGGACTCACGGCAATCCCGACTGACGCGCCGATGATACAACGGAAACCGTCTACCGAATAGGGTTGCGACAAGTTACGGATAATCTTGTCGGCCAAATCGCCCAGCGCACTTCGGTCTTCGACGTCGGGCAAGATAATCTGAAACTCATCTCCGCCCAGCCGACTTATCTTTTCCTTGTCGCCAACTGTCTTGACCAATCTTTCGGCGACCTGTTTCAACAAGGTATCGCCGGCAGGATGGCCGAGCGTCTCATTAACCTGCTTAAACCGATCAAGGTCGATCAACATAATAGCACAGGCACGCGTTTGCACTTTGAAGGCAGACAAGGTTGCATCAAGCAGCTTTGACATATTCAACCGGTTCAAAAGCCCCGTGAGCGTATCATAGGTCGCCAGTTTGGAGGTGTCTTGCGCCGACCGACGCATATTGGTGATGTCGGTGCCGCTACCGCGATACCCGGCAAAATTGCCAGCCCGATCGCGAAAGGGCCTTCCTGAAACCGACCACCAAACTTCGTCACCATCGGCCGCAGCTTGCAGTAGCAAATCATCAAACTTTGACTGCTTGGTCAGGATAAATGGAAGCGTACGCTGACTTGCATCATTCTCGACTCTGCTGAAAAGATCGAGAAACGGTTGAGAGCATATTTCGGACGGTTCTTTCTTTAAAAGTGTAAGAACCGGGGGGCTTAGATAGGTAAGAAAGCCACGAACATCGGTCGCCCAGAACCATCCGCGGCCGCTTTCTTCAAAGTTGCGGAGTAAGGATTGGGCTTCCTCAGGTGAACCAAATCCGTCAGGACCACCCACATCCATGTCGGCTTTAGAAGATGTCCAACGTTCCAAAAACCGGCGGGCCCCACCTTCCGGTGTAGTAGCACTTCGGGACGTTTCCCTGGCAGGTTTTGCTGGCATCGCTGATCGCTTCTTTCGTGTTCCCAACGGACTTAGCAACATCGTCTTGCTGAAAGGTAAACGACGGCAATGCACGTAAGATAATGGCTTATGTGCGCTTTATTGGGATAGAAATATGCCTTAAAGAATACCCGCCATTCACATCAAACCCGGTACGCAATAGGTGTAATGCGATGGATGGCGGGAACCATTTTCAACGGAACGGTTTTAACCTTCGTTAGAATAACCGAAGAGTGTACCCATGGGCAAAACAATCCTGATCGTAGAAGATGAATTCCTGGTCGCGCTAAATCTAAGCCGCACCTTATCGGCGCTAGGATTTGAAACTGTCGGCATTGCACCTGATGCCAAAACGGCGTTGCGTTTGGCGCATGAAATGCCGGACTTTGCGCTTGTGGATGTCAATTTGCGCGATGGCGAAACCGGTCCCGACATCGGCAAAATGTTGGCGCAGGAATATGGTGCCGCCGTGTTATTCCTCACCGCCAATCCGGCCAGCCTGGGCGAAGGTATAGATGGCACTATAGGCTGTATTTCCAAACCCGTGGACGAGGTTCAAGTCGAGAACGCCCTTGATTTTCTCGTTGATTTTTTGAGTGGAAAGGCTGTTACCCCGCCTTCTGCATTGCGCGTTTTTCCAAAGAGCAGCGCGCAGGCAGGGGGCAGCGCCGCCAATAGCTTTTAGCTATGATTTCACAAATGCGCCGTTGGCACGGTCATGACTACTCTTAAGCCGGAATGATTCCAGAAACGCTCGATCCTTCCGCTCAATTGACTGGTGATACCGATTTCGGACAATTGTGTCCCAAACCCCGTTCGCTCGGGTGCCGAGTCCACAGGGAGTCCGCCATTCTCTGTCCATGATATCGTAACCTCGTCCGCGCGGATTTCGGTTTCTATCCGCACGTGACCGTCTTGCGTTGCCAACGCTCCGTATTTCATCGCATTTGTCGCAAGTTCGTGGATGACAAGTGCAATCGGCGTTGTGCTACGTTCCCCCACATCGGTGTCGGTTCCGCTGATAATATAGCGGGCCTTGCCGTCCATATCATAAGGTTTCAGGATTTCGTTCAACAAACCGTGCAGCGTGCCAAAGTCATGCCCGGGGTCTGACAAAACACTATGTGGGCGCGCGAAGTTATGCGCGCGTCCCAAGGCTGAAATCCGCCCCGCAAGCTGCTTTGCGAAAGTCGCGGTTGGTGCGTCTTTCGGCGCCGACAACCCGATCAGGCCAGCCACCACTGCGAAGATATTTTTTATGCGATGGCTCAGTTCTTTGGACATCAATTCGGTACGTTCGGCGATCAATTTGCTTTCATGAATGTCGGTGTAGGTACCGATCCATCGCAAAACATGACCATGCTCATCGCGCACCGGAAGCGCCCTGCCCAACGTCCAGCGATATTCCCCGCTTTCATGGCGCAGGCGGTATTCGATTTCATAATCTTGGCCAGTGGCAAGACTTTCGTGCCATTTTGCAGCGACAGCTTCGCGATCATCTTCATGGAACTTGTCCATCCACCCGGCGCCATGTGTTGCGCCATAAGGCGTGCCGGTACAGGCATACCAGCGTGCATTATAATAATCGTGGAACCCGTCTGCCCCCGTCGACCAGACCATCTGGGGCAGTGCATCGGTGAGCACCCGGAATTTCGCCTCACTGACCGCCAGGGCTTCCTTTACGCTGTTCTCGCTGTCGAATTCGGTGTTGGTTCCAACCCACCTCACCACATTGCCATCTGCGCCAAGCACGGGAACGATCCGCGTCAAAAACTGACGAAATAGCCCATCGGCACCGCGCAATGGAAACGTCATTTCGAACGCTTCGCCCTCGCTGATGGAATGCTTCCACTGTTCAACGACCCTCGGCAATTCAAGCGGATCGTGCACAGATTGCCAACCCCAGCCCTCCATCGATTCGGGTGTAGAGCCACAATAATCGTGCCAACGGCGGTTGTACCAATAGATATAACCGTCTCCGCGCGCCATCCAGCATAAGGCAGGGATCGCATCAACGATCAGTCGATAGTCATCGTGTCCGACAGAGGCGGGCAAATCCGCGCTGGATATATCGACAGATGTGATCGGCGTTTGCCAATATTCATGGTTCACCGTCACCGAAGATTTGCGATTTTCATGAATCATATATTGTATTTCTATTCCATCGAGAAACGGTGGCGACTGTCCTTGTCAGTAAGCAGCGTCCAGTTGATATGACATGTTCCGATACGCGAGGGATATACCGCAGGTATATTCACGCCAGATGAACAGCCTTGTATCCAGACTTCAGATGGCAACGCCTGAATCCCGCCATGGTTCCCGGCCAGAAGATCCGCCGTTGCAGTAGCCGCATGAACGTCCCAAAAGCGACTTGGATGTGACCGTTCCCTGCCGAAATTGACGGCGCTGAAACAATTGCCATGGCCGTGCGTTGAATAGATGCAATACCATATAGGAGACAAAATCATGGACGCACGTAACCACGACATTGCAACAGTAAACGATCTGATCAAGACCACCATCGACAGCGTCGACGGCTACAGGTCGGCGGCAGAAGACGCTGACAGCAACCAGTTTCAGTCTATCTTTTTCGAACGCGCGAACGAGCGTCAACACGTCGTTGAGGAACTTCGCCAGCATGTTGTTGCCCTCGGCGGCGATGCACAGGATGACGGTTCGCTTTTGGCCGGTGCGCATCGGGTTTTCATGAACCTGCGTGATGCGGTTACAGGCAGGGATGACCAAGCCGTTATCGCAGAAGTGGAACGCGGCGAAGATCACATCAAAGCCAAGTACGAGACCGCTTTGCAAGACGGCGAACTCGGCACCGACACGCGCGCACTCATCAGCCAATGTTTTGATTCAGTCAAATCAGGACATGACCAGATGCGCGACTTGAAAAACGGTATGACCGCCTCTTAATCCAAAGACGGATAATCGCCCCCAACGGGGTCCGCGACGCCAAGATACACAATAGGCTCCATTGCATCTTGCAATGGGGCCTATTTTTTCATGCATAACGCTCGTTTGCGCGCGCCCAAACAAAAACACCCCGGCGGTTAAGCCGGGGTGTTAGGGCGCTGGTCTAGGGGGGGGAGGGCGACCAGCTGGTCGAAATCAACTTTACGTTTTTCCCGACCTAAAATGTCGTTGGGAAAAAGTGAACGCGACTGCGCGCACATTGTTCCCGAAGTTTCCAAAAAATTATGCAGCTTTTGAATCTACATCCACATCGCGGTGCATCAGCAACGCCTGCCCAATAGTAGCAATGACCGTCTCAGGTTCAAAAGGCTTGGTTATCAGATAAGTAGGCTCCGGGCGTTCACCCGTCAGCAAACGTTCCGGAAACGCCGTGATGAAAATCACAGGCACCGTTTGTTCGGCCAAAATATCTTTTACGGCGTCAATTCCGCTAGAACCGTCGGCAAGGCTGATATCTGCAAGCACCAACTCGGGCCGTTCATCGCGGGCCTTGGCAACCGCTTCAGCCCGAGTGCGCACGATCGCAATTGCTTCGTGGCCAAGACTTTCGACAATCTGCTTAATGTGCAGTGCAATGATTGATTCATCTTCGATAATCAAAACGCGCGCCGACAATGCGTCTTCGATCGCGCTGCGTGCGGCCTGCACATGCTGGCTAACGTCGTCTTGCGAAATGCCCAATATCGCCGCGACATCAGTTACAGTAAAACCCTCAACGGTCGACAGCAGCAGGCTTTGGCGGCGCTTGACAGGAAATTCGGCGATAACGCCGCTGCGCCCGCGCGATTCAAGCGGAGCGATCATTTCACTGTTCCAGATACGATGAAAGGTTCTGAACAACTCGGTCTTCACCGGCGCTGTCTCGTCCCATTCTTCGGGAGCCTCCAATAATGCTTCCAGTGTCTCCCGCACTGCGGCGTCACCGAGTGATTGCGACCCGGTCAATGCACGTGCGTAACGCCTAAGATATGGCAATTGCGATGCCAGTTGCTGCCTAAATGACATAGTTGCTCCCTTTGCTAGCAAAACCCATACGCCCGAAAAGCAATTTTGTTCCCACTGCATGGAACAATATCATCTTTTGCGGCTTTTATCGCCTATGAAAAGATATCTTCTTCCGCCGAAATTGTGGTATTAAACAATGGGCATAACAACAAATTATGGTCACCCGGGGTCGGGCTCCTTTCCGAGCGCGTGGAACGAGGGGGAGGATCACTTGGGAAATAAAAGGCGTAACAAGCAAGCTGATGACAGCTTGAGCGGGGCTATGGACCCGGAATTTGATTCGCTTACAGCAGCGTTGCGGCAAATGCATGACAGCATCGCGAACGAGCCCGTTCCTGACGATTTTTTGGATCTTCTGGACCAAATCGACGCCAAATTTTCGGCCCATAAGAAATTTTCATGAGCGCCCAGCCAGTGGAATCACGCCTTAAGGAAAATCAGCGCGACGCTTCCGATGATTTTCGGGCCCAGATGGTTGCGCTTATTCCTTCGTTACGTGCGTTTGCCCGCGGTCTGTGTGGAAACCGTGAACTGGCAGACGATCTTGCCCAGGAAGCGATGATGCGGGCATGGGCGGCACATGAAAGCTTTACCCCCGGCACGAATTTCCGCGCATGGATGTTTATGATCTTGCGTAACCAGTTTTACACGACAATGCGGAAAAATTCGCGGATGACAAGCTGGGACCCGGAAGCCGCAGAACGGTTGCTGGTTGAGGCACCGCCCCAGCAGCATCATATCCATATGACCGACGTTGAAAAAGCATTGCAGAAACTACCCGCCGAGCAGCGTGAAATCCTTATGCTCGTAGGCGCAGGTGGTGCCAGCTATGAAGAGGCTGCCGAAATTACGGGTTGTGCCATTGGTACGGTCAAAAGTCGCCTGGCACGCGGCCGGGTCGCGCTAGCGGCGTTGATAAACGGGCCAGACGAGGTTGCGTTGAAAAAGCCTAGTTCCAAGTCCTTGCAAGGCGACGTCTCCCGCCGTGCAAACCCCACCCCAAGCATTTGACGGAATTTTTCCAGCAGCCGGGAAATTAAGTGCAAAGTTTTCGACCACTGACCATGCGCCAAGGGCTAATTCTTGTCGTTTTTGCGGCCTTGCTGCCGGTCGTTATCGCAAGTTTTTTTCAGGGTCTGTCGACTTTGGAAAATACCCGGAAACTGGCGTTCGAACGGCTTAGCGGCACAGGGCGCGCGGTGGCGGAACGCCAGCGAGACCCCTTTGTGATTGCGCAGCATTTGTTGCTTGCCCAAGCAACCAACCAGGACGTGCGTGGTATTTCCAATCAATGTGATGGCGCATTGCGAGCCTCCTTAAGCAACTATCCCCCTATCGCCAACATTGCGCGCACTGACGCTGAAGGCAATGTGCGCTGCTCGGCGATACCCTTTGTTGGCAAGGTGAATCTCGCGAATGAACCATGGTGGCAACGCGGCGTCAAAGCCGACAGTATGACCATCACCAGGTCGCCGATATATGGGCCTATCGCCAAACGTAATGTCCTGTTCCTGATTCTGCCGCTGCGCAAGAGCGGTGGACAACCTGATGGGACTTTGACCGCAGCAATCGACGTCGGTTATCTGCGCCAAGCCCTGAACCAGGCGCCCCTAAGCAATGCAGGTGCCATCGCCATTGTGACGCGTGATGGAAAGATTGTTGCTAGCGGTAGCCGACCGCTGGCTTTCAAGCCCGAATTGGGTTCGCGTCAAGACCAACCGATCGAGGCACGCACAGCCAGCAGCAGGGAATGGATATATAGTATACACAGACTATACAGTTCAGACCTTTTTATTGTTTACGCGGAACCACGCGAAAAACTCATGGCGACCGCTGTCTCCCAAGTGCGTGCCAGTATATTATTGCCGTTAATATCCATCCTACTTGCTACGCTCGCCATCTGGGTCGGCACCAACCGTCTTGCCCTGATTTGGTTGCGCGAATTACGCAGCGTGTCAGGCCGTTTCGCCAAAGGCGACTTCACCGGTGATCGAGGCCGGTTTGAACGGGCACCGGAAGAAATCGCCGCATTTAGCGAAGATTTGCACAGCATGGCTGACGTCATTGATCGCCGTAACAATGACCTCACTCAAGCATTGGAGGCAAAGAGCCTGCTGACCCGTGAAGTTCACCACCGCGTCAAAAACAATTTGCAGATTATCAACAGCCTCCTGACGCTTCAGTCGGGTCGTGTGCGCGAATCTGCCGCGAAAGCCGCATTGTCGCAAACACGTGCACGGATCAGCGCACTGGCGCTCATCCACAGACTTTTATATGAACAGGACAATGGTTACGAAAGCGGCGAAGTCGCAATCGATAACCTGATGACCGAGCTCTGCACGCAGCTGCGCGGTTCCAGCAGGTCGATGCCCAATGTTGAACTGAGCTGTCGCGCCAGCAATTTCCCCGTGCCCATCGATTACGCCGTGCCGCTCACGTTATTTGTAGTCGAGGCCGTGACCAATGCGTTTCGCCATGCCTTCCCCGCAGGAACACGGGGCGTGGTTGTCCTCGAATTTCACCTTGATGGCGGCATTGCGACGCTCGAAATTTCGGACAACGGCCAAGGGTACATCGTCAACGACGAAGCTGGCCAAATGGGAACCGAACTCATGCGCGGCTTTGCTACCCAGGTTGAAGGCACGCTTTCGATTGCCAGCGAAGAAAGCGTGGGCACACACGTGCAATTGAAATTCCCTCTACCAAATACGCCCATTGAACCTTCCGCGCTGCCGGAAAGTGCACCCGTTTCATAAGCAATTGTAAGGATCGATGCGTGTCGGGTACGTTTCTCATTCGCAAACTGAATGCTTTTCTTCCGCTGCGGGCAGATGGCGAAAGCGCCCTTGAAGCTTTGGCTTCGAAACGCGTCAAATCGCTTTTGCGCGGCCATGACATCATCAGCGAAGGGGAAGATCCGAAAACCGTCAACCTCATCGTCGACGGCTGGGCTTGCCGGTACAAAATACTCGAGGACGGCAGACGCCAGATTTTGGCATTTTTCGTACCGGGCGATCTTGCCGACCTGCATGTCTACATATTGGATGCAATGGACCACTCGATTGGGTCAATCACGCCGTTGCAATATGCCATGTTCAAGCCGACTGAGTTTGAAAAGCTCGGGGACGAACACCCCCGTGTCCTTCGCGCCTTGTGGTGGGATTCACTACTGATGTCTTCCATCCAGCGCGAGTGGCTGGTGTCGGTCGGACAAAGAAGCGCAGTCGAAAGTCTCGCACATTTGGCCTGCGAATTGTTCCTGCGACTGAAGATGGTTGGCCTTGCCGAAAATGGTCTGTGCCGGTTTCCTCTGACCCAGTCCGACATCGGCGATGCTTTGGGCATGACGCAGCCTCATGTCAGTCGGACGATCAAGGATTTAAACGCAACTGGCGTCGTCACGATCCAACGAGGGACGCTGCGCGTTCACGATTTAAGCGGTCTTCGCACGCTCGCTTTGTTCAATCCTAATTATCTGCATCATTTATATCAGGCGGCAATTTAGCCGTAGGCATCGACCAAATAAAAAGGGCCCGGCAGTTTCCTGACGAGCCCTTTATTATCACGTAAAAGAACCGTTTTTAGTTCATTTTGTCCGCGTTGTCTTCCATGGCATCGGCCTTGGCTTCGCCTTGTTCGCGAACCACTTGGGCTTTATCTTCCATGTTGTTTTCAGCAGCAGAATCAACGCCATCAACCTTGGTATCCATGGTGTCAGCCTTGTCTTCCATCGCATCAGCTTGCGCTTCGGTCGAGTCACGAACGGCATCAGCCTGGTTTTCTTGCGCGTTTTCCGCACCTGAATCACAAGCGCCAAGCGTGGCAAGCGACAACGAAGCCGCAAGAATCATAATGGACTTTTTCATAAGTTATTCCCTCTTTAATGTTTAGCGGACACGGCCGCGACGGAACATGTTGACGATCGCCAACAGAACGACTGCACCCAGGAACGAAGCGATCAAAGAACGGATGTCAAAATTTCCGCTCGTAATTGGCGCGCCACCGATCAACGGGGTGATAATAAAGCCTGCTAAAAAGGCACCTACAATGCCAACGATGATATTCAAGAATATGCCTTGTTGCCCATCCGTGCGCATTACGATGCTGGCCAGCCAACCCAAAATGCCACCGACGACCAGAATGATAATGATGTTCATGTTAATTCTCCCTTTCAGAGTGCGAGGGAAAACATCGCTCATCCCAAATGGTTCCCATATTGCTCGATGATCGTCCATGTGAGCAAATATGGCGTTGTTCAGAGGAACATGCTCCGCGTCTGCATTGTTAACTGTTTTGAACAGCATTCCGGCATTCAAGCCGGTAATTGTGGAAAGTGAACAGAAAATGGCGCAACCAGAAAACGACAAAAAATCGACCAGTGCTTCGCTCAACAACAACGGGTCCAAACAAAGCGCGAAATCCGGCAAGGGTGGTGGCAAACGTAAATCGACATCAGAACTTCCGGGCTGGTTAGTTCCGTTTGTATCGCTGGTGAGCGTTGGTGCAGCAGTAGGCGCAGGATTGTACGCGACGCGGGACAAATGGCTGCCAAAAACCGATGAATATGGCGACGACTTCGCGGCTGCCTTTGCCCACAATGAAACCGACGCCGAAAATTTTGATCAGACACGCCATGCAGGTTCGGACTCGATGCGAGATAACCCCGGTGATGACTGGAGTGAAGTCGACGATATGTCCGACGCTTCGTTCCCGGCAAGCGACCCGCCATCCTTTACGCCCGGCACTGCTTCCTGAGCGGTGATGCGGCGAACATACTCCCTCAGGCGGTGCGATGGTCAGTTGCACCAGCGTGACCATGTATGAGGATCAACGGATGAGAAAAAGAGGCCGCCGGTGCGAACACCAGCAGCCTCTTCTTTTTAATTGAGCAGTTCCGAGGCCGGCGGCGGCGACTCTACCGGCGTTTCGTCCGGCATGCCGCCGGGATAATCAATATCGCCCTGATCCGGTGTCACTTCATCGGGGGTTGTGCCGGGCACCTCATTGGGCGGGCTGTAGGGCTTTGGATCAGGATCACCAAAATCTTGCACATTTGTCATCAGATTACTCCCAGATAGACGGCGATCATTGCAATCACCGCGAGGACCAACGAAACTGCTAGAACATAACGCACGCCCATGCCGGTCTTACCGGCGCGGGCGTCTTCTTTTTTAATTATCATGCAGTTTGCTCCTTATTGCGTTTGCTCAAGGATAACGCGGCAAACGCTGCTTGGTTCAACTGCATACTGCGTTAAGCGGCATCAGGGGCAATCAGCGCCATTAAGCGTTGCTCGGCAGCGATATGCCCCTTTGTTCGGCGTATGTTGAGCGCAGATATTGTCTCTGCCGCAACGGGCGTCGCGACTAGGTCGAGGATGGCTGGATGGACATAGCTTTTACGCGCAATCGCTGGCGTGTTCCACAGCACGCACGATGCCGCTTCGCAGGCAATACGGATGCTTGGCTTCTTTGCCTTGCGCACCGCTTCCAGGGCGGCAACGCTGCCATGCCAGGTGCGAAACATCTTGGCGCTGATATGGTCAACGCCTGTCCGGTCCTTTAGCCAGGCATTGACGTCACCGCTGTCCAGTGGATGCACTGCGCCGTCCGCCCCGATATATTGAAACAGCCGCTTGCCGGGCAAATCATGGATTTTCTCCAGGATCCGCTGAAGCCTTTTGTCAGTGACGCTGCACCGCACCTTCTTGCCGCCCTTTGCCGTATATTGCAGCTTCAGCCGGTCTTTATCATAGCGGATATTCCGCAACATCAACGTGGTTGCGCCCTGGCTGGTGCGCGAACGGCCACCGATCCGCATGGCAGTATGGTCAAGCAACCGAATGACCGCTGCAATCGCCACCTCTTTTGCAAAGACGTCGCTTTTCTTGGCCCCGGCTAATGTGGATTCCACCACACGGCGGACTTGCGGCAACGCGACTCCAAAGCTGTGTAGCTTGTCGAACTTCGCCCCGCTGCGCGCTTCGCTCCACAAGGCATGGTAACGATATTGTTTGCGATTGGCCTCATCCAGACCCGTTGCCTGAATATGGCCATTTTCATCGGCGCATATCCACACGTTGCGATATGCCGGCGGCACTGCCAGCGCCCTTATGCGCTCCAGTTTAGCCTTGTCGCTGATCGTCTTGCCGCTGGCATCGACATAGCTAAAGCCTTTGCCGCGCCGAACGCGTGCAATGCCGGGTTCGCTATCCGAAACGTAAACCAACCCGGCATGCATGTTACTTCGTAATACTTAGTAGAACTGGCCGCGAATGGCACCATTCGGGAATTCGGACGTGTTAACTTGGATGTAATACGCGCCTGATGCGCGCTCAGCGGAATCTTCCAGCCATTCGGTCCGGCCAACGCAGTTTTTCCAGCCGCCTTCATTGGCTCTGCGCATCTGGATAACCGCCCGACCTTTCACACCCTTGCCGCCACGATAAATCGCGGCTGAGGTGATTTCGCCAATGCCGCGTACATCGTTAAGGTCGTAGCAAATCTGGTTGGCTTCATCGGATACTGATAACTCTGCCTTCGCATAGCCATCGGTGTCACCGCGCATGCCAACGATCTCGGCGCCCGTCAGACTAGCGCGCTTGGTTTCCGACGTTGCTTCCGCGACGGCTTCTTCGACCGTAGCGCAGCCGGCCAGACCAACCGCGAGCAATGGAGCTAAAATGCCAATCTTTTTCCAATTTTCTTGCATATTTCGCATCCTCAAGTTCCTTTTTATGTTTGTTTGTTTTTTCCTGAACTGATTGCCAAAACCTGAGACGGGCATGAATGTTCCGGCCACGTAAGCGCTACTGAAAGCCCCTGAAGGTGATTATTAATCCCCAGCAGAATATCCCGGTTGGCATAATCGCGGCTTGCCGTGCCGCTTTTGTATGATAGCAACGGCGCATGGGTGGATTTCCTTTCAGCGCGATCGTCGGCCAAGACGAAATGAAGCGCGCATTGTTAATAGCTGCGGTTGATGCGCGTATTGGCGGGGTCATGATCTTTGGTGACCGTGGCACGGGCAAGTCAACGGCGGCACGCGCGCTTGCGGCGACTTTGCCGCTGATCAAGATTGTCGAAGGATGCAGGTTCAATTGCGACCCCGACCAGCCGCATGATTGCCCCGACCATTGCAGCAGCAACCGTGCGCGCAAGATTTCGGTGCCCTTTGTCGATCTGCCTTTGGGCTCGACCGAGGACCGCGTGCTTGGCTCGCTCGATCTCGAACGCGCGCTTGCGCATGGTGAAAAGCAGTTTGAGCCTGGATTGCTCGCCAAAGCCCATCGCGGTTTTCTCTATATTGACGAGATCAACCTGCTTGAGGACCATGTCGTTGACCTGCTGCTCGATGTGGCGGCGTCAGGCGAAAATCTCGTCGAACGCGATGGCCTCAGCATCCGGCACAACGCGCGCTTTGTCCTTGTCGGCAGCGGCAATCCCGAAGAGGGCGAGCTTCGCCCACAATTGCTTGATCGCTTCGGTCTGTCGGTCGAGGTCCGCACCCCGCAGGACATTTCAGAGCGTGTCGAAATCATGAAGCGCTGCGATGCCAATGAACAGGACGGCGCAAGCTTTGCCGCAGCCTGGGCCGCCGAGGACGCCAAGGTGCTTCGCCGCATCGCCCGCGCCAAGGCTGCCTTGCCCTCGGTCGAGACGCCCGAAAGCATCCTGTCCGACATGGCTGAACTGTGCAAAGCGGTCGGCGCTGACGGACTGCGCGGCGAGCTCACCTTGATGCGCGCAAGCCGCGCGGTGGCTGCACTGGACGGCAAGAAAACCGTTACGCGCGCGCATCTCAAATCGATTGCGCCACTTGCGCTTCGGCACCGGTTACGGCGCAATATATTGGATGAAACCGGATCAACGGTCCGTATCGAACGCGCGCTGGAGGAGCTTTTCGGGTGAGCGACGCGCCGTCACTGAACGCGACCATCAGTGACGCAGAATTGGCGCTTCAGCTTTTCGTTCTTTCACCAGCGGCGTTCGGCGGGATCATCTTGCGCGGCGATAGCCCGGTGCGCGACGAGATGCTGGATGATGCGCGCGCCGCGCTCCACGGCCCTGTCGTCAAAATACCCTCCAATGTCGATGCCGAACGCTTGCTTGGCGGACTTGACCTTACCGCCACCTTGTCTGCGGGCAGAACCGTGATGCGCTCGGGCCTGCTGACTGCAGCAGCGGGCGGCGCGGTCATTTTGCCGATGGCTGAACGGATCGCGGCCAATGTCGCGGCGCATGTCGCGCAGGCGATGGACGACGGGAATCTGGCAGTCATCCTGCTCGACGATGGCGCGGAGCCTGACGAAGCGCCGCCCGCGATATTGATGGAGCGGGCCGCATTCCATGCCGACCTATCGGCGCTGCGCACGCGATGCCCAAAAGATTGGCCGGACGCCATCAGGCTGACCGCCGTCGCCTCTCTGACCGACGCGCAACTGCATGCAGTTGCATCCACCGCCCTTGCGCTTGGGGTTGGTTCGGTCCGGCCGTTGATTTTCACGAACCTGGCGGCACGCGCGCATGCCGCATTGCACGGACGTGCTATAGCGATTGATGCCGATATCATCGCTGCGGTTGGACTGGTCCTGTCGCCACGCGCGACGCAAGTGCCGCAGATGGAACCTCCGCCACCGCCCGAGCCCGAGCAGGACGACACACCTCCAGACAACGAACCAGACGACAGCGATGAGAACCGCAGTATCGAGGATATCGACCTGAACGATATCATGCTTGATGCCGCCGCCGCCGCGATCCCCAAACATATTCTCGACCAGATAGATTCAGCCACACGGCGCGGCGGCAAGGGCGCCGCGGGTAAGTCGGGGCAAAAACAAAAGTCCGCAAGCCGTGGCCGCCCGATGAGTGCACGGCCTGGCACGCCGGGAAACGGCAAAAGGCTCGCGCTGATCGATAGCCTGCGCGCCGCCGCGCCATGGCAGAATATCCGCAGGCAGGCGGCCAAGGCGGGCGATACCCGCAAAATCCACATCCGAACGTCCGATCTGCGCGTCCGCCATTTCGAGCAGCGCAGCGAGACATTGACGATCTTTGCAGTCGATGCCTCTGGTTCGTCAGCCTTGTCGCGATTAGCCGAGGCAAAGGGCGCGGTCGAAATGATGCTGGCGCAAGCCTATGTCAAACGAAGCCAGGTCGCGTTGATCGCGTTCCGGCAATCGGCAGCCGAGATATTGTTACCGCCCACACGTTCGCTGACTCGGGCACGGCGCGCGCTGGCCGCTTTGCCCGGCGGTGGCGGCACGCCATTGGCGGCTGGATTGATTGCCGCAGGCCAATTGGCGGAATCGGCGACGCGATCAGGCCAGACGGCGTTGATTGCGGTGCTGACCGACGGCAAGGGCAACGTCGCGATGGACGGGAGCGCCAACCGGACTGTGGCGATGGAAGAAGCCAATCAGGCGGCGCGCAATCTGGCGATGCTTGGGCTGAGCAGCATTGTCATAGACATCTCGCCGCGCCCGCGCGAAGAGGCTGCCGCGCTCGCGGCGGCTTTGAATGGTCGCTATTTACCGCTGCCTCAGGCGCAAAGCGCGGCGATGGTCGCAGCGATTGAAAGCCTGTGAGCGGGCGCTATCCCGATTGGGCAAGTGACGGCAAGGATTGGCCAAATCGCGAATCGAGTAGTTTCGTCCGCGCGGGTGGATATCATTGGCATGTCCAACATATGGGCCTTGGCGCGGCCGACGCACCGCTGTGCCTGTTGATCCATGGCACGGGTGCCGCGACGCACAGCTGGCGCGCATTGATGCCGTTGCTGGCCAAACAATATCGCGTGGTTGCGATGGATTTGCCGGGTCACGGTTTCACCAAGTCCGGCGTGACGGGCAATGTCACGCTGGCCGGAATGGCCGCGTCGCTTGCCGCCTTGCTGGACGAACAAGGATGCACGCCTGACCTGATCGTCGGCCATAGCGCAGGCGTTGCAATCGCTGCGCAACTGATGCTCGATAAGCGTTGGTCGGTTCCGCTGGTCGGTTTTGCGCCAGCCTTGATGCCGTTCCCAGGTCTTGCGGCGCGCATATTCCCCTCGCTTGCCATAATGCTGTTCACCAATCCCTTTGTTTCGATCATCTTTTCACGGATGGCGCAGGCCCCGGGGCAGACTGCCAAGTTTCTTGCCCGCTCCACTGGATCGAAGATCGACGCTGAAGGCGCAAAATTTTACACGCGGCTGTTCAGCAAATCGGGCCATTGCGACGGCGCGATCCGGATGATGGCAAACTGGCGGCTTGAGGCTTTGGGCGCGCGGCTTGGCGAAGTCACGTCACCTGTTTTGCTGATCCACCCAAGCAAGGACGCCGCCATTCCAAAATCCGCCGTGACCGATGCCGCCCGACTATTGCCGAATTGTGAAGTGCTGGACATGCAGGGTTTTGGCCATCTGGCCCATGAAGAAGATCCCGAGCAAGCTAAGGAAATTGTAACCGTATTCGCTAAGGCAAAGTTGAAGCCATAATCATTAAATATACGACAAATGAGTCGTTATGGGAGAGGCAAAGTGGAACCGAGCGCATTCGACAATATGGGTTGGATCGAGATCGTTTTCGGGGGCATTGTCGCGCTTGGCTTCGGCTTCTGGCAATTATGGTCGATCAATCGTGAAATTGCCAAAGACAAGGAAAAGGCTGGCAAAGAGCGCGCGCCGGAAAAAGAGTAATGCCCCTGCTTGCAATGTAGGATTTGGCCTGTCATTCTGATCAGACTATATCGGTAACCGCCCAAATGGCTGTAGGGGCATGCAATCAGCCCGTAGATTTTTCTGCAGCCATTTAGGTGAGACCTTAGTGTGACTTTCCAATCTCGTGGATGGTTGGCGATCCTTCTCAGTCCACAAATGTCGTCATCCCCGCGAAGGCGGGGATCCAACACGTGGTGGTTGGTTGCGCAAAGCCGTTGAGTTTAAATTGACGTCAGGCGCTGGATCCCCGCCTGCGCGGGGAGGACGAAGGAGAGGCTCAATCTCCCGATCCCGTTCGTGTCGAGCCCAGTCGAGACACCCATCGGTCGCGCTCCCACGCTCCGTGTCTCGACTCGGCTCGCCACCAACGGAGGCAAAAGTTTTACTTCGCCTCGCGCGGCATCTTGTACGGCAGCATGAACTGCACCACCGGATTGATCAGCCGGTCGAGCGAAATGCTCTCTTGAATCGCAATGACTGGCTCCCCCCACAGACGCGCAGACAAAGCGGTGCGCGCGTAAAAGGGCGAATCTTCCCATGTCTTGATAACCGAGGCATGCCCGCGGTCAGCGCGGGTTTGCCGCTCCATGCCCCAATAAGTATATGGCATTGGTGCGACCATAGGCAGCTCCACCTCTGTTGGCGTACCGCTTGAATCGAAACGCAGCGCGCTTGCGAAATGGCTTCCGTCGCGGCGTTTGCCTTCGTAAATGACGGCAACCTGCTTGGCGACATGCGCGCGCGACCAATGCCAGCTTTGGAAGCCGTTTTCGATGGGTTCGCTGCCCTGGTTGCTGTCGAGATAGGCGCTGCCTTTCCACGATATGTCAGGCTGCTGCATCTTGACCTCGACCGATGCCCGTGGGGCAATGGCTTGCCAATGGTGACGGCCTTGCGGATCCAGCTTGAAACTGCGGTCGTTGAGCAATTCGGGCGTCAATATGATCTGGCCCTTCACCCGCCGACGCCATGGGATGCCCAAACGGATATCGCGCTCTTCGATGTCGATGATCAGCCGGTCCTTGTCCCAACGCATCGCGCTTGGTCCGATTTGCAAGCAGTCGCGCTCTTGGGTTGTTTCGCCCACGCCCCGCTCGGTCATGACCCAGCGCGCGCCCTTGCCATAAAGCGCGATGTTAAGGCAGCTATGGTCGACGGGGATATTGCGGCCCGACTTCTTGTAATAAGGCGAAAAGACGCTGCCGATAAAGCCTATGATCGTTAGCCCGAAGCGCCCATCATTGCTGAGCGCGTCGACATACCACCAGCGATAGCCTTGCGGTGGAACCAGCGTGTCGAAATATGGTCGGACAGCAAGGCTTGCGTCGCGAGCCTCCCCGACAAGGCGGCCATCGGGACCCCTGCTCCCGGATGAGTCGCCCCGCCCGCGCAGTAAAGCCCACGGATCGATGTCCGGCTGCCGGGCCGGAGGAAGGAAGCCGCCCACCCGTGCGAGGCCCGTCCATAAAGGGCTCCACCCGTCGCCGGGAAGAGCGTCGCGAAATCCGCTGGTGTCACCAGCCGGTGTGGCAGTGGATCCTCCAGTTCCAGTCCGCACGCGCGCAAGCGTGCCAGCATGTCCGTTGTGCATCTGTCTCTCTCCCTTGATGCGTATTGTTCTGTGTCGCCATTGGCAGGCGCGTTGACGATGATTTGAAGCCTCTCGGGCCGATTTGCCGGGACGCCTGCCTGCCCGCGATCAAGCGCGCAGACATAAGCGGTGGGACTGGCGGGCGGACGGCCAGCCTTGATGTCTCTGAACTCGGCCTCGTAATCGTCCGAGAAGAAGACATTGTGATGGTCAAGCTCAAAGCCGCTGGTTTTGGCGTTGGCAAGCCAGACCAGAGCGGAAAGCGACCGTGCCTTTGCAGGCATTTTGCGCGTAGCGCGCGCGGCAGATGCGCCCAGTAGGCCGGATGCCAAGGCGGCAGGGTCACCGTTAAATATGACCTTGTCGGCGGCCAGATATTCGCCACTGGCAAGCGCAACACCGGTGACCTCCTTGTGCTGAACATCGATGCGCGAAACCGGCGCATTATAACGGAATATCACGCCCTTTTCGCGGGCCAGCTTCTCCAGACCTGCCGCCAGCGCACTCATCCCGCCTTCGATCGCCCACACCCCTTGCGCCTCGACATGCGCGATGAGCATAAGAGTGGCTGGCGTGTGAAATGGCGATGACCCGCAATAGGTTGTGTAGCGACCAAATAATTGAAGCAAGCGCGGGTCGTCGAAATGCTCCTTGAGCACTTTCCACAGGCTTTCATAAGGGCGAATGGCAACCAACGCGCCGACGCGCCAAAGCCCGATCCGCCACATCAGGCCGGGCGGATATGTCTTGGAATCCTGCAAAAACGGCCGATCCAATATCTCAAATATCCGCCGCGCTTCTTGTGAGAAGCTGTCAAACCCAGCCGCTGCTTTGACCCCTGCAAATTCCCCGATAGCATCTTTGCTACGCGCATGGTCAGCAAACAGGTCAAGCCGCGTGTCCGCATTCCACGCGTGGCGCGCGATGCGGTGTGCTTTGTGCAAAGTCAGATAATCGGATGTGTTCGCGCCCGCCGCCGCAAAGATATCGTCGATCACCGCGCGCATCGTAAATACCGTCGGCCCCGCATCGACTTTAGCACCGGACACGCCGAGTTGCCGCACTTTGCCGCCTGCCGCTGCTTCCTTTTCGACAACCGTCACTGCCATGCCGCGCGATGCCAGCAATACCGCACTGACAAGACCGCCAATGCCAGCGCCGATGATCAATGCGGATGAGTCTTGGCGGGTGATAACGGCTCCACGTAAAGATTGAATTGACCGCAGGCTATCAGAAGTCCAATCAAATGGACAAACATTTATGTCCGATAGTTATTACACTCCATCTCTGAAGGCGCGTTGGGTGCTTCGGCGGAATGCGATCCTAGGCAGTCCAGGATTTCAGCGCTGGGCCTCGCGCACGCCGATTGTGCGGAGCATTGCACGGCGCAAGGCAGCAGCGCAGTTCGATATGATTGCAGGCTTTGTCTACGCGCAGGTTCTTGCCGCCTTCGTTGAGTCGGATTTGATTAGCTATCTTAATGGCCACTTGCGTAGCACGCCGGAAGTCGCGGCGTTTACTGGGCTTGCGCCAGATGCCGCATCCCGCCTGCTACATGCGGGCGAGTCGCTGCAAATCTCCGAGTCGCTTGCTGACAACTGGTGGACACTTGGTGAGGCGGGAGCCGCATTGTCGTGCAATGATGGTGCGCTGGCGATGATTCGTCACCACCGCCTGCTCTACCGGGACCTGACCGACCCGCTGGCGCTTTTTGCTAAGGACCGCCGCGAGGAAACGGCGTTATCGGCCTATTGGACGTACGCATCCAAAAGCGGCAGCCAGGAAAAGGCCGCGGATTATTCGGAATTAATGGCGGCGACTCAGCCAATGGTATCGCAGCAGATTATCGATGCTTATGATTTTAAGGCGCACCGCCGGATGCTTGATGTGGGCGGTGGATCGGGCGCTTTTGCGGCAGCAATCCTTCAGGCAGCGCCCGCACTGGAGGTCGGGATCTTTGACCTACCGGAGGTCATAGAGGCCGCAAAGCAGCGATTCGCGAACGCACCTTTGTCCGCCAGCTGGCAGCTTCACCCCGGCAGTTTTAAGGCCAGTCCTCTGCCTGAAGGTTATGACCTGATCACCCTGTCGCGAATCCTCCACGACCATGACGACGACGTCGTGCAGACCTTGTTGGCGAAAATCTATTCGGCCCTACCAACTGGTGGGCGACTGCTCATAGTCGAGCCAATGGCCGACAGCCCGCATGCCAAACCGATGGGCCACGCCTATTTCGGGCTCTATCTATGGGCGATGGGCTCAGGTCGGCCCCGAACCGCTGCCGAACTGCAAATCATGCTGAAAGCCGCCGGATTTGCGAATATCAAGCGAGTGCGCACCGCTTTGCCAATCATCACGAGCGCGATTGTCGCAATTAAATGACACATGACTGTCCAATTTATTTGACAATTAAAACTGTTAGGATAGTTTGACACCTGAGAGAGCCTCCATCCATCAATTGGAGTGAGGTGGACAGGGAAGAAAAGACAGTTTTGGAAACTTCAGCGATCATATTCGAAGCCCCAGGCAAGCTCGCGATGCGCAACACCGCATTGACGGCGATGGGAAGCGGAGACGTTCGGGTGGAAATCCATTATAGCGGCATCAGCACCGGTACAGAAAAGCTGTTATGGACCGGAAATATGCCAAGCTTTCCCGGCATGGGTTATCCATTGGTTCCCGGGTACGAATCGATTGGCCGCATCATTGATGCAGGTCCAGAGCATCAGCAAAGAATCGGCGAGTGGGTTTTTGTCCCCGGCGCAAGTTGTTACCGCGACGCCCGCGGGCTCTTCGGGGGCGCTGCACGCAACGTCATCGTCGCGTCTGCCCGCGCAATGCCCATCAACGAAAATCTTGCTGAGCAGGGCGTTTTATATGCGCTTGCTGCAACCGCGTTGCACGCCATATGTCGCGGCGAGCCGCCACAACTCATTATTGGACACGGCATATTGGGACGGTTGCTCGCGCGCCTGACGATCGCCGCTGGCGCACCAGCCCCCGTCGTCTGGGAAACCAATGTGACACGGCAGGGCGGCGGCGTTGGGTATCACGTGATCCATCCGCAAGATGATGACCGCCGTGATTATGCGCATGTATATGACGTCAGCGGCGACGCGTCGTCGATAAACAGCTTTATCGGCCGTCTTGCCAAGGGGGGTGAACTCGTCCTGGCTGGTTTTTACAGCCAACCGATCAACTTCGATTTTGCGCCCGCCTTTCAACGTGAAGCCCGCATCCGCATTGCTGCGGAATGGCAGCCAGATGACCTGCATTCGGTGCACGCATTGATTGAAACCGGCGCGCTTGACCTTTCGGGCCTGATTTCCCGCATTGAACCCGCAACGCAAGCCGATGCGGCCTATCCAGAAGCTTTTGAAAACCCTGATTGCCTGAAAATGGTACTCGATTGGAGAGAATGCCAATGACTATGCTCGACATAGAGGCTTTACGCGGTGAAGCCGCGATTGAACCGGATCCCGTTCACACGGGTGAAATCAAAAAAGAAACACAGATTATTGCCATTTACGGCAAAGGTGGCTCGGGCAAAAGCTTCGCGTTATCAAACCTCAGCTACATGATGGCGCAGCAAGGCAAGCGTGTGCTGCTCATCGGTTGCGATCCCAAATCGGATACAACATCATTGCTGTTTGGCGGTAAAAGCTGCCCCACAATCATTGAGACTTCGTCACGTAAGAAACTTGCTGGTGAAGAAGTTTCCATTGAGGATGTTTGCTTTCAGCGCGACGGTGTCTTTGCCATGGAGCTTGGCGGACCCGAAGTTGGCCGGGGGTGCGGTGGACGCGGAATCATTCACGGATTCGAACTTCTGGAAAAACTTGGCTTCCATGACTGGGGCTTTGATTATGTCCTGCTCGACTTCTTGGGCGACGTTGTCTGCGGCGGCTTCGGTCTGCCGATTGCGCGGGACATGTGCCAAAAGGTCATCGTCGTTGGATCAAACGATCTGCAATCACTCTACGTCGCGAACAATGTCTGCAAGGCCGTTGAATATTTCCGCAAAATGGGCGGAAATGTCGGCGTTGCGGGCATGATCATCAACAAGGATGATGGCACCGGAGAAGCACAGGCTTTTGCTGAGGCAGTCGATATTCCTGTGCTTATTGCGATCCCCGCAAACGAAGACATTCGCCGCAAATCAGCCAATTATCAAATCATCGGCACGTCCGACAGCGAATGGGGCACGTTGTTCGCGCAGCTTGGCGAAAATGTCGCCAACGCCCCGCCACGTCAGCCAAAGCCACTTGAGCAAGACGGGCTGCTCGGCCTGTTCTCGCCCGATGAAGTAGGCGGCAACATTCAACTTGTTCCCGCCACGCAGGCGGACATGCGCGGCGGCACTTACGAAGTGAAGCCATCGCTTGAAGTTATTTATGATGAGGTATGATGCGTGACTGAACTCGTTGCCCCTGCAGGAACAGACCGTGCGCGTGATCGCATTGATCTTACCGCTGCGCCTGCAGAAGGCAGCGGATGCCATGGCGGCAAGGACACAATGCTTGAGGCTGCAAAGAAGGCCGGCAAAACCGAGATTCTTGACCAATATGCCGCCGATTATCCGGTTGGCCCGCACGATCAGCCCCAATCAATGTGCCCAGCCTTTGGCTCGCTTCGTGTTGGTTTGCGCATGCGCCGTACTGCAACGATCCTGTCAGGATCAGCATGCTGCGTCTACGGCCTGACTTTCACCTCGCATTTCTACGGCGCACGGCGCAGCGTTGGCTACGTACCGTTCAGCTCGGAAACCCTCGTCACCGGCAAATTATTCGAAGACATTAAAGAAGCCGTCGAACTGATGGCAGACCCCGAAAAATATGACACGATCGTCGTGACCAATTTGTGCGTCCCGACCGCAAGCGGCGTGCCTCTGCGGCTGCTGCCTGACTCAATTAATGGCGTACGCATCATCGGTATTGATGTTCCCGGCTTTGGCATTCCTACTCATGCCGAAGCTAAGGACGTGCTTGCAGGGGCCATGCTGAAATATGCGCGGACGGAGGCTGGGCAAGGCCCGGTCGCCGCACCAGCCTCACTACCGGACAAGCCTTCAGTCACTTTGCTCGGCGAAATGTTCCCTGCTGACCCGATGGGCATTGCACATATGCTCGAGCCACTTGGACTTGCCGCCGGACCCGTAGTGCCCACACGCGAGTGGCGCGAATTATATGCGGCACTCGATGGCGCGGTCATCGCCGCAATCCATCCTTTTTACACCGCCAGCGTGCGCGAGTTTGAAGCCGCTGGACGCAAAGTCGTCGGCTCTGCGCCAGTTGGCCGCGACGGAACAGCCGCATGGCTTAAAGCGATTGGTGAAGCAACGGGCGCAAGCGCTGATCAAATCGCCGCGGCCCAAAACGCCATATTACCTGCAATCCAGGGCGCACTCGCCGCAAAGCCCATTAAGGGCAGGATCACGGTATCGGGCTATGAGGGCTCGGAATTGCTGGTCGCGCGGCTATTGATCGAAAGCGGCGCTGATGTTCCTTATGTCGGCACCGCGTGCCCACGCACGAAGTGGTCGGACCCCGACCGCGAATGGCTTGAGGCCAAGGGCGTTCGTGTGAATTACCGTGCAAGTCTTGAACAGGATATTGCAGCAGTCGAAGAATTCCACCCTGACTTGGCAATCGGAACCACCCCGGTCGTTCAACACGCCAAGGCCAAGGCCATTCCAGGGTTGTATTTCACCAACCTCATCTCCGCGCGTCCTTTGATGGGCCCCGCCGGCGCAGGAAGCCTTGCGCAAGTCATCAACGCCGCCATCGGCAACAAAGAACGCTTCGACAAAATGCATGCCTTTTTCGAAGGTGTGGGTTCAGGCTATACCGCCGGTATCTGGGAAGACACGCCAACCGACCGGCCCAAGTTCAAAGCGAAATTTGCAGCACAAAATGCCGCAGCCGCCAAAGCAGCGGAGGCGATTGGATCATGACACTCATCATCGACCATGACCGCGCCGGTGGCTATTGGGGCGCCGTTTACGCGTTCACTGCCATCAAGGGCCTTCAAGTCATCATTGATGGTCCAGTCGGCTGCGAAAACCTGCCGGTCACATCGGTGCTGCATTATACCGACGGCCTTCCGCCGCATGAATTGCCGATCGTCGTCACTGGCCTTGGCGAGGAGGAATTGGGAAAAACCGGCACCGAAGGCGCTATGCGCCGCGCCTGGAAAGCGCTCGACCCGGATTTGCCAGCTGTTGTTGTAACTGGCTCCATCGCGGAAATGATTGGTGGTGGTGTCACGCCCGAAGGCACCAACATCCGGCGGTTTTTGCCCCGCACCATTGACGAGGACCAATGGCAGTCCGAAGACCGCGCGCTGACTTGGCTCTGGACCGAATTTGGTCCAAAAAAGAATATCATGCCAAAAGAGTTGGCGGAAGGTGATAAGCCGAGAGTTAACATTATTGGTCCATCTTATGGCGTATTCAACATGCCATCGGATCTTGCCGAGATCCGCCGCCTGATCGAGGGCATTGGCGCCGAGGTGAACATGGTGTTCCCGTTGGGTACGCATCTGGCAGATATCCAGAAGCTTGCGCTCGCTTCGGTCAATGTCTGCATGTATCGTGAGTTTGGTCGCAACCTGTGTGAAAAGCTTGAGCGTCCATATCTTCAGGCACCCATCGGGCTTGATTCAACGACGCGGTTTTTGCGCCAGCTTGGCGAAATGACCGGGCTGGATCCTGAGCCCTTTATTGAAAAAGAAAAGCATACGACCATCAAACCGCTTTGGGACTTGTGGCGTTCGGTGACCCAGGATTTCTTCGGTACCGCAAGCTTCGGTATTGTCGCTACAGATACTTACGCACGAGGCATTCGCAAGTTCCTTGAAGATGACATGGGCCTCCCGTGCAATTTTTCATTCAGCCGGACTGCGGGGCAAAAGCCCGACAATCAAGCGGTGCGCGATGCCATTTTCGACAATCCGCCATTGGTGATTTTCGGCAGCTATAACGAACGCATGTACATGGCCGAAAGCGGCGGGCGCGGGATATTCGTCCCCGCCTCATTCCCTGGTGCAGCCATCCGCCGCCACACCGGAACACCCTATATGGGCTATTCCGGCGCGACCTATTTGGTGCAGGAAGTGTGCAACGCGTTGTTCGATGCGCTTTTCCACATATTGCCGCTTTCAACTCAGATGGACTCAGGGGCTGCTACGCCAGCCAGAAGCCAAACTATGTTGCGTTGGGATCATGAGGCCAAAGCAAAGCTGGACTCCATTGTCGAAGCGCAACCGGTATTGGTGCGCATTTCAGCCGCGAAAAACCTGCGCGATGCCGCAGAACGCAGCGCCCGCCGCGCCGGTGAGGACCATGTGTCCGCCGAACGGCTCGCCGCTGCCATGTTACAGGGGGCAGACGCATGACCGGCGCCCCGCATATTCATCCAGCCATGGGCCGGATGTCGCTTAACTTTGCAGCAAAGGGTGCTGCAGGGCAAACGCCCGGAAGAGTCACAAAATACGGCTCGAAGGGGTTAAAATGGAGTAGGGAATATGAGCGATAACGAACGCTTTGGACCCGGAGCCTATCTGACTCCGGAAGAAGCCAAGGAGTTTCACAAAATTTTTGTGAGCAGCTTCATTGGTTTTACCATCGTCGCAATCATTGCGCATGTGTTGGTATGGATGTGGAGACCTTGGTTTCCAACCGTCAATGGCTACGCAATGCTGAATGATGCGGTCCAGGTTGCTACCGCAACCATTACAACAATATTAACATAAGGAGGCGGTATCATGTGGAGAATTTGGTTAATATTTGATCCGCGCAGAACATTGGTTGCTTTGGCAATCTTCCTGTTCGTCCTGGCCTTGTTAATTCACTTTATCCTGTTGAGCACCGATCGCTTCAACTGGATTGAGGGTCCAACTATTGTACCGGCTGCTGTCGCAGCTCCGGTTGCTGCTGCTCCGGCTGCTGCACCTGCAATGGCTCCGGCGAATTGACCTGAACCAGAACCCCTAAGAGGTCGTGGCGCTTCGGCGTCACGAACCTCCCGGGGATCAAAACAATCAACCTGTTGCATCGTGTGACAGGTCCGTGGTGCCTGCCCATTGGGGGTAGAAGGGGACGTATTATGTCGCTGTTGAGCTTTGAACGAAAATATCGTGTTCGTGGCGGGACGCTGATTGGCGGAGACCTGTTCGATTTCTGGATCGGGCCGTTCTACGTCGGCTTTTTCGGTGTGATTTCGGCGATCTGTGCCATTCTGGGGACCGCGCTGATTTTCTATGCCGCGTCATTGGGGGATACTTGGAACCCATGGCTGATTTCTATAAATCCGCCGGACATTAAATACGGGCTGGGCTTTGCCCCGCTCAAAGAAGGTGGCTTTTGGCAAGTCATAACAATGTGCGCCACTGGCTCCTTTATTGCCTGGGCACTGCGCGAGGTCGAAATATGCCGCAAACTGGGCATGGGATATCATGTCCCTGTCGCATTCGGCTTTGCCATATTGGCTTATATGACGCTGGTGATTTTCCGCCCGTTTTTAATGGGCGCGTGGGGCTACGGGTTTCCGTACGGAATTTTCAGTCACCTCGACTGGGTTTCGAACACCGGATACATGTATGTGAATTTCCATTACAACCCGGCCCATATGATTGCCGTGTCGTTTTTCTTCACAACCTGCTTCGCATTGGCGCTGCATGGCGCTCTCATCCTTTCAGCGGTTAACCCGATGAAGGGCGAGAAAGTTAAAACACCGGAATATGAAGACACTTTTTTCCGCGATTTCATCGGCTATTCGGTCGGTACAATCGGTATTCACCGTCTTGGTCTTTTCCTCGCGCTGAATGCTGGATTCTGGAGCGCGGTCTGCATCATCATCGCGGGGCCACTTTATGCAGGTGGCTGGCCGGAATGGTGGGAGTGGTGGCGCAACATTCCGATCTGGTCTTAATTGAGGGGTAAAGAAATGGCACGTTATCAAAACATATTTACCCAGGTGCAGTTGGCTTATTCCCCAGAAATGGGGATGAAGCTACCCGCACTGGACGAACGCCGCATCGAGATGACCGGGTTCAGCTACTGGATGGGCAAGTTCGGCCAAGCACAAATCGGTCCGATCTATCTTGGCTGGCTTGGCCTCACCTCGCTCGTCTTCGGCTTTTTCGCTATCGAGATTATCGGGTTCAGCATGTTGGCCTCGGTCGACTGGAACCCTGTTGAATTTGTCCGCCAGTTCTTCTGGCTTGGGCTTTACCCGCCTGCCCCGGAATATGGCTTCACGCCGTTTGTTCCGCTTGCCAAAGGCGGCTGGTGGATCTTGGCAGGGTTCTTCCTGACAACATCGATCATCTTGTGGTGGGCCCGCGGGTATCGCAGGGCGCGCGCACTTGGCATGGGAACCCATGTGTCCTGGGCATTTGCTTCGGCCATCTGGCTCTATCTGGTTCTTGGTTTCATCCGTCCATTCTTCATGGACAGTTGGGCTGAAGCAGTACCATTTGGAATTTTCCCACATCTGGAATGGACGAACAATTTCTCGCTGCAATATGGCAACCTATTCTACAATCCGTTCCACGCGCTCTCAATCGTCTTCTTGTATGGATCGGCTCTCTTGTTCGCCATGCACGGAGCAACCATCCTTGCGGTCGGCCGTTATGGAGGCGAGCGTGAGTTGGAACAGATCACGGACCGTGGAACCGCATCGGAACGCGCTGCCTTATTCTGGAGATGGACCATGGGCTTCAACGCCACGATGGAATCGATCCATCGCTGGGCTTGGTGGTTCGCGGTGTTGACGACATTAACCGGGGGTATCGGCATATTGCTGACTGGCACTGTCGTTGACAACTGGTACCTGTGGGCCATAGAACATGGCTACGCCCCTGATTATTAAGGGCTGCAAATAGGCAAAAAGAAACCCGGCCATTGCGCCGGGTTTTTTTATGGCTGGCTCGTACTAAGAAGAGCGTCGAAGCATCTTGCGCCGGTGCAGATCATATAGATGTACGGGGAACGCCAGGGCCAACGGTATTGAGACAAAGGGCCAAGCCATTCCGGTAAGGGCAGCGCGCAGGCCAAGCATCATGAATATGGCGGGCAGCAAGGCAGGAAAGATGTCCGCCCATTTCTGCCCACGCAGGCGAAGCCACAATGCCTCGACAACCAATACAACCAGCACCACATCAACGGCACGGCCGCTGGCGAAGAAATGCTCCATCAGCTAAACGGGCCGTTCAGCTGAACCACCTGATAATTGAGGACACCCGCGATGGTCACCCAAATGAGATACGGGACCAGCATGATTGCCGACCACTTGGAAAAGCGGCCACAAAAGACGATCAGCAGCAGAATGGATAGCCACAAGGCAATGAGCTCAAACACGGCAAGATCGGGTCGTTCCATCCGGAAGAATAGAAAACTCCATCCCAGGTTGAGAAAACCGTTCAGCGCAAAGAGGCCAAGGATGGTTTCGGATTCGCGGCGTGTGGGTGCTTTCTCCCAAGCCAACACGCCGGAAACCGCAATCATGGCAAAAATTGCGGTCCAGATAACACCAAACATATAGTCTGGCGGCGCCCAGGCGGGTTGCTGAAGCGAATAATACCAGTCATCGAGGACCGTTATCGTTCCTCCGACAATCGCAGTGACCACAGCCAATGACCCGGCGATAATGGTCGGGAAAATGCGCGCTCTGTTCATGCCAGGCTTATCTCTCCACTGGTTTTAGCCCGAACAGATGCCCCAAATCCTTAAAGAAGATGCGGAGATGGGCCATGGGATCGCGCCGTACCAGTTGTTTGTTCATGTAGGCTTCCCATGTCAAGCGCTGCACATCGGGGTCTTCGCACATCTTCACGAAACGTTCGCGCCTTTTGTCATTTTTGTACCAGAAATACTGCATGATGCCGAGGATCCAGAATACCCGGCCATGCGCCTTCATAAAGGATTTGCGCGCCAGTCGAAGCGCACTCGGGTTGCCGGATTTCAAAAACGCGGCAACAGCATCGGCGCTCATCCGGCCGGCAGTCATCGCGTAATAAATGCCCTCACCCGATGACGGTGCGACAACACCAGCGGCATCGCCCGCGACTACGACATTCCTGCCATTATCCCAGCGCTTCAGTGGCTTGAGCGGGATTGGCGCGCCTTCCCTTCGCAACGTCTTCCAATGGGAAAGTCCGGTCTGCTCACGCATCAGCCGGGTTGTCTCGCGCAACGGAAAGCCTTTGTCAGCGCTGCCCAAACCAATACTTGCGGTTTTGCCATGCGGGAATATCCACGCGTAAAAATCGGGTGAGAGATGCCCCTGATAATACACATCGCAGCGTGTCGGGTCATAATCCTCTGTAACATTGTCGGGTACTTCGACAATTTCATGATAGGCATAGACACACTTAACGCGTTCGGCGTTTTTTAGGCATTGCGCCGCTACGGAGGACCGCGCGCCATCAGCGCCAATGACCGACCGAGTGGTTACTGTATGCAGTGGCCCATTGCGCTCGGAACGATAGGACAACTTCACCACGGCAGCACTGTCATCGACCGTTTCGCATTTACCGGTTACCCGCGTTGCCCCTGCCTCTGCGGCGCGATTGCGCAGCCATTCATCAAAGCTGTCACGGTCCACCATGCCAACATAGCCATCACCCACAGGCATCATGACTTTTTTGTTTGAAGGTGCGATAATGCGCGCGGATTTTGCATGCGCGACCAACATAGTTTGCGGGATGTCAAAATCCTTGAGCAAGCGTGGGGGCACTGCGCCACCGCAGGGCTTGATCCGGCCAGCCTTGTCTAGTAGCATAACTTTATAGCCAGCACAGGCAAGATCATGAGCAGCAGTTGCGCCCGATGGTCCACCGCCGACGACGATCACGTCATATTCTGTTTGGGTTCTCACAATATCACCGCCTTTCTTGCAGGTGTTGGCCGCGTCATTTGCGTGGCGGTTGCGATCAGGGCAGCGACCACGAACATGGCTGCCTCCACCGCAAAAACTGTTTGGAATGCTATGCTGTCTTGCCCGATCCGGGCGCGCAGTTGATCAACGATGACGGCGCCCAGAAGACCCCCTGCGCCAAAGGCAATTGCCTGCGCTGCGCCCCAGACGCCCATGCGCGCGCCCTCGCCCGATGCGCGCCCATCGCTTGCCAGTTGAAGCATCGCGCCCACGGCAGCGACCGCAAAAACGCCGTTGGCAACTCCAAGCGCAAACACATTGGTCTTTAAAGGCCATGCGGGGCCTACCGTGGCAGCAAAAGACAAGCCAACCAGCATGATGGCTGAACTGAAGCAGCCCAAGATAATCCAAAATCGTGGATTTTGACCGTATTTCCGCGCGAGCAGACTGCCGCCAGCGCCGGATATCAACATCCCCAGCAAGATCCCGCTATGCTGAACGCCCGCTAGCTTGGTGGATTCCCCAGGGCTCATATCGAAAACGAAACCGGCAAATGGCTCAAGGATGAGATCCTGCATGCTGTAAGCCAGCATCGATATGAATACGAAATAGGTAAAACGGCGGGCCGGACCATCATCCCAGATATTCTGGATCACTTCACGCAAAGGTATATTCGGCTTTGGCATCCCGCTGTCGACAGGTTGGCTGCCACGCTCAAGTCCGTGCAGCGCCAGGACAGCGGCACAAAATGCAACTAGTACGACGATGCTGGTAACGATAGCGAGACGCGTTTCGGTAAACGGATCAAGATAACTGCCCGAAACGCCCGCTGCGACCACAATTCCTGCAACCATCATCGTCCAGCTGATTGCAGCAGCAGCTGGCTTACGTTCGACCGACACCCGCGAAGCGAGCAAAGCCAGCAAAGCTGTGCCAGACATGCCGACGCCAAGCCCGATCATCGAAAATCCGGCAATGGCAAGGAATACAGGAAATACGCCCTTCGATGCCATCATTATCGTGGCATCCACAGACAGCAAAGTGCCCAAGGCCAGCACCCCCATGCCGCCAATTACCCAGGTGCTGCGATGCGCTGACCTGTCGGAATTGTGCCCCCATATCGGCCGCGTTAACTGGACCCCGTAATGCCATGCGACGAGCCCGGCCGGCACCGATGCAGCAATGGCATATTCAACGACCATCACGCGGTTCAACAGCGATGTTGCGAGCATGACGATGGCACCAATGGCTGCTTGCACCGTGCCAAGGCGGATAATGGAAAACCAGCCAATGCCGTGCGTTGATCCCTGGTTCGCGATCATATATATGCCCCAAGACCAAGCGCTGCGGCTAACATACCAAATACATACAGCGATACCCCGGTGGCGTTGTACCAAGGTGCATATTTTGCGGGGTCACCAACCAACCGCACCATCAATATCAGCTGGAGCAGTGTAAAGACCAGGACGATTACCGCAGACAGCGTCAGGGCTTGCGCGAATAAAACGCCTATCACCGCCATTTGGGCTACCGCCATGACAAGACATGCAAAGATTGCCGCTGGTCGCACGCCCCAAGTAACGGGCAGAGACCGCAGGCCGGTGGCTTTGTCGCCCTCAACCGCTTTGAAATCATTCAGGGTCATGATGCCATGCGCGCCAAGGCTGTACAGCAGAAGAACAATCAAGACCGTTGCGCTTGGCAAAGCGCCGAGCATAACACTGGCCCCTGTAAACCAGGACAGTCCTTCATAGCTCAACGCACACAAAAGTGGCCCGAACCAGCCGCTGCGTTTTGCGCGGAACGGCGCGGCGCTATAGGCCCACCCGCTAAATAAGGCGACGCAAGTGGCAATCAATACCCATTGCCCCAGTGCTGCGGCCAAGATCAGCGAGATCATCGATCCTGTGATTGCAATGCCGATGGGCCAAATGCCCGGTACGCGACCAGATGGAATGGGTCGCGCAGGCTCGTTAATGGCGTCGACGTGCCGGTCGCAATAATCGTTGATAACCTGGCTGGTACCGCACACTAATGGACCGGTTAGTGCGATGCCGGCCACCAGAAATATCCAATTTTCGCTGATCGCGATGCCCGAAGATACTACTCCACACATGAAGGCCCACATCGGCGGAAACCAAGTTACCGGCTTGGTCAGTTCGATTATATCGGCAACACGCGGTCGCTTAACGGCAACACGTGGAATATCTGGCGAAATCAAAGATTCTGACATGTCACGAAGCTATGTCACTTATGACATAGTGTCAAATAAATTGGACATTAAAATGTCCATTTATTGTGACATTAGTCGTCTTTGCCAATCAGATTGCCAAGCCCATGACGGTGCAGCTTTGAATATAGACTTTGCCGGCTCAGTCCTAAGATCTCTGCTGCCGATGCACGGTTATCCGCAGTGTGGACCAAAGCCGCTTCAATGCACATGCGTTCGATTAGATCGGTACTCTCGCGCACGATTTCCTTTAGCGTCTTGCGACCTACCAATTCGGTAAGTTGTTCGACCGAGCGCGGAAATTCGTTTCTGCTTTGTGGCAGATCACGTTCCCGGCGGCCAATGCCACGGACTGAATATCCAAATAACGGCTGTTCATGATCAATCATGATTGCTGATATTTCAACGGGCTCTTCACCGCCATTCAGGTCATTAATGATCGAGCTAAAGTTCCGGACATTCTGATGGTCTTTAAGCTGCTTTTTAAGCAGCCCTACATCAACATCGGGACGTCCAACGAACCGGCTGAGCGATACGCCCAAAAGCTGTTCGACCGAGCCTGCCTGAACCAGCTCGGCAAAGGCACGGTTGGCAACGATGATTGCTTGCTTTTCATCTGTCAGGACAAACGCATCAGGCATTTTCTCGACGACATCGAGTACATAGCGATCAGACTGCTTACCCGGGACCTCATGCAAGCCGTCGTCAATGTTGATCAGCCAAAACTGCTTCCCGGATTGCCGAAAAGCTGAGGCTGCGATCTTTACCGACCCGGCCCTGCCCAAAAGCCGGACATTGGCCGGAACCGTTTGGCTGTTGACGGTGACGGCGCCGATATAGGCAATGATGTCGTCGCGGTAATCCGGGTGCACAAGGCCCAACAGGTTTTTGCCTTCAAGTGAACCTGGAGCTGCATTTACGAGCGCGTGGCAAGCGCGGTTTGCTTGCTGGATATCTAGCCCTTCAGCATCGGCAATCAGGACTGGATAGGAAATATTGTCGAACAAGAGCCGATAGCGCGTTTCGGTTTGGCGCAAATGCAGATAATCGCGCTCCATGGATTGCTGCGTTTTCAAAAGACGCTGCTGCAATATAGAAACCGAACGCAAATCGCGACCGATGGCCACCTTCCACCCGCCACTTACAGGTGTTATCACTTTATAATTTATCGGGACATCGTCACCATCGTGCATATGATTGACCTGCCGCCAAACCGCGCCGGACGCAGGGCCCGAACCCAATAACTGCGCGATTTTCATCTGGCTTTCGACCGTGACGGTGTCGGACCAGCGCTGGCCGATCCACATGTTTGCAAATCCATGATCGCGGACATTTACGGCGATGTCGCGGATGACGCCAGCCTCATCGATCGCCAGCATGAAATCCCCAGCGCAATAAGCGAGGTTGATGATGTCCTCTTTTGAGAAACCATCAAAAATGACTTCAGGATCGCCGAAGGGGATCCGGTCCGTGTGCGTTGACTCAAGGTTCATCGAATGGACCAGTTTCCTAACTCAGATTTTCAAAACTTGCGGCGCTTATTGGTATCATATGATCTGCCAGTGCCACGGCGGACAGTGCGTCCACCGCTGTAGCATCTGCGCCACTGCGGGTTACCAGATCAGGTTGCTCGTTAATAACGCGTCCACCAAGCATCACCTTAACATGGGGATTGCTCGATACAGCTTTTATCATGCTTATTAAGCCGTGAAGCGCGCCCGTAGAACAATCATTGCTTACCGTCAATCCGATGAGATCATAGTGCCGCATGGCAAATTTCCCGGTTAACTCGGATTGAGTCGGCTCTATCAAAACATCGGTTTCCCAGCCTGCCCGCTGAAAACATTCGGCTATCATAAGCGTTCCAAAGCTATGTTGTTCCCCGGGCATCGGCGAAAACAACGCCGAACGCTGACCTTGGCCGGGGCGCGCCGCTGGTGGGATACGTAAGGTAAGAGCGCGCAAAACTTCCTGGATTCGCCACAAGCCCATGGTGACGCCGACAAAATCCTCGCTGTCCGCGTCCCAATACTCGCCTAATCGGCGCGCGGCAGGCGCAAGCAATTCTACGAAAATTGTCTCAACAGAATTGCCGGTTGCAAGACGCGCCTCGACAAATGCCAGGAGAACATGCGCCTCTTCATTGACGGACATATGAGAAAAAGCTTCAACATCCTGTTCATCGATAGTCCGCCGACTGGGCGTCCTTTCAATAGCACTATCAACCACCGGTCGCTTGAGAGAATCAGGCCAAGGTGCGTCATCGCTGCGATCCGCAATCAGGCGCGGAATGACAAGATTTTCGAGCAAAAGGGATAGGTCATATTGTTCATTGCGATTTACGACGAGCCGAATGCTGTTGATGACATCATCTGCGCCATCGATTTCCTGAATCTGGTCAATTTTTTGGCCGCCCCGCCAGTCAACTAGCTTGGATTTAAGTCCAGTAAGTCCAAAAACAGTAGCCATTATTCAGACTCCCTTACGGTCTGGTCGGCGTGGCATAACGTCGGCCTTTACTCCGATGAAATCATCTCAAGTGGCCACAACCGTATAGCAAGCCAAACAGAATGGCAAACCTTAAGTGTCAATATTTTTGGACGTCTAAAAAACTTGACACTTTTATAAATCACGCCTTTATTTGTCGAACGGAGATAGGGAGGATGTGTTCTGTCCATCAGCACGCAGATTAAGTCGGAAGCAAATTTCACGATCGCAGCGCCAAAAGCAGCAAGCGGCCACGCGCCTCTCTACACTGCGGCGCAACGCAAGCGTCGCGACGAATCGGTCTGGACATTTATTCAGGGCATATTGGCCCCCGTTCAGTTTCTGATTTTCGGGATTAGTCTGTTTCTCGTGATTCGGTTTCTTGCCACCGGGTCGGGCGAGCAGGCAGCTGAAATATCTGTTCTTGTTAAAACGCTCGCGCTTTACGCCATCATGATTACGGGCTCGATCTGGGAAAAGGTCGTGTTTGACGCATGGCTCTTTGCGAAAGCATTTTTCTGGGAAGATGTTTTCAGCATGTTGGTGCTCGCGCTGCACACTGCCTATTTGCTCATGCTTTTCAATGACTGGGGATCGTCGCACGACCGCATGTATGTCGCGCTAGCGGCTTATGCGTCTTATGTGATCAACGCAGGTCAGTTCCTCTACAAGCTCCGTGTGGCTCGGCTTGACGCGGCCCAAAACAGCAAGGTGGCAGCATGAACGCTCTGGCACCGCTCGCAAAGCCAACGACGGCGATGGCGCCGGTTTTAAAGGAACGCGGACAGCGCGAGGTGTTCTGTGGGCTCACAGGCATTATCTGGCTGCACCGCAAAATGCAGGACGCATTTTTCCTCGTTGTCGGATCGCGCACCTGCGCCCATCTTTTGCAATCCGCCGCAGGTGTCATGATTTTTGCCGAGCCGCGTTTCGCGACTGCCATCATGGAAGAGCGCGACCTTGCCGGCCTGGCAGACGCCAATGTTGAGCTCGACCGCATTGTAGACCAGTTGTTAGCGCGCCGCCCGGAGATCAAATCATTGTTCCTCGTAGGCAGCTGCCCTTCAGAGGTTATCAAGCTTGACCTTTCCAAGGCAGCCCAGCGTCTTGGCGCAAAGCACAGCCCCCATGTGCGCATATTGAATTATTCCGGCAGCGGCATTGAAACCACCTTTACCGAAGGCGAGGACGCGTGCCTTGCATCGTTGGTCCCAATCATGCCCATGCTGGACGAAGGGACGCCTTCAAACCTGATTATCGTAGGGTCGTTACCTGATATTGTCGAAGACCAGTTCCGCCGCTTGTTTGCGGAATTGGGGATTTCCAATGTCGCCAGTCTGCCCGAACGCACCGTGGCCAACCTTCCCGGAATTGGTCCGAACACGGTGTTCCTGCTCGCCCAGCCATTTTTGGGGGATACTGGACGCGCACTTGAGGCGCGCGGTGCGACTCGCCTCGATGCATTGTTCCCCTTTGGCGTCGAAGGTACCACCAATTGGCTGCACGCTGCGGCCACAGCGTTTGGCGTTGCCGATGCGCATTTCGATGCCGTGCTTCATCCCTATCAAGAGCGGGCGACAACCGCTTTGGCACATCAACGTGCGCGTCTCGCTGGCCGGTCCATCTTCTTCATGCCGGATTCGCAACTTGAGGTGCCGCTTGCGCGCTTTCTGGCCAATGAACTCGGCATGCGACTGATTGAGGTTGGCACACCCTATCTGCATCGCACACATCTTGCGCAGGAACTCGCCGCCTTGCCCGCTGGCGTCATGCTCAGTGAAGGTCAGGATGTTGACCGGCAACTTGACCGCGTCCGCGCTGCCCGGCCCGACCTAACCGTCTGCGGCCTTGGACTTGCCAATCCGCTTGAGGCGGAAGGCCTGTCGACCAAATGGGCCATTGAGTTGGTATTCTCACCTATCCATGGTTTTGACCAGGCGGGCGATCTTGCAGAACTTTTTGCGCGGCCATTGCGCCGCCGCGACGTGTTGAGGGTTTAGGCGATGCAACTTTCCGTCTGGACATATGAAGGCCCACCACATGTCGGCGCAATGCGAGTCGCAACCGCAATGGAAGGTGTGCATTATCTGCTCCACGCACCGCAAGGCGACACTTACGCGGACCTGCTGTTCACAATGATTGAACGCCGCGACAAGCGCCCTCCAGTGACATACACGACGTTTCAAGCACGTGACCTTGGCAAGGACACATCGCAACTGTTTCAAACCGCCGCGATGGATATCATCGAACGGTTCAAGCCAGATGCCATGATCGTGGGTGCATCGTGCACCGCCGAACTTATCCAGGACGACCCAGCCGGCCTCATCGAAAAAATGGGCCTGCCTATCCCGGTGATCCCGCTTGAGCTTCCAAGCTACCAGCGCAAAGAGCATTGGGGCGCGGCAGAAACCTTTTACCAGATCGTCCGGCACCTGGTCGACAAGAACCGCCGCCCTTCAGACCGCGAAAACCGCCGCCCCTTGGTGAACTTGCTTGGACCAACGGCATTGGGTTTCCGCCACCGCGACGACATCATTGAAATTACAGGCCTGCTAAATAGTCTCGGCATCGACATAAACGTCGTCGCCCCGTTGGGCGCAAATGTCGCCGATATTGCGCGTCTGGGCGAAGCCGATTTCAACATCGTGCTCTATCCCGAAACGGGTGATCTGGCCGCCGATTATCTTGCCCGCGAATTCCGCCAACCTACCGTGCGGACTGTACCCATTGGCGTTGGCGCAACGCAGGATTTCATCCGTGAAGTCGCTGGCCTCGCCAACGTCGATCCCGAACCCATGCTGCGTGAAGGGCTTTCCCGGCTGTCATGGTGGAGCCGGTCGATTGATTCCAATTACCTCACTGGCAAGCGCGTCTTCATCTTTGGTGATGGCACCCATGCGGTTGCGGCGGCGCGGATTGCCAGTGAAGAACTTGGTTTCAAGGTTGTTGGCCTTGGCTGCTACAACCGCGAATATGCACGCGATGTACGCGCTGCGGCAAAGCTATACGGACTAGAGCCGCTCATTACCGACGACCATCTTGAGGTTGAAAAGGCTATTCAGGAAGCGCAACCCGAGCTGGTCCTTGGCACGCAAATGGAACGCCATATTGCCAAGCGTTTTTCTATCCCCTGCACCGTCATTTCATCGCCAGTGCATGTGCAGGATTTTCCAGCGCGTTTCTCGCCGCAAATGGGCTTCGAAGGCGCAAATGTCATTTTTGATAGCTGGGTCCATCCTTTAGTGATGGGGCTTGAGGAACATTTGCTGACGATGTTCCGCGACGATTTTGAATTTCATGACGGTGCGGGCGCATCGCATTTGGGCCCGGGCCATTCGGCGCCGCAAGAACAGGCCGCGCCGTCAGTGTCGGCAGAAGGCAGCGAAGCCATCTGGAGCGACGAAGCGAGCCGCGAACTTAAGAAAATTCCTTTTTTCGTCCGCGGCAAAGCCCGCCGCAACACCGAAGTGTTCGCCGCTGAAAATGGCGTGGTGACCATCGAACTGACCACTTTGTACGAGGCAAAGGCACATTATGCGCGATAATGCCAAACCCAGCGTCCGTGTCGTCATCATCACGCTCGACAACCATTTGGCCGCTTCGGTGGAACGCGCAAATCACGATTTGGCGCGTGATAATGTAAGCATCGGTTTCTATGCCGCATCGGACTGGGATCGCGACCCAAAGGTGCTGGAACGCGCGCAGGCCGACATCGCACGCGCTGACATTATCATTGCGACCATGCTGTTCCTCGACGACCATGTCCGCGCCATTCACCCAGCATTGCTCGCGCGACGTGAGGCGTGCGATGCAATTGTCGGCATCATGTCGGCTGGCGACATTGTAAAACTAACGCGTCTCGGCAATTACAGCATGGACAAGCCAGCCAAGGGTCCGCTGGCGTTGCTTAAGAAGCTGCGCGGTTCAGGCAAGCCAGGCGGCAGCTCAGGTGCGGGCCAGATGAAAATGCTGCGCCGCTTACCCAAGATCCTGCGTTTCATTCCCGGACCAGCACAGGATGTCCGGCAGTATTTTCTAACGCTGCAATATTGGCTGTCGGGTTCGGACGACAATGTCGTTGATATGATCCGCGGCTTGATTGACCGTTATGCTGCGGGTGACCGGGCAGCGCTGAAAGGGCATCTGCCTGCCCATGCACCGCGCGAATATCCGGAAGTCGGCGTCTATCATCCCGACATGCCAGCGCGTCTAACCGCTGACGCAACCTTGTTGCCGTCGGTGAAAAGCCCTGTAGGCACTGTTGGGTTGCTTATGCTGCGCTCCTATCTGCTTGGCAAAGATACCGGCCATTATGACGGCATGATCGAAACCTTGGAAGCACAAGGTCTCAAGGTTATCCCGGCCTTTGCCAGTGGGTTGGATTCTCGCCCGGCTATTGACGCCTATTTCGTCAAGGATGGCGTTGCGATTGTCGACGCAATCATCAATCTTACCGGCTTCTCGCTTGTCGGCGGACCTGCCTATAATGACGTTGATGCAGCCGTTGAAACGCTAACCCGTTTGAACGTGCCATATATCGCAGCGCACCCCATCGAGTTCCAGACATTGGAGCAATGGGGCGCAGGCAAAATGGGGCTTTTGCCGCTTGAAACCACAATGATGATGGCGATCCCCGAGCTTGATGGCGCCATCGCCCCAAGCGTATTTGGTGGTCGGTCTGACGGCTCACCAGAAGGCTGCACCGGTTGCCACCGCAATTGCAAGTTTTCCGTAACCGACAATGTCCGCGCAATGCAAAGCTGCCCTGAAAGGGCGGCGGCACTCGCATCGCGAGTCACCGCTTTGATCCGGATGCGCCGGTCCGAAAAGGCCGCACGCAAAGTCGCGATCGTATTGTTCAACTTTCCGCCAAACGCCGGTGCAACCGGAACCGCCGCCCACCTCGCAGTGTTCGAATCGCTTCATGCAACGATGCAGCGCATGCACGACGATGGCTATGCAGTAGAGGTCCCCACCAGCGTCGATGCACTGCGTGATGCGCTATTGCACGGCAACGCCGCGCAATTTGGTGCAGACGCCAATGTCGCCGCCCGCATCAGCGCCGATGACCATGTACGCCGCGAAAAATATCTGCCCCAGATCGAGGCGCAGTGGGGTCCAGCTCCGGGCCGCCAGCAAAGCGATGGTCAGTCCATCCACGTGCTCGGCGCACATTTTGGAAATTTGTTTGTTGGTGTTCAACCCGCCTTTGGTTATGAAGGCGACCCGATGCGGTTGCTTTTCGAAGGCGGCTTCACCCCAACGCACGCCTTCTCAGCCTTTTATCGTTATATCCGCGAAGATTTCGGCGCCAATGCCGCCTTGCACTTTGGCACCCATGGCGCGCTTGAGTTCATGCCCGGCAAGCAAGCCGGGATGAGTGGCGATTGCTGGCCTGACCGCCTGATTGGCGATTTGCCCAATTTCTATCTCTATGCATCGAACAACCCCTCGGAAGGCATCATTGCAAAACGCCGTTCGGGTGCCACTTTGGTGAGCTATCTGACACCCCCGCTAGCCGAGGCTGGCTTGTACAAAGGCTTTACGGATCTCAAATCGTTTCTGGAGCGCTATCGGTCCATCTCAGATGATAGCGACGAACGCCGCGACCTTGAACTCCTCATCCGCGACCAATGCGCCACGCTTGATATTGAAGCTGGTGACCTTAACGATCTCGCTGGCCGCTTGTACGAGATCGAGCGCGAGTTGATCCCGCACGGCCTGCACGTGTTTGGCGGCAAAATGACACCAGAGGATCGCGAAGGCCTCGTCGATGCCATGGCAGGCGCATCACCTGATGTCGAACGTTCCGTAATCGAAGCGAAAATCGATTCCAACGACGAGCTTGGCGCATTGATGCGCGCATTGGACGGAGCTTATGTACAACCAGCTCCTGGCGGCGACATCCTCAAAAATCCTGATGTGCTGCCCACCGGCCGCAACATTCATGGTTTCGACCCTTTCCGCATTCCGAGCACATTTGCCTGCATTCAGGGTCGGTCGCAAGCTGACCAGCTTCTGGCGCGCCACATGGCTGACGGCGGAAAGCTCCCCGAAACCGTAGCGATGGTGCTTTGGGGCACCGACAATCTGAAGAGCGAAGGTACGCAGGTTGCACAAGTTCTAGCCTTATTGGGTGCGCGTCCACGCTTCGACGATTATGGCCGGCTTGCCGGTGCCGAGCTGATCCCGCTGGAAGAGCTTGGCCGTCCACGGATCGATGTCGTCGTGACGATGTCGGGCATTTTCCGTGACCTATTGCCATTGCAAACCCGGATGATCGCAGACGCGACCTATCTTGCAACAATGGCCGATGAGCCAGCTGAATACAATTTCGTCCGCAAGCACAGCCTTGCGCACCAGGAGCAGCATGGATGCGATCTTGAAACCGCCGCGTTGCGGGTCTTCTCCAACGCGCAGGGCGCTTATGGTGCAAACGTCAATATGATGATCGATGGCGGCACCTGGACTGACCCTGAAGAGCTCGCCAATATGTTCGAAGCTAAAAAAGGCTTTGCTTACGGCCGCAGCGGTGCACCGGTACAGCACCGCGCTTTATTCGAAACAGAATTGGCTGGCGTTGAACTGTCCTACCAAAATCTCGAATCAGTCGAAGCCGGCGTCACCGACATCGACCATTATGTCGATGGTCTGGGCGGTATGAGCAAAGCCATTGAAAAGGCACGTGGCAAGGCAAGCCCAATCTATGTGGTGGACGCAACACAGGGCGACACAAAGATTCGCACGCTGGGCGAGCAAATCGACCTTGAAACACGGACCCGCATGCTGAATCCAAAATGGTATGAGGGCATGTTGAAGCATGGCTTTGAAGGTGTGCGTTACCTTGAACTGCACGTGACCAACACAATGGGTTGGTCTGCGACTACAGGTACGGTTTCACCGTGGGTCTATCAGCAAATCAGTGAAACATTTGTCCTTGACCCCGAAATGCGTGCGCGCCTTTCGGACCTCAACCCGAAATCATCCGCCCGCGTTGCAGATCGGCTGCTCGAAGCATGCGAACGCAATTTGTGGACACCCGATGCAGATACACTGGCGCGCCTGAAAGCCGCCAGCAACGACTTGGAAGACCGGCTCGAAGGCCTGGTCGCAGCAGAATGACTGGAGTACAGATATGACACTTAATCTTTTGGATACAGCTCCACCCGATGGCGAAGGCAGCGTTCAAGTCGCTCTGGACCCAAGCGACAAGATTACCAGCGCCAAGGTTTTCGCAGTTTATGGCAAGGGAGGCATCGGCAAATCGACAACGTCGTCGAACCTCTCGGCTGCCTTTTCAAAGCTTGGCCACCGCGTCCTGCAAATCGGCTGCGATCCCAAGCATGACTCGACATTCACGCTGACGAAAAAGATGATGCCGACCGTCATTGACGTTCTGGAAACCGTGGACTTCCACAGTGAAGAGCTTCGCCCCGAAGATTATATGTTCGAGGGCTACAATGGCGTGATGTGTGTTGAGGCTGGCGGCCCGCCTGCCGGAACGGGCTGTGGCGGCTATGTCGTTGGCCAGACTGTAAAGCTCCTCAAGCAGCACCATCTGCTTGAAGATCGCGATGTTGTGATCTTTGACGTCTTGGGTGACGTCGTCTGCGGCGGATTTGCGGCGCCATTACAACATGCTGATGCAGCAATTGTCGTGGCCGCCAATGACTTTGACAGCATCTTTGCAATGAACCGCATCGTTGCCGCCATCAACGCGAAGGCGAAAAATTATAATGTGCGCTTGGCGGGCGTTGTTGCCAACCGTTCGAAAGCCACTGACGAAATCGACCGGTTCGCAAATGAAATTGGCATGAAGCGTCTTGCGCATTTTGCCGACCTTGATGCCATTCGTAGGTCGCGCCTGAAAAAGTGCACCTTGTTCGAAATGGACAGCACGCCCGAAGTCGATGCCGCTTGCCAGGAATATATGGATCTTGCGCAAAAGCTTTGGGACGGCGTCGATTATCAGGAAGCCCGCCCAATGAAGGACCGTGACATTTTCGATTTTCTGGGATTTGAATGATGGACAGCAGCCTCGCCTCGACCAGCTATCAGCAGAGCCGAACCAAGCTCGAAACCTATTTCGACAAGACAGCGCGAAAGGCGTGGGAGGATCTGACCTCTGACGTTCCGGTCAGCGGAATCCGCGCCACCGTGCGGGCGGGGCGCGACACTATGCGGGAACTTCTTTTGTCGACCTTGCCAACGGATATGCACGGCATGCGTTTGCTGGATGCAGGTTGCGGAACAGGCGCGCTCGCCATGATCGCAGCGCAACGCGGGGCCGAAGTTGTCGCCATTGACGTTTCGCATGGCCTGGTCGAGATCGCGCAAAAACGCACGCCAAGTCACTTGGCTATCGACTGGCGCGTCGGTGATATGCGCAGCCATAATCTGGGCGTTTTCGACCATGTCGTCGCGATGGACTCGCTGATTCATTATGATGAAAATGACATCATCGGCGTGCTGAAAGCCTGGTCACAACGCGCTTCGCATGTTGTTTTCACTTTTGCGCCCGGCACGCCGTTGCTGCGTACGATGCACTTTGTCGGGAAAGCCTTCCCGCGCGGCGACCGTTCACCAGCGATCCTCCCCGTGTCCGAAGCACGCCTTACTCAAGATATCGCGCTTGCTTTGCCTGAGTGGAAAATCGATTTCACGCAGCGGGTATCACGCGGCTTCTACAAATCGCAAGCAATGGGAATTAGCCGCTGATGAAACAGAAGCCGTCAGCAGTGACTTTTTGGCAAGCCGTGGGAACACGGTTTTTGCCATTTGCTGACGCTGCAAGCACCGAGCTTCCTTTGGGCCGGCTGCTGCGGCTTGCATTGTTTCAGGTGAGTGTTGGCATTGCTGCTGTGCTGTTGAACGGTACATTGAATCGCGTCCTCATTGTCGAGTTGAAAACACCCGCGTGGATCGTGGCATTAATGATTGCCATTCCCCTTTTGGTCGCGCCTTTCCGTGCTTTGATCGGCCATAAGTCGGACACTCATCGTTCGGTGCTTGGCTGGCGGCGGGTGCCGTATATCTGGTTTGGCACGCTTGGTCAGTTTGGCGGGCTTGCAATCATGCCCTTTTCGCTCATCCTCATTACTCGTCCCGATACCTTTGCCTTTGGCGTTGCCGCCGCCTGTCTGTCATTCCTGATGACGGGCGCAGGCATGCACGTTACGCAAACCGCTGGCCTTGCGCTGGCAACCGACATTGCCCCGGAAGACAAGCGTCCACGCGTTGTTGCCTTGCTTTATGTCATGCTGCTCGTTGGCATGATGCTCGCGGCCTTCACGATTGGCAATTTGCTCATCGATTTCACCGCGACGCGGCTCGTTCAGATCATTCAAGGCGCAGCGGCGCTTACCATGGGCCTCAACATCATCGCTTTGTGGAAACAAGAGGCCCGCAATCGCAGCTTCACAACATCGACTTCGACCGGTCCAGCTTTTAGCGAAATATGGGCATCTTTTACTGCCCAGCCCAATGCCAAGAGATTGCTTCTGGCCATTGGCCTTGGCGCCATGGCCTTTGCCATGCAAGATGCTTTGCTTGAGCCGTATGGCGGGGAAATACTGGGCCTTTCGGTCGGCTCTACGACAGCCCTGACAGGTGCATGGGCGCTCGGGGCGCTCGTCGCCTTTGCGTTCAGCGGAAAGCGGCTGTCTTCCGGCTCGGACCCGCTCCGCCTTGCAGGATTTGGCGCAGTTGCTGGTATCGCTGCATTTTTCATGGTATTATTCGCCGCGCCGATATCATCGGTGCCACTGCTTTTTGCCGGTGCTACCACGATCGGCTTTGGCACAGGATTGTTCTCTGTCGGCACGATGATTGCGGCCATGGGTCTTGCCCAAAAGGATAGCGCTGGATTGGCGCTTGGTGCCTGGGGCGCGGTGCAAGCGAGCTGCGCAGGCGCAGGGATAGCGATTGGCGGATTGTTGCGCGATGGCATGGCTACATTCGCCTTGCACGACAATATGGGCGCTACACTTGCAGACCGTGCAACCGGGTATGGTGCGGTATATGCTGCTGAAATAATGCTTTTGCTGGTGACATTAGTGGTACTCGGTCCAGTCATTGGGCTGCATCTGCAAAACAAGAATAAAATAAGTGAACGCTTTGAATTGACGGAATTTCCCACGTGAACCGGGAAATATGAGGAGGACGTATGATGGATGACATGAAAATTGTAGGCTCAATTGATGTGGCTCAACTGGTATTTGCGGCATTCGTGCTATTCTTCCTCGCGCTCATGGTATACCTGCGCCGCGAAGACCGCCGCGAGGGCTATCCGTTAGAAGATGAGGTCACGGGGCGCGTAGATTCGTCGGGGGGCATTCTTTCGACTGCTGCTCCAAAACTGTTCCATATGCCATTTGGTCGTGACACCCTTTCGGCCCCAGCACATGGACGCGAACCGGTCGATATCGCAGCAGCGCGGACGTTCCGTTCACCAGGCGCACCTTATTATCCAACTGGCAATCCACTTGTTGACGGCATAGGGCCGGCAGCTTGGGCCAATCGCGCAAAGCATACTGATCTGGACGGTGAAGGCCGCAACCGGATCGTACCAATTGGCACGGCTGAGCATATCTCGATTGATACCCGCGACCCTGATCCACGTGGAATGACGGCCATTGGCGCCGATGGTGCGGTTGCTGGCACAATCACCGATATCTGGGTTGATCGCGCCGAACATGTCATCCGCTATCTGGAAGTCGACACAGGCACAAACAAGGTGCTTGCACCAATGGGCATGGCCAAGGTGCAGCGCAAGAAAGGTCAGGTCGTCATCGATGCCCTTAATGCCGCCGATTTTGCGGCTGCGCCAGTACCCGGAACCGCGGGCCAAATTACCCTCTACGAGGAAGAGCGGGTCATGGCCTATTTCGGTGGTGGCTACCTTTACGCCAACAGAGCACGGCAGGAACCCCTGATATGAGCGAATATTCACATGAGCCAACCCGGGGCCTTCCAGGTGTATTGCCACAGGACGAACATATCCTGTGGCAGTCAGGTCCTGACTGGAAAAATATGGCGATGACTGCATTGCACATCCGCCTCTCGGTCGCTTACTTTGCTGCAATTGCTATTTGGCTTGCGACCCATAATGATGCGAAATCCGCGCTCGCCGTATCAGCATTGGGCGTTTGCGTTGTTGGGCTATTCACTTTGTTTGCATGGGGCGTAGGACGGACAACCGTTTATACCTTGACCAACAAGCGGCTGGTTCTGCGGATTGGTGTTGCGCTCAACAAGTGCATCAATTTGCCCTTGTCAGAAATTCGTGCCGCCAACCTTAAAATGCTTCCATCGGGTCATGGCAACATCGTCCTCAACCTCAATGGTGCACCGCGCCTTGGCTACATCATGCTTTGGCCACATGCCAGGTCGCTGCGCTTCGTAACGCCGCAACCTACCTTGCGCGCCATTCCGGATGCGCGGGCTTTTGCGGCATTGCTTCTCAAGGCAACGCAAGCAGTACAACCGGTTGCCCCGGTTGAAGCAAAGCCACAACCCAGCCGCGACATACCCTTGATGGGAGCACCAGCATGAGCCAAGCCGTCCATCATGACCCAACCGTGCCGCGCGGTGCGTTGATTGGCGCTGCCATCCTGCTGCTGTTCGTCATTGCGCTCACTGGCGCAGTGCGTTTTGGCTTTATCCCGCGCGCAGCTGATCCATCTCTTACCCGCGCTGCAGCGCAGGTCATGCCGGCTCAGGAACGTTTGTTACACTTTGCCGACCGGTCCGATGGAGCGGTGGTCGTCCGCGACGCCCTCAGCGGCGAGACCGTTACCGTCATCGCGTTTGGCCAAGGCGGGTTCTTGCGGGCAACGATGCGCCGTATGGCGAAAGCCCGGAAGGCAGCTGGCGTTGGTTCTGAACCGGCATTCAAACTTGTTCGGTGGGAAAATGGCGCACTGTCATTGCTCGACCCTGCAACTGGCCGTGATGCAGAAATTTATGGCTTTGGCCCCGATCACACAAAAAGTTTTGCCGATATGTTGGAAGCACCCAAATCATGACGAGACTCCTGTCCTCCGAAACCTTTGACACGCCATGCCGCATTGAAGTCGAACAAAGCGCCGCGCATTTTCACGCGCATGTCAAACTGGATGGCGGGATAGAGATTGAGCCCGGCGACCGGGTACGGGTGCATGGTGCCCCTATCACGGTTGGGTTTGGCGAGAGCATCGTTTTGCATCGCCATGCGACCGTGCGCAAAGCAGGTTTGCTGCGCCGCGCATGGACGCGATTTGCGGGCCACTTTGAGCTCGCCGAATTATATGAAGTCAGTTTTACAGCAGGGAGGTTGTAATGAACGCGCCGGCCAATTTTGCCAAACCTATCGTCGCCGACCACGACACGATGGCCATCGCCCGATCCGACACCGTCCTCGCGCCGCGCTTCTATACGACCGACTATGATGCAATGGACAAAATCGATGTCTCCTTAGTCCGCGACGACTGGGAAGGCTTGATGGAAGAGATGGAGGGCGACCCAAATAAGCGCCACTTCAAAAAAACTAATGCCTTTGATGGTGTGATCGAAGCATTGGAGTCTGAGTTGCAGGCCGAATTCATCGATTTCCTCGCCAGCTCGCTGACCTCGGAATTTTCCGGCTGCATACTTTATGCGGAGATCGCGCGGCGGACAAAAAACCCGGACATCAAGCGGCTTTTCAAGCTGCTCGCCCGCGACGAAAGCCGCCATGCTGGCTTTATCAATGAAACCTTGAAAGGTTCGGGCATTGGTATTGATCTAAGCTTCCTGACCAAGACAAAGAAATATACCTTCTTCAAACCCAAGTTCATTTTCTACGCGGTCTATCTGTCAGAAAAGATCGGCTATGCGCGGTATATTACGATATTCCGCCATCTCGCGCGCAATCCGGAGAACAAGTTCCACCCGATTTTCGACTGGTTCGAAGAATGGTGCAATGACGAATTCCGCCATGGTGAAGCCTTTGCCTTGTTGCTGCGTGCTGACCCCAAGCTGTTGCAGGGCGCAAACAAACTATGGATCCGCTTCTTCCTGTTGTCGGTCTATGCCACCATGTATGTGCGCGACCACAACCGTCCCGTATTCCACAAAGCGCTCGGTGTGCATCCTGCAGAATATGGATATGAGGTTTTCGAGATTTGCACGCAGATCAGCAAGCAAGTTTTTCCAATTGAAATCGACACCGACGATTTGCGTTTCCGCAAGGCTTTGGAAGAACTGCGTTTGGCATCGGTTAGCATGGAGGACGCCAAAGTACGCGGCGGCATCAGTGGCTTTATTGGTCGCTATGCTGGCATGGCCAAGGCAGGTCTCGCATTTGGCCGGATGTATTTCATGCGCCCACGCGTGAACGAATTGCCTGCCCAGATCCGGCTTTCGCCTGCATGGTAACGGCAACAAGCCTCGTTCTGCCATTCACCGTTGTGATTGCTTTGTGGTTCTTCAGCACCGGGCTTGTGGCCATGCTGAACCACCGGCTTCGGCAGTCCTTTGGCCGGGCAGTATTTATTGCCGGTGTCTGTGCATCGCTTGGCCTCGCATTGCTGGTGTTCACCAGCCATTCCACAGCGGTGTGGGCAACTTACGCCTCGTTCGTTGGCGGCCTCTTGATATGGAGCTGGCACGAAATCAGCTTTCTGACAGGCGCGGTTGCCGGCACGCACCGCGATGTATGTCCAAACGGCGCCAAAGGCTGGCAGCGTTTCTCACTGGCAACAATGGCGCTCATCCACCATGAAATCGCGCTCGCGATGACCGCAGCCTTGCTGCTGTCACTTAGCACCGTCACCGCCAATCCGACGGGCGCTTATGCGTTTGCGCTGCTGTTGGTTTTCCGCCTGTCGTCAAAGCTCAACATCTATTGGGGCGTGCCCAATATGAGCGACGAGTTGTTGCCCCTGCATTTGGGCTATCTAAAAAGCTATTTCGGGCCAAAGCGTCTCAATGTCATGCTGCTGGTCTCCATTGCGTTGATCATCGGCCTCAGCGCCTATCTGGTGAATCAGGCTATCAGCGCGGGGCGGCCTAACGAGGTGGTGCAAGCAAGCCTTTTGTGTTGCTTGTGTCTGCTGGCCGCACTTGAACATATTTTTCTCGCCATTCCGTTTCGCGATTCCGCATTATGGAGTTGGGCGCTTGAAAATAAGAACAACAAAAAAATCGTATGATGAGGGAGTGAGGGCATGAACTACGAGGCATTTTTCGGTAACGAACTGGCCGCCGTCCGCGAAGAAGGGCGCTACCGCGTGTTTACCGAAATTGAGCGTACGGCCGGATCATTCCCGCATGCCACGCGCTATATCAACGGTGAAACCAGCAAGGTCACCGTTTGGTGCTCGAACGATTATCTCGGCATGGGGCAGCATCCAAAAGTACTTGGCGCGATGCACAAGGTTCTGGACGAATGCGGTGCTGGCGCCGGTGGCACGCGCAACATTTCGGGTACGAACCATCACCATGTTTTGCTCGAAAGCGAACTGGCTGATTTGCACAATAAGGAAGACGCGCTGCTCTTTACCTCGGGCTATGTTTCCAACTGGGCAGCTCTTGGAACCTTGGCGGCAAAAATTCCTGATTGCGTCGTTTTCTCCGATGCGCTGAACCACGCGTCGATGATTGAGGGCATTCGTCACAGCCGCGCTGAACGGGTCGTTTTCAACCACAACTCGCCAGAAGATCTCGACCGCAAACTTGCCGCCCTAGACCGTGACCGTCCAAAGCTGGTGGCGTTTGAAAGCGTCTATTCAATGGACGGCGATATCGCACCTATCGCCGAAATTCTCGACGTTTGCGAAAAGCATAATGCGATGAGCTATATCGACGAAGTGCATGGCGTCGGGCTTTATGGCCCGCGCGGCGGCGGGGTCGCAGAACGCGAAGGCCTCATGGACCGGATTACGGTTATCGAAGGCACGCTTGGCAAGGCCTATGGCGTGATGGGTGGCTACATTGCCGCATCACGTGATCTGTGCGACTTCGTGCGGACCTTTGCCAGCGGGTTCATCTTTTCAACTGCGCTGCCGCCTGCTGTCGCTGCAGGCGCCTGCGCCAGCATCAAGCATCTGAAGGCCAGCAATTCGGAGCGCGAACGCCATCAGGACCGCGTTGCCAAGGTGCGTGGTGCTCTAGACCGGATGGGCATTCCGCATATTCCAAACCCAAGCCACATCATTCCGGTGATGGTGGGTGACGCGCACAAGTGCAAATTTATCAGTGACTGGCTGATGGATAATCATGGCATTTATGTGCAGCCAATCAATTACCCAACCGTGCCACGTGGCGCCGAAAGGTTGCGGATTACGCCATCACCTGTCCACAGCGATGATGACATTGACCGCCTGTTGCGCGCGCTTAGCGAAATCTGGTCGCATTGCGAACTTGCGCGGCGCGACGTCGCTGCCTGATACACGGCTTAAGCACAAAACAAAAAAAGGCCGGGAATTACCCGGCCTTTTTTATATCAGATGGGATTTAAACGTCAGCTCGGTGTTTCCAGATAGGCAATGACATCTGCACGCTTCTGCGCATCTGGCAGACCGGCGAAGATCATTTTCGTTTGTGGAATTACGCGCTGTGGCTTTTCCAGATATTGGAACAATTTTTCCTTGGTCCAAGTGATGCCACTTCCTGCGTTAGCAGCCGAATAAGCAAAGCCGGGAACCGATCCAGATTTACGTCCGATGAGGCCATTCAATGATGGCCCGGTCTTGTTCACGCCAGCATCTGTGACGTGGCAGGTCCGGCATTGTGCAAACACCAATTTGCCGTTGGCGGCATTCCCGGTAAAGCTTGCAAAAGTAGTACCATCAAGCGTTGCAACATCGGTTGCTGCCGGTGGGCCCGCGGGTGCCGCAGGGGCCGGGGCTGCTGCTGGTGCAGCGGCCGGGGCTGCAGCAGGCGCTGCCTGTGCTGTTTTCTCAGATTCGCTTTCCGAACCACCGCCAGAACAGGCGGCAACCATTGCAGATAACGCCACCAAGCCAGCTATTGCTTTTGTCTTGACCATATATTCTCCTATCGCGTCTTCATTGGCCAAATAGCCAAATTCTTACTCACTCAACTCACGGTGGGTTTAGCCCACAAAACTTCCCATGGAAAGCGCATAGTGCAGTCCGATCAGCGCTTTTCAATACGGGAATTTTCCTCGCCAGTCTCTTTCATCACCTTGTGACGGAGACGATTTACAAACAAATAAATTAACAACACTACTGGCAGCGTTATGGCACCTACAAACATGTCTGGGGCATAGCCAGTTTGAACCGCCGCGGCGCCCTTGGTCATATAGGAAATTAAGCCGACGAGATAATACGCAGCGGCAATGACCGAGAGCCCCTCAACTAAGGTTTGGAGGCGAAGCTGAAGCTGCGTCGACCGTTCCATCGATCGCATCAGCCCAAGATTTTGCGCCTTGATACGGCTGTCAATGCGCACATCAAGTGTGTGCATCACGCCCGATATGCGCTCGGCAATATCGCCCAGCCGTTTACGGAAAACAGAACAGGTGCGAGATGCGGGGACCAACCGCCGTTCGGTAAAATCGGTCAGGCTTTGAAAGTTAAGTATCGGTTGAACGTCAAGCGCCGCAAGTCGGTCAGCAGCGACCTCGGCATATGCTGCTGTCGCACTTAGCCTGAAACCCGTTGCGGAACGAATAAGTTCGAGTTCCGAAGAAATAGCAGCAAGGTCATTGAGCAATATCTCGTCATCCTCATCCGCCGACGCAACACGCCTGGCATGATCCGACAATCGATGTTCAAGCTGATCAAGCTCGGGACCATATTTTTGTACAACGGGAAACCCGAGGAGAGCAAGATTTCGGTAGTTGCCGAGTTCCTGCACGCGTTGGATTATACGGCCCCGCTCGCCTTCGCCGACATTTCCTGCGGTGATCAGCAACCGCCCGTAGCCATCCCCATGAATGCTGAAATCTGACCAAAGCCGAATGCCGGCATTGATATCACAACATACCATTTCGTCGGTAGAAATGCCGATCGCCAATAGGTCAGAATCGATATTTGCGGTATCCGGCACAACGCGGATCTGAGTGGCCCGAACAACGCCACCTGGCCAATTCTCGAGCCATTGAATATAGTCATGCCGAACAGGGTCGGGGATGTCGGCAGGAAAAATTAGCGTTAATGTGCTGGCTTCGGTGTGCCGTTCCCACAAAAAATAAATGCCTGCCGCGGTGTGTCCCGAACCATGTCGCGCAGCAAGCGTCCAATCGTCAAAATCAGGTCGCGAATTGATCAGCCACCTGTCTTCGTCGCTGCGCTCGGCGGGCTCAATCAATCGAACCACCTGGTAAATTTCGCAGTGGGGACTGACTGGCGCAAAACGGCGTAAACGCATTTCATCGACAGCCCATCGGCGTAGCGGATGCTCAGTAAAACTCATATTTGAACTTTCGCACAATATTCCGGAAAGTCTATAGGTTTGAACAGGCTGCCCAGATCAGAAGACGGCATGATCACCAAGGTCGGCAGAACGTTCCCCGGCCAATATGCGCGTATAATGGTGCGCCAGCGTTTCTTGACCAGTGGATGGGGTCGCATCGGCCGTGTATTCACCCAAAACGGGGTCCCAAAGAAGCATGGATTCGGTCGCATAATATCGTCCAATGCGCGCAAGCTCTGCCTTGGCGGCTGCGGCGGGTACTAATTTTCCAACAGCCGTAAGCGAACCAATTATCATGTCCATTAAAGCGACCGGAACATGACGAAAGCGCGGCTCCTGCTGCAGCAGCGAGAACAGCAACATGCCTTGCTCTCGCGGGGTAACTGCAGGCCCCGGTCCGCCAATGGGGAGGATACTGTTGCGCCGCTCCGGTAGGTCGACCGTATCAGCAAGATATTCCGCAAGATCGTCATCACTTATCGGTTTGCATGCGGTCAAATTTCCATCACCGAACAGCAGAAATGCTTTGCCACTCTGAACGCGTTGAATTTGGCCCGACAGAGATTTGAAAAACGCCGTCGGGCGCACGATGCTATAGTCCATTCCTGACGCAATCAACTTTGCTTCAAAAGCGAGCTTTGCGTGCTGAAAGGGGAGTTTGGGCCGCTGCACACATATTGCCGAAAGCAAAACCATATGTGTGACACCGCTCGACCGTGCGCATTCCAATGCATTCAACTGGGCCTGATAATCAATAGCCCAGGCATCTTTGGCGCTGCCCGTACGCGACGCCATGCAGGACAGCAAAATTTCAAATTTCTCGCCGCGAAAGCCGTCGCGTTGCAATGCGCGAGTATCAGTCACGTCGCCAAACCGCCATTGGCATGCGCTTTCGTCTTCGACTTTCGCGCCTTGACGCGTGAAGCACACGAGCTCGTGACCGTGCCTTAACAATGCAGCACGGGTCGCCCGTCCAATCGTTCCGGTGGCGCCTAGCATGAATATGCGTTTAGATGTCATCAGAACCTTATGCCACAGCATAACTGGACCGCAAGAAGCAGCAACGGCTTTGACGCGCATTACATATGTTGAAAAAATGGAGGCCCGAGCCGGAATCGAACCGGCGTGCAAGGATTTGCAGTCCTCTGCGTCACCACTCCGCCATCGGGCCCCGAAACAACAACCTGCCTGAACAGCAACGCCATTATGTGGTGAAGGCGCGCCATTAGCGGCTTGACGAAATCAATGCAACTGGCAATCTGGCGTGCCATTCGGTCCAATGTGCCCTGTCCGCCACAAGCCATGGAAAAAGTTGCTATTTGCATCTAGAAATAGGCCGTTCGTCTGAATCCAGCTTGGCGTAAACGGTAAGGCTAGCTAGAACCGGCAGCAAAGGCTGTATTGTGTTTGCAATACAGTTGTGCCACACGGCCAACAGGTTAATGGAAATATCCCGATGGAAGTATTAAATTTCGAACATATGCGGCGGTCTATGGTGGACAGCCAGCTTCGCACCAGTGGCGTCACCGATGCCTGGGTGGTTGCCGCCATGGGCAGCATAGCACGCGAGGATTATGTGCCGGCTAGCCACCGCGACACTGCCTATATGGACCGCGCTGTCACCTTGAGTGATGGCTCGGTATTGAATCCCCCCGTATCGACCGCCTTGCTGCTTCAAGCAGCAGAGATACGCCAAGATGACGACGTGTTGCTGGTCGGAAAAGCTGGCGGCTATGTTGCCGAAATATTAAAACAGCGCGTGGCCAACTTGACGACCGTTGATGCGGACAATTTGGGTGACGCGCAAACAGGCAAGCACTTTTCCGTCATCGTTATCGACGGTGCGGCAGCAGAGCTGCCAGCCGCGCTTCTTCAATTTGCATCCGAAGGAGCGCGGGTAGTCACAGGGGTCATTGAAGGCGCAGTGACTCGCTTGGCCAAAGGTTATGTGCACAAAGGAAACGTTGCGTTGAAGTCATTTGCCGACAGTGAGATTGCCCCCATTGCGGCCTTTGCCCATAAGCGGGAGTTCGTATTTTGAGCGTTCGCGGAATCTTCGTCGCTGCGTTGTTGGGATCAACCGGACTGGCCGCGCCGGCGGCGGCTGACACGCTGCGTGATGCTTTGGTGTCGGCTTATGACACCAACCCTAATTTGACCGCAGCCCGCGCGGGACAACGCGCCACGAACGAAGGCGTCCCCTTGGCTAAGGCAAATGGCCGTCCGGATGTAAGTGTGCAGCCGACCTATGTCGAAAACGTCCTTCAGGACAGTGGCGGATCGGTCGTTCAGGCGCGCGGCATAAACATTAACGGCACGATCTCGGCGCCGATATATGCAGGCGGCGGAATTAGAAATGCCGTGCGTGCGGCCGAAAACAGGGTCGAAGCCGGATTTGCAAACCTCCGTGGCACCGAAAGTGCCATATTTTCAGCAGTAGTCGGTGCCTATATGGACGTCATTCGCGATGAATCGATTGTCGATTTAAACCGCGCCCAGCTTGGCGTTCTGTCGGTTAATCTGGATGCAACGCGCGACCGGTTTGAAATTGGTGACCTTACCCGCACCGACGTTGCCCAATCGGAAGCGCGGCTTGCGCTTGCGACCAGTAACCTGGAAACCGCACGCGCAAACCTTATTCGCTCTAAAGAAATTTACATCCAGCTGGTTGGCCGCGAGCCAGGCGAGCTCCAGGCCCCGCCACCCTTACCTAACTTGCCGGCGACTCCCGATAGCGCAGTAACAGTGGCGCTCGAAAGTAATCCGGATCTGATCGCAGCGCGCGAAGCGCGTGAGGCCGCGCGATTTGACCGTCGTGCCGCAAATGCCTCTCGGCTGCCAACGGTGACGGTCTTCACTTCGCCATCATACAGCAATGCGCTTGGCTCTATTTCCTCGAACATTCCCGGATTTCAAGCCGACAACAGCGCCCTGAATGCTCAAGCGGGCGTGCGGGCAACTTTGCCGCTGTATCAGGGCGGACAGCCGGCTGCACAAATCCGGCAGGCGCAGGCGCGTCTTGGCCAGGCACAGGAATTGGAAATCGCCGCCGAGCGGGAAGTGATTGCACAGACGCGCGCGTCTTATGCAAGCTGGCGCGCGGCGCTTGAGGTAATTTCCGCATCAGAACGCGCTGTGTCTGCAAACGAACTGTCGCTCGAAGGAACGCGCGCCGAAAATGGCGTTGGCAACCGTACAATTCTCGACATTCTCAATGCCGAGCAAGAATTGCTCAACAGCAAGGTTCAACTCGTTGCTGCTCGCCGCAATGCCTATGTCGCTGGATTTACCCTGCTTGCGGCAATGGGCAAGGCAGAGGCGCGTGACCTGGGGCTTGAGGGCGGGACACTATATGATCCCGTGGCGGAGTATGAGAAGGTAGAAGGCGCTCGGAACGACTGGGCTTCGCAGCCTGACCCAATTGCCAAATCGACCCGTACCGTTGACACAACTGCCCAAAAAGCGGAAATAGAGCCGATTCCTGCCGATGGCAAAAGGCAGTAAGTAAGACAGCAGAGGACGAGATATGGCTGACGGTCGCAATGAACCCTCAATGGACGAGATCCTGTCCTCGATTAAACGTATCATCGCTGATGATGATCGCAACCGTCCAGCGGGTAAGCGCGCGGCACGTTCGGCATCATCCAATGAAAATCAGGACGAAATCCTTGAGCTGACCGAAGCAGACCAAAATGCAGATGGTCACGACGTTCTGCTCGATGATAATAAGGCGCAAAGTCTGCGGCACAGCTTTTCGGCTTTGCAGACTTTATCCGAACCCGGCGTTGCTCCGCAAATCGTGCGCTCAGGCGAAACTTCGTTAGAGGGCCTAACGCGGGAATTGCTGCGTCCGATGTTAAAAGACTGGCTCGACACGCATTTGCCGCCAATTGTCGAGGCAATGGTCGAGCGGGAAATCACACGCATTACCAAAAAAGGATAATGCGCGAAGTGGCAAGACCTTGAAACATGTTCAGGGTGATGGTCATTTTCGGATTCGAATATTTGACATGCTGACCTTGGCTCAGCAGCTTCATTTGCGTTTGTTTGCTGCTGCCGCCTTATCAATCTCATCTGCACCTTTACTCGCATCCGATTTATATGTTGAGGCAGGCAAATTGATTGACGTGCAAGCAGACACCGTGCTTAGCGGCCATTGCATCAGCATCACCGGCGAAAAAATCAGCAAGGTTGCGCCCTGCGGTCCAACGCCGAGTGGTGCATCGCGGGTTGACTGGTCGGCATATACGGTTCTGCCGGGATTGATCGACCTTCACACCCATTTGGCGGACGCAGGACAGAGCGCAGATATTGCCTTACCGCTAAAAACGTCACCTGCGGCAACAGCGTTGATTGGCGCGTATAATGCCCGGCTCACGCTGCAGGCCGGCTTTACTACAGTCCGCGATGTCGGCACCTATCGCGGGCTAACTGACATTGCTTTGCGCGATGCGATAAACGCAGGATATGTGCCCGGTCCACGCATGGTCGTGGCGGGTGCCTATATTACCATCCCAAAGGGAGGCGGAGAATTGAATGGCGTCGTTCCAAACGATGAGCTGCCCACCGATATGCGCTTAGGCGTCGTAACCACGCCAGAGGATGCCGCAATAAAAACAGCATTCTTAATCGATCAGGGTGCTGACTTTATCAAAACTATCGCGACTGGGGCCGTGCTTGCAATCGGCACTGAACCCGGAGAGCCGGAAATGAGCGAAGCGCAACTGCGTGCCGTCGTTGAAACTGCAAAAGCAAAAAATGTGTTCGTTACCGCGCACGCCCACGGTGCAATCGGCATCAAAAATGCGATCCGCGCGGGCGTACGGTCGATTGAGCACGCCAGCCTGATCGATAATGAGGCGCTCGCGATGGCAAAGGCCAATGGCACATATCTGGTCATGGATATCTACAATGGCGACTATATCGACGATATCGGCACGCGCGAAAAATGGCCCGACGAATATCTGCGTAAGAATCGCGAGACCACCGATGTCCAGCGTGCCGGTTTTACCAAGGCGGTAAAGATGGGGATCAAACTAGCTTATGGCACTGATAGCGGCGTCTATCCACACGGGCAAAACGCAAAGCAGTTTGCCTATATGGTCCGCTATGGCATGACTCCAATGCAAGCCATTCAAAGTGCAACGATCCACGCGGCAGAATTATTGGGGAAGAGTGCCGAAATCGGCAGCGTTGCACCGGGGCGTTTTGCCGATCTGGTGGCGGTCAAGGGCGATCCGATTTTAGATATACGTGTATTGGAGAGTATTGCTCACGTTATGAAGGACGGAAAAGTCGTCCATTAACGCCCTCGAGCGGCGCAGCACAAACGAAGGTGCGGGACAAACAAAAGGGCGGGGAAACACCCGCCCGTTCGTTTTACGCCTTTTTCAGATCACACCATTGTGACTGAGAAAAGCAGGCTGCTAAGCGCAATTGCGCCGATAAAGCTTGCCAGTTTCTGCATGTTTCATTCCTTCACTTTGCCGCACAGCCAAAAGGCCGGGTCGTCCTGTGAAAGCATCCCTTATGTTTTCGTTGATGATGCAGAGATAGTATCGGAAGCAAGAAACTCAATTATATTAGTTGAGAATATGGTTGCAAGTTTTGCAACTCAATATTGTGACAACGTGCAATTTTCTTGCGTGCAGGCGTAACGCCGATTAGCTTGGATATATGACAAAAACCCTTTTGATCGCCGCTTTTATAGGCTCCACTGCATTTTCCGTTCCAGCAATCGCCCGGCCGATGACCGAGACGGACCTTGCCATGATGAAGCGGCTTTCGGCCGTGGCGGCTTCACCGGACGGCACCTTGATCGCCTATCAGTTGCGCGAGACGGACCTCGATGCGAACAAGGGCAAGACCGACCTGTATATGCTCAAGCTGGGGGTCCCAAATGCCCAACCAGTCATGTTTGCGTCCAAGGCTGACAAGAATGAGCATGACCCCGCCTTTGCGCCAGACGGCAAAAGCATTTTCTATATCAGCAACGAAAGCGGGTCGGACCAGATCTGGCGTTACGACATTGCATCGGCGACGGCCACGCAGGCCAGCAATTTCAAGACCGACGTCAGCGGCTTCAAAATCTCGCCCGATGGCCAGAAATTTGCCATTTGGGGTGACATTGCCCGCGATTGCATGGAATTTGGCTGCGCCAAGGACGGCGACACATCGAAGCCAGGCCCCGGCACTGGCCGCGAATATGACCAGCTCCTGACTCGCCACTGGGACCAATGGGAAACACCCGGCAATTACAGCCGTGTCTTCACCGTGGTGCTTGGGGCCGATGGCAAGCTTGGCACAATGGGCACCGCCATGGACGGAAATCTGGTCGGCGACGCGCCATCCAAGCCCTTTGGCGGTGGAGAAGAGATCAGCTGGAGCGCCGACAGCAGCGGCATAGTCTACACCTTACGGGTCGCGGACAAGAACGAGGCAAAGTCCACAAATCTTGATATCTATGGCGCATCCTTGAAGTCAAAAGAGATCGTCAACTTCACCAAAGACAATGCCGGTATGGACACAACGCCTGCTGCCTCGCCGGATGGCAAATGGCTTGCATGGACTTCCATGGCGCGTGCGACTTATGAAGCTGATCGGCTTGTCGTCAAATTGATGGATTTGAAAAGCGGCAAGGTAACGGCACTTACAGATGCATGGGACCGTTCGGTCGCATCGCTCGCCTGGACGACGGACAGCAAAAGCCTGCTGGTGACCGCGCAGGATGTTTTGGAGACACCGCTATACCGCGTCGACCTCAAGGGTAAGGTCACGCGCCTCACCGAACGTGGCAGCATTGCTGAAGCCATACCGCTGAAAAATGGCGGTATCGTCTATGCCATCAACAGCATCTCCGGACCTTCCGACTTGGTTTATATGGACGCCAAGGGTGCGACAACGCAGCTGACCAACGTCAATGCGGACATGCTTGGCGCGCTTGACCCGGTCAATTACCAGAAATTCGATTTTGCCGGCGCCAATGGCGACCGCGTTTATGGCCAGATCGTCAAGCCAGAGGGCGCGAAAGGCACGCTTCCCGTCTTGTTGCTTGTCCATGGCGGGCCGCAGGGGACGTTCAACAACAGCTGGTCCTATCGCTGGAACCCAGCGGTCATGGCATCGCAGGGCTATGCCGTGGTGACGATCGATTTCCATGGCAGCACAGGTTACGGTCAGAAATTTACCGATAGCATCAACAAAAACTGGGGCGGATGGCCGCTTGAAGATTTGCAGAAGGGCATGGTTGCCGTTGGCAAAGCAGACACGCAGCTCGACACCTCCAATGCCTGCGCGCTCGGCGGCTCTTATGGTGGTTATATGATGAACTGGATTTCGGGCAACTGGCCCGACCGTTTCAAATGCCTCGTGAACCATGCAGGAATTTTCGACCTTCGCGCCATGGCCTATGAAACCGAGGAACTATGGTTCGACCAATGGGACAATGGCGGGCCTTGGACCACGCGCACCGACGGCGAAAAGTGGAATCCGGTCAACCATGTCTCCAAATGGAAGACCCCGACTTTGGTCATTCATGGCGAGAAGGATTACCGTATTCCTTATTCGCAGTCGCTTGCCGCCTTTACCGCGTTGCAACAGCAAGGTGTTGAATCCAAATTGCTGGTGTTCCCCGATGAAAACCATTGGGTGCTGAAGCCGAAAAATTCGATCCAGTGGCACCAGACGGTGTTCGCATGGCTCGGCAAGCATTTGAAGGGCAAGTGACGCTTCGCAGGTGGGGGCGTCGTAAACCGGTTGATCGGCCAGCAATCGCCGCAGCGTCGGATGCCAATGGACAAATACATTTGCGTTATTCGGGGGGAATAGATGACCGACATTGCAACCAGCGTTGCTACCGACATCAGCGGCGGAGCTGAGCTTAGCCGCAGCCTGAAGTCACGCCATGTATCCATGATCGCCATTGGTGGCATCATTGGGGCAGGGCTATTCGTCGGTTCATCCACCACGATAAGCCAGGCTGGCCCGGCCGCAGTGCTTTCCTTCGCCATTGCCGGTTTCATCATCCTTCTGGTAATGCGCATGATCTCCGAAATGGCGCTGGCCATTGAAGGCGTGCAGACATTCCCGGACTTTGCCCGCGCTGGCCTTGGTCATCTCGCCGGCTTCCTGTCCGGCTGGCTGTACTGGTATTTCTGGGTGGTGGTTGTCGCGATCGAGGCAATTGCCGGCGCGCAAATCCTGCACAGCTGGTTTCCCGCGGTACCCGAACTTGCCATCGGCATTTTGCTGATGGCGTTGCTGACCGCAGTCAACCTGATGTCTGCGCGTGCTTATGGCGAATTTGAATTCTGGTTTTCCTCGATCAAGGTCGCGGCCATCATCGTCTTCATCCTGCTCTGTGCAGCCTGGGCCTTTGGTATCACCTCAGGCAGCGGTCCTAGCTTTGCCAATCTGACTGCGCATGACGGTTTTGTCCCCAACGGTTGGGGCGTTGTGCTGGCCGCAGCCACGTCAACTATATTCAGCCTCGTTGGCGCAGAAATTGCGACCATCGCCGCGGCTGAATCCGAAGAACCGTCAAAGGTCATTAGCCGAATGACCGTATCGGTCACATTGCGGATCCTGATATTCTACATTTTGTCGATATTCCTGATCGTGTCCGTTGTCCCGTGGACCGAGATCGTTCCGAAAGTGTCGCCCTTTGCCACCACG
>NZ_JBKJMB010000015.1:0-12513 GCF_046596595.1 Sphingorhabdus sp.
ACTCAGAATAGCAGCACATTGTGTGATCGGCCGGGTGGGCCAAAGGCTGAGCCTCCACCGCAAAATACGGCTGCCCACCCAAAGTAACCGCTTTAACAAGGTGAAGATATGCCAACGATTAATCAGCTGGTCCGCAAGGGCCGGACCCCTCAGAAGGTCAAGTCCAAGGTCCCTGCGATGGACCAAAACCCACAGAAGCGCGGTGTTTGCACACGCGTTTACACAACGACCCCGAAAAAGCCGAACTCGGCTTTGCGTAAAGTTGCGAAGATCCGTCTGACCAACCAGCGCGAGGTTATTTCTTATATCCCAGGTGAAGGCCACAATCTTCAGGAGCACAGCGTTGTGCTAATCCGTGGTGGACGCGTACGCGATCTTCCCGGTGTGCGTTACCACGTGCTCCGCGGCGTACTCGATACGCAGGGTGTCAAGGACCGCAAGCAATCGCGTTCCAAATATGGTGCAAAGCGTCCGAAGTAATTCGTTCGCTCCATTGGCTGGCCCGATTGGCGCGCATGTGCGCTGCCACTGGTCCCATGAGATAAAGGAAATATATTATGTCACGTCGTCGTCGTCCCGAAAAGCGCATCATCCTTCCCGATCCCAAGTTCGGTGATATTGTGCTTTCGAAATTCATGAACAACTTGATGCTTGATGGTAAGAAATCGGCAGCAGAACGTATCGTTTACGGTGCTTTGGAAACTGTTGAGGCCCGCGCAAAGAAAGACCCCATCCAGACCTTCCATGAAGCGCTGGATAACGTAAAGCCAGGCATCGAAGTCCGCAGCCGCCGTGTTGGTGGTGCGACCTATCAGGTCCCTTGCGAAGTGCGTCCAGAGCGCGCTCAGGCACTTGCCATTCGTTGGTTGATCGGCGCTGCGCGTAACCGCAGCGAAACCACCATGGCCGCTCGTTTGTCAGGCGAACTGATGGATGCTGCATCGAACCGCGGAAACGCTGTCAAAAAACGTGAAGATACGCACCGTATGGCAGAAGCCAACCGGGCGTTCGCACACTACCGCTGGTAACAGCGGTTAGTAGCCTTCGCAGGTAATCTCATCAGGGCCGTATTGGCGGTCCGCACTTCGGAGTAAAGAATATGGCACGCAGCCATCCACTCAAAATGTATCGTAATATCGGTATCATGGCGCATATCGACGCCGGTAAAACCACGACCACCGAGCGCATCCTTTTTTACACCGGAAAGTCTTACAAAATCGGCGAAGTGCACGACGGCGCGGCCACTATGGACTGGATGGAGCAAGAGCAAGAGCGTGGCATCACGATCACGTCGGCTGCGACCACCTGCTTCTGGAACGACCACCGCATCAACATCATCGATACGCCGGGCCACGTTGACTTCACGATTGAAGTCGAACGTTCGCTCCGCGTTCTCGACGGTGCTGTTGCATGTTTCGACGGCGTTGCCGGCGTCGAGCCACAGTCTGAAACCGTATGGCGTCAGGCCGATAAGTACGGCGTTCCGCGTATGTGCTTCATCAACAAGCTTGACCGGACAGGCGCAAACTTCAAATATTGCGTGCAGTCCATCATTGACCGCTTGGGTGCAAAGCCAGCTGTGCTTTACATCCCGATTGGCCTTGAAGCTGATTTGAAGGGTCTGATCGATCTCGTCGAAATGCGTGCGGTCATCTGGAAAGATGAATCGCTTGGGGCCGATTTCTTCTACGAAGACATCCCTGCCGACCTCGCGGATGAAGCAGCGCAGTACCGTCATGATCTCATCGAGCTTGTCATTGATCAGGATGATGATGCGATGATGGCTTATCTCGATGGGCAAGAGCCCGATGTGCCGACGCTTAAGGCGCTGATCCGCAAGGGTACGCTCAACCAGTCGTTCGTGCCTGTCTGCTGCGGCTCGGCGTTCAAGAACAAGGGCGTTCAGCCTTTGCTCGACGCTGTTGTCGACTATCTTCCTTCGCCGCTCGATATTCAGGACGTTCAGGGTGTCCACATGGACACGCTTGAGCCTGACAGCCGTCCGCCTACCGATGACGCGCCATTCTCGGCGTTGGCGTTCAAGGTCATGAACGATCCGTTCGTGGGCTCGCTCACCTTCATCCGTATCTATTCGGGCAGCTTGCTTAAGGGCACCTACCTGAACTCGGTTAAGGACAAGAAGGAAAAGGTCGGACGCATGCTCGAAATGCACGCCAACGAACGTAAGGACGTTGACGAGGCATTTGCAGGCGACATCATTGCGCTTGCGGGCATGAAGGAAACGACCACTGGTGACACGTTGTGCGCCGAGCGTTTCCCGATCATATTGGAGCGTATGGAATTCCCGGACCCAGTTATCGAACTGTCGGTGGAACCAAAGACCAAGGCTGACCAGGAAAAGATGGGCATTGCGCTCAATCGTCTGTCGGCTGAAGATCCGTCGTTCCGCGTTTCGACCGATCATGAATCGGGCCAAACAATCATCAAGGGCATGGGCGAGCTTCACCTCGACATCATCGTTGATCGTATGCGCCGTGAGTTCAAGGTCGAAGCAAATGTCGGCGCGCCGCAGGTTGCTTACCGTGAATATCTCGCACGTGAAGTCGACGTTGATTACACCCACAAGAAACAGTCGGGTGGTTCGGGTCAGTTTGGCCGCATCAAGTTCACCGTAAAACCCGGCGAACGCGGCACCGGCGTGGTTTTCAACGACCAGGTAAAGGGCGGCAACATTCCGAAGGAATATATTCCTTCGGTTGAAAAGGGTATGCGCGAAACCGCAGAATCCGGCTCGCTTATCGGCTTCCCGATCATCGATTTCGAAATCACTTTGTATGATGGCGCGTATCATGACGTCGATTCATCGGCGCTTGCATTCGAAATTGCTGGCCGCGCCGGTATGCGTGAAGCTGCCCAAAAGTCGGGCATCAAGCTGCTTGAGCCAATCATGAAGGTCGAAGTTGTATCACCTGAGGAATATCTGGGCGATGTGATCGGCGATATGAACTCCCGTCGTGGCCAGATTCAAGGCACAGACAGCCGCGGCAACGCTCAAGTGGTCGAGGCCATGGTGCCGTTGGCCAACATGTTCGGTTATGTGAACCAGCTTCGCTCATTCACGCAAGGCCGCGCAAACTATTCGATGTTCTTCAACCATTATGACGAAGTGCCATCGAATGTTGCAGCCGAAATCAAGGAAAAGCTTGCCTGATAGGCAATAGCTATATGGCAGCCGTCTTCTAGAAGAGACGGCTGCCAATTGGCACTTCGCGGTCCGGTGCAAACAAAACGACCGCCCCGCTGGCATCGGGAAAACCGAGTGTTAGCACTTCCGACATTATTTTGCCGATCTGCCTTGGTGGAAAATTGACGACCGCAGCGACAAGCCGGCCGGGCAATTCTGCGCACGTATAATGCTCGGTAATCTGCGCCGAGCTTTTCTTTACGCCAATCTGCGTTCCAAAATCGATGGTCAACACAAAGGCTGGCTTGCGCGCGCCCTGTAATGGCGTGGCGGCGAGGATCCTTCCGATCCTGATGTCTACGGCTAAAAACTGCGCAAAATCGATTACTGGGGCTGCCCGCGCGGCTGGCTCATGATGTACGTGCATATAACGGCCTTTGCAAAACTGCGACGAATTTATCACATGGTGTAACAATCGGTTGCGACCCCTTTTAATCGCGATATTTTTATTCAATAACAAGGATCGGGCGACGAGCGGTAAGAAATTTGAACTGACCAGCAGTTTTCGCGCGTCGCGTATTTTAAGGGGAAAATACAATGTCACTGAACAAATCATATTCAAAAGCCTGGCTCGCGTGCGGAACCGCAGCTGCGGCTTTATTTGCGTCGCAACCGGTTTTCGCTCAGGACGCCAGCGAGACTTCAGCTACGGCAGCCAGCGAAGAAAAATCCATCGTCGTTATTGGTTCGCGCCGCACCGACCGGTCGGCAACTGATTCAGCTTCTCCGGTCGATGTTATTGGTTCCGAGGAATTGACTGCATCTCCAGCCGTCAACCTCCTCGATACTGTGCGCAACCTGGTGCCATCGTTCTTTGTGCCACAAAACACCATCTCGGACGCTTCGACATTCGTCCGCGCGCCTTCGTTGCGTGGGCTCGGTGCCGACCAGATTCTCGTAATGATAAATGGCAAGCGGTATAACCGCTCGGCGCTCGTAAACGTATACACAGGCGCAGATACCGCGCTGTCATTCGGTTCGCAGGGCGCGGACATCGGCAACATTCCTGCCATCGCGATCAAGAGCCTGCAAGTGCTCCGCGACGGAGCAACCGCTCAATATGGCGCGGATGCGCTCGCAGGTGTGCTCAATTACCAGATCCGTGATGACGAAGGCATCGAGGTTCAAGGGCTTTATGGTGAAACCTACGAGGGCGACGGTGCAAGCAAGATCATCTCGGGCAATGCGGGTTTCAAAATTGGCGATAGCGGCTTTGTCAACGTGTCCGCCGAATGGTTCGACCAAGGCCAGACAAGCCGTGGTGGACAGCGCGCAAGCGCAATTGCCCTTGCAACGAGTAATCCTGCAGTCGCCAGCAGCATTCCCAATGCTGCTCGTGGACTGCCGGCCCAGATTTGGGGCACGTCTCCATCAGATGGATACAAGCTGTTCCTGAACGCGTCGCTCGACGTAGGAAACGAAAGCCAGATTTACGTCACCGGTAACGTTTCGCACAGTGAGACCAACCAGAGCTTCAACTATCGGTTACCTGTTACGCAGGCGGGTCTTGTCGTCAACGACGGCAGTGGCACTCCGGCGACGCGGACTGCCGGTCGAAATGGGTCATTCGCGCCTATTTTTATTACGCCATGTCCTGCGGGCAACGCGACCTGCCCGGCAGGAGGCTTCGTTAATGCCGCGTCGGCTGCATTCCCGCTCAATAACGGAGCGACATTTAGCTTTGGATCGATCTATCCGGGCGGCTTCACACCGCGCTTCATCGGCAAGGTCGACCAAGCCTATGGAACAGGTGGTTTCAAGGGCGAAACCGACAGCGGTTTCACTTATGATTTGTCGGCGACCTTCGGACGCAACTCGCTTGACCTGTCAATGACCGATTCGCTTAGCGCATCATTTGGTCCGCAGAGCCAGACCAGCTTTGAGTTCGGCAAACTGATCCAGAGCGAGCAAGTGCTGAATGCTGACTTCACATATCCGCTCGAAGCCGGTTTCGCCTCGCCGATAACTCTTTCAGGCGGCGCGGAATATCGCAAGGAACGTTATGAAAAGACTGTTGGCGATCTCCAGTCCTACGCTGCGGGTCCATTTGCATCGCAAGTACTTTACAACCAGACCGCACCCGGGGTTTTTGCACCTGCTGGCATCACCGGCACCCAATCGCCGGCAGCAAGCGGATATGGCGGCGTCAGCCCTAACTTTGCGGGCGTATCAACGCAGACTAGCTATGGTTTTTATGTTGGTGCGGAAACCGACATTACCGAAGCACTCACGGTCGGGCTCGCTGCGCGGTGGGAGAATTATGATACTTTTGGTAGCGTCGTCGTCGGCAAGGCGAATGCAATTTATCGCTTCTCAGACGCCGTTTCTGTGCGCGCGACGGTCGGTAATGGTTTCCATGCGCCATCACCTGGCCAGAACAACACGCAGGTCGTGACGACGAATTTCCTTGGCGGCAATCAGGTGCAGACAGGCACCTATCCGACAACAAGCGCCATCGCTCAATTCTATGGCGCTGGATCTCTCAAGCCTGAACGGTCGACCAATTTCGGTGCTGGCATCGTGCTTAAACCTTTCGATGCGTTTTCGCTGACGGTTGACGGCTATGTTATCGACATCAAAAACCGGATCGGCATTTCGCAAAACTACACTGTGACGGCGGCGAATATTGCCGCACTGCCGTCGCTTGCTACGGTCGGCCTGGGCGGCGTAGTGAACTATTTCACCAACGGCTTTGATGTAACGTCGAAGGGAATCGAAGCGGTCGCCAACTATCGCACCGACTTGATGGGTGGTTCGCTCAACCTGACACTGGCTTACAGCTACAACGACCTTAAGCCCAAGAATATCAAGCTCACCACGACCGGCTCGCAGCTGGTTAGCCTGCAGCAACAATATAATATCGAAAATCTCGCGCCCCAGCACCGTGTAAATGCGTCGGCCAACTGGCAAATCGGTGATTTCAGCACGAATCTTCGGGCCAACTATTACGGCGAATGGTCAAATGCACTCGAGTATAATTTGCTTGCGCCAGTTGCAGGGGCCACATCGGCGCCGCCTAGCCAGATTTTCGGAGGCAAAACGCTAATCGATCTTGATGTCAGCTATACTCTCGCCGAGCATTATACCCTCACTATAGGCGCCAATAACCTGTTCAACGTCTTCCCGGACAAGATAAAGGCATCGCCGGTCAACCCGATTTACGCCTTGTCCGGCGCACTCAACGACGGGCAAATTTATCCGCGTTCAGGCGGGCCTTTCGGAATGAATGGCGGTTTTTATTATCTCCGCCTGCGCGTCGATTACTGATCTAAGCGAAAATTAATTGCGGGCGGGGTGATGACACTTTCGCCCGCATTTTTATTTCAAGGCGTGACATGAGCAACATATTCACTGATCGCATTGCCACGCTCAACGATTTGGACGCGCTCCATGCACTCATGGCACGATCAATTGCCCTGCTGCAGTCGGATTATCTGATGCCTGAGCAGATCGTCGCCAGCGCCAAGGTCATGGGGCTGGACACGCAGTTGGTGCGCGATGGGACTTATTTCATCATTGAGCGTGAAGGTCGGATTGCCGGTTGCGGCGGCTGGAGCTTCAGGGCAACGCTTTATGGCGGCGATGACAGCGTTGTCGCGCGCGAACCGGCCAGGCTAAATCCAGCAACCGACGCCGCAAAGGTGCGGGCTATGTACACCGATCCAGATTTTACGCGGCAGGGAATCGGCTCGCGGATTCTTGCATTATGCGAAGCCGCCGCCCGGCAGGCGGGCTTTAAACGGGTGGAATTGATGGGCACAGCTGCAGGGGTGCCATTATATTCGGCACAAGGCTATGTGCCGAGCGCAGAGCAAGAATATGCGCGAGTTGGCGACGTCGCTATACCTTTGCTGCGTATGGAAAAGCCGTTGGGATGAGATAGCGGTACCGCGCATGTCGAAGGATGTGCAGGCAAAGCTTGCATGAGTGAAAAAGACCTACTAAGGGCAGCGCCTTGAGTCAGCAGGCGCGTCCCATCTGAACACAATCCGAAATCCAAAGTAAGAAGGTTTGAAAAATGGCTAAAGCTAAATTTGAGCGGACGAAACCGCATTGCAACATCGGCACCATCGGTCACGTTGACCATGGTAAGACCACGCTGACCGCAGCGATCACCAAGATCATGGCAGAAACCTATGGCGGTACTGCTGTTGATTTCGCTAATATCGATAAGGCTCCTGAAGAGCGCGAGCGCGGCATCACCATTTCGACGGCACACGTTGAATATGAGACAGCCGCTCGTCACTATGCACACGTCGACTGCCCAGGCCACGCTGACTATGTTAAGAACATGATCACCGGTGCTGCCCAGATGGACGGCGCTATCCTGGTTGTGAACGCAGCTGATGGCCCGATGCCACAGACCCGCGAGCACATCCTGCTTGCACGTCAGGTTGGCGTTCCTGCACTTGTCGTTTACATGAACAAGGTCGACCAAGTTGACGACGAAGAAATTCTCGAACTGGTTGAAATGGAAATCCGTGAGCTTCTCTCGAAGTATGATTTCCCAGGCGACGATATTCCAATCGTTCGTGGTTCGGCGCTTGCTGCGCTTGAAGGCCGTGACGACAACATCGGTAAGGAATCGGTCCTTGCACTGATGGCTGCCGTTGACGAAGCCATTCCTCAGCCAGAGCGTCCAATCGACAAGCCATTCCTGATGCCAGTCGAAGACGTGTTCTCGATCTCGGGTCGTGGTACCGTTGTAACCGGCCGCGTCGAAACCGGAATCGTCAAGGTTGGCGAAGAAGTTGAAATCGTCGGTATCAAGGACACCAAGAAGACGACCGTTACCGGCGTTGAAATGTTCCGCAAGCTGCTCGACGAAGGTCGTGCAGGCGACAACATCGGTGCGCTTGTTCGTGGCGTTGGCCGTGAAGAAGTTGAGCGTGGCCAGGTCCTCTGCAAGCCAGGTTCGGTTACCCCGCACACTGAGTTCTCGGCAGAAATCTACGTTCTTTCGAAGGACGAAGGCGGCCGTCACACGCCGTTCTTCGCAAACTATCGTCCACAGTTCTACTTCCGTACGACTGACGTAACCGGCGAAGTGATCCTTCCAGAAGGCACTGAAATGGTTATGCCAGGCGACAACGTAACGATCGCTGTTAAGTTGATTGCTCCAATCGCCATGGACCCAGGTCTCCGCTTCGCAATCCGCGAAGGTGGACGGACTGTCGGTTCTGGGGTTGTCAGCACCATCACGAAGTAATATAGGCCGCGCATCCCGCCCGACTCTTTGATTCGGGCGGGGCGGTTTTTAGAAATTCAAAACAGTTGTTCCGGCTTCGAAAGCGCAAGTCGGAATGGCTGTTTTTCGGCTCTTTGATATTGATAGAATTTGGAAATTGGTGAACCCATGGAAACGCAAAATATTCGCATCCGCCTGAAAGCATTTGACCATCGCGTCCTCGATCAGGCGACTGGCGATATTGCCGACACAGCACGCCGCACCGGCGCGCTTATCCGTGGACCCATTCCACTTCCTACCCGTATTGAAAAGTTCACCGTGAACCGCGGACCTCACGTCGACAAAAAGTCGCGCGAGCAGTTTGAAGTTCGGACTTACAAAAGGTTGCTCGACATTGTGCAGCCCACGCCACAGACCGTAGATGCGCTGATGAAGCTCGATCTTGCTGCCGGTGTGAATGTCGAAATCAAATTGGCGTAAGCCGATATCTTCGCGAAAGCGGAGTGAGACAATAGGAATACCGCCGAGTGCGCTTTCTTTCGAGAAAGTTATGGCTCGGGCCGCGTTCCCCGTCTTACCAGATCTCTCATCAAGGTGAGTGACTGGTGCCTAGCCCGGACGGGGCAATGCTTAAAAATTCAGGGCTGGATTTAGGCGTCACGCCCTCCTGGCAATCATGCCAGCCGGGCCTCTGACATAGTTGGAGTATGGATCATGCGCACTGGCGTGATCGCGAAAAAGATGGGTATGATGCGCCTCTTCCAAGAGGACGGCCGTCATGTGCCTGTCACCGTATTGGCGCTGGAAGGCTGCCAAGTGGTCGGAGCTCGCAGCCAAGAAAGGGATGGCTATTTTGCCGTTCGTCTTGGTGCAGGAGCCCGTAAAGCGAAAAATGTAAACAAGCCGCAACGTGGTGAATTCGCCAAGGCACAGGTCGAGCCGAAGGCTCGTGTTGCTGAATTCCGCGTTGATAACGAAGATGGTCTGTTGCCTGTAGGCGCAACCATTACCGCAGATCACTTTATTGCAGGTCAGATGGTCGACGTCACTGGCCATACGCAAGGTAAGGGTTTTGCCGGCGCCATGAAGCGTTGGGGCTTCGGCGGTATGCGTGCATCGCACGGTGTATCGATTACCCACCGTGCCCACGGTTCAACTGGTCAGCGCCAGGATCCCGGCAAGGTTTTCAAGAACAAGAAGATGGCTGGCCATATGGGCGACCGTCAACGCACGCAGCAGAACTTGATGGTTGTGCGTACCGATGCAGGCCGTGGCCTCATTTTCGTACGTGGTTCGGTTCCGGGTGCGAAAAATGGTTGGTTGCTCATTCGCGATGCGGTGAAGTTGCCATTGCCGGAAGGCGTTCCGTTCCCCGGTGCTATGCGCCGTAATGCAGATGTAACGGCGTCAGAAGACGCGCCTGCTGGAATGGTCGAAGAAGCGGCAATCGTCGAGATCGATACCGGTCCAACGACCGAAGAAGCAGCCGCAATGATTGCGGAAGCGGACGTCAAGATCGCTGAGCAGGATGCTGATATGGCTGCAGATGCCGCTGAAGAAGCGACTGCAGACAAAAAGCCTGAAGGCGAGGGAGCTTAAGCCATGAAACTCAAGGTTCAAACCCTCGACGCCAAAGCAAAGGGCGATATCGACCTGAATGACGACGTATTTGGCATTGAGCCACGCGCCGACATTCTGCACCGTGTCGTCACCTGGCAGCGTGAAAAGGCCCGCGGTACGGCTCGTCCGACCCGCGAGCGTTCAGACGTCGCCCGCACCGGCAAGAAATTTGGTAACCAGAAGGGTGGCGGTACTGCCCGTCACGGTGACCGCGCTGCTCCGATCTTTATAGGTGGTGGCAAGGCCCATGGTGCCCGTTTGCGTGACTTTAACCCATCGCTGAACAAGAAGATTCGCTCTTTGGGTCTGAAGATGGCGCTTTCAAGCAAGGCGAAGGACGGATCGTTAATCGTTCTTGAAAATCTGGATCTTGCTGCTGCAAAAACTGCGGCACTTAAGGGTCAGGTTGGCAAGCTTGGTTTCGGCAAGTCGACGCTGGTTATCGATGGCGACACCGTCAGCGACAATTTCCGTCTGGCTTCGGCTAACCTCGTAGGCATCAATGTGATGCCCGCGGTTGGCGCGAATGTTTATGACATCCTGAAGCATGATACTCTGGTTTTGACCCGCGCTGCGGTTGAGAAGCTGGAGGCACGCTTCGCCCTCACGGGAGGTGCCAACTAATGGCTAAGGATAAAGCAATCGACGTGCGTCATTACGACGTCATCGTTGCCCCGCACATCACTGAAAAGGCGACCCTGTTGTCCGAGCACAATGCTGTTGTGTTTAAGGTTACGGGCAGCTCGACCAAGCCACAGATCAAGGCCGCTGTAGAGGCACTGTTCGACGTCAAGGTCACGAATGTGAATACACTTGTGCAAAAGGGCAAGACCAAGCGTTGGAAGGGCAAGCCCTACAAGCGCTCGGATGTCAAAAAAGCGATCGTCACTTTGGCCGAAGGCCAAAGCATCGACGTGACCACCGGTATTTAAGGGCAGGATATGGCACTCAAAAGCTACAAACCAACTAGCCCCGCCCGTCGCGGCCTTGTGCTGGTTGACCGGTCAAGCTTGTACAAAGGCGGTCCTGTCAAGGGATTGACCGAAGGCAAGAGCAAGACCGGCGGCCGTAACAACAAGGGTCATGTGACGTCGCGCGGTATCGGCGGCGGTCACAAGCAGAAATATCGTCTGATCGACTTCAAGCGTCGTAAGTGGGAAATGCCTGCAACGGTCGAGCGTCTGGAATATGACCCCAACCGTTCTGCTTTCATCGCGCTTGTAAAGTACGAAGACGGCGAATTGGCCTACATCCTTGCGCCGCAGCGACTTGCTGTTGGTGACTCGGTTGTTGCGGGCGAAAAGACTGACGTTAAGCCAGGCAACGCCATGTTGCTGAGCCAGATGCCCGTCGGTACCATCTGCCACAACATTGAAATGAAGCCAGGCAAGGGCGGTCAGATCGCACGTTCAGCAGGCACATATGTGCAGCTCGTTGGTCGTGATGGTGGACGCGTTATCGTTCGGCTTAACTCAGGCGAGCAGCGCTACATCCTTGGTACGTGCATGGGTACAGTTGGCGCGGTTTCGAACCCAGACAACTCCAACACGACGCTTGCCAAGGCAGGCCGCAACCGTTGGCGTGGCATTCGCCCGCTGACGCGCGGTGTCGCTAAGAACCCAGTCGATCACCCGCATGGTGGTGGTGAAGGTCGTACATCAGGTGGCCGTCATCCGGTTACACCTTGGGGTAAGCCAACAAAGGGTGCTCGTACCCGCAGCAACAAGTCGACAGACCGGATGATCATCCGTTCGCGGCATGCTAAGAAGAAGAGGTAACTCATGTCTCGTTCCGTCTGGAAAGGTCCGTTTGTTGACCTCTATCTGCTGAAAAAAGCAGAAACCGCTCAGGAAGCATCGAAGGCTGCGCCGATCAAGACTTGGTCGCGTCGTTCGACAATCCTGCCTCAGTTCGTTGGCCTGACGTTCAGCGTCTATAACGGCCACAAGTTCATTCCCGTTTCGGTGAATGAGGACATGGTCGGCCATAAGCTTGGTGAGTTCGCACCTACGCGCACTTATCATGGCCATGGCGCAGATAAGAAGGGCAAACGCTAATGGGCAAGGCATCCGCACCCCGTCGCGTCGCCGACAATGAAGCGCTGGCAGTGGGCACAACCATCCGTGGTTCTGCACAGAAGCTTGGCCTCGTTGCCGCGCTGATCCGTGGCAAGAAGGCCGAAGACGCGCTGAACATCCTGAAATTCTCCACCAAGGGAATGGCAGACGATGTGCGCAAGGTTCTGGCTTCCGCCATCGCCAACGCCGAAAACAACCATAATCTCGACGTCGACAGCCTTGTCGTTGCCGAGGCAAGTGTTGGCAAGGCGTTGACCATGAAGCGTTTCATGGCACGTGGCCGCGGCAAGTCGAGCCGGATCGTTAAACCATTCAGCCGTCTGCGTATCGTTGTGCGCGAACAGCAAGAAGAGGCATAAGTCATGGGTCAGAAATCAAATCCAATCGGGCTTCGCCTGCAAATCAACCGGACTTGGGATAGC
>NZ_JBKJMB010000118.1:0-7633 GCF_046596595.1 Sphingorhabdus sp.
GCGTTTCTTCACACCGCTCTTGGTCTTGAGCTTGGGCATTTTGGTCTCCTTTGTTGAGTCCGTATCAAGCCGACATGGCAGCCCTATTGGCCAGCCTGCTTATTCGGAAGGCGCGCGCCTAGCGGGATTCGCGTGTGAATGCAAGTCTATTGGCCGTTTTGCGGCGCAGGAATCTGCAATGCCTGAAGCAGCTGCCCTACAATGTGCGCACGCTCCCGGTTGGAAGCAATGCTGATCAACCGGGGCATTGCAAGATATTGCCCCGGGGACATGCCCATGAATTGGTGAAATTCACGGTTGAAATGGGCCTGATCAAAATAATGCCGGTCAAGCGCGTCGGACCATTTCAGTTCAGGATGCTCCATCGCGGTCGCCATTGTGCGCAGGAAGCGTTGACGGCGCAGCAACAATTTTGGCGGAAAGCCGAACACCCGGCGCGATAGGCGCTCAAGCCGTTGCGTACTGATCGCGGTCGCTTCCGAAAGCTCGCCGACGTTGCTGATCTCCGGGTTCGCAATGGCTTGGTGGATGCATTCAATGTCTGCCTCAAGCGGGTCTGGGCTCGCAATAACCTGCAACAAGAGATGGTCAAACAAGGCGGCAATTTGTTCCGGATCATTCAATCCCTCAATCTCGCGCCTGAGCCGCGCGAGCACGGCAAACTCGGGCGCACTGTCGACTGCAGTTACCCTGTTCGCCCAGCGATCAGCTGGACAGCCAACTATCCGGTACCAGCCCAAAGGCAGAAGGCCAATTCCGACGAGACGGACGTTACGAAAACGAACCAATGCTGCTTTGCCGGTTGGACCAGTCACGCTGTCGTCGGGAATGCTTAGAGGATCAAGGCCAACAATATTGCCCGTCGCCGCGCCGCGCATGGTAAAACGAATAGCAGCCCATTCCGGATACAAAAAATCTTCATGCTCCGTGTCATCTGTGCCGGTGTCGACGAAATAATATGTTGAGAGATAGCGCCGAAGCGGCGGTGCGGGCAGAATGAAATTAACCGGGCTGGCGTCGGCTAATTCTGACATATCAATGTTGGCACGCCAGCGCTTCGAGTACGTCTTCAAGCCGTGCCGGGTCGCCCACGGCAACGACATGCCCATCTGAAGCCCCGTGAAGTGGCTCCCCCGCCCAATCGCTCATCATGCCGCCTGCCCCTGTTACAACGGGAATTAAAGCAGCAAAATCATGCAGCTTCAAGCCTGCTTCGACCACGATATCAATATGGCCGCTCGCGAGCAGTGCGTAATTGTAGCAGTCGCCGCCAAAGAGCATTTTTTTATGTGCCGTTTGGGCGGCAAGATCCATGAAATGGTCGCCGTCATGCTGGCTGAAATATTGCGGCCCAGAGCTGGCTAAGGTTGCTTGCGTCAGTGTCCGGCACGAACGGGTTTGAACTGGCGCGCCGTTCAATGTCGTGGGATAGCCTGCTGCACCGACCCAACGTTCGGAATTGATGCATTGGTCAATGATGCCCAAGACTGGCCAATTGTCCTCAAGCAAGGCAATCAACGTTCCGAATATCGGGCGCCCCGCCATGAAACTTATGGTGCCATCGATCGGGTCGATTATCCAGGTACGGCCCGAACTGCCGGTTTTTTCGCCAAATTCCTCGCCAATGATGCCGTCACGTGGGCATTCGGCGTCAATTATCCGGCGAATGGCAGTTTCGGCGGCGCGGTCTGCCTCGGTCACAGGCGAAGCATCTGCTTTGGCTTCATGCGTATATGTCGACCGGAAAAATGGCCGGATTGCTTGCCCGGCCGCGTCCGCCAAGCGGTTGGCCAAGAGAATATCCGCCGGCGTCATCAATCGAACAAGGAGCTAACAGAGCTTTCGTCGGCAATCCGCTTGATTGCTTCACCCAGCAAGGGTGCAATGGGTAACTGGCGGATTTTGGCACTTACATTCGCGGCTTCCGACGCAATGATCGAATCGGTAATCACCAGCTTGCGCAGCGACGATGCGTTGACGCGGTTGACGGCCTCGCCTGACAAAACGCCGTGCGTGATATAGGCAACAACGTCCGATGCGCCTGCTTCTTTCAACGCGTCCGCAGCATTGCACAAAGTGCCTGCGCTGTCGGCAATATCATCTATCAGGATGCAAAAGCGGTCTTTCACATCACCGATAATATTCATGACTTCCGATACACCAGCCTTTTCGCGACGCTTGTCGACGATAGCCAGCGGCGCGTCATCCAAGCGCTTGGCGAGCGCGCGCGCGCGCACCACGCCGCCGACGTCAGGCGACACGACGGTGATATTCTTATTCCCATGCCGCTCCAATATGTCCGCGCTCATCACCGGCGCACCATATAAATTGTCGGTCGGAATGTCGAAAAAGCCCTGAATTTGTCCAGCGTGCAGATCAACGGTCAGCACGCGGTCGGCGCCTGCTTCGGTAATCAGATTGGCAACCAGCTTGGCCGAAATTGGCGTCCGCGGGCCGGGCTTACGGTCCTGACGGGCATAGCCAAAATAGGGCAGAACCGCCGTGATGCGCTTGGCTGAAGCACGACGCAAGGCGTCGATCATGATCAGCAGTTCCATCAAATTGTCATTTGCTGGATGGCTTGTCGATTGAATGACAAACATGTCTTCGCCGCGGACATTTTCGTGGATCTCCACGAAAATTTCATTGTCGGCAAAACGGCGGACGCTGGCATCGGTCAGCGGCAGGTTCATATAATCGGCAATACCCTGTGCGAGCGGTAGATTGCTGTTGCCCGTCATCAATTTCATGTCCGTAGTTCCCGACTAATGGCCCGGCCGAGCCTTATCCCCATATTCTTTCGCCGCTCTAGCGAGGCGGGGCTTCCCTGACAATCGGCTTGCTCCGCTACATTGTGGACAATAAGGGTGGGTGCATGACAAATCAGCTTATTATCGCAATCGCTCAGCTCAACCAACGGGTTGGGGACCTGGCGGGAAACGCTCAGGCGATGTTGGCATGGCGGGCGAAGGCAGCCGGCGCTGACCTCATCGTGTTTCCGGAGCAACAGCTGATTGGTTATCCAGCAGAAGATCTGGTGTTGAAGCCGACCTTTGCGGCCCGTGCCGCCGCTGAACTCAATGAGCTTGCTGCTGCGACTGCCGATGGTGGGCCAGCAATGCTCGTTGGATCAATCTTTCGCGATAACGGCGCGCTATACAACGGCATTGCGCTTCTCGACGGCGGACGGATTTCGGCGGTGCGCTACAAGCATGAGTTGCCCAATTACGGCACTTTCGATGAAAAACGGATTTTTGCCGCTGGCCCCCTCCCCGAGCCAATCGAATTTCGCGGTGTGCGTATGGGGGTGCCGATCTGCGAAGATGGCTGGCTTGCGCCTGTCAGCCTGCACTTGAAAGAACGCGGGGCGGAGCTGCTCATTTCGACCAATGGCAGCCCCTATGAAATAGACAAGGATGACCGCAGGCTTGAGGAAGTATTCGCGGCGCGTGTGCGGGAAACGGGTCTGCCTTTGATGTTCCTGAACCGGGTCGGCGGACAGGATGAACTGGTGTTCGACGGCAGTTCTTTTGTGCTGAACGCTGATGGCACGGTGGCGCACCGCTTGCCCGATTGGGAGGAGCATTTGCGCATGACGCACTGGCATCGCGGTGACGGTGGATGGGCCTGTGCCGATGGCCCAAAGGCAATGTGGGAAGAACATCCAGCCGATATCTACAGCGCAATGGTCGTGGGACTACGCGATTATGTCGACACCAATCGCTTCCCTGGCGTGGTGCTTGGCATGTCTGGCGGAATCGACAGCGCGTTGTGCGCGGCGATTGCGGCGGATGCACTTGGTCCCGATCGCGTCTGGTGCGTGATGTTGCCCAGCCGCTATACCAGCCAGTCAAGCCTCGACGATGCAGCCGAATGCGCGGCGATGATAGGGTGTAAAATCGACAACATCCCCATTTCGCCAGCCGTCGTCGCATTTGATGAAATGCTGTCGGGCAGTTTCGCCGATCGCGATGTCGATATCACTGAGGAAAATGTGCAATCGCGCATCCGGGGTGTGACGTTGATGGCGTTATCCAATAAATTTGGGCACATGCTCCTGACGACGGGCAACAAGAGCGAAATGAGCGTTGGTTATGCGACAATTTATGGCGATATGGCCGGCGGATATAATCCGTTAAAAGACGCCTATAAGATGACCGTCTTTGCCATTTCAAAATGGCGCAATAGCCATAAACCCCGCATCGGCCTTGGCCGCGATGGCCCAGTGATCCCGGACAATGTCATTGATAAGCCCCCAAGCGCGGAATTGCGCCCCGACCAAAAAGACAGCGACTCGCTTCCCGATTATCCCGTCCTTGATAAAATGCTTTTGGCGTTGGTGGAGGAGGAGCGATCCGTTGACGAGGTTGTTGCGCTCGGCTTCGACAGGGAAGTTGTGACGCGGATTGAACGGTTATTGTATCTGGCCGAGTATAAGCGGCGGCAGGCTCCTCCGGGGGTGAAACTTGGCACGCGCAATTTTGGCCGCGACCGGCGTTACCCCATCACCAATGCTTTCCGAAGCGGCTGATAATCCCGTTGCGTGTAAATAGGGCACTGGAAATCGCGGCCCCGGCCGCTTATTGAAGAACCATGGCTTTTTTCAAAGATGTATCGTTGCGCAGTGCAGGGTCTGACCTCATCGGCTTTCTACGCGCACCGGGCCGGCACAGTCCCTTACTCTTCCTTGCGGCCTGTGTGCCCACGGCGATCATCATGTATACATTTTATCTCGACGCGATGGAGAAGGGTACGCCGCCCCCGCGCGAGATCATCTATGTCGAAAGCTGGCCCGCCTCGCGCTCAATCCAGGAATCAAAAGTAGCTATTGCCGAACGCCAGAAGCGGAAAGACGAGCTCCGGCTCCGTGAGAAAGAGGCATACAAGGCTTTCGGCCGTGCTGTTGGCATGGATGTCGACAGAATTGAGCGCGAGGCCGAGATGGAACAGGCCGCTAAAAAGTCTGCCGGTGCACAAGAAACTGCGGGAGCGATGCAATAGTTGCCACCAACGACCTGCGGTTTATGGCTGCGGCGCTGTCGTTGGCTGAGCGCGGCGTTGGCCGAACTGCGCTGAACCCGTCAGTTGGATGTATTATCGTAAAAAACGGCATTGTCGTGGGGCGTGGCTGGACTCAATCGGGCGGGCGTCCGCATGCTGAAGCGATGGCGCTGGCGCAGGCTGGTGGACATGCACAGGGCAGCACAATTTACGTGACATTGGAGCCATGCGCACATGTCTCACCGCGCGGACCGTCCTGTGCGCAGTCGCTGTGCCAAGCAGCGCCAGCGAAAGTTGTCATCGCGTTGCAGGATCCCGATCCACGCACCGCTGGCGACGGCATGAAGTCACTACGTGCATCAGGAATTGAGCTGTTGACTGACGTCATGCCATCACAAGCGCGCAGCAGCCTTGCAGGTTATCTGAGCCGAATGACCAAGGGCCGCCCTTTCGTGACGTTAAAAATGGCGACATCGCTTGACGGCCAAATCGCGATGGCAGACGGCAGCAGCCGGTGGATAACAGGAGAAGTTGCGCGGGCCCATAGCCATGTTGAACGTGCCCGTTCTGACGCGATTTTGGTTGGCGCAGGCACATTGCGTGCAGACAATCCGCAATTGAACATTCGGCTGGCAGGTCTTGAGGCACGGCAACCGCGTAAAATCATGCTGGGCAGCGGGGATGCTCCGCAAGGTTGGGAAGTCATTCGCGCACCAAGCGATATCGCCACGCTCGCCTGCAACACTTTGCTGATCGAGGGTGGTGCGGCAACGGCAACCGCATTTTTGCGGCAGGGGCTGGTTGACCGGTTGCTACTCTATCGTGCGCCGATCTTGCTTGGCTCCGGCAAGGCGTGCTTATCGGACATTGGCCTTGGGCAGCTCGCCGATGCCCATGGACGCTGGCAGTTTTCGGACTCCCGAAGCCTTGGCAAAGACCGTCTCGAAGTCTACGAGAAGCTCCATTAGAAAAGGGTGCGGCATTTATGTTTACAGGTATTATTACGGACGTCGGCAATATTCGGTCATGTGAACAGCGTGGTGACCTTCGTCTCGTAATCGCCTGCAATTATGACATGGACGATGTTGCAATCGGGGCATCGATTGCCTGTTCCGGAGTTTGTCTCACTGTGGTTGAAAAAGGTGATGGCTGGTTTGCGGTAGATGCGTCTGCAGAAACCGTGTCATGCACCGCAAAGGGCATGTGGGATGCTGGCACGCGGCTGAACCTCGAACGCGCCTTGAAAGTCGGCGACGAGCTTGGCGGGCATATCGTCACCGGCCATGTTGATGGCGTGGGGCAAATTGTCGGCAGCGAAACCATTGGTGATAGTTGGAAGGTGACAGTCGCTGCGCCAGCAAGCCTTGCCCCCTATATTGCAACCAAGGGATCAATCACGGTCGATGGCGTATCGCTGACGGTGAACGATATCGCGGATCAAGCAGATGGTTCTGCGCACTTTACGCTTAATATCATACCCCATACTGCGCAAATGACGACGTTGGACTCGCTTGGCATAGGGCGGCACATTAATTTGGAAATCGACGTGCTCGCCCGTTACCTAAAGCGGATGGAAGACCTGCGCCCCCGTTAAAATGGCAACCAGCGCTGCTTTTTCGAAAAGCGCATATAGCCGACATTCGCACCGAGCCGCAGGCCAGCCCCGACGCGAATGGGAATTAACACCACATCGTTACGGCGCAGATAGCTCGCATTGAATCCGCCGCCGAGATAGGCAACACCCTCTGCTGCCGGAAAGCGATTATAAATTTCCTCGGTATCGTATAAATTATACACCAGAATGAATGTGCTGCCCGCGTTTGCGCCAGCGTCGGGACCAATGGAAGGCCCAGTCCAATAAACGGGCTTTTCGCCTTCAACCCGGTGATTCAAAGTGCCTGATCCGTAACGCAGGCCAACGATAAAGGCGCCGCCGCCTTCGCGTCCGACAATATAGCCATTCGGACGGCCCTGTTTTTTCAGGATGTCTTCAATTAGCATCGCCAGGCCTTGCGCACCTTTGCCAAAAACACCTTCTGCGGCACCGATCAGATCATCCTCCTGATATGTATCTTGAGTTGAGACAGCCACCGTCGCCGCGGCGTCAGGCTGGGAGGGTGCCGGTTCACTCGGGAGCCCATCGGTTGGCACGCCATCTTGCATCGCTGGGCTGTTGCTCGATGTCGGACCAGCGGCTGGCGGCGGCGTTCCAAGATCCGAATCGATGACATCATTCGGATCAACTTTATTAATCTGAGCGCTGGCCGGTGATGCAACAAGCGCACTTGCCGCCAGCAACATCAGCATGAAATTTCCGGTCCGTTTGAATCCCCATTTTACATGCAACATGCCACTCTACCCTCACAAAAATATCGATCACCTTATGGATTCTCCGGATGAGCGCATGATGAACAGGCGACGATGCGAGTCCAGTGCGCGCCAGAGCGACCCTGTTTGGTTAATTTTCTTCTTATCTCAACGCTGTGTCAATAACCATTGCAGCCCAAAGCATGCCCCGCTATAGGCCGCCGATGCCAAGCGCACAGGAGACGTGGGTGAGTGGCTGAAACCAACGGTTTGCTAAACCGTCGTACTGGTAAATCCGGTACCGAGGGTTCGAATCCCTCCGTCT
>NZ_JBKJMB010000017.1:0-8920 GCF_046596595.1 Sphingorhabdus sp.
GCTACCAGTTTTCTCGATGAGCGCGACAGCCGCCATGATTTGACCGGACTGGCAATATCCGCATTGCGGCACCTGAGCGGAAATCCAAGCCCGTTGCACAGCATGCAGCGTGCCGTCTGCGGCCTTCAAACCTTCAATCGTGGTGATGGATTTTCCGGCTACTTCGCTGACCGGGATGCTGCATGAACGAGCAGGTTCGCCATCGACATGGACCGTGCACGCGCCGCAAGCAGCGATCCCGCAACCGAACTTTGTGCCGGTCAGGCCAAGCTCTTCGCGAATAGCCCAAAGCAACGGCGTATCCGGTTCTGCGGACAGCGCCACCTTCTTGCCATTGATTGATGTCTGAATTGCCATGCGTCTAAGCTCCCACCCAAAGTTGCGTTTCATATAGCAACGCTTCTGTCTCTTTGCTAGCGGGTAGCCATGCAAACGGGCAGTGCCAACCATGATCGTATCCTTGCCGCAGCAATCGATTGGGCTGGCGCGCCTATGGCGATTGCAACGGTCGTCGAAACATGGAAATCAGCGCCCTGTCCGACGGGCACGCATATGCTGGTTCATGCCGATGGGCGGTTCGTGGGGTCTGTCTCGGGCGGCTGTGTTGAAGCTGATGTTCTGGAGCGCGCGCAGATGGTGTTATCTGGTGCGCCCGCAGTTGTTCGCAGCTATGGCGTTGCTGACAATGCTGCATGGGAAGTGGGGCTACCTTGCGGCGGCGATATTCAGGTGCTGGTGCAGCCGGTGTCGGTGCACGGTTTCCCGCCAAGTCTGTTCGACGCCATCGTTACGGCGCGCGGGCATGGCGAAACCTTATCGGTCGTGACTGACCTGACCACCGGGCAGAGCGCATTATCCGACGACCCGCAAGCCAAGGGATTTGTGAATGTCTATTACCCGCCGCGCAGGTTGTTGATTATCGGCGCGGTTGAAATCGCGTCTGCGCTTGCGGCGATTGCGGTGTCACAAGGCATCGAAGTTACCTTATGCGACCCGCGCGGCCGGTTTTTGACAGCTGACCGTTTCCCCGGTGTTCGTCTCGACGACCGCTGGCCGGATGAAGCCGTAAAGGCCTTTGCGCCCGACAGCCGATGTGCGGTTGTGACGTTGAGCCACGATCCCAAGATCGATGATCCAGCGCTTATATACGCGCTGGAAAGCCCAGCGGCCTATGTGGCTGCCTTAGGCTCGGTTCGGTCGCATCAGGCCCGTCTGGAGCGGCTGTTGGCAGCCGGAGTCAGGCCAGAGGACGGCGCGCGGATAGAAGGGCCAGCGGGTGTTGCAATCAACGCGATTAGCGCACCCGAAATTGCGCTGTCGATTGCAGGTGGAATGGTGCGGGCGTTCAATGTCGGAATGCGCTGACATTGCGGTTGCCATTTTGGCTGCTGGCCGAGCCAGACGCTTTGGCTCCGACAAGCTCATGGCACCCTTAAACGGCTTGCCTGTTGGATTGCACATTGCGCGAAGCATCGCTGACATGAATTTTGGCTGGCGATTTGCGATTTGTGCCGCAGACGCACCCATTGCCGAACATTATGTGTCGGCTGGCTTTGATGTAATTATCAATTCCGATCCCGATCAAGGGCAGGCGCGTTCTCTGCATCTGGCCGTTCAGGCGGCTGAGCTAACCAAAGCAACGGCTTTACTTGTTTTGCTTGCAGACATGCCCTTCATCACGCGCGCGCATCTTGACGCAATAACCGGAAATACCGTCCTTTGTGCATCAACCGATGGCAACACACCAATGCCACCTGCTTTGTTTCCGAGGTCGATGTGGCCAGATTTGCTCTTGGCACACGGAGACCGCGGCGCGCGCCACCTGCTGCGCGGTGCGCATCTGGTAAAGGCGCCGGCAGCCATCTTGTGGGACATTGACGTTGAGGCGGATTTGCATACACCGGGCATTTCATGAAGACTGACCCTGCCAGACAATCGATCGATGCCGCTTTGCGCGATCCGCAACTCATGTCGGCGGCGCTGGCATTATATGAAAACCGGCTGCACGATGCTGAACCATTGTTGAAGGCACATCTTAAACGCGACCCTTTCGATGTCGCAGCGATTCGGATGCTTGCCGAACTGGCGGGCCGGATTGGGAGATACCCGGACGCCGAAAATTTGCTGCGCCGTGCGCTCGAATTGGCCCCTGCTTTTTTACCAGTCCGGTCAAATCTTGCTTTGGTGCTTTATCGGCAGGGACGGCCTGAAGATGCCATCGCCGAACTGGATAAGTTATTGGAAATGAGCCCCGAGGATTTGGGTGCTGCAAATCTGAAGGCCGCCGCTGCGGGCAGAATTGGTGATTATGCAGAGGCCGTTGCGCTGTATGAAATCGTGCTGAAATCCCGGCCAGCGCAAGAAAAGATTTGGTTGTCATACGGGCATGTTCTGAAAACGGTGGGGCGGCGTGACGACAGCGTTGCTGCCTACAGGAAAGCGGTCGAGCTAAAGCCTTCATTCGGTGAAGCTTATTGGAGCCTTGCCAATTTGAAGACCGTTCGTTTTTCGGACGATGAGTTGATTGTGATGCAGGCACAATTGGAACGTGACGATATCGCTGTGGAGGACCGTTTTCATCTCGATTTCGCGCTGGGTAAGGCGTTTGAGGAACGCAACTTATGGGAAAAATCCTTTTGTCATTATGATGATGGTAACCGGTTGCGCCGGACACTGCTTGATTATGATGCGGCCAATCATAGCGCCATGATTGCCAGACGTTCAGCGCAAATGACCCCGGATTTTTTCGCGTCACGTTCATCCGGTCATGCCGCCGCAGACCCGATTTTTATTTTGGGCATGCCACGTGCAGGGTCGACGTTGCTTGAACAGATATTGTCGAGCCATTCGATGGTCGAAGGAACACAGGAATTGCCGGACATCGGCATGATATCGCAGCGCGTTGCCGGACAAACGGAGGGCGAACGCGGCGGCGATTTATGCAGCGGTCTGGAGGGCTTAACCGAGGCCGACAGGGAGCGCATCGGCGCGGAATATATTTCGCGCACAAGGATTCACCGTAAAACCGATAGGCCATATTTCATCGACAAAATGCCCAATAATTGGCAGCATGTCGCGCTGATCCAGCTCATCCTGCCCAACGCCAAGATCATCGACGCACGGCGTCATCCGCTCGATTGCTGTTTTTCGAACTTCAAACAACATTTTGCGCGTGGCCAGAGTTTTTCCTACGATTTGACCGAGCTTGGCCAATATTACCTCAATTATGTCCGTTATATGCAGAAGGTTGACGAGGTGCTTCCGGGCCGCGTCCATCGCGTCATACATGAGGATCTGCTCGACAATCCGGAACAAGAGATAAAAGACCTGTTATCTTATCTTGAGTTGCCGTTCGAAGCGAATTGTCTGCAATTCTGGCAAAACGAACGCGCTGTTCAAACCCCAAGCGCGGAACAGGTTCGCCGCCCGATTAACCGCGACGGTGTTGATCAATGGAAGCCCTTTGAGGCACATTTGGGGCCTTTGAAGGACGCGCTTGGAAATTTGTGGGCAACCTATCCTTCGGTTACATAGTTGCATCGCAGCAACACAGGTTTGCAAAATGATACAAAATGGCTGCATTTGGCGAAGATATATTGCGCTGTAGCCAAGAATATGAGTCTATTCGCCTCAGTTAGCAGGGGGAATATTCCATGATACGCCACGGGGACAAAAAAACGACAAGCCAAATCATGTGGTCAGCGTTGCTGACCTCGACGGCGTTTTGCATTTCCATGCCTGCTGTGGCTCAGGATGCGCCGGCTGAGGAGGCGTTGCCAGGCGAAATCGTCGTCACCGCGACCAAGCGGGAAGAGAGCCTGCAAAAGGTTCCGTTGAGCATTCAGGCGCTTGGCGAAGAGACGCTTGACCAGCAACAGGTATCAAGTCTGGATGACTTTTCCAAACTTTTACCAAGCGTCAGCTTCCAGTCCTTCGGTCCTGGTCAATCACAAATATATTTTCGCGGAGTGTCAAGCGGTGGCGATGGCCTGCGCATTGGCCCAACGCCGGCAACGGGCCTTTATCTGGACGAAATTCCCGTAACTACCATTGCCGGGTCGGTTGACTTGCATGTGTACGACATTGCCCGAATTGAGGCATTGTCTGGACCGCAAGGAACGCTGTTTGGTGCGAGTTCATTGTCGGGTACTTTGCGGTTGATCACCAACAAGCCATCAACCGCCGGTTTTGAGGGCGGTGCCGATCTTCAGGTCAATAAATTCGGAGAAGGTGAGTTTGGTGGAAGCCTTGAAAGCTTTCTGAACCTTCCTTTGTCCGATAATGCTGCGCTTCGCGTTGTAGGTTTTTACCGCCGCGACGGTGGTTACATCGACAATATTCCAGGCAGCCGAACGTTCACGCTCGACGACTCCGATCCTACGACAAATCTCACGGTGAATAACGCCGCTTTGGTGGAGAATGATTTCAACGACGTTGAGACATTTGGCGGCCGTGCGGCGCTTAAGGTCGACTTGAACGAAAACTGGACGGTCACACCAGCGATTATCTACCAGGATCAAAAAACAAGCGGACCGTTTCTGTTCGATCCGCGTAAAGGCGATCTCGCTGTAACCGACTTTCAACCAACCCGAAACACGGACCGTTGGTTTCAGGCGGCGTTGACGGTTGAAGGAAAGGTCGGGAACTGGGATCTCGTATATTCCGGCGGCTATTTCGAGCGTAAGGTCAATAGCGCGGCAGATTATTCATATTATTCCGTCGCATATGACACATACGGGTCATATTACACCAACTTTCCGACCAGCAGCGGTGGCTTTCTGGATCCATCGCAATTTGTCTTTACGGCGGATAAATATACGAAACAAACTCATGAACTGCGCTTTGTGTCACCATCCGATAAGAGATTTCGGTTGACCACTGGTGTATTTTTCCAACGGCAAACCGACGATGTCGCCGCAAATTATGACATCGCCGGGCTCAGCACAATTCCGACGCCGCCCAACTCGAATTTGGTCCCGGTTGGTGCACCCTATGGCGATACGGTGTTTTTGACACGGATCGACAGGAAAGATCGCGACCTCGCAATATTTGCGGAGGGCACTTTCGATATCACCGACACCGTGAAGCTGACCGCTGGTATTCGTGGATTCGAAGCAAAAAGCTCACTTTTCGGATTTTCAGGGTTTAATAGAAACGCGCTCGCGGCCAATTGTTTGCCGACGTCGGCCACCAACCGGCCCTGCGACAATGTCGACAAAAAATATAAGGAAACCGGAGAAACACATAAGGTCAATCTAAGCTGGGAGGTGACTCCTGAAAAGATGATCTACGCAACCTATTCGACTGGCTTCCGTCCCGGCGGGAACAACCGCCGTCCGGGAATTTTGCCGTTCAAATCGGATACGCTGACCAATTACGAGATTGGTTGGAAAACGAGTTGGCTTGATCGCAAGCTGCGTTTGAACGGCGCGGTTTTTTATGAAGAATGGAAAGACCTGCAGTTCGGACTGGTGCCGGTTGGCAACAACGGCGTCACCAACACATATAATGCGGGTGACGCACGAATTTATGGTGCAGAGGGTGACTTTGCACTCTCATTGGGTAACCTTACCTTGTCCGGTTCGGGTACGTATATCGATGCTAAACTGACAACGGATTTCTGTCAGGTGGATGCCACGGGAAATATCGTCTGTACTGTCGGCGTAGCGCCCGCCGCGCCAAAGGGGACGCGCTTGCCGGTTCAGCCAAAGTTTAAAGGAAGCTTGACGGCGCGTTACGAATTTCCGCTGGGCAGCAATGATGCTTTCCTACAAAGCTCTGTCAATCATCAGGGCGGAACACGATCGTTTCTGACCGATGCAGATTTCGCGGCGGTGGGCGGCACGCGAGGATTTACTACCTTTGATTTCTCGGCCGGGACAGAATTTGGGCAGTGGACGATTGAGGCGTTCATTCAGAACGCATTCGACAAAAGAGGCCAATTAGGGCTGAATACGGCGTGTTCGACTACAATATGCGGTGCATATTCACGCGTATATCCAATCAAACCGCAAATTTTCGGTCTGAAACTTGGGACAAAATTCTAAGGCTTGGTCGCGACCACAAGTTGGCGACAGGGGGGGAGAAGCCGGATCTGAAAAGGTCCGGCTTTTTCGTTAGCCTTAAGCAAATATGCGTTTGAAGATGCTTTGGTCCGCGATCACTTCTGCCGCGCAATTATGCCCCGGTGCGCCAGTCACGCCGCCGCCGGGATGGCTGCCTGCGCCGCACATATACAGGCCCTTTAGTGGCCCACGATAGGCACCATGGCCCAGGATCGGACGTGCAGACCATAATTGGTCAAGGCTCATATTGCCATGCATGATGTCTCCGCCAACCAGGCCGAATTTGCGCTCAAGTCCCTTGGGGCTGAGGATTTGACGGCCTAACACGGAGGCGCGGAAGCCCGGTGCATATGCCTCGACGGTGCTGATGATGTCATCGGCGGCTTTGGTCTCTTCGGTATCCCAGTCGCGTTCCGAACCATCTGTGTTGGCAAGCAAAACTGGCGCAAATTGCTGGCAGAATAAGCTGGCGACATGTTGTCCGGCTGGGGCCAGGCTATCGTCTATCGTGGAAGGAATGAGGATTTCCACAATCGGCTTTTGCGACCAGCCATCGCGTTTGGCATCGAGGAACGCACGGTCCATATAATCGAGCGTTGGCGCGATGATGATGCCAGACTGATGGTGCTCGCCAGGCTCAGGCAAGCAGGTGAATTTGGGCAGTTCCGACAAAGCGACGTTCATGCGGAATGTGCCGCTGCCCGCCTTGAAGCCCTTAACACGCCGCTTGAATTCGGGTTTCAAATCCGCGTCGTCGAACATCCGTTCATAAAGTAGCTTTGGCCCAACGTTTGATATCACGCGCTCTGCGAATATTTCCTCGCCGCTTTCCAAGCGGACGCCAGCCACCTTTTCGCCATCGACAAGCACCCGTGCGACCGGCGCTTCGAGGCTGATTTCGACCCCGAGATCGCGGCACACCTTGGCCATGATCTGCGTGATTGTCCCCATGCCGCCAACGCTGTGACCCCACGCACCCTTATTGCCGTTCACCTCGCCAAAGACATGGTGCAACAACACATAAGCGCTGCCCGGCGTGTCGGGGCTGGCATAATTTCCGACCACAGCGTCAAAGCCGAACGCTGCCTTGACCGCTTCGCTTTCGAACCAGCTGTCGAGGAAGCTGCGCGCCGATTTTGTGAACAGCTCAAGCACATCGCGCTGCTGCGACAGGTTCAATTTCATCAATCCGCGTCCCTGAATCGCCGCATCGATCAGCGTCTTGATACCGCCACCAACATTGGGCGGCGATTTCAGCGCAAGGTCGCGCAGGACATCGGCAACGCCCTCGAGCATTTCATAATAAGCGGGTAACACTGCAGCATCATGCTTGGAGAAGCGCGCAAATTCGGCCTGCGTGCGCTCCAGTCCGCCCCCAAGTTTTAGATATCCGCCGTCTTCTTGCGGCAGGAAATTGGAGATTGGCCGTTCAATGACTCGGTAGCCATGGTCGACGAGCTTCATGTCAGCAATGACCTTTGGTTGAAGCAAGCTGACGGTATAGCTCGCGACCGAATTGCGGAATCCCGGGTAGAATTCTTCAGTTACGGCAGCACCGCCCACAATATCGCGGCGTTCGACAATCCGGACTTTCAGGCCAGCGCGCGCCAGATAAAAAGCGCAGACGAGGCCATTATGGCCAGCGCCAATGATGAGGGCGTCATATTTTTTGGTCATTTTTTGCTCCAGCCCGTTTGTGGGCGCTGTTCGAGGCGCGCCTCAGGAATGATCTGGCGGATTTGGCGGCAGAAGCTTTTCAAGCACACCTCCTTGTCGGACAGTGGGCCCATGGAAAAGCTTTGGCTTGCCATGCCTTGCTGCACGCGGGTGATCAGGACGGTGTCTTCGGCATTGACTTGCCGGTTAATCCGCCAATTGAGGTAACGGGCCGCGCGCATTTCGCGGCGGTCGTCTTTTAAGACATAGCTGATTTCGCGGATCACGCAGCTGTTCGGGCCAGTTGGTAGCCATTGCATGAAATCCACTTGGTCGGGATAAATGTCAAAGGCGACCGACGGCCATAGTTTGAAATAAAGCCAGCGTTTCTGGTTGGCGGCGGGCAAATGGGGGACTGGGGGCAGCAGGTTTTGATACGCGCGTTCGGACCAGTTGGCCGATGGCCGGTCGATGAGGTCACCCCACATGCGGTCGACATGTGGCTCGGCCTCTATACCATAGCTTTTGCCGAACAGCCGTGTCAGCCCCGGATGCGCGACCGGAATATGCAGGCCATCGGAATAATTGTCGCCGACATTTTTCCAGTTCACGTCACGTGGCCGCATGGTGACCCGGCCAAGCGCCTTGAGTTCTTCAAAACGGTAGGGTGCAATCTGGCTTTCATAAGGTGCCATCATGTCGGCCACCCGGGGGCCGCCACTTTCGAGGCGAACAAAGACAAATCCGCGCCAGATTTCCATATCGACGGGCACGAGGCCTGCCTTGCTCTTGCCGAGTGTCGGGTAGGATGCGCTGTCGGGTACGCCTGTCAGGCGGCCGTCGAGATCATAGGTCCAGGCGTGATAAGGGCAGACGAGTTTCTTCGCGCATCCGGCCGACCCGTCGACAAGGCGGCTGCCCCGGTGGCGGCATACATTGGTAAAGGCCCGCAGTTCGAGGTCAGCGCCGCGCACAACGATGACGCTTTCGCCGATATAGTCCAGGCTGTGCCAGTCGCCCGCTTTTGCGACGTCGCTTACATGGCAAACGACCTGCCAGGAAGGCCGGAAGACCCGTTCCACCTCGACGGCGGCAAATTCGGGGTCATCATAGGTCCATGCCGGCAGGCTCCAGCCTTCCAGATGATCGCGCTTTGTCTGTAAGTCCGATTCGGACATCTTGCCCCCTTGTTGTACGAG
>NZ_JBKJMB010000074.1:0-20240 GCF_046596595.1 Sphingorhabdus sp.
CGCCACCCGATTTACAACTATCTTCGTCATTCCCGCGCAGGCGGGAATCCAACGCCTGTCGCTTCAGCAGAGCCGACAGGTCAGGTGATGGACCCCCGCCTGCGCGGGGGTGACGAATTGAGTGATGAAGCGTTTGAACACCGTATCGCCTTTTTTGAAAAGCTGCGTCCAATGCTTGCGGGTGATTTCGTCACCACCGACAGCGGCACCGGGCTTGTCCATATGTCGCCTGACCATGGCGAGGACGATTTTGACCTGTGCAAGGCCAATGGCATCGACCCGGTCTTTGCGGTCGAAGGCGACGGCAAATATCGTGCTGACTGGGGCTGGCTCGCCGGCGAGGGCAGCGTCATCAACTCCAAATTCAACGCGCCTGACGGGCCCATCTGCACGGCATTGCGCGAAGCTGGCGGGTTGCTCGCGGCTTCGGCGGATTACAAGCATAGCTACCCGCATAGCTGGCGGTCGAAGGCCAAGGTCATCTACCGCTGCACCCCGCAATGGTTCGTGTCGATGGATAAGGACAGAATGCCCCTCCCGCAGGCGGGAGGGGTTGGGGTGGGCCAAAACGGTGCAGTCGCAAGCTCGCCTGACGGCTCGCACCCACCCCTAACCCCTCCCGTCTACGGGAGGGGAACCTTAAGGGAGACCGCCATGCAGGCCATCGCCGACACGCGCTTCATCCCGGAAAAAGGTCGCAACCGGCTGTCGTCAATGGTCGAAGGCCGCCCCGATTGGGTGCTCAGCCGTCAGCGCGCATGGGGCGTGCCGATCACGTTGTTCGTCAAAAAGGGCACGAACCAGTATCTCAATGACGCGGGCGTCAATGCTCGGATCATTGCTGGCGTCCGCGAAAATGGCGTCGACGGGTGGAGTGACGAACGCGCGCAGGAATATCTGGGCAGCGACTATGCGCTCGCCGATTATGAGCGCGTCACAGACATTCTCGATGTCTGGTTCGATTCAGGCTGCACCCATGTGTTCACGCTGGAAAGCGGACGCTGGCCTGACCTGTCATGGCCTGCCGATCTGTACCTCGAAGGCAGCGACCAGCATCGCGGCTGGTTCCAGTCGAGCTTGCTGCAAAGTTGCGGCACACGCGGCCGTGCGCCTTACAATGCCGTACTGACGCATGGCTTTACGATGGACCAAAAGGGCATGAAAATGTCCAAGTCGCTCGGCAACACGATCAACCCGCTGGACCTAATGCGCGACAGTGGCGCGGATATCCTGCGGCTCTGGGCGCTGACGGTCGACTTCACCGAGGACCACCGGATCGGCAAGGAAATCCTTGCTGGCGTATCCGACCAGTATCGCAAATTGCGCAATACATTTCGATATATGCTCGGCGCGCTTGAAGGCTTCTCCGATGCCGAAAAGGTTGCCGTCGCCGACATGCCCGAGTTGGAGCTTTATATGCTCCATCTGCTCGCGGACATGGACGCGAAGTTGAAAGTTGCGGTCAATGATTTCGACTTCAACACGTACGTCCGCCTGCTGACTGATTTCGCCAATGAGGATCTGTCGGCCTTCTTCTTCGATATCCGCAAGGATTGCCTCTATTGCGATGCGCCGACCGATCCCAAGCGCATGGCCTATCGCACAACGCTGGACACGCTGTTCCACGCGCTCGTCCGTTACGCCGCGCCTGTTCTGGTGTTCACCAGCGAAGAGGTCTGGCAAACGCGTTTCGGCGCAGATGCCGACAGCGTCCATTTTTCCGAATGGCCGGAGGTCGATGCGGCTTGGTTTGATCTGGAATCGGTCGAACATTGGTTCCGGTTGCGCGAACTGCGCCGCCAGGTGACTGAAGCGATCGAGCCATTGCGCCGCGAGAAGATCGTGGGGTCAAGCCTCGAGGCCGACGTTCAGGTGCCTGATCTCGAAGCGGTCCTGCGCGACCGGCAGGTCGACGACAGCCTTTTGGCTGAACTGTGTATTACTGCGTCAACCACCGCTGTTGCGGGCGTGACCGCGCCAGTTGTGACGAAAACCACCAACCAGAAATGCGGCCGCTGCTGGCGGCATCTGCCAGAGGTGGTGGACGATGGCCTTTTGTGCGCCCGTTGTGAGGGCGTCGTCGGTGGTTGAGGCTCATCAAATCCTCCCCACATATGGGGAGGTGGCAACCCGCAGGGTTGACGGAGGGGGCTGGCGGCTTACACGAGGGGGAATGTGCGGATTTTTTCCCCCCTCCACCACGCTTCGCGTGGTCCCCCTCCCCGTAAACGGGGAGGAACTGACATGAACCCCAATCCCAAATTCCGTCTTCAGGGCCTCATGCTGGCAAGCTTCGTGTTTATCGCCGATCAACTGGTCAAATATGCGATGATCGGGCCGTTGCAGTTGCAAAACCGCGGCGTCATCCACATCATTTCCTTTTTCGACCTGCGCTATGCCGAAAATCGCGGCGTTTCGATGAGCTTTCTGACCGCGGACAGCGACGGCGAACGGTGGGCGCTGGTGGCATTGACCGCTGCTATTGCAGTGGGCGTTGCTGTCTGGATGTGGCGCGAGAAGCTGCGCGGCGACATCCTTGCATTGTCGCTTGTACTCGGTGGAGCGCTCGGCAACATCGTTGATCGCACACGTTACGGCTATGTCATTGACTATGCCGACCTGCATTTTGGTACCTTCAGGCCATTTTACATATTCAATCTGGCCGATGCCTGCATCAGCATTGGCGTGTTGATATTGCTTGTCCGTGCGTTTCTGATAAGCGACAAGGAAAGCAGTGATGGGGCTGATGTTCAGCAACCCGCAAGCAGCGCCGACATAGTGGAGAAGTCATGAAGCGGATCAATATATTTGCGGCGGCGTCACTTGCCCTGCTTGCGCTTTCGGGCTGCGGGACGACCAGCGTATATGACCGTGATCGTCCTGACGAATTTGCAGTGACCCGGTCAAAGCCCATTCAGGTGCCAACCGAATTTAACTTGCCCGTTCCAACACCCAATGCGCCCCGACCACAGGATGGCGATACCAAGCAGCAGGTTCTGGACGCGATGTTTGGTGGAACCGCGCCTGCACCTCGTCCTTAATCCGGCCAACAATTGGATAAGCATATGAATATGAAATTTGGCCTTCTGGCAGCGGTGACAAGCCTGACCTTGTTGTCGGGTTGTGCGTCCATGAACAATATGTTTGGCGGCAACGAAGCGCCTGCGTCTACTGCGGGCCGCGCGGCACCACTTGTCGTACCGCCCGACTTTGCGCTTGAGCCAACCCCCGCAGCGGCTATCCGTCCGGCTGATGCGGGCCAAGAGCAAGTGCTCGAGACGTTGTTTGGAGGCACAGCTGCCCGGTCAGCAGCCGAACGCGCCATCTCGACGACACCGGGCAGTGCTGAAGCCGGCATTCGTTCGTCGGTCGGTGATCCACAGACCAACACGGTCAACAAAGGCAGCATCACACGCGACATCATCGCCGCACCAGAAGGCGACGGGCAAACCGCTCAGGCGGTTATTCCAACCTGAATTGGTAAGAACGCCGCGCGTTTAAGCGCGGACGCTCGCTTCTTCTACGCCGGCGCTGTTATGGCGGAGCGCTTTAAGCACCGTCTCGACAATCTGCGGCGCATTGAGTCCAGCTTCGTCATATTGCTTTTGCGGCGAATCATGTTCCTGGAAAATATCAGGCAACCGCATCGTGCGGATTTTAAGGCCGGTGTCCATCAGGCCCAAGTCGCTTGCCAAAGTCAGCACATGCGCGCCTAGCCCGCCAACAGCGGCTTCTTCGACAGTGACAACCACTTCATGTGTGGCAATGAGATGTCGGATCATCTTTTCGTCGAGCGGCTTGGCAAAGCGCAAGTCGGCGACAGTGGTGCTTAGACCCTTTGCATCCAGCGTATCGGCTGCCTTCATAGCTTCAGCGAGCCGCGTGCCGATCGAGAGAATCGCAACTTTCTTGCCTTCGCGCATGATCCGGCCTTTGCCGATCTCAAGTGCAATCGGCACTTCGGGCATCGCGACGCCCGTTCCATTGCCGCGTGGATAGCGGAACGCGATTGGGCCGCTGTCGTGCAAGACGGCGGTATAGGTCATGTGGACCAACTCAGCCTCATCCGCAGGTGACATCACCACCATATTGGGCAGCGTTGCCAGATAAGTGATGTCGAACGATCCGGCATGCGTGCTGCCGTCGAAACCGACGAGGCCAGCGCGGTCAATCGCGAAACGCACCGGCAAATTCTGGATCGCGACATCATGAACGACCTGATCATATGCGCGCTGCAGGAAGGTCGAGTAAATCGCGCAGAACGGACGCATCCCTTGCGCGGCGAGGCCAGCGGCAAAAGTTACGGCATGCTGTTCGGCAATGCCGACATCGAACGAGCGTTCGGGATGCGCGGCTGAGAATTTGTCAACGCCCGTCCCGCCGGGCATCGCGGCGGTTATTGCGCAGATTTTTGGGTCAGTTTCCGCAAGCTTGGCGAGTGTTTCGCCGAAAACGTTTTGATATGCGGGCGGGCCGCCACCGGGGCCCTTGTCCTGCTTGCCGGTGATGACGTCGAATTTAACGACGCCGTGATATTTGTCATCGGCTGCTTCGGCAGGCGCATAGCCCTTGCCCTTTTGCGTGACGACGTGAATCAGTACGGGTCCTTCCGCATTGTCGCGGACATTTTCGAGCACGGGGATAAGCTGGTCGAGATTATGGCCATCGATTGGGCCGACATAATAAAAGCCCAGTTCCTCAAACAAGGTACCGCCCATGGCCATGCCCCGGGCAAATTCTTCGGCCTTGGAGGCAGCGGTGTAGATACGCCGCGAGATCTTTTTGGCGACCTTGCTCGCAAGGCTACGCAGCCCGAGATATTCGCTTGAGGACACAAGCCGCGACAAATATGCCGACAGGCCGCCGACAGGCGGGGCGATCGACATATCATTGTCGTTCAGGATGACCACCAAGCGGTTGCCGGCGGCTTGGGCATTATTCATCGCCTCATAGGCCATGCCAGCCGACATCGAACCATCACCGATGACTGCGATCGCCTTGCCGGGCTTTCCCGATATCTTGTTGGCGACAGCAAAGCCCAAAGCAGCGGAAATTGACGTCGAGCTATGTGCGGCGCCGAAAGGGTCATATTCGCTCTCGCTGCGCTTGGTGAAGCCGGAGAGCCCCCCGCCAGTGCGCAGCGTGCGAATGCGGTCGCGCCGTCCGGTCAGGATTTTGTGCGGATAGCATTGGTGGCCGACGTCCCAGATCAAACGATCGTCGGGTGTGTTAAACACATAATGGATGGCGGTCGTCAGCTCGACAACACCAAGGCCAGCGCCGAGGTGACCGCCGGTTACTGAAACCGCCGAGATTGTTTCGGCACGAAGTTCATCGGCAAGCTGGCGAAGCTGGGACGCGGCGAGGTTCCGAAGGTCCGAGGGCACGTTAACCGTGTCAAGCAGCGGCGTGTCAGGGGAATGGTTCATGATGTACGCTTTAGCGCCGATTTATCCGGCTGTCGAACGGGTAATTGCTTATGGTTCATCCGCAATCGGCACATATTCCACGCACTTCGATGACGGGACGAACCTCTGCAAATCCAGCAAGTTCAGCCGCCGCACGGACATGCATGGTCAGCGTATCATCATCAATATGGGTCGCGGTTCCGCAACTGTCGCAAATCAGGAAAATGCAATCGTGCAGGCATCCGGGGTGCGAATTGGCGATATAGGCGTTGGCGCTTTCAACGCGCCGGGCAAGGTTGGTCGCCACAAAAAGGTCCAAGATACGATAGACGCTGTTCGGTGCGACGCGCTTGCCGCGCCGCTGCGACACTTGGTCCGCAATGTCGTATGCCGAGGCTGGCTTTTCAAACGTCGCAAGCACCGCAAATATGTCCGAACGCATGTCCGTCCATTGTTCGCCAGCGGCAATCAGTGCCGACTCCGCAGCATGCGCTAGTGATGCGCCTTCATGTTCGTGGTGGTGATGTGCTGCCATAGCCTTGTTGTAGGCTGGGGCAGCCAGCGGGTCAATTGGCGGTCAGATCCGCGCCCGATGATTAAGCAAATGACCAAAACCCAGAAAGATGACGCCTAACACGGTAAGGGCAATTTCCGTGCCGCCATGCGGAAGCGTCAGCGCGCCCGCCATCATGCCAATGCCAATTGCGCCGACGGTTGCAGGGACGAACAATCCATGAACCCGAAAACCTTGCCCCAACGCCAGTCCACCAAGCAGGATGGCGAGCAGCAGGCCGATCTCATGAAAGATTGGATCAAGCAAAAAGCCACCGGCTGATGCGAGAACGGCCAACAATATGGTCGTTGCGAGGCAATGAACAAGGCACAATCCGGCGATGCTTAGACCAAGCCCGTCCCACCGCCATTTTCGCCAAACGCGTTCCATATGTGAGTCCGTACACCGATTCGTTGCACGTTACAACATTACATCGTTAAATTGCAGTTGGGGTGTCGGTTTTTGCAACCGTCGTTGCTTGCGATTGCATGCAATCCATCGCATATCGCACAGCATGGATATTACGCTCAATGCCCTCCCAGTATCTGAAACACGGGTTTCACGACCAGCGGCGTTGATTTTCTGGCTTATGGGCGTCGCCTGCCTTGTGTTTGCGATGGTCGTGGTGGGCGGGATTACCCGGCTCACCGAATCGGGATTGTCGATTACCGAATGGAAACCGATTGCAGGCACACTCCCCCCGCTCAATGAGGCAAGCTGGCTATCCGAGTTTGAGAAATACAAGCAGATACCCGAATATACGCAGATTAACGGTCCGGCGGGAATGACCCTTGCCGAGTTTAAATTCATTTATTTCTGGGAATGGGTCCACCGCTTGCTTGGACGAGTCATTGGCTTGGCTTTTGCGTTGCCGCTGGCGTGGTTTTGGGTAAAGCAGGCTATTCCTGCCGGATATAAGCCACGCTTGCTGGCGCTGTTGGCGTTGGGCGCGCTTCAGGGCACAATTGGCTGGTGGATGGTGTCATCGGGGCTTTCTGCACGTACGGATGTCAGCCACTACCGGCTTGCGGTCCATTTGCTGACGGCATTGTGCATATTGGGCGGACTCGTTTGGACAGCGCTTGATCTGAAAGAGTTGAAAACTAACCCTGATGCGCGGCCTGCGACGATCAGCACATTTACCGCAATAATATTGGCGATTTTGTTCATCCAGATACTGTTCGGGGCGTGGGTCGCCGGGTTGAACGCCGGCTATGTCTCCAACACCTGGCCGTTGATGAATGACCGCGTTTTTCCCGACGGCGTTGATACCGCAAATGGCGCATTTTATGCTTTGGTAAACGACCCTTATCTCACGCATTTTGTGCACCGATGGTGGGCGTGGGTTGCCGTGTTCGCTCTCGTCGTTCTGTCACGCCGCGTGAAAAAGGCAGGGGTACGTGCCGCGTCCACTGCGATTCACAGCGCTTTTGGTGTCCAGATATTATTGGGTATCGCAACGGTGATGACGGGCGTGAATATCGTTCTTGCGGTATCGCACCAGGCGGTGGGTGCCTTAGTGGTCGCCTCAACGGTTTGGGGTGCGCATGTCTTGGGGCGTAAGCCCGCGTAAATTACGGCGGTATTATTATACCCGCCGTAAAACACGCAGTTTTGCTTGACTATTGGGTGGTTCATCGTCATTGGCACCGCTTCACGTGCGGCGTCAGCCATGATTCTGCATATCAGCAAAATTTCGAAAGGTGTGATTAGCGATGAAAACGCTATCCAGAGTTACGAAATCGATCCGTCCGCAAGACGTCGAGAAATCGTGGATCCTCATTGACGCAGAAGGCTTAGTTGTTGGCCGCGTGGCCAGCCTTATTGCCAACATCCTGCGCGGCAAGACCAAGCCAAGCTACACCCCGCACGTTGATTGCGGCGACCATGTGGTTGTGATCAATGCCGACAAGGTGAAGTTCACCGGCAAGAAATTGACCGACAAGGTCTATTATCGCCACACGGGTTACATCGGCGGCATCAAGGCGATCACTGCCGGCAAGATACTTGAAGGCAAGTTCCCTGAGCGCGTCCTTGAAAAGGCCGTAGAGCGCATGGTGCCGCGTGGTCCTTTGGGCCGCGCACAAATGCGTGCATTGCACCTTTATAACGGCACCGAGCATCCTCATGCCGGTCAACAGCCAACGACGCTCGACGTCGCTTCCATGAACCGCAAGAACAAGGTGGGTGCATAATGTCCGAAACTGCAACTTCGCTCGCTGATCTCGAAACCTTGGGCGCTGACGTTCAGGCGCCGGCCCAGATCGCTGCTGTCATCCGTGAACAGGAAATCGATGCGCAAGGCCGCGCTTACGCAACTGGCCGTCGTAAGGACGCCGTTGCCCGCGTTTGGCTGAAGCCAGGCACTGGCAAGATTGTCGTCAATGGCCGCGACCAGGAAGTCTATTTCGCACGTCCATCGCTTCGTCTCGTTATCAACCAGCCATTCGGTGTTACCGAGCGGACTGGCCAATATGACGTGATCGCCACGGTCAAGGGCGGCGGTCTTTCGGGTCAAGCCGGCGCTGTCAAGCATGGCATCGCGCAAGCGCTGTCGAAATATGAGCCACTGCTCCGTAGCGCCGTGAAGTCGGAAGGCTTCCTCACACGCGATAGCCGCGTGGTCGAGCGTAAGAAATACGGCAAGGCCAAGGCGCGTAAGAGCTTCCAGTTCTCGAAGCGTTAATATCATTGAGGACCGCAAGGGATTTCCTTTGCGGCCTGCCAAGAAAAGGGCGGCTCCGATGGGGCCGCCTTTTTTCATTGTAGACCATCGCGTTCATCGGCACATATGCGGCATGATCAAATATATCCTGTTCGCGCTTCTTCTCGCTGTCGTTGGTTCCGGCTTATGGTTCTGGAGCAAGACAGACCCACAAAAGCTTGATTTTGCCGACCGCATGGCGCCGGGTGCAGCAGAGTTTACCCAAATGCCGGTAACGGGCATCGCATACGGGACCGACGCACGCCAAAAGCTCGATATCTATACGCCAGAAGGTAACGCCAGCTCTGCCCGGCCCGTTGTGATATTCTTCCACGGCGGTGCATGGCGTGATGGTGAGCGTGATGGATATGGCTTTCTGGGGCGTGCCTTCGCATCGCGGGGGTTTGTGACAGTCGTCGCTGATTATCGCAAAGCGCCCCGCGTTCGTTTTCCTGCGTTTGTGCAAGACACGGCCACCGCGATCGCATGGGTGCATAACAATATTGCCAAACATAATGGAGACAGCAACCGCATTTTCCTGATGGGGCACAGCGCCGGTGCACATATCGCAATGATGGCGGCGCTTGATCCCCAATGGCTGGCCGCAGACAATCTCAAACCCGACATTATAAGGGGCGTCATTGGTCTTGCAGGACCCTATGATTTTCTGCCGCTGACGACGGAGTCCTCCAAAATCGCACTGGGGCAGTGGCCCGATCTCACCGAAACCCAACCCATCACCTATGCGCGAGCCGATGCCCCGCCGCTTTTGCTGCTAACCGGTGACAAGGACACCGTGGTCAAACCCCGAAACAGCAAAGCGCTTGCCGACAAAATCGACGCGCTTGGCGGCGAACAGAAGACGAAAATCTATCCTGGCGTCGACCATGCAGACATCATCATGGCCATTGCGCGCCCATTTCGCAAAAAAGCACCGGTCATCACCGATGTGGTCGATTTTATAAACGCGCATTAACGCGTGTCGGGGGAATGAACGGTGGCGTGCGCAGCTATTAGGCCAACGTCAGCACCACAAGACGGACCTTCGCTGCTATTCTGTCGATATCGGCGGTGAAACGCTCAACGAGTCGTTCCGGATCAAGCCCGATCATTTCAAATATTTGCGGGGCCGATAAAGACAGCCGCAATGTTGGCGCCCATGCGCCATTTTCATTTTTGAGGCATTTGACTGGTTGGCCCAAATGGCAGATTTCTGCAGCAGTGAGCTTGTCACGCGGCTCTGCAAAGGCGTCTGACATGTCGGTATAAAGGCCGCGATACACTTCCCGCGCCTGCTCTATGTCAAGCGGCAAACCCGTTGTTGGAACGCATTCGGTCAGTTCGACGACATATAACATTTTTCGGTCAAGCGGGTGCGCCGCGCGTGCATCACCGATGTGGTCGCCTGCCGCAGGATCGTCCGCGGCACCCTCAATAAGACGAAATGGCATCGATGGCGATAACTTACGCAAGGCTGTGCCAAATGCGAGTATGACGGCATCGACCCTGTCCATCGGCATGGCAAGCAGCCGTTCCAGTTCAAACAACCCTGCCTCCAACCGAAGCAGCAGCCCGAAATTGGCGCGGTCTGGAAGGACCTCGTCCGTGTCGGTCCAGCCCGTTGGCATATCGCCACGGGCAAAGAAATGGCCAAGACCAGCAGGTGCAGCTGTTTCGCTTTTCATCCGTTGCGAAAGTGAAGGTGGAACAAGTGCCCACGCGCTGAAGGGAGGTCCTCCAATGAATTTTGAGCCAGTAAGAAATACGCTTGCGCCGCGTTCAAGATAGGCGGCGACAGTGTCGGGCGAGATCCGACCCTGACACGCGTCGACAACCAAATCTACGGCGTCGCGATGCGCAGCCAGCAACGCATCCACGGCGGCTAGACTTGGGGTGACGATCCCGGTTTTTGAACGGTGGATAATATGGACAAGTGGCCGCCCGCCGCGCGAAATAACCTTCCCCGCCGCTTCGAGCAGCAATGCGGCATATGCATCGTCACTGCGCACAGGGCCATCCTCCGTGCGTGTTTTGAGCGTCTCGACAGATATCCGATCTGCTTCAAACCCCAGTAAATGGGCGCCTTTCTCAACTTCGATGCCCAAAGCCGTGCGGTTGGCAAAATATTGGCCGGCTTGCGAAAACAGGCATCCGCTGCCGACTTCATCCACTTCCACCACGATATTGGTGACATGTTGTCCGCTTTGCAGGGCGAGCGCGAGCGCCAGATATTCAAGGTCAGTGCCCGATGCGCCAAAGGCTACATCGACATCATTCTCTAGCCCATAAACACGCCGAATGCGGCTGCGCGCATTACGCAGGAAGCGCGTATAGGCGGCCTCTTCGCCTTCGCCCCCGGCGACCGCCAGCCGAAGCTGGTGGTGCACGGCATGGGCATGTGCATAGGCTGGCGCCGAAACCGAGCTTGCGGTCGATGACGAGTAGCTGATCGCGCGGACAGGTTCAGGGGCGCAGCCATAGCTGTTCAGGCCGCTTTGTTCATCAAGTGTGATTCGGTCGTCGCCTCCGGCACTCATCAATGTTGCCGTGGGCAAATCCAGTGTCGACATTGACTTGCTCTCCTGATGAAACCATCGCCCTAGTACTGCCATAATGCGGTACTATCGCCCTGCGCATACACAAAACATGCAAGAGGCCAAAGCCCCGATGCCAGTCGAAATAATTTCTCCAGCCACGAAGCTGACGATACCAGCGCGATATCGCGACTCCATTAAACTTCTTTTCATTGCCAAACATGCCTTGGGCGATGGCTCACGGGATACCGTCGACGGCGACCATGCGGTTTATCACCGCGAGGTGCGTGACACCCTTGAAAAAATGGGGCTGAATGTTGAGGCTGCTAACAACCCCGAAGTGCTGTTTACAAAACCCGATGTCGACTTTGTATTTTCGCTGTTGAACCGCGGGGGCTATCTCAACAGCGAACTGCTGATACCGACCTTGTGTACGCGCCTTGGCATTGCCTATCTCGGCGCAACGCCGATTTTGCGCGGATTGTCTGACGACAAGCATCTGATGAAAATGGCCGCACGCGCACGCGGCGTTCCGACGGCGGACTCAGCGATATTCCGGCGCGGCGCACCAATTGAGCCGATCACCGAATGGTCAGCTAACCGCTATGTTGTCAAACCGAATGCTTCCTCTGCAAGCTGGGGCGTGTCGGCAGAAGATGACTGGACGGGCGTCAAGCACGCCATCGAGGCGTTGCATGACGAGGGCCATGATGCCTTGGTTGAACCATTTTTGTCCGGCATTGATGTCGAGCTTCCGGTGATCGGCGCGCGCAAGGCGCAGTTCCTGCCGCTGATGCGGTTCGATCATAATACCGAAGTTTTGCGGACCTACGCCGAAAAGCGTGGATTTGAGGCGAGCGAAGCGCAGCTGGTGCCCGAAACAGACCCTGCGCTAATCCTTAAAGTACAGGATCTCACGCGCCGTTTGCTGCCCGAACTTTGGCCATTTGATTATGGACGATTTGAATTCCGCATGAATCAGGCGACAGGGGAAATCAATTTCCTCGAGGTCAATCTGCAGTGCAACATTTGGTCACAGCGCGTGATTGGCAAGGCGGCGGTCCTTGCTGGCCTCAGCTACCCTGAGTTGCTCGAAACCATTCTTGCCGGCGCAATGGCGCGACAGGGTGTTATTGATCTTGATGATCAGAACTGGTGAATTAGGGGGGTCACCGCCCCATCTTTTTCTGACGCCGCCGCTGTACGGACGAACCAATGCCCATGGCTTCGCGATATTTGGCGACAGTGCGCCGCGCGATGTCGAAGCCTTTGGCTGTCAATAGATCGACAAGCGTGTCGTCTGAGAGAATCTTGACGCCTTCGGCCTCGATCAGCGATTTGATGTGGCTTTTGACCGCCTCGGCTGAGGCACCTTCGCCGTCGGCGGACTGAACGCCCGATGAAAAGAAATATTTGAGGTCGAAAAGCCCGCGTCCGCAGTGCAGATATTTGTTGCTCGTCACGCGGCTCACGGTGGACTCATGCATCTCGATTGCGTCGGCGACCTGCCGCAGCGTCAATGGCCGCAAATGTGCAACGCCGCGCCGAAAGAAACCGTCCTGCTGTTTCACAATCTCTGTCGCGACCTTGACGATGGTACGCTGCCGTTGGTCCATCGCCTTAATCAGCCAGTTCGCGTCCGCCATGCAATCATTCAGCCACGCCTTGGTCGCCTTATCCTGTCCAAGTTCGGCGACATAGCTGCGGTTGATCAACAGACGCGGCAGATTTGCACTGTTCAATTCGATCGCCCATCCCGGCCCGCGCGGGGTCACATAAATATCGGGCGTCACCGCCCTGCTGTCCTCGCTTTCAAATCGACAGCCGGGTTTCGGATCGTAGCTGCGCAGTTCGATCAGCATATCGCGCAAATCTTCGTCATCGACTCGGCACATGCGCTTCAGCTGATCAAACGCACCTTTAGCAACGAGATCGAGATTATCAATCAGCTTGGCCATGCAAGGGTCGTAACGGTCCGCTTCCTTTGCCTGAAGCGCAAGGCACTCGGATAAATTACGTGCGCCAACGCCTGTGGGATCAAACCGCTGCAACGCGGTCAGCGCTATTTCCATTTCGTCCAGCGGCGTACCCAGCCGGTGTGCCACAGCTAACAAATCTTCGCCCAGATAGCCGGTAGGTTCGATCTGCTCGATGATCTGTTGCACCAGAAAAAGCTGGCGTCCGCGAAGGCTTGAGCCAGCCTGCGCCATCAAATGTTCGCGCAGGTTTAAGTCGCGCGCGGCAAAGCTGTCGAAGTCCGGCCCGTCGCCATCAAACCCGCCTGATAAGGCGCTGCCCGTGAGCCCGAGCATTCCGTCGGCACCATTGACACTGTCGGAGGGCGCATCATGGTGAAAGGTCTCAGCGTTGAAATCTACGTCAAGCGTGTCGGATGCCGCGTGACTGTCATTGCCCAGAACTTCGTCGCTCGCGCGCTCGTTACTGTCCCCATTTGCCGCCTGCTGAAAATCTTCGACCGGCGCTTCGGCAACTGGATCGCCTCCGCCAGCGTCAAGCACAGGGTTGCGCTCAATCTCTTCGGCGATGAAGGCTTCGATTTCTAACGAGGACAAGGCCAACAGTTTAATCGCCTGCTGCAGCTGCGGCGTCATCACCAGCGACTGGCTTTGGCGAAGGTCGAGGCGCGGGGTTAATGCCATGGCTTCAACGGTGAGTCGATGTCCCCGGATCTCTTCGCAACCAGGTCACATTGCAAAACTCTCGCCCAAGTAGAGACGGCGGACATTAGGGTCAGCGACCAATGCCTCGGGCGATCCAGCAAAAAGGACCTGACCACCGTAAATAATGCAGGCGCGGTCAACGATATCAAGCGTTTCACGGACATTATGGTCGGTGATGAGTACGCCAATACCGCGCGTTTTCAGTTCCTTTACCAGATCGCGGATGTCGGAAATAGAAATTGGGTCAATGCCCGCAAACGGTTCGTCGAGCAGCATGATCGACGGATTTGCCGCCAGCGCCCGGGCAATTTCGCAACGCCGCCGCTCACCACCTGATAAGGCCATCGCTGGCGCGCTACGCAAACGGGTGAGACCAAATTCATCGAGCAGCTTTTCCAGACGCTCACCGCGTGAACCGGCATCAGGCTCGGACATTTCCAGAACCGCGCTGATATTTTGTTCAACGGTCATGCCACGGAAAATCGAGGTTTCCTGCGGCAAATAGCCAAGCCCCAAAATCGCGCGACGATACATCGGCAAATTGGTGATATCCGCGCCATCAAGCGTAATCCGGCCGCTATCGGGCTTAACCAGACCCATGATCGAATAAAAACATGTGGTCTTGCCCGCGCCATTCGGTCCAAGCAGGCCAACGACTTCACCCTTTGCCACCGATAGCGAAACGTCCGTCAGCACGGCGCGCTTGTCATAGCTTTTGGCAATGGAGACAACACCCAGTCCCGACCGCAAACCAGCATCCGTGGTCGCATCCACAACAGGGGAGGTGGCAGTCATGCTTTCCATAATCTAGATTCGCCCGCAAACATGCTTTTGTTTTCAAACCAACAGCTACTGACTAGTGACATACTTTGCAATTGGCATGATTTATGCTGCAACAATTTATACGAGTGCGTACAAAAGTCTTGAGCGCTAATGCGCAGATGTCAGGTCATCGTAGCGCTTCGTTCGCTTAATTTTTGCGTTGCGGGACGGTGAAGGTGCCGGTGACGCGGCCGCCAGTGTTACTGGTGCCCGGCGCGCCGCCGCCATTTATGGTTGATCGGCCCGAGTTGAGGTCAATGACCAGCCGCCCGCCCGACAGACGGTTGCTGCCCTGAACCAGCTTCACATTGCCAATCAACGTGATCAAGCTGGAGTCGAGATCATAGATCGCCGAGCTGCTGGTTGCGCGCAGATCGTCCTTGGTGATCGTGACGCCGCCCGTGGCATCCAGACGGTTCACATCGACACTACCAGCGCTTGTATAGGCGGCCGTGACGCGGTTTGCTTTCAGTGTAAGCCCTTCTTGCATCACCGTTACGCCGCCCGACAGCACGACCCGGTCGGCGCGGTCCTGCAATTCCAACGAAGCGGCAGCGAAAGTGACAGGGGCGTTGGTGTTTTGGTTTCGAATGCTCTGTGCTGTCGAAACCGATGATAGCATGGTCAAGCTGGCCAACGCGGCGCACAGGCCGAATGAAATGGAGCGGATAGTCATTGCGGGCTCACTTAATCGCATTCTGTTCGATACGCAAACGAACGCCGCCGTCGAGGCGAACGATTCGGGTATCGAGATCAGCGCGCATCCGCCCCGCACGGAACGTGCCTACTTTTGTCCGTCCGCTCACAGGTCCAAAACTCTCCATCGATCGGTCTTTCAACGACAGCACGACATTGCTTGCCACCATGTCATACCCCGCCGAGTCGACAGAAAGCGGACCGTTTACGCGCATCGTTTCCTTATTCAGGTCGTAAACGCCGCGTTGCGCAACAATTGAGGCCGGACCATCGTTCAAGGTAATCCGCCCCGACAAGGACGTCATATCCAGCACCGGCTCTGCCGAAGTTTTCTGGACCGCGCTGCCCGCGCGTAAGGAAAAAGGGCGACCTTTGCTATCGTCACCGCGATACAGGGCTTCCACAACCCGAAGCCGCTCGCGTGACAGGTTCACCTCGTCTTTGTTCAGGACAAAGCTCAATTCCTGTTTGCCGGTAAACGGGCTGAATGCAAGCAACGCAACCAGCAACCCGATGACCACGGGTAAGATAATGCGTAACGACCGGATCAGGCGATCATGTCGCCCGCCGGGTAGCGCCCAACGCTGTCTGTGTGTACGTTCAAGATCGGCTTGTGCTGACATGATAGATGCCTAACCAGATTGAACCTTAACTGTGCCCGAATATATCGGTTTCAGGCCAACCAGCAAGGTCAAGGTCTGCGCGATGCGGCAGAAAGTCAAAGCAGGCCTGAGCAAGCGCCGTGCGGCCCTCGCGTTCAAGGCGAATAACGAATTCGGCATGCAGGCGGTGCAAATAACGCACGTCGCTTGCGGCATAATCCTTTTGCGCTTCGGACAGCACGGGGCCGCCCCAGTCGCTTGATTGCTGTTGCTTGGAAATGTCGGTTCCGAGCATCTCCTTGACCAACTCTTTCAAGCCGTGGCGGTCGGTATAAGTGCGCGTCAAACGCGAGGCAATTTTCGTGCAAAACAACGGCGTTGCTACCACGTTCAAATAATGGGAAATCGCCGCCAGGTCGAACCGCGCATAATGAAACAGTTTAATCCGCGCCGGGTCAGCAAGCACCGCGCGCAGATTAGGTGCGCTGTAATCGCTGTCGCGGCCAAAACGGATCAGATGTTCATCGCCATGGCCATCGGAAATTTGCAAAAGGCAAAGCCGGTCGCGCGGGGTGATCAATCCCATGGTTTCGGTGTCGACGGCGACAGGGCCAGCGGCCAGCACGCCAGCTGGCAGGTCTTCTTCGTGCAGATATACGCTCATATATGCCCCTTGCCCGACAGCGCTGCCCAAGGCAAATGAAAGTACGGACAATAGCCGCCGAATTGGCGCTACAATATTTGCTATCGCCTGCCCTTTTATTACGATATAGCTAATGCTTGCGTAGTCACCGACGGTTACGCTTGTGACGTGCAGTACAGTCGCCCTCGACTGCATAACATAGTGGTTCAGGGCGATGAGAAGGCAAGTAAGAAGTTATGGGTTTTGATCGCAAGCGTGCTGGCAAGGGCCGGGACAAAAGAGACGGTTTCGGTGATGAAAGCTACGACGGTTATCGCGCACCGTCCCCCTATCAAAGTGATTTTGGCGGTGGCCGCTCAGGCGGTGGTGGATATGGCGGCGGCAATAGCGGCAGCAGCAGTGGCGGCGGTGGCGGTGGCTTTGGTGCCCCGCGTCGTGGCCCCGGCGGCCCCCCAATGCCAGCCCAAGTCATTGGCTCCGGCAAGGGAATAGTCAAATTTTTCAATGGCCAAAAGGGTTTTGGTTTCATTCAGGTAGACGGACGTCCCGACGACGTCTTCGTGCATATCAGCGCCGTCGAACAAGCTGGATTGGCTGGTTTGGCCGAAGGTCAGCCGCTTGAGTTCCAACTTGTGGAGCGGGGCGGCAAGGTGTCGGCAACCGATCTCGTAATTGATGGCGAACCAATGGCAGTGACAGAGCGCGCACCGCGTCCTGACCGTCCTGACCGTCCGGCTTTCGATCGTGACCGCGCACCACGCGGTGATGATCGCGGTGGCTTTCGTGGCGGTGACCGTGATTCGGCACCACGCGGCCCACAGCGCGAATCGACTGGCGAACGCGCAAACGGTACCGTGAAATTCTTCAACGACATGAAGGGCTTTGGTTTCGTCCAGCGCGATGACGGCGGCGAAGATGTGTTCGTACATATCTCTGCGCTTGAACGGTCGGGCATGGGCCAAGTAACCCAAGGTGACCGCCTCGCTTTCGACATCGAAATTGATCGTCGCGGCAAATATTCGGCGACGAACCTCAGCACGCTGTCCGAATAAGCGCGCAATTGAGATTTAAAAAGGCGGGTGAGGCAATAGCTTCACCCGCCTTTTTCATGTCTGTCAACTATGCCTTGCCGATCGTCGCGGCAAGGAACCAGGCGCGTTGTTCAGCCTGGTCGGTCCAATCATCAAGCAGCCCGTCGGTTGCATTGTCGCCTGCTTTTTCGGCAAGGTCCTTCGCGTCTTTCAAAGCCTGAATCAGCGTTTCATTATCGCCATGCAATTCCTTCAGCATCTTTGCGGCATCGGTAGACGTCGAATCCTGATCCTTGATCCGCTGTTTCGCGGCGATTGAGCCGATTGAGGTCAGGGTATCCTGTCCCAATTTGCGCACGCGTTCCGCCACAAGGTCGGTGGTGGCAATCAACTCGGTGGCCTGTTCGTCAAATAACAAGTGATATTCCCGAAAGTGCGGGCCAGTTACATGCCAGTGAAAATTCTTCGTCTTTAGATATAGCGCGTAATAATCGGCCAAAAGTCCGTTTAACGCGTCCGCCAACGCCTTTTTGCTATTGTCACCAGTCGCCATAGCCGTTCTCCTTTTTTTGGGGGGGGAGCAAAGCATATGGGAATGCGGCGGTCGTTTTTAAACCGCCCAACGCGAAAGTTGACCGTCTGTGCGCGCCAAATGAATTATCGCGGAAGGCGGACGGCAACCGACGCAAGCAGCGCCTGGGTGACCGATGGACTTAGCTGCGTGCAGCCAATTGCATCATCCAATATGCCGGTGAAGCTGCTGACAACCGAATCGGCACCGCCATATTCGATCACGCGCTGCATCGATGCTTCGAACATGCTTGCAATCTCGGCTACAGCAATAAATTGATGGGCGTTGGCAGTTTGGCGGATCGCCTCAAGCCGGACAAGGAATTGAAGCGGGCTGCTTTCAAAGTTGGTAAGCCGCAATGCCTCCAACAAGTCGCTGAGCTCCGCGCGAATCAGCATCTGACGATCGTGATCAATGTCCATGGCAATGCCCCCATGCCCCTGCAATGTTACAATCTTGCGCGAACATGGTTAATAAATGGTGAAATGCAGGTGCGGACCTGCGAATCGGCTGGGCTGCGCCTCGGGTAATGCGTCGTGAAGGGAATGCTGCCGTAAACACGAAGATGCATTCCGACCGAAGTCTTTGGGGCCGGTGCGCGAAATTCCGGCATTTGACCGCCGTCTTCCAGCTTAAGACTTGACTTTATCCGCGCGAATCCGCATTGGCCCGCGTCTGTGAACCGCGCGGTGGTTTTGTCTGCGCAGTTTTTTGCAAAATTTTTGAACAAAAGGAATGGGCCATGGCGAAGCCAGCCACGATCAAGATCAAGCTCGTCAGCACCGCTGACACTGGCTTCTTTTACGTGACCAAGAAAAATCCGCGCAACATCACCGAAAAAATGACGTTCCGCAAATATGACCCTGTCGTGCGCAAGCATGTTGAGTTCAAGGAAGCCAAAATCAAGTAAGCGACCGCGCTGCTTGAAGGGTTAATCGATCAGGGCGCTTCGGGCGCCCTTTTTGATTGAGTTGGTAAGTTCGTGTTTGGCGGAAGCGCACAACCATATGCCTCATTATAACTCTTTCCCCAGCAACTAATTAAGCGATCCAGAACATCTAGGTTCATAGGCCAATCAATTTTTGCCGGGTTGCCGTTAATGTCTATCATGCTTTTTGCACTTTCTAGCTCAGGCAGCAAGGATAGCTGGTTTCGTGAAGCCATTAGTGCAGCCTTGTCGCCTTTTAAAAATGCGATGCTTCCATCCACATAGTGGTTCCAACCCCAACCAGCGTCTTCGCTCTCAGATTTGCGGGCTTTTTCGAACAGAGCAATAGCTGCAGCGTTTTGACCAATAGACGCTCTCATTTGACCTTCATGCCAATGCACAGTGGTTGAGGTGCTTTTGTTCGCTTTGATCCAGGCCGCAATCAGGTCGGCGGCCTCACGTTTGCACCCTGCGTTAGCAAGTTTTCGCCACCCACCTACCATATCTTGATCGAATTCATTTTGGCTAAGTGAGATCATCATCGTCCGATCGTAACTACAATCGGGGTTTTCGGCTGCGGACAACAGCGATAATATCATTACTGCAGGCATAAAAATCCCAAGCACCACGTTCACTCCATTGTTCTAACTAGTTCACTCTAATCAATAATCCTCCGAACCGCTTCCAAAAACTTCATCACGGAAACGGGCTTGGACAGATAGCCCTTCGCGCCTGCGGCCATGATTCGTTCTTCGTCGCCTTTGCCAGCATAAGCGGTGACTGCCAGAACGGGGATGGGGGACAGCTTTGCGTCCTTTTGCATCGCTTCGATCAGGTCGATGCCGCTGAAATGGGGCAATTGAATGTCCATGATGACGAGGTCCGGGGTGAAAGCATGCGCCTTTTCCAGCGCCAGCCGCCCGTCGCGGACACCCTCCACATTGAACGCGTGCGCGCGCAGAAGATCAGTGAACAGTTTGAGGTTGAGTTCATTATCCTCAACAATCATGACCTTTTTACCCATACCGACCTTTTCCCGCTTTGCGTTCGTCAGAAGCTTGGCTTAA
>NZ_JBKJMB010000030.1:0-11341 GCF_046596595.1 Sphingorhabdus sp.
AAGCGGCAGGAGCGGTGAAAGGAACAATCTCCACGGTGACTTGTTAAAAGCCATATGCAGGAGGAACCCATTATACGTGGCGCGTCGCGTGACGGTCTTGTCCATATCATATATGGCAAGGAGTGTTGTTCTGGGTTCGGGCATCATAATGCTACAGGCATAATCTTTCGCAAAAAGTCTACAGGCTTGTGATAGTTGTTATTATACGCCAGTTATATGGCCATGGCTAACTCTGCAGACTTCGTTCAAGACGCGCTTGCCGACGGCAGGCAGATTATCCGGCTGTCCGGTAATTTTGCCATTGCGACGATTGGCGAGGTCGATGCGCGTTTGCGGGATATCAATAGCCCCGTTGCGGAAATAGACCTATCCGGCGTCGACCATATGGACACAGTTGGCGCTTGGCTGGTTCATCGAACGGCCAAAGAACATTCTGCCGAAATTACTGGGGGTGCCGATGATGCCGGCCGTCTGATTGACGCCATTAGCGGTGTGGATCAGACCGATGTCGTCCCCAAACCGCATATCTCGTCATTAAACCGGCTTCTGGCTGAAATAGGCAGTGGAGTCATTGTCGGCATAACGACATTGTTGCAGTTTTTGGGGTTTGTCGGACAGGTCGTGAAAGCATCCTTCATATTGGTGATGAACCCAAGCCGCTTTCGCTGGCACGCGGTCGTTCAGCATTTCGATATGGTCGGCGTCCGGGCGCTTGGTATCGTCGGTCTGATGAGTTTTCTGATCGGAATTGTTATTGCGCAGCAAGGCGCAGTCCAGCTTCGGCAGTTTGGTGCCGAAGTATTTACGATCAATCTTATCGGACGACTGACGTTGCGCGAACTCGGCATATTGATGACTGCGATCATGGTCGCTGGACGGTCCGGCTCGGCATTTGCTGCTCAAATCGGCACGATGAACATCACAGAAGAAATTGATGCCATGCGGACGATTGGGGTCGTGCCAGCAGAGGCGTTGGTTGTCCCGCGCGTCATTGCGGCGGTCATTATGATGCCTTTGCTTGGCATTTATGCGTCGCTCATGTCGATCATTGGCGGCGGCATATTGTGCTGGATTGTATTGGACATACCACCCGCCACTTTTGTCCAACGGCTACGCGAAGTAACGCCAATGACAGACTTCTGGATCGGCATGATTAAGGCCCCCGTGTTTGGCGCGATCATCGCCATGGCGGGTTGTTTCCAGGGGATGCAGGTCAAGGGCAATGCCGAGCAAGTCGGCCTAAAAACAACCGCCGCTGTCGTGCAGGCCATTTTCTTGGTTATCGTGCTTGACGCCTTCTTCGCCGTTTTCTTCAGCGAAATTGGTTGGGACTAAAAAATGGCTGTACCCAACATCATTTCCGTGAAGGGCCTCTGCAACAGCTTTGGCGACCAGATTATCCACCAGGATCTCGATCTCGAAGTACGTCGCGGGGAGATACTTGGCGTCGTTGGCGGATCAGGGACGGGTAAGTCAGTGCTGATGCGCTCCATCATTGGTCTGCAGGAACCAGTTGCAGGCGAAATCCGCGTCTTTGACGAAGGCATGATCGGCAAAGAGGAAGATGAGGCCACTGACGTCAGGCGACGCTGGGGGGTGTTGTTTCAAGGCGGCGCCCTGTTTTCCACGCTTACCGTTGCGGAAAATGTTCAGGTACCACTGCGCGAATTCTACCCGGAATTCAGCAAGCCGCTGCTTGATGAAATCGCGCGTTATAAAATTTATCTGAGCGGCCTTCCCGCAGATGCGGCGCAAAAATATCCCTCTGAGCTTTCGGGCGGGATGCGCAAGCGTGCTGGCCTGGCCCGCGCATTGGCGATGGACCCCGAATTATTGTTTCTGGATGAACCCACCGCGGGACTTGATCCTATTGGCGCTGCAAATTTTGACAATCTGACGCGAGATTTGAAAGAGACGCTGGGTCTGACGGTGTTTCTAATCACGCATGATCTGGATACGCTTTACGCCATTTGCGACCGTGTCGCCGTTTTGGCCGATCAGAAAGTTGTAGCGGTTGGCGCGATTGAGGAATTGCTGGCGATCAAGCATCCATGGATCAACGAATATTTCAGCGGCCCACGGGGGCGGGCGGCGCGCCGCGGGCACAGTGACAAAAACACAGAAGCATATTCAACCATGCAGAAGCCAGGAAGGTCATAAGGTAGTACGATGGAGACCAAATCCAACTATGTGATGGTGGGTGCTATCACGCTTCTACTTCTGGCGCTGCTGGCGGCATTTACCGTGTGGCTGTCGCGTTCAAGTGATGGCGACAAGAAAGAATATGATATATTTTTTCAACAGTCGGTAAACGGCCTCGCAAAGGGTTCGGGCGTGTCATTTTCTGGTGTTCCGGTCGGGCAAATTGAAAATATCGAGTTGTGGGAACCCGATCCCGATTTTGTACGGGTGCGCATCAGCATTAAGGACACTGTTCCTGTCCTGCAGGGGACGACAGCAACGATTAACGGCGTTGGCTTCACTGGGGTATCCGAAATTCAGCTGGATGGTGCAGTGAAAGGCGCTCCGGCACTGGCCTGCCCCGCCAAAAATCCGCAGACGGCATGTCCGACGGGTGTGCCGGTCATTCCTACCACGCCCGGAGCTTTGGGCGAATTGCTCAACAATGCGCCTCTGCTTCTGGAACGACTTTCAACTTTGACCGAACGGCTCACCAACATTCTTTCGGACAAAAATCAGCAATCAATCGAGCAGATATTGGACAATGTCGAAAGCCTGTCGGGTACTCTCGCGACGCAAGGACCTGATTTGCGGGCCGCGATTCAGGAATCCCGGATTGCATTGCAAAAAGCTGGGTTGGCGGCAGATGAAATCTCCAAAATGGCTGGGTCAACAAGCAGGTTGCTTGATAGCGATGGCCGTCCGATGTTGGAGGAATTGCGCAAGACGCTCAGGTCCGCGAACGGCAGCCTTGCTGCTTTGGAAACGACCTTGAATAATGCAAATCCTGCGATTGAAACACTCAATACGCAAACTTTGCCTGAAGTAACACAGCTCGCGCGAGATTTGAGAGAATTGTCCGGTTCATTAAAATCCGTAACCGAAAAGGTTGATCAAGGTGGTTTGGGAAGCGTGGTCGGCGCACCCGCTTTACCCGATTATAAGCCCGGCAGCAGGAGCAAAAAATGATGTTGAGCAAAATCTCCGGTGCACGCATGGTCGCGTTACCCTTCATTCTTAGCCTCGGCGCGTGTGTCAGCTTCGGCGGCAAAGCACCGGCCTCAATGCTTGTGCTGACGGCTGACAACGTCGTGTCTGCCGGAACTGCGCGCACGGCGACTGCCGCAGATTCGCTGGTCATTCAAACCCCTGAGGTTCCGCGCAAATTGGACACCAATCGCGTCCCTGTTCAAATTGATGCGAGCAGCATTGCGTATTTAAAGGATGCGTTTTGGGCGGACAAGCCAGCACGTCTGATGCAGTTGTTACTCGTTGAAACTGTTTCCGCAAAAAGCGGAAACCTCGTGCTCAATGAAGTAGACGCAGGTGGCAAAGCGGTCCGCATTTTATCGGGAAGCTTGCTGGAGTTCGGGATTGATGCAGCAACCAATGAAGCTGTCGTCGTCTATGACGCCGTCAAGATCATCCGCGGCAATCCGACTGAAAAACGCAGGTTTGAATCGCGCAGGCCAATGGCCGCCGTTGCGGCTGCACCGACTGGCGCGGCGTTAAATGCAGCAGCAAATGACGTGGCCGCTCAGGTTGCCGCCTGGGTAAACTGAAACTCGGGTGAAGTTAAATGCCAAAACCTTCGGGCTTTGGCCATTCATCGGCGTAGGTAGCCAGCACTTTGAACAGGGCACCCATGGCGTCGCGCTTTACCAACCGGTTGTGCGCCGCGCTGATTTCGATAGCACGATCGGGATGAGCCTCTGCCAGTTTTTGTGCGCGTTGGTCGACACCGAGAGCTGTCAGCCACGTACCTTGATTGACTGGTCCCGCGACCGCCAACCCGATAGCTTTTGCCTGTCGCGCAAGTTCCGAGAAATCAACGTGCACGGTTAGGTCACAATAGCCCGGGTCAGCAAAAGGGTCAGCACGCTGGTGATTTCGAACCGCTTGCAATGTGCTGCCAAGTGCTGTGTGGGCGTGCCCATAATCTATGGTCAGCATTACCCCGCCCTGTACGCGCAAACGGCCTGACAATATGTGCATGATCTCCGAAGCGTCCGGACAGGTTTCATAGATACTGCCCACCGCAGCAACGCGAATATGTTCCGGAATTTCAGCATCAACTGCGCGCGTACCGGGCATTGCGGCAAATCGTGTGCCGTAATCCCGGACAACGACACGCTCGCGCCATCCTGCATGCGTGGCGATCATTTGCCGCACCGGCAATGCGTCGAAAAATTCATTTGCGACTATCAGCAATGGCGCGTCGACCGGGATTGTCTCTATGCTGTCATGGAACGTCGCATGTGGCACTGCCGCCTGCTGTTTCTGCCGCAGAACAGCGCTCGTTTCCAAGAAATGTACCGCAGGCGTGCAACCAAATCGCTTCAATGTCCGTAGAGCGTCCGCCGCCAATGTGCCCCTGCCGGGCCCAAGCTCTACATAATGACAGTGTGACGGGCTGCTGTGCCGTAGCCAAATGTCACTCAGCCATATCCCCACCATTTCCCCAAACATCTGGCTGATTTCAGGCGCCGTTATGAAATCTCCAGCGGCGCCAAGCGGGTCTGCAAGACTATAATATGCAGTGTTGGCAGTCCGCATATAGTCGGCGACGGTCATGGGCCCGGACGTCTCAATTTGCTCCGCGAGGCGAAGTGCAACCTGCCCTTGATCAGGCAACACTGTTACTTCCCGCGAACGGCTCAACACGCTGCCTGCGAGCGCCTGCCGTAAACACCAGAAATAGACCAATCAATATCATTGGAATGGTCAACCACTGCCCCATGCTGAGGCCGCTCGCTTCCACCAGCCACTGCAGTTGCTGGTCTGGTTCCCTGAAAAATTCAACCGTAAAGCGTGCAACTCCGTATATTACCGCGGCCATTCCGAACAGGAAACCGGGCTTATACCTCGCCTGCGTTTTCCAGAACAACGGCCACAGAATTGCGGCCATCACGAGACCCTCAAGGGCTGCTTCATAAAGCTGGCTTGGGTGCCTTGGCAAATCGCCTCCATTTGGGAAGACAATAGCCCATGGCACGTCAGTCACGCGGCCCCAAAGCTCGTCATTCACAAAATTTGCGAGGCGCACGAGGAACAGGCCAAACGGGATAGTACAAGCAATATAATCACAAACCCGAAGGAATGAGAGTTTGTGCTTTCGTGCCAAAAGCCAAATGGCAAATATGGTGCCGAGCGTCCCACCGTGGAGTGACATGCCACCTTCCCACAATTTAAATATATCGAGGGGATTTTGCAAAATCGACGGCTGATAGAAAAGAATATATCCAATGCGCCCGCCTAAAATGATCCCAAGAGTGGCATAAAGAATCATATCATCAGCATGCTCGCGTGACATTGGCGCGCCAGGGCGTGCAAGCAGCTTGAGCAACAGCCAATAGCCAAGCAATATTCCCGCGAGATACCCTAATGAATACCAGCGAATTTGGAAAAAGCCCAGGTCCAAGGCGACGGGACCCACGCCCAGATCGGTAAACTGAATATAGCCAGCGGCCGAAGCAATAATCTCAAATGACACAGTATTTCCTCAGGATATTTTGACATTCCTATAGAGCGAAATAGAAGGTGCACAAAGAGTTTAGGAGAGAATCATATGCCGTCGCAGTTGGACCTTGCAATCGATGCCACTATCGCCCGTCTCATGGAGAATGATGGTCCGTTGACCATCACTCATACCGAAAAATATGGGGTACAAATGCCTGTTTTTGCCAAGGCACCGGGCAACATGGCTGACTATTTGGCGTTTTTCTGCGCAACGCATGGGGAAAAGGAATTCTTGGTCGACGGTGAACTGCGATTGAGCTTTGCCGAAACATATGCCGCTGCACGAACCCTCGCAGGTGGCTTGGTAGAAGGTCACCAGCTTAAAAAAGGTGAGCGGGTAGGCATCGCCGCACGCAACTCTGCGAACTGGATCGTTGCCTATATGGCGATTGTGATGGCAGGCGGTGTGGCAACGTTGCTGAATGGCTGGTGGCAAGGGGGCGAACTTGCAGAAGGCATTCGCATGGTTGGCTGCCGCTTTGTTCTGGCCGATGAACAACGCGCCGCGCGTATGGCTGGACAAGACCTGGGCGATAGCGAACTGCTGATTTTCAATCATGATGTTGCGCCGCTTGATGGCTTGTCGGTATTGACCGCCAAAGGCGGCGGATCATCCACCCCGCTGCCAACAATCGATCCGCTCGATAACGCGACTATTTTGTACACCTCTGGCTCAACCGGGCAATCCAAGGGCGCTGTTTCTGACCACCGTGCTGTGGTGCAGGGGGCAATGAGCTATGTGGGGCAAACACTCGTGTTCTTCGAGCTTTTGTCCGCCAGCGGCCAATCGATGCCCGCCCAGCCATCAGCGCTCGTCAATGTGCCGTTGTTCCATGTGACCGCATCAATTCCTTTGGTGCTGCAAAGTTTCGCCATTGGCCGCAAACTGGTATTGATGCCCAAATGGGATGCCGAAGAGGCGATGCGGATAATAGAGAAGGAGCGTATTACCTATTTCGTAGGTGTCCCGCTGATGAGCATTGAATTGGCAACGCATCCAGCGCGTCATAAATATGATCTGACAAGTTGCACTGCCTTTGCTGCTGGAGGTGCCCCGCGCCCTGTCGAACATGTTAAAAAGATCCGCAAAGAGATGAGCTGGGGCTACCCGTTATTGGGTTATGGCCTAACCGAAACCAATGGCGTCGGTTGCGGCAATTTCACCGACAATTATCTGGAAAAGCCGACCAGCACTGGCCCTGCAACCAAACCACTGGTCGACGTTCAGATGCTCGACGACGACGGGAATGTATTGCCGCAAGGCGAACGCGGTGAGGTTGGCATCCGCACGATCGCCAACTTCAACGGTTATTGGAATAATGACGACGCCACGCGCGATGCGTTTACCACCGACGGCTTTTTCAGAACAGGCGACATTGGTTATCTCGATGAGGACGGCTATTTGTTTATCGTCGACCGCAAGAAAGACATTATCATTCGGGGCGGTGAAAATATCAGCTGCCCTGAGGTTGAAGCCGCAGCATATGAGCATGACTCCATTGTTGAACTGTCTGTCTTTGGCATTGCTGACGACAAATATGGCGAGGTGCCTGGCATTGTGTATCAGACAAAGGACGGGGTCGAATTGCCGGCATCGGAGCTAAAGGCATTTTTGGCCCCGCGCCTAGCTGCTTTCAAGATACCCGCACATTTCTGGCAAGTCGATGCGCCATTGCCCCGGCTTGGTACCCAAAAAATTGATCGCGTTGCACTCCGGCGAGAATATAACGCCAAGATTTCTGCTTAAGGCTGACATGATGCCTGATCACGCCTAAGGTCGCCAAATGGCACCAGCAGCTGAACGGATTATCAAGCAACGCAATATCATCGACCGCAACGCACTTGCGGAGCAAATCGAGGTCGTGGTCAAGGAGCACAATGCGCAAACGCGTCGGCCCTTTGTGCTGGGGATGCTGCAAAACGCACTGGCCAGCGGGCGCGCCGAAATCCAGCGGCGGTTAAGCGAAAATCCGTCACAGGGCTATCGTGCCTCCGCCGAGCAGGCATTTCTGGTCGATCAAATTGTGCGCCTCATTTATGATTATGTCACTGTCCACGTCTATCCGGCACCCAACCGTTCAGCATCCGAGCGCATAGCGGTTTTAGCCGTTGGCGGCTATGGCCGGGGTGAAATGGCTCCCCACAGTGACGTCGACATCGCTTTTGTGACCCCGTTCAAGCGAAGTTCGTGGACTGAGCAAGTGGTTGAAGCGACACTGTATCTGCTGTGGGACCTTGGCCTGAAGGTGGGGCAATCCAGCAGGTCCTTGGACGAGACCGTCAAGATGGCACAGGAGGATTTGACGATCCGCACTGCACTTTTGGAAAGCAGGTTCGTATGGGGTGACCGCGGCGTCTATGAAGAAGCAGCGCTACGTTTTTGGAATGAAGTTGTCGGCAACACCGCATCGGAGTTCGTGCGGTTAAAAATGATTGAGCGTGACGCGCGCCACAAACGTATGGGCGACAGCCGATATGTGGTTGAACCAAATATCAAGGATGGCAAAGGCGGTCTGAGAGATCTGCACACGCTGTATTGGATTGGAAAATATATTCATAAAGTTTCGGCGGCGTCCGAACTTGTGCACGTCGGTTTGTTGACAGCCGATGAATATAACCGGTTTAGGAAAGCCGAGAATTTCCTCTGGGCTGTGCGCTGCCATATGCACAACATTACCGGGCGCGCAGAAGAGCGATTGACGTTCGATCTGCAGCGCGAAGTTGCCGAGCTTATGCAATTTGCGGATCGCCCCGGGCGGTCAGCGGTTGAGCGGTTCATGCATTATTATTTTCTGAATGCCAAAACAGTCGGCGATGTTACTGGGCTGTTCCTCGCGCATTTGGACGACGCGATGGCCAAAAAAGGCCGTCGTTTCTTACCAAGCTTTACCCGCAAACCACGTAAATTAAACGGCTTTCAATTGGACAGAGGCCGCTTGTCCCTGCCCGATGACCAATTTTTTGTGCAAGACCCCGTTCGTCTGTTGGAGATATTCCATCTCGCCGATTTGCACGAGCTTGAAATCCATCCCTTGGCGATGCGCGCCGCCCAAAGGGACGCAAGGCTGGTGGACAAGAATATTCGCCGGGACCCAAAGGCCAATGCGCTTTTCCTCGATATCCTCACATCCCCGCGCGATCCTGAAACAGTGCTGCGCTGGATGAACGAATCCACAATTTTCGGCAGATTTGTTCCCGATTTTCGCCGGGTCGTCGCGCAAATGCAGTTCGACATGTATCATCATTATACCGTGGACGAGCACTCTATCCGCGCTATTGGCCTGCTGGCCGAAATTGGCAGAGGCAAGTTGAAACAGGATCACCCGCTTTCGACTGCCATCGTGCGGCAAATCGTCAGTCAGCGCGTATTGTTTGTAGCTACGCTTCTGCATGATATCGCGAAGGGCCGGGGCGGCGACCACAGTGTGCTTGGCGCTCAGGTGGCCGAGACATTGTGTCCGCGCCTTGGCCTTTCCCCTGCAGAGACAGAGACAGTTGCGTGGTTGGTGCGGTACCATCTTTTAATGTCGGCGACCGCATTCAAGCGGGACCTCGCTGACTTTAAGACAATCCTGGATTTTGCCCAAGCAGTCCAGTCCCCAGAACGGCTAAAATTGTTATTGGTGCTGACCGTCGTCGACATTCGTGCCGTTGGTCCGGGCGTATGGAACAGTTGGAAGCGGCAATTGCTGTCCGACCTCTATGAGGCCACCGAAGAAGTATTGCGGCTGGGGCATAAGCAACGTGGCCGGGACGAACGTATTGCCTCTAAAAAGGCAAAACTGGAATCCGCCTTACAAATGCCCGAAAATGCTTTCGCAGCGTTTAGCAAAACCCTTCCTGACGCGTATTGGATCGCTGAGCCAGACGATATCATCGAACGCAATGCACGCCACCTGCTGAAAAATACCGGGACGGAGCTTGCGATTGACGCATGTTTCTATCCTGACAGAGGCGCAACGTTGGTAACAGTTTTTGCTGCTGACCATCCCGGCTTATTCTACCGGATTGCGGGCGCCATTCATTTGGCTGGCGGCAACATTATAGACGCGCGTATTCACACCAGCAGCGATGGTATGGCGGTAGACAATTTTCTGATTCAGGATCCGTTGGGCCGTCCATTCCGTGAGCAAGGGCAGTTAAATCGCCTCACACGAAACATCGAGGACGCCCTTACCAATCGTGCAAAGTTGATGACTCAATTAGACGCAAAGCCAAAAGCATTGCGCCGCGCCGATGCATTTAAAATTGCTCCGTCGGTTCTCATCGATAATCAGGCGTCGAACCGGTTCACCGTGATCGAGGTCAACGCCCTCGATCGTCCAGCCTTATTGAATAACTTGGCGCTGGCTCTGTTTGAATCCAAGGTCACATTGCATAGCGCGCACATCGCAACCTATGGCGAGCGGGCAGTCGACACATTTTATATTACGGATTTATTCGGTGCAAAGATTGAAAGCAAAAGCAAGCTGAGAGGGCTTGAAACCAGACTTTTGGAAGCAGCGACCGTTAAGGCGCGGGTAAAGACCAAAGCAGCCGCATAGGGTCGTACTGCCACTGGCGTTGCACCGAGAGTAATGCGCACAAAAAAAGGCCAGTCTTTCGACTGGCCTTTTTTCTAACATTACGTCGGCTTGGGAATTACATTCCCGAACCTGGACCATAAGTGATTTCAACACGACGGTTTTGCGGTTCGCGCTCACCATCTGCAGTTTGAACCAGTGGTGCAGTTTCACCGAATGCTTCAGTAGCAATCGCGCCACCTGCAACACCGCGGGACTCAAGGTACGAACGAACAGTGTCGTTACGACGCTGTGAGAGACCAACGTTATACGTTGCTGTACCCGACTTATCGGCGTGACCGGCAAGCATTACCTTAGCCATGCCACAGTTCGAATATTGCGCTACGGCATTATCCAAAACTGATGCTGCATCAGGACGCAAGTTCGACTTATCCCAATCGAAGAATACGATGTAGGGGCCCGAGTTGCAAACTGGCGCAGGTGGCGGTGGTGGCGGTGGTGGCGGTGGTGCCACATATACCGGTGCTGGTGGTGGAGCCACTTCGACAGGTGCAGGTGCGCCGCCGAAGTTATAAATCAGGCTGCCCATGATGCTGTGCGAACGGAATCGCGTGTCAACAGAACGGCCAAGACGATTAACGAGATTGACCTTGTCCGCGTTAAAGAAACGATACTTCAGTCCAACATCCCAGTTGTCGCTCAATGGCGCGCGAACGCCAGCAAGTGCCTGCCATGCAAAACCTGTGTCCGAGTCATCCAGGAAAGAAGGAGCGCCAAGAACGGTCTGCACGTCAACGCGTGCTACACCGACGCCGCCGCCGACAAAGCCCTGAAGGCCATCATCATCACCGAAATCCAACAAACCATTGACCATGAAGCTCAATGCACTTGCGTCACCCGCTACGTCATAGGAACCACCACGGACAAGCGCGGTGCCAGCACCGCCTGTGATCTGTGGTGTCTGGCTGTTGAAGCCATTGACGTCGGCCTGACGATAGGAAACTTCTGATTCAAGACGGAAACCGCCGAAATCATAACCAACGACGCCACCGAAATCATATCCCTTGTCCATATCGACGGACGCTGCATTATTCAGCGTGCCAATATCCAAACTCAGG
>NZ_JBKJMB010000104.1:0-39234 GCF_046596595.1 Sphingorhabdus sp.
TCTGTCGCTTGCGCGTCTCGACAAGTTCCGCAATGCCAAGGGCGGCACGCCAACGGCTCAAATCCGTCTGCAAATGCAGCGCACGATGCAGAAGCATGCGGCCGTGTTCCGCGATACGGCGTTGCTGGCAGAAGGCGTTACCGAGATGCAGAAGGTCAACAAGCTGATGGCCGATGTGCATGTCACTGACCGGAGCCTGATCTGGAACACCGATCTGATCGAAACGCTTGAGCTTGATAACCTGATGGCGCAGGCCGTCTGCACGATCGAAAGCGCTAACAACCGCAAGGAAAGCCGCGGCGCGCATGCGCATGAAGATTTCCCCGAGCGTGATGACGCCAACTGGATGAAGCATACGGCGTCTTGGTTTGACGGCTGGGGCGGTTCAGGCGGCGGCGTGAAGATCGATTACCGCCCGGTCCATGATTATACCCTGACCGACGAAGCGGAATATATCAAGCCAAAGCCACGCGTTTATTGATATTGGCGAAAACGGAGGCTGTAATATCCAGGCTCCGTTTCCGTTTTGCATGATCGAAAACCGAACAGGCGACGATGATTTCGTCGGCTTGCGTGCGTGCAGCAAAGGCCTTGACTGCAGATGTCACGGTCTCGGCATCGCCAATGGCACTCGCCGACAGGACATCGTCTAAAGCCGCACGAAATTGCGGAGGCAGGGAGGCGACATAGCCTTCCACCGGTGGCGGCAATTGTCGCGGATTGCCGGTGCGCAAGGCAACGAAGCTTTGCATCAATGAACTTGCGAGATATTCTGCCTCTGCATCGGTGTCGGCGGCAATAATATTGAAGGCAGCCATCGCGTGAGGTGCATCCAGCACAGCGCCTGGGCGGAAATGGCTTCGGTAGATATGCAACGCCTCATCCAGCATTTGCGGCGCAAAGTGGCTTGCAAAGGCAAAAGGAAGGCCAAGCGCGGCTGCGACCTGAGCGCCGTAGAGACTGCTGCCCAAAATATATAGCTGCACATTGGCACCCGCGCCGGGTGTTGCGACGATGCCGGTTTGGCCATCATCGGCGAAATAGCTCTGCAGCTCCATCACATCGCGCGGGAAGGCATTGGGGTCGCTGTCAAGCGTCCGCCGGATTGCGGCGGCGACGCGTTGGTCACTGCCCGGCGCGCGGCCAAGCCCCAGATCGATCCGGCCCGGATAGAGCGCATCCAACGTGCCAAACTGTTCGGCGATGACCAAGGGCGAATGATTGGGCAGCATGATCCCGCCTGAACCGACGCGGATTGTATTGGTTGCTGCTGCGATATGGCCGATGACGACGCTCGTGGCCGCACTCGCGATGCCGCGCATACCATGATGCTCCGCGACCCAATAGCGCGTGAACCCCAGGCTTTCCGCATGGGCAGCCAAGTCCGACGCGTTGGCCAAAGCCGATGCAACAGTGCCGCCTTCGACAACGGGAACAAGATCGAGAAATGAATATGTGGTCATGAAAGGTAGATGGTGTCTTGTTGCTTCAAAGCCAAGCGCAATATCAGATTTGGCGCAGTTTGCCGTCTGCTATGGGCGAATATTGGCTGTCGCCGACCAGTTGGCGATTGGCGAAACGTGTGATTACTTTTGAAAAGTCACACTAAGGTCTCACCTAAATCGATTCAGCGACGGGGCAGTCCGTCCGAAAAAATATGTCGGATGAACATCGTGGGGGACATATTCATATCCTGTTCTGCTGTGCGGCACGAATGTCCCGCGACATGAAAAAAGCCGTTTCAACACTTAGAAAGAACGCCGCTGGTTTCTGGCCAACCTGATGCTTTTCTCAAACGAAATCCTACATTGCAACTGGAGATTAGAGGTAAGCAACTGTTTTAGAACAAATCTAAGCCACGCCTAAATAATCGACTATGCCGATGCAGCGTGCGATATCTGGTCTCGTGCTGACTGACCTATACACTTCGTTTCTTCTAACCGCGTTAGTCATCGAGTTGACGCCTGGTCCCAACATGGCGTGGCTTGCTTTGACGAGTGCGAGCCAAGGCAGGCGGTCCGGTTTTGCCGCGGTGGCCGGGATTGCACTTGGCCTAGCGATACTTGCAGCGGCTTCCGCCATAGGACTTGCGGAACTGGCGACCCGGTGGCCTGCAGCCTTCAACCTGCTACGCTACGCTGGCGTTGCCTATCTTCTCTGGCTGGCTTGGAAAGCATGGACAGGGGAAAACGAAGTGTCGCCCGACGCCGTACCCGACAATAAGTTGGGTGCATGGTTCCGGCACGGGCTTTTGCTCAACTTACTTAACCCAAAGGCCGCTTTGTTCTTCATCGCCGTTCTGCCAGCCTATATTGACCAAGGTTCGCATGTTGCGCCCCAAGTGACCCTTCTGTCGGCAAGCTATGTCGGCATTGCCACGTTGGTGCATCTAATCATTGTTGCGCTGGCAGCCCAGGCGCATGCCTGGATATCTGTAGGGAATAGAAGTCATCTGGTACGGCGCATGTTCGCAATATTGTTAGCGGGAATCGGTGTCTGGTTCCTAATTAGCACAGGCTGACCGGATTAGTCGTTTATCGGTCGATTTCACGAATTCCTCACATCCATCTCATGCCTGTCATAAGTAAAGTTGCCACAACAATGCCTCCAAATAGCAAAACTGGAGATATTGATCATGGCGAAGGAACGAAGCCCCGGCTGGAAACTATTTCTAGCAGGGATAATAGGCATTGCGCTCATTATCCCTTTAATGATGATCTACGCGTTGGTCTGGGACCGGCAAGAACAGTCGAACATTGCGCAAAATTCGATCGCTGCTGGGTGGGGTGGGCCGCAGACTATTATCGGCCCTGTGCTGGTAATACCGTACACGTTGAACAGCATCGAAACATTCGATGAGAATGGTAGCCGAAAGACCCGCAATGTTCAGATTAAAAAAGAGCTGTTTCTTTCATCTGAAAGCAACGCGCTCAAAACCCGTTTAAAACCCGAACTTAAGAAAAAATCGATATACGAAAGCGTCCTGTTTGTCGCGGCGAACGAAGGTAAAGCCCGCTTTGTTCTTCCAGCCGATTTCGCACGTTATGGCATTGCGCGGGAGTCACTATTGCTTTCCGCTGCAGAATTACGTTTCGGCATTTCGGATGCGCGGGGCCTTCAAAATGATAGTACGGTAATCGCCAATGGTGTTGCACTTGATTTGCAGCCGGGCAAGGGCCTGTCTGCATCCAACAATTCAGGCTTCTTCACGTTTGTCGACTGGAATGGAACGGTCCCGCTAGAGGTAGACTATAAATTTGCCATCCGCGGAAATAAATCACTCACTATAATGCCACGCGGAGGTGAGACGACTTGGAGCGTCAAATCAACGTGGCCAAGCCCGAGTTTTTCAGGTGATTTTTTACCTACAAATCGGCAAGTCAAACCTTCGGGTTTTACATCAAGCCATGCAGTTACCAATCTTGCGCTCGGTCAGGCGTTAGTTTTAACTCAGGACATTGGGCCGCAGGACCCAGACGTCGTTGGAGACAAAAGTCAGACCGCGACTATCGGTTTGATTGAGCCCGTCGACCTTTACAGCCAAGTCGACCGTTCCGTGAAATATGGTTTTCTGTTTATCGGATTTACCTTCCTTGCCTTTTTGATGTTTGACATAATCGCGGGGGCGAAGGTTGCGGCAGCGGAGTATCTGCTGACAGGGGCAGGGCTGGTGCTTTTCTTTGTGCTGCTGTTGGCCTTTGCCGAAGTTGCAGGATTCATGTCGGCATATCTGATTGCTTCATCGGCGATCACGGGACTGCTGACTGCTTATTCAGCGGCAGTATTGAAAAGCTGGCTTCGCGCAAGAATGATCGCAGGGTTATTGGCAGGTTTGTACGCGACGCTCTATATCTTGCTAAATCTTGAGGCCTACTCACTCATCATTGGTTCACTACTGTTGTTTGTCGCATTGGCAGTGGTAATGTGGGCAACCCGGGCGATCGATTGGAGCGGCAAGCAACAACAGCCCGAAAATATTTAGCGCCAACGCAGCATCGACCGGTCAAGTTGCGACGGTGATCTTACGCCCATCAAGCGCATGTCGCGGGCAATTTCATCGCGCAATTTGCCGATAATACGCTCCACGCCTGGCTGTCCGGCAGCGGCCAGTGCGTAGAGGTACAGCCGCCCGCCCGAACAGGCGGTCGCGCCGGCGGCGATGGCCTTGAGGACATGGCTTCCGCGCTGAACGCCGCCGTCGCAAATGATGTCAATCTTGCCCCCAACGGCGTCCGCTATTTCGGATATTTGGTCAAAGGGGGAGCGCGAACCGTCCAACTGCCGTCCGCCATGGTTGGACACCATGATCGCGGTCGCGCCAATGTCGACTGCGCGCTTGGCATCGTCGACTGACATGATGCCCTTCAAACAAAATTGACCGCCCCAATCCGACCTGACCTTTTCGGCCATTTTCCAGTCCATCGAGGTATCAAGCATCGTATTGAAATATTCAGCGACGGACACCGCGACGTTGGTGCCAGCATCGACATGCGTTTGCAGATTCGGCAACGCGAATTTTTCGCGGAACAGATAATTGAGCGCCCACATCGGGTGGATGGCATAGCTTAATACTGAGGCGGGCGTGAAACGCGGTGGTGAGGTAAAACCGCTGCGCAGGCATCGTTCGCGGTTCCCCGAAACGATGGTATCAACAGTAAGCGCAATCGCGTCGAACTTTGCCGCCTTGCAGCGTTCGATCATGGATGCATTCAGCCCCTTGTCCTTGTGGATGTAGAGCTGGAACAGCTTTGGCGTTTTGATTGTCTCGCCCACCTCCTCGATGCTGACGGTGGCAAGCGAGGAAATGCCAAACCAGGTATTGAACTGCTGCGCAACTGCCGCGACCGCGCGTTCGCCTTGCCAATGGAACAGGCGTTGTAAGGCGGTAGGCGACAGCATCAGCGGCGTATCGATGCGCTGCCCCATCACCGTCACGCCCATGTCGATTTCTGACACTCCCGCCAGCACATTGGGCACAAGGTCGCAGTCATCGAAAGCCGAGCTGTTGCGCAATTTCGTGCGCTCGTCATCGGCAGCGCCGTCGATGTAATTAAAAATGGGCGACGGCAGCCGCGACTTAGCCAGACGGCGAAAATCGGCTACATTATGGCAATCATTCAAACGCATCCAAGGCTTATGACAGACCTTCCAGATAATTGCATGCATTTGGATTCTTCGCCTGCAAGCCGCGCTTCAATGCCTCCATCCGCTGTGCAGAAGTTCCGTGCGTGAACATGCTTTCAACCGGCGCGCGGCCCGCTTGCTGCATTAACGTGTCGTCACCGATGGCGTTTGCGGCGCGCATACCTTCTTCGATATCGCCCGATTCAATCCGGTCAGAATTTATGCCGGCCCAAACGCCCGCAAAACAATCTGCCTGTAGTTCCATGCCCACCTGAAGCTTGTTGCCATCAGCCTGGCTGGAGCGCGCCTGAAGCGTGCGTACCTGATCGGCGATACCAGCCAGGTTTTGTATGTGGTGGCCGACCTCATGCGCCACGACATAGGCATAAGCAAAGTCGCCGCCTGCGCCCATTTGTTGCTCCATTTGCTTGAAAAAGCTGGTGTCGAGATAAATGCCTTGATCCGAAGGACAGTAGAACGGTCCCATCGCGGATTGCGCCGCGCCGCATCCCGACTGGCCGCCACCTGTGTAAAAAGTCAGTTTGGCGGGTTGGTAATTTTGAACCAACTTCGACCAGGTGTCTTCGGTTGATTTCAACACGCGGCAGGCGAACAATTCGTCTTGGGTGTCGCAGGCGACATTCGCGCCACTTTGCTGGCCGCTTAAGCTCGGTGTGGCACCTGTCCCGCCGGAACTCAACATCCCGCTCGACATCACGAAATAGCCGACCACGCCGAGGATAAGCAACGTACCGAGGCCCATTTTGCGGCCCAACAGCATGGGCAACAAACCAAATAGCATCCCAAAGATGCCGCCTCCGCCGCCGCCTCCGCCAAATCCCATGCCGCCGCCTGAGCCTTGGTCGCTTACGTTGCTGCTTGGGTCCAGGTCGTCGAGCCGCATGTCATTCTCCCTTATTGTTCTGTGCCAACATTGCGTTTAGCGGTGCAAAGCACAAGTCACGTTCAATCATAACGCAAAGGCAGTCTCCCATGTTCCTCAAAGGCAAAACAGCACTTATTACAGGCTCGACCTCAGGGATCGGGCTTGGCTATGCCCGTGCGCTGGCGGCAGAGGGCGCGCATGTGATGATAAATGGCTTTGGCGATGCTGATATTATAAAAGGCTATGTTGCCGAACTTGAGGACCTTAGTGGCGCAAAAGCACGGCACCACGGCGCCGATATGACAAAGCCCGACGCGATCCGTGCAATGGTTGCCGAATGCGCAGAAAAAATCGGATCACCGGATATATTGATCAACAATGCCGGTATTCAGCATGTTGCGCCCGTCGATGAATTTCCTGAAGACAAATGGGACGCGATTATATCAATCATATTGTCCTCGTCGTTTCACACGACAAAGGCGGCTTTGCCCGCGATGAAAGCCAAGGGATGGGGTCGGATCATCAACACGGGATCGATGCACAGCCTTGTCGCGTCGCCATATAAGGTTGCATATAACTCCGCCAAGCACGGCTTGGCCGGGTTCACCAAGACAGTCGCGCTTGAGGTGGCAACGCAGGGCATCACGGTCAACAATATCTGTCCCGGCTATGTCTGGACGCCGTTGGTGGAAAATCAAATTCCTGACACCATGAAAGCCCGCGGGCTAACACGCGAACAGGTCATCAACGATGTTCTGCTGGCCAATCAGCCGCAGAAGAAATTTGTACAGGTCGACCAGCTGGCTGCGCTTGCGGTATTCTTGTGCCGCGACGAAGCCAGCGGCATGACGGGCACCAACCTGTCGGTTGACGGCGGGTGGACGGCGCAATAACTTTATTGCCTCAATAGATGATTACTGGACTTGGGTGTTTGGGGCAGCTGCCTCTTCGCTGGGTTCGACCTTTGGCGCGGTACCTGGCATATTATACGCAGGGGGTGTGTAGCCATTTTGGCTGTTCTGTGCCGGGTCGCCATCAGGCGAGCGTGTCTGGGGCGAAGCGCCAAATGGCAGGCCAAAATCGGGCTGCATAGGTTGGCCATCAATGGTGGGGGCGCCAATCTGGAAATCGGTTGGCTCTTCTGAATTGAAAGGGACTGGCAATGGGGAGGCCGGCGGCGGCGTAGCGTTCGCGGGCGGCGGTGCTACTTCCGAAATGGCCGTAGTTGACGCTTCGGATATTGGGTCTTTCTTCGGGATCGCCAAAGCAATAAGCGTGGTAACTGACAGCACCCCGATTACCATTTTTTGAATTTTATTCATGCATCTCAATCCGTTGTTTGTTCAGACTGATAATGTTGGGGCGTTAATTTTGCATTAGCGATACTGAGAGTGATATTGACAAAGTCGCCAAAGAAAAAGCCGCCGACATTGCTGCCGGCGGCTAGGCGCTTTTCCTCCCCAGGAAAACACATTTAAAAAGCTCTATTTGCCTCCGGCACTGCCAAGTCGATGATAAAGTCGAGCAAATTTCACTGACTCAGGTTTATCCTGAATGACCTCAAGATAATGGACAAGTGCTTGCCGAAGAAGCGTTAGGTCTTCGGTCGACAAGACAGCCCGCGCGCGTGGTGGTTCACCCATAGAATGTGGTCCTTACGCTGCTTGGCTGAACTGGTTCATTGTGTTGTCTTTGCCGCCAGCCTTCAGTGCGGCTTCACCGGCAAAATATTCCTTGTGATCGTCACCAATGTCGGATCCTGACATGTTCTGGTGCTTAACGCAGGCGATGCCCTGACGGATTTCCTTGCGCTGAACGCCCGCGACATAACCCAGCATGCCCATTTCGCCGAAATAATCTTTCGCCAGATTGTCGGTGCTGAGTGCTGCCGTATGATATGTAGGCAGCGTAATCAGATGGTGGAAAATGCCTGCGCGTTTTGCCGAGTCACGCTGGAAGTTCTGAATACGCAGGTCCGCTTCAATACCAAGGTCAGTCTCGTCATAAGACGCACTCATCAGGTTTGCGCGCTCGTAGGCTGATACGTCCCTGTTATCTGCAGACCACGCATCAAACACCTGTTGACGGAAGTTCAGCGTCCAGTTGAAGCTGGGAGAATTGTTGTACGCGAGCTTTGCATTCGGGACTACTTCACGGATACGGTCGACCATTCCGGCGATTTGTTCGATATGCGGCTTTTCAGTTTCGATCCAGATGAGGTCAGCCCCGTTCTGCAATGAAGTGATGCAGTCGAGCACGCAACGATCTTCTCCAGTTCCTGCGCGGAATTGGAACAGGTTCGATGGCAAACGCTTTGGTCGAAGCAACTTGCCATTACGGTTCAGGATAACATCGCCATTTTGCGCTGTTGCAGGGTCAATTTCTTCGCAGTCGAGAAAGCCGTTATACAGATCGCCCAAATCACCAGCAGCGGTGGACACAGCAATTTGCTTTGTCAAACCTGCGCCGAGCGAGTCGGTGCGCGCAACGATGATGCCTTCCGGCACACCCAGTTCCAAAAATGCGTAGCGGCAGGCACGGATCTTCTGCAAAAAATCTTCATGGGGAACGGTTACTTTGCCGTCCTGATGTCCGCACTGCTTTTCATCGGATACCTGGTTTTCGATCTGCAAGGCACAGGCGCCTGCTTCAATCATTTTCTTTGCGAGCAAATAAGTCGCTTCGGCGTTGCCAAATCCAGCGTCAATGTCGGCGATGATCGGCACAACATGCGTTTCATGGCTTTCGATCTTGCCCATAAGTTCTGCTTCGCGCGCTGCGTCGCCTTGGCTGCGCGCATCGTCAAGGTCGCGGAACAAGACGTTGAGTTCGCGGCTATCGGCCTGACGCAGGAATGTGTAGAGCTCCTCAATAAGCGCAGGAACGCTCGTCTTTTCGTGCATGGACTGATCGGGAAGCGGGCCAAATTCGCTGCGCAGTGCGGCAATCATCCAGCCAGAAAGATATAAATACCGCTTCTTTGTGGTGCCAAAATGCTTTTTGATGGAGATCATTTTTTGTTGCGCAATGAACCCATGCCAGCAGCCAAGCGACTGCGTGTATTGCGCGGGGTCAGCGTCATATGCTGCCATGTCGTCGCGCATGATTTTGGCCGTATAACGCGCGATGTCGAGGCCAGTCTGAAACCGGTTCTGCAACTGCATGCGCGCAACCGATTCTGCGCTGATCGAATCCCATGTGCCATTATGCGCGGCGATGTGTGCGCTGTTTTCTGTGATGAGCGATTGGTACGACATTTGGTATTCCTTCGGAAACGGTAGGATAATGTCAGCATGTATTGGCCAGAAAGAATACTCAGGCCAGTCAATTTAGTAATTTTTGTTGTGTCACGGTGGTGGATACGCGACAAAATCTTGTCACGTTGTAACTTTTATGACAAGGCGCCGTCATGGCTGAACAGAAATTATTTGCAGGACACGCGGTGCGCCGCATTCGCCGCGCGAGTGGGCTCACGCAGGGGGCAATGGCCGAGGCGCTCGCCATTTCGCCTTCGTATCTGAACCTGATTGAGCGCAATCAACGCCCGTTGACCGCAACGTTGCTGCTGAAATTGGCGCAATCCTACGATTTCGATCCGCGTACTCTGACCGGATCAACCCCGGGCGGCGGGGTGGAGGCTATTCGTCGAAGACTGAGCGACCCGATGTTCGCAGATCTGAATGTGGACCGCGTTCAGGTCGAAGAGTGGATGGCAGCAAGCCCGGATGCAGCCGAGGCATTCGCGCGCGCTTTCGATCGCCTGTCGGGAGGGTCGCATGGTGGCGCAAGCACAGCATTGGGTGGATCACATAGCGAGCCCGAATCGATTGCGTCGGCGCGCCGTGAGATCGAACGATGGCGCAACCATTTTGCGGATCTGGATTCACAGGCCGAGAGCCTTGCCGACGAACTGCGGCTGGCCAATGCGGACCTTTATGGAGCGATTACGGAACGGCTCCGGGTGAAGCACCAGTTGTCGATACGCATTCTGCCATTCGACGTCATGCCCAACACTTTAAGGCGGCTTGATCTGCACGCCCGCCAGCTTCAACTTTCTGAACTCCTGGACCCAGCGAGCCGCACTTTTGCAGCCGCGCTTCAACTTGGCATTTTGGAGGCAAAGGCAGAGATTGATGCACTTGTCGCGGGGGCGTCCTTCAACGAACGGGCGGCTGAGCGTCTTTATCGCCGACATTTGAGCAGCTATTTTGCGGCGGCCGTGATGATGCCTTATGCGCGATTCTTGCGCGCATGTGATGCAACAGGCTATGATATCATGCTTCTTCAGCGTCGCTTTGGCGCTGGGTTTGAACAAATAGCCCATCGCTTGACGACATTACAGCGCGTGGGGCAACGCGGCCTTCCCTTCTTCATGCTGCGCATTGACAGGGCAGGGCAGAGCAGCAAACGTTTTGCCGGGGCAAGTGCGTCGCCATTGGTGGAGACCGACCGCCGCTGTCCATTATGGCAGGTGCACAACGCATTTGCCCGACCAGGCACGCTGATGCCGCATCTGATAGAGTTGGAGGATGACAGCCGATGGTTCACGCTTTCCCGGACCGTTCATCCGCAAACTGCGGTAAGTGGCGGCGTTGAGGCAGAGTTTGCCATTTGTTTGGGTATCGATGCCAAACTGGCCGCGCCGCTTGCCGCGGCGCGCGGCCTTGACCTCAACAACGGCGTTGCGACCGCCATTGGACTTGGGTGCCCCGCCTGCACCCGCCCCGAATGCCCGCAACGAAGCGCTCCGCCAGCTGGGCGGGTGTTGGTATTTAACGAACGCGAAAGGGGCATGTCGCCGTTTACGTTCGACCGAAGTAGTTAGCCCGCCGCGTGACCCGGGTTGATTGCAACAGAGCTATCCCCAGCGTCAGTCTGCCGCGAAATCACGCACCTTCTGGCTTGTCCCGCGCGGCATAATCATCACCTCTTTACCATTGGCGATGATCAGCAGGTCATCAACGCCATGCACGGAAACGCGGACGCCGTCGGCGTGGATGAGGTTGCCGTGGCTGCAATTTATACGAACCGTGCCCGACGCGACATTTCCATCAGCGTCTTTCTGCCCGATTTCGTGCAAGGCATCCCAACTGCCGACGTCTGACCAACCCATGCTGACAGGTGCGACCGCAACCTTGGGAGACTTTTCCATAATGGCGTAATCGATGCTGTCCGATGGACAGGCTGCAAAGCTCTCAAAATCGGGATATATCTGGTTATCCTGCCTTTGTGCGTTGATCATGGCACTGCGCACGGCAATATGCATCGCAGGTGCATAAGCTGCCATGGCGTTCAAATAGCTATCAGCACGAAACAGGAAAATCCCGCCATTCCAGACATGGTCGCCCGTTGCGATCATTGCGGAAGCAGTTGCGGCATCAGGCTTTTCTACGAATTGGCGTACTTCATGAACAGCTTGCCCAATTTCGTTGCCCATCTGGATATAGCCATATCCAGTCTCCGGACCCGATGGGTTTATGCCGTAAGTGGCAAGCCAGCCATCGTCGACTTGAGGCAACAGCGCCTGCGTCGTGGTGTGGAAGGCGTCGACATCAGCAATGACATGGTCGCTTGGCATGACGAGCATGACCGCGCCTGGCGTATCAACGGCAAGCGCCGCAAGAGCGATTGCCGGCGCAGTATTGCGGGCACATGGTTCCAACAAAATGACTGCGTCATCAACCCCAATGGCTGCCAATTGCGCGGACACAATATCGGCATGCGCGGTATTGGCAACGATCACTGGTGCTGCAAACCGGTGCCGGTCCATCACCCGCAAAACCGTAAGCTGAAACATGGTATGCGTATCGGTAAGCGCCAGAAATTGCTTCGGAGTCTGGGCGGTAGACAACGGCCACAAGCGCGTTCCGCCGCCGCCAGATAAAATAACAGGTATAATGGTCAAAGCGATTCCCGGGAGGATGGAACTATTGAGAGGTTGATATTGCTGATGTGCGTCCGATGGTCAAACACCAAAAAAATTCGTTTTTATTCATTTGTTTAATGTTTGATTGTAAAGTTAACCGACACTTTACGGTTAGCTGTTATCGATACAATATGAAAGCCGATCAATGATCAGAACAGATAACTGTCATGCAATAGGGCAGATGCCTTCCGCTGCCGGACGTGTCGTGTTGGTCGCGGGCATTGACGGGAGCAGTGAGATAAACGCCATTTTTGGAATGCCCGTTGGCAATTTTTATAAGACCGCTGTTCGGCAATTTCTCTACTCAAAAAAATGCACATTACGTCCGCTTGCGAAGCGGTTTTTCTTTAACGTTGCTGCAATGCGCAGAGGCAGTCGATAGATGCTAGACCCTCTTTTATCTGTTGCACTTTGGGGCCACTTCATCGCCGGGTGTGCCTATACCGCACTCGCGGTCTGGCTTGTGCACAAATATTCAGGAAACAGCCGGCCTCAGATTCTGCTCATCGGTGCTATGTCGTTCACGGCAATTTGGGCCTTCAGCGCGACATTTGTTTCGCCATTTAGCTTTGTCGCACAACTGGCTGAGACCGCCCGCAATCTGGCGTGGCTTGGATTCATGTTTACGGTTCTGCGGAATAACAATGGGAAACAACAGCGTAGCATTAACTGGATCTATGCAGCGCTGACATTTGTGCTGCTATTGCAACCCATATTGGATTTCGTGGTTCATTCGGTCGCGGCGCAAACACCTGGGGCGATTTATGCGCTGCAAACATCGGTATTGTTGCGGATGATTTTCGGGGCAGGGGCCCTCGTGCTTGTGCATAATCTATATTCGGTATCTGCACCCGAAACCCGGTGGGGCATCAGTCTTCCGATGGCTGCACTTGCCGCGATGTGGACATTTGATCTCAACCTGTACACTATCAGTTATCTTACGTCTGAACTGTCGCCTGAGCTCATATCGACCCGCGGTATCTCTATGGCGTTGCTTGCTCCCGTTTTTGTGATTGCAAATAATCGAAACAGCCAGTGGCGCATCCAATTTTCGCGTACCGTAGCATTCCAGTCTGCGTCGATTTTCGTCATTGGCGCTTATCTGATCGCGATGGTGTTGCTGGCGACCGCGATGGAAATGATTGGCGGAACCTATGTCCGCCTGGCTCAGGTGACGTTGATTTTCGGAATGTCAGTGGCCGCGCTGCTCATTTTGCCGTCGGGACCGTTCAAGGCATGGCTGAACGTCGTTTTGGTGAAAAACTTCTTTCAGCACCGTTACGACTATCGATCGGAATGGATGCGTTTTGCGGACACGATAGGATTTCCCTCCCCTGATGCAGCGCCTTTTTACGAACGCGTCATTAAATCTTTGGCCGATATATTCGAAAGCCCCGGCGGATTGATTTTTGTCCCCGACGATGAGGGGAGGCTGACACTGCAAGCGCGATGGAACTGGTCAACTGCGCAGGTGCCATCGCGCTGTGTCACTTCGCAAACGATGCCGTTTTTTGAATCGACAGGACATATTGTGGCGTTGGATGATGTCCGCGCGGGACAAGATGACCGCTGCGACCCAAGGGCTGTGCCGCAATGGTTGTTTGAAGAACATCAGGCATGGGCCCTGGTCCCATTGGTCCATTTTGGCAAGCTGGCTGGACTCGCTGTGCTGTCGCGTCCGCGTCTGCCGCGAAAACTGGACTGGGAAGACCTCGACATGTTACGCACGGTTGGCCGTCAAGTTGCGAGCTATTTGGCGGAAGCATCGAGCCAACGGGCGCTTGCCGAAAACCGTCAATTTGAACAGTTTAATCGCCGCTTTGCCTTTGTCATGCATGACATCAAAAACCTTGTGAGCCAGCTAAGCATATTGGAACGCAACGCGGGAAAGCACGCCGATAATCCCGAATTCCAGGCAGATATGGTCGAAACCCTGCGGTCGTCGGTCGGAAAAATGAATGAATTACTCGCGCGTCTGTCTCAGCACAATAAGGCGAAGCTCAACGTACCTACGCCTGTTGATGTAAGCGAGGTCGTCATGAACGCCCTTCGCGGCAGCCGTCTGGTATATCCAATTGAAACTCGGCTGGCATCTAACCTGTTCGCAATCGCCGATGCGACGCGGGTGGATACAATTATTGGCCATCTCGTGCAGAATGCAATTGAAGCGTCAACAGATGGTGCACCGATCAAAATAACCAGCAGAGCGCAGGAAAATCAGGTCGCAATCACCATAACCGATCTTGGCATGGGCATGACCGACAGCTTTATTGCCGATCAGCTTTTTAAGCCCTTCGTGTCCACAAAGCCTGATGGTTTCGGCATTGGGGCCTATGAAGCCCGCGCCTTGGCTCTGTCGATGGGCGGAAGCTTAAGGGTGAGCAGCCGGCCTGGCAAAGGCACCGCGTTTACACTGATGCTGCCGGCGGCCACCGAGCGTTTCAGCGCATCAAATCATCAGGAGGCAGCATAAGATGGCTGACGTCAGACAAAAACTGCTTATCGTGGAAGACGACCTTGGCCTGCAAAAGCAATTAAAATGGTCGTATGAGGATTTTGAGGTCTTTTGTGCCTCGAATCGTGATGAAGCTATGACCTTGCTGCGGTCCGAAACCCCCGATGTTGTGACACTTGACCTTGGGTTGCCACCTGACCCCGACGGCGTAAGCGAAGGGTTTGCGCTGCTCGACGAAATGTTAAAGGTCAAGCCCGATACCAAAGTCATCGTTGCTTCTGGTCACGGCGCCCGCGAAAGTGCGTTGCGCGCGATTTCAGCAGGTGCTTGGGATTTCTACCATAAACCTGTGGAGATTGACGAACTTCACCTCATTGTGAAGCGCGCATTCCATGTCCGTAACCTTGAACTTCAAAACGCGCTGCTTCAACAGCCCGACAGCTCGGGCGAACTGCTGTTAGGAACGATTCTGACAGCTGCGCCCGAGATGGTGAAGGTCGCCCGTACCATACAACGGATTGCTCCAGCTGACGTGTCGGTCATGCTGCTTGGCGCGAGCGGAACGGGCAAGGAGCTGCTTGCGCGAGGGTTACACAATGCCAGCGGGCGTCGTGACAAGCCATTTGTCGCAATCAACTGCGGTGCAATCCCCGAGAACCTGCTTGAATCCGAACTGTTCGGGCATGAAAAAGGCGCATTCACTGGTGCCATTAAAACCACCGAAGGCAAAATCGAACTGGCTGATGGCGGAACGCTTTTCCTTGATGAGGTCGGGGATATTCCGCTGGCGCTTCAGGTGAAGCTGCTGCGCTTTCTGCAGGAACGGACGATCGAACGCATTGGAGGCAGAAAAGCCATTCGTGTGGATGTCCGCGTCGTGTGCGCGACCCACCGGAACCTGAACAAGATGATCATTGATCAGACCTTTCGTGATGATCTTTATTACCGGCTGGCAGAGGTCAATGTGAACATCCCCAATCTGGCCGCCCGAACGGGTGACGCCATTTTGCTCGCCAAGCATTTTGTCAGCCGCTTTGCCCGCGAAATGAATCCGTCGATCAAAGGTATGTCGACTGGCGCCTTAACCGCCATCGACGCATGGAAATGGCCAGGTAACGTGCGGGAGCTGGAAAATCGCATCAAACGCGCGGTCATCATGGCGGAGGGGAAATTCGTCACCGCCGATGATCTGGATTTCGGCGATGACGATGAAGGTGATTTGTTGCTTAACCTGAAATCGGCGCGAGAGGCATCTGACCGGAAAGCAATTAAACGCGCGATTTCGCGAACCGAGGGAAACATCTCCAGCGCAGCCAAATTGCTTGGGATTAGCAGGCCGACATTATATGATCTGCTAAAGCAATATGACCTTCAGGTGTAGCGTATGACCTTTGGTTCTTAGCGGGCAGCACCTATTCTGGCTCAGCTTACGGCAAGCAACTCCGCAGGATCGATTCCGGCCCGCTGCATCTGCGCCTTCACATCTGGCCATATGTTCTGCACGAAATTTTCGCGTTCGAAATTACGCAGCTTTGCAATTGCACCACTTGCGACGAACAGGCCTACACCGCGCTTTACGTCGACCAGGCCGCTATCCTGGAAAAGCTGATATGCCTTGGCTACGGTGAGCGGATTAGCGCCTTGATCAGCGGCAAATGCCCTGACCGAGGGGAGCATTTCGCCTTCTTTATAATTTCCGTCGAGAATTGCGGCCGCGATTACGTCGCGTAATTTCAGATATACAGGCTTTGCGTCATTTTTCATTACAAGCTTACTGCCATAATACAGTAGGGCGCGTCAAGCACAGGTAAAGTTCGGTAGTTAAGGCCATTGACGGATGATATCGCCGGGAACGGGTCGTGGACGCTCTTCAAGTGCCAGTGCAGGCGTGCCCATGAAAAACATTCCCGCTATCCTCTCTGCGCCTTTGCACAAAGCTGCGTGAATGACAGGGTCGCAGCTTGCCCAGCCTGTGATCCAGCTAGCGACAAAACCTTGGGCGTGCGCAGCGTGCAGGAGGTTCATCGCAACCGCGCCCACACTCATTTGTTGCTCCCATAACGGAATTTTTGTGCTTGGTTGGGGTGCAAACAGCAGGATGACAAGCGTTGGAGCCATATGCGCCGATGCAATGGCTGCATCAATCTGCGCTGGCCGGGCATCGGGATTGGCGGTGCAGAAGGCAGTTTTCATGAGTTCAGCAAACGCGGCGCGGTCGTTGATCTGGACAAACCGCCATGGGAAAAGCTTGCCATGGTCGGGCGTGCGCATTGCGGTCTGCAGGATTTGATCAAGCATCTGCGCGTCAGGGCCGGGGGCAACCATATCGCGTGGCTTGCCTGAGCGGCGGGTTTTCAAATATGTGGCGACGGATGAAAGATCGTTGAACATTCCACTCCCTTCGACGAAATTTGTCCGTTCAAGCAATAAAATTCTTCACAGGCGCAATTTTTTCGGTAGGTTCCGGCGCAATCGTCCCTTTCAATGGGACATCAAACATAACAAACATGAGGGGTTCGCTCGATGGCGACATCATATGCGCAAGATGGAGATGCAGCAGGGACATTCCTTGGCCATCCCAAAGGTCTTTTTGTATTATTCTTTGCCGAGATGTGGGAGCGGTTTTCCTATTACGGGATGCGCGCACTGCTCATTTTCTATCTGACCAAGCATTGGCTGTTTTCGGACGAAAAATCGGGCGTCATTTACGGCGCTTATACGGCATTGGTCTACATTACGCCGGTGTTGGGTGGCTATTTGGCGGACCGATACCTTGGGCAGCGAAAGGCGGTCACTTATGGTGCCGTTTTGCTGACCTTCGGGCACTTTCTTATGGGCTTTGAGGGAGCAGGCGGCCAGGATGCTGCTTCGCTGAACATTTTCTGGCTTGCTCTGGCATTCATCATTGTCGGGTCGGGCTTTTTGAAGGCGAATATCTCGGTAATCGTCGGACAACTTTATCCGCGCACCGATGTCCGCCGTGACGGTGCGTATACAATCTTCTACATGGGCATTAACTTAGGCGCAGCCTTGGGTGCGCTTTTGTGCGGATATTTGGGCGAAACCTATGGCTGGTCCTATGGCTTTGGCGCTGCAGGCGTCGGAATGCTGCTCGGCCTTATTGTGTTTATTGTGTTCAAGCCCTTGTTGCTGGGTCGCGGAGAGCCGCTGAACCCTGAGGCACTGAACAAGCCGGTGCTTGGCATTAAGCTTGAATGGCTCATTTATCTGGTCGGCCTGGTCGCTGTCGTCATTTGTTGGTGGCTGGTCCAAAATCAGGCGGTTGTTGGCGGCTTGCTTGGCGTCGCGGGCGCGATTTTGGTTGCTTATGTCCTGTGGACGGCGGTGCGCAAGCTGGAGCCACATGACCGGGACCGCATTTTCGCAGCGATGTTCCTGATTATCGGATCGATCCTGTTCTGGGCATTGTTTGAGCAAGCGGGTTCGTCTCTTAACCTGTTTACGGACCGCCATGTGGACCGCTCGGGCGTTCCAGCCTCGGTTTTCCAGTCGTTGAATGCGATATATATCGTGTTGCTTGCGCCGCTGTTCGCTTGGCTTTGGACGTCGCTTGGCCGCAAGGGATTGGAACCTTCGGCTCCTGCCAAATTCGGCCTTGGCATTGTTCAGCTTGGCATCGGCTTTTTGGTGTTGGTCGCAGGGTCGGCAGCGGCTGGCGCTGACAGCATGGTGCCAGTGTTGTTCATCTTCCTGATCTATCTGTTCCACACAACGGGCGAATTGTGCCTGTCTCCAGTCGGCTTAAGCGCGATGAACCGTCTTGCACCAGCCCATCTGGCTTCATTGATTATGGGAACGTGGTTCTTTGCATCGGCTACGGGCAATTTTGCTGCCGGTTTGATTGCAGCAGCGACGGGTTCGGAAGCAGCGTCCGGCGAAGGCGCTGGCCGTGAGGTCGTGATGGCGGTCTACAGCCAAATTGGCTGGATTGCGATTGGTGTCGGTATTGCCGTTGTCGTCATCTCGCCGCTGATCAAGAAACTGATGCACCTCGACACGTTGCGTGACGATGGGCCTTTGGAAGGCTACGCAGAAGCAGGCGAACCTGCTGCTGCTGGCGTTCACCCGACAAACCGGAGTTAATCTATGCCAATATCGAATGCATTGCGCAGCGCATATCTTGTGCTGCCTTTGGCCCTTATGGCCTGCTCAAACGCGGAAGGTCCAAAGACCGCGTCGTCCGACCCTGCGACTAAGTCATCGGAAAAGGTGCCAGCACCCTTTCCTTCAACGTACAAAGCCTATCCCGGCGTTGCCACGGCCATTCGTAACGTCACCATTTATGATGGCGAGGGCGGTAAGATCGACAATGGCGTAGTGTTCATGACGGGGGGCAAGATCAGCAGCGTTGGCGGGGCCGACGCAGCTATACCGGCCGATGCCATGGTCATCGATGGAACCGGTAAATTTGTGACCCCCGGTATTATCGACATCCACTCCCATCTGGGTGATTATCCAACGCCGTCGGTTGAAGCGCATAGCGATGGCAACGAGGCCACATCACCGACAACACCAGAGGTGTGGGCCGAACACAGCGTATGGCCGCAGGACCCCGGATTTAGCCGCGCGCTCGCCAATGGCGGGATCACTGCGCTTCAGGTGTTGCCAGGCTCGGCAAACCTGATGGGTGGCCGGTCGGTTGTTCTCAAAAATGTTTACGCCCGCACAGTGCAGGGGATGAAATTTCCTGACGCGCCATATGGTTTGAAAATGGCGTGCGGTGAAAACCCGAAGCGTGTCTATGGCGCCAAGGGCCGGATGCCGTCGACCCGAATGGGGAACATCGCGGTAAATCGTCAGACGTGGATTAAGGCGCAGGAATATAGGAAAAAGCGCGACAGCGGCAAAGATTTCACGCGCGACATTGGCATGGAAACGCTGGCTGGCGTTTTGGATGGTGACATTTCGATTCAGAACCACTGCTATCGTGCCGATGAAATGGCGATCGTTCTCGATATGGCCAAGGAATTTGGCTATAAGGTCTCTACGTTCCACCACGCCGTTGAAAGCTATAAAATCGCTGATTTGTTGCGCGATAACAAGGTCTGTTCGGCCGTGTGGGCGGATTGGTGGGGCTTCAAGATGGAGGCCTATGACGCTATCCCCGAAAATGCAGCCATATTGCACAATAGCGGCGCTTGCGTCATTATTCACTCGGACGACGAAAACCAGATCCAGCGTTTGAACCAGGAAGCGGCAAAGGCGCAAGCCGACGGCCGCCGCATGGGTTTCAATATTAGCGATGCCGAAGTCATCAAATGGCTTACCTACAACCCCGCCATGGCGCTTGGCATATCTGATAAGACAGGCAGCCTTAAGCCCGGAAAAATGGCTGATCTCGTTTTGTGGAATGGCAACCCGCTGAGTGTGTATTCGCGGCCTGGCAAGGTGTGGATCGACGGCGCGTTGATGTTTGATGCAAGCAACCCGAAAATACGCCCAGTGAGCGATTTTGAACTTGGCCAACCTGGCGAAGGAGATGTGAAATGAGGCATTTCCTTTATGCCGCCGCTGCATTGGCAGCATTTGCAGCGCCTGTTGCCGCAGAAACAATCGCGATCACTGGTGGGCGTGTGGTCATCGGTGACGGCAGTGGGCCGATTAATGGCGGCACGGTCGTCATCCGTGACGGCAAAGTCGTTGCCGCAGGATCAGGCGTTGCCGTGCCTGCGGGGGCGCGCCAGATTGACGCAACTGGAAAATGGGTAACGCCGGGTGTCTTTGCTGGTTTCACAAGACTCGGGCTGGCGGAAGTGGAGGCCGTCAATGGCACCAATGACAAAAGCGGCGGTAGAAGCGGATTTTCCGCAGCAATCGACGTTGCGCCTGCTATTGATCCGTTCCGTTCTCCGTTTGCTGTCAACCGTTCGGCGGGCGTCACCCGCGCAGTGGTGGCACCTGAAGCAGCGGGTAATATTTTTGCGGGCCAAGGTGCAATCGCCGATCTTGGTGCAGATACCGATCCTGTGACCAAGGCGCGTGCTTTTCAATTTGCCGAATTTGGCGAAGAAGGTGCTGCGTCTGCGGGGGGAAGCCGTGCGGGCACCCATCTTCACTTCCGCGCCATGTTGCGTGAGGCGCAGGATTATGCCGCAGGACGCGGGGCGTTTGATGATGAGCTGTTAAAGGCGGAAGATGCAAAGGCCTTGTTATCGGTGCTTCGCGGTGAAACGCGACTGTTGATTCATGTCGAAGGCGCAAATGACATGCTTCGGCTGATTGAGTTGAAGCGCGAATTCCCGACCGTCAAAATGGTTTTTGTTGGCGCAAGTGAGGGCTGGCGTGTTGCACCTCAACTCGTGCAGGCTGGCATTCCAGTCATTGCTTCGGCGCTGAACGATTTGCCCGCAACATTTGAAATGCTTGGTGCCACGCAAAGCAATATTGGCCGAATGAAAGACGCCGGCGTCGAGGTTGCGATTGGCATGATCAATGACAATGACTCGCATCAAGTACGCTACACAACACAATATGCTGGCAACTTAGTCAGCCTGCAATTTGTACCCGGTGCAACCGGTTTGACATGGGACGAAGCCTTCGCTGCGATTAGCTCGGTTCCGGCTGACATCATGGGGGTAGGCGACCGGTTCGGCAGCCTGAAGGCAGGCCGAGCCGCCGACGTCGTTATATGGGACGGTGATCCGCTTGAACTATCGAGCGCCGCCACCACAGTCATCATTGACGGTATCGAACAACCGCTCGGAAACCGTCAAGACCGACTGCGTGACCGTTATGCGCGGCCAACTGAAGGCGATCTGCCAAAGGCATATGACCGTTGAGGTAAGGAATTCGTATTGAACGGGTGCATCCGGGGGCGGGAGTAGACGTAATGGACAATTATCTATCACTGGTTGCCGCGAGCATATTGTTCGTCGGCAGCCACTTCCTCATGTCACATACCTTGCGCGCGCCTCTGGTCCGGCGCTTTGGCGCAAATGGGTTCATGCTGGTCTATTCCGGGGTATCGCTTGCGTCTTTTGTCTGGATGATTTTTGAATTTGGACGTGCGCCAAAGGCAGCCGGTGTGTGGCCGGTTGGCGACATTATTTGGGTATGTGCCAGCGTATTGACACTGTTTGCCGCAGTGCTGCTTTCGGGCTCTTTTATACGCAACCCTTCACTTCCCGGTGTTCCTGATGCGCTTGCAGCGCAGGCACCATCGGGCGTGTTCAAAGTGACCCGACATCCCATGATGTGGGGATTTGCCTTGTGGGGAATCGCCCATATTCTGGTCGCACCGCGCGTTGACAATTTCATCTTTGCGGGCAGTTTGGTGTTCCTCGCGTTGGTAGGTTCCAAGGCGCAGGAGATCAAGAAACGCAACATTATGGGCGGCCAATGGGACGCCTGGCTGCGGCGGACGCATTTTATGGTGCGGCCCGGCGCCTTGCCTAAAGTCGGCGTCGGACCGTGGATTGCTGGCACGTTAATTTGGGCTGCGGCGACTTGGGCGCATCCTTATTGGGGTGTGGCTGGTGCTGGCGTATTCCGTTGGGTGGGCGTTTAAAGCCGAACCATCTTCATACCGCGCTCGCCATAACGGGGCCCTGCCGTTCCACCACGTGGCGCGGCTGAATCAAGCTTCGCCAGATCGTCTGCGTCGAGCATGATATCAACCGCCTTCGCGCTATCCTCCATGGTAACCCGCCGCTTGAAACCCGGAATAGGGACGATGTCGTTGCCTTGCGCCAAGAGCCATGCAAGCGCGATCTGTGCGTGTGATGCATCGTGCTTTGCAGCGATTTCACCAACGACATCGACAATGGCGAGGTTGGCAGCAAAATTGTCGCCTTGAAAGCGCGGATCTTGCCGCCTCCAGTCATTTTCGGGCAATGCATCGAGGCTCCGGAAAGCACCCGTCAGGAACCCCCGTCCAAGCGGAGAATAAGGGACAAATCCAATGCCCAGCGCGCGGCAGGTCGGCAATATTTCATCCTCGATGTCGCGTTCCCATAACGAATATTCGCTCTGCAACGCAGAAATTGGCGCGACTGCGGTAGCACGCCGCAGCGTTTCTAGCCCAGCTTCGGACAAGCCGATATGTTTGATTTTGCCTTCGGTCACGAGGTCCGCCATTGCGCCCACGGTTTCTTCAATCGGGATGCCGGGGTCAACGCGGTGCTGGTAATAGAGATCGAGGCAGTCGATGCCGAGGCGCTTTAGTGTGCCTTCTACGGCAGATTTGGCATTTGCAGCTGAACCATCGACACCCACGATGTTTGCGCCGTCAAATTTGAAGCCAAATTTGCTGGCGATGATAAGTCCGTCACGCTTCCCTTTAATCGCTTCTGCGACAAGTTCTTCGTTCTGGAATGGGCCATAGATTTGTGCGGTGTCGAAAAAATTGATGCCCAGATCTATGGCCGCATGAATGGTTTTGATGGCCTCATCTGGATCGGCATCTTCGCCATAAGTGATATTGCCGCCCTTGATCATCGGCATACAGCCGACGCCGAGTGCAGATACTTTCAACCCATGGCCTAGTTCACGATATTGCATTGGCTTTCTCCTTTTCGGGGGCTTCGATAACAGTCGCTAGTGCGACGTCCATCTGCACATTGCCGGTGGTACGGAAGATATCGGGTAGTGTTTCGACCGCAATCAACAGGGCGAGCGGCTCAATCGGGATGCCAAGCGCCAGGCAAATGGGTGCAATAGAGGTAACAAAGCTTACCGAGCCGGGAAGGCTGACCGCGCCCATCGATGTGAGCGCAGCGATAAATATCGCGACGCCATAATCGAAGGCGTCAAGTTTCACGCCAAACCAATTCGCGACATATAAGGCAACGGCAAGGTTCATCGCCGGGCCAGTCGCACGAAGCAATGCCACGGCCATGGGCAACACCAAGCCAGCGGTGGTTTCGCGGACGCCCAACTCTTCTGATTTCTTGAGCATGAGCGGAAGGCTGGCGAGCGATGATTGGGTGGATACGGCGAATGCCTGAACAGGCGCAATACGGCGCGCGAAATCACCAAATCCCACTTTGCCTGCTAATACCGCAATTGGATAAGCGAACGCGCCGACAATGATCCCTACAATAGAAACGGTGACGATATAATGCGCAACTGCGCCCAATGCGGCGAAGCCTGATCGGGCACCCACCACAAAGGCCAACGCAAAAACCCCGATGGGTGCAAGTTTTAATACCCATTCGATTACTATTATCATCGCTTCGGCAAGCGCACTGAAAAACCCTGCCATCTGTGCGCGCGGTTCATGCGTGAGGCGCGTGATGGCGAAAGCAAAAGTCAGTGTGAAAATCATCAATGGCAGGATTGAGTCGTTCGCGGCGGCCGAGACCGGGTTGGTCGGCACCAAGGCAACAAGGAAATCACGCATGGGCGGCTGTTCGGCAACCGCTGGCACTGTTGTAAGAGCAGATCGGAGAGCAGCGGCGCTTTCTGCTGGCATTGGCCAAAGTGATAGCAGGGCTGGTGTTAATACGGCGCCCATGATGGCAGAAAGCAACATGATGCACACGATCCACAGCACAGTGCGGGCAGCCATTGGGCCAGCGCGCGCAGCCTCGGCGCTTTTTACGATACCGGTGATGAGAAGTGCGACTACAAGCGGTACGACCGTCATCCGCAAACCGTTAAGCCAGAGCGAGCCGACGATATCGAGCCAATATGCGATTTGCGTGCCGATGGCTGGCACCTCCCCCGCAGCGAAAATTCCAAGAGCAAGCCCGATGACGAGCGCGAGAAGGATGCGGGTAGCGTTTGACATATCATCGGGTCTTGCCAGCCCGTCGCTCCCTATGCAAGGGAGAGGCGGGGCGGCGCGGTAAAATCAATAAAAGACCGCAAAAAGGCAGGAACGATAATGGCGCGCAAATATTTCGGAACAGACGGCATAAGGGGGCGCACAAACGCGGGTTCGATGACGCCGGAGATGGCGATGAAAGTTGGCCAAGCGGCAGGAAGACATTTCCTGCGCGGTGGCCATAAGCACCGCGTTGTGATCGGCAAAGACACGCGTTTATCAGGCTATATGATTGAAAATGCGCTTGTCGCAGGCTTTACCAGTGTTGGCATGGACGTTGTCCAGTTTGGACCAATCCCGACGCCCGCGGTTGCACTGCTGACCCGGTCCATGCGCGCGGATCTTGGCGTTATGATTTCGGCCAGCCACAACCCATATGAAGATAATGGAATCAAGCTTTTCGGCCCCGATGGCTATAAGCTGTCGGATAAGGACGAGTTGGCGATCGAAGCACTGCTGGACTTGCCTGTCACCCTGGCGGATGCGGCGGACGTTGGCCGTGCGCGGCGGATTGAGGACAGCCGCGGGCGGTATATCCATGCGGTAAAAGCCTCGGTCCCTGAACATATCCGATTCGACGGCCTCCACGTCGTCCTCGATTGCGCTAATGGTGCCGCGTATCAGGTCGCCCCGACTGCCATTTGGGAACTTGGCGCGAAAGTGACCCCTATTGGCATTGAACCCAATGGCAAGAATATCAACCACAAGGTCGGCTCCACCCATGTGGTCACGCTGCAGGAAACCGTGGTGGCTGCTGGTGCCGATATCGGCATCGCGCTTGATGGTGATGCCGACCGGCTGATCGTGGTCGATGAACATGGACGAATCGTCGACGGCGACCAGATTATGGCGTTACTGGGGTGCGCCATGAACCGCAGCGGGAAACTGACCGGTGGCGGAATTGTCGCTACTGTGATGTCCAATCTTGGTCTTGAGCGCTATCTTGAAAGCCAGGATTTGCGCCTGATTCGTGCAAAGGTGGGCGATCGCTACGTTCTGGAGGAGATGCGCAAACATGGAATCAACGTGGGCGGAGAACAATCCGGCCATATGATCATGCTTGACCACGCAACCACCGGCGATGGCACTATCGCCGCGTTGCAGGTGCTTACCCAACTTGTCGCAAGCGGCAAGCCAGCAAGCGAGCTGCTGCATTTGTTTGATCCAGTTCCACAATTGCTTAAAAATGTCCGCTTTAGTGGAGGCAAACCGCTGGATAATCCTGATGTTCAAGCCGTGATTGCGCAGGCTGAAGCCGAACTGGCCGGTAGGGGCAGGCTTGTCATTAGGCCGTCCGGAACTGAACCCGTCATCCGCGTGATGGCTGAAGGAGACGATGCAACGGAAGTGGAGCGCATTGTTGACCGTATATGCGATGCCGTGCGCGAAGCTGCGTCCTGATGGATAAAGGCGCTTCTGCTCGCATATTGATTATCGCTGGCTCCGATAGTGGCGGCGGTGCAGGGATCCAGGCGGATATCAAAACGGTGACGATGTTAGGTGGCCACGCAATGACGGCGGTCACGGCCATTACCGCACAAAACACGCTTGGCGTCGACGCCGTGCACATGGTCCCGACGCACATCGTGATTGACCAGATCGCTGCGGTAGTAAGCGACATTGGGGTAGATGCAGTTAAAATCGGGATGATCGGCAATGCAGACACCGCGCATGCCGTTGCCGATAGCCTGTCAGAATTGTCATGCCCGATTATCTTCGACCCGGTCATGGTGGCTACCAGTGGCGCTGTGTTGGCTGATGGAGACACCATTTCGGCATTTGAACGGTTGATGCGTCTTGCAACTTTGACCACCCCCAATGTGCCTGAGTTGAAGGCTTTGGGCGGCAAGGATGCTTTGCTGGCGCGGCGCATCCCGTTGCTTTTAAAAGGTGGCCATGCCGACGGCGAAGATATCGTTGACGAACTTCATTTGGCGCTTGGACAAAGCGTAATCTGGAGCGACCAGCGGATCGAAACGCGCAGTACACATGGCACAGGATGCACGCTGGCCACGGCGATCGCGACTGGACTGGGGCAGGGAATGGAGCTTGTTGCTGCCATCGAACGTGCGCGCTTGTTCGTGCGCCTTGCGCTGCTCGACGCACCAGGATTAGGTCAGGGTCACGGCCCGATGGGGCATCAGTCGGTGCGGGAAGACGCAATGGTCGCCGGGCCATCGCTCAATCAGGTAACCGTTGGTTGCCGGGACTACGCGGCGTCTGTGGATTTTTACAAAGCACTCGGCCTAAACCAGATCGTCGACAGCCCAGCCAATGGCTATGCGCGGTTCGAAGTGCCAAATGGGGTAACCTTCTCCATTCACCAAAGCGATGATTGCTCCACTTCAACGGTGGTGTATTTCGAAAGCAAGCGCCTCGATGCTTGGGTCACAGAGCTTTCAAGCCAGGGCTATGTTTTCGAGCACATGCCGCAAGAGCAAAGCTGGGGCTGGCGGGAGGCGCGCTTGCTTGATCCGGCAGGAAACATGGTCTGCCTATACAGTGCAGGCGAAAACCGGCGCTACCCAGCCTGGCGGATTAATTCTTGATGCTGGCCACTTTTTTTGAATGGACAGTTCATCCGGGTCGCGAAGAGGAATTCATCTCGACTTGGAATGATGGAACCAACCTGCTTTTGAAAGAGGGGTCGCTCGGGTCGGCTCTCTTTCGGGCCGAGAATGGTCGATTTAGCGCTTTAGCACGATGGCCTGACGCTGCGACGCGGGACGCGGCATTTGAGCGCCTTCGGGACCACAAGACATTCGTAATTATGCGCGAATGTGTAGCTGAAACAAATCGCCGCGACGATGCTCAAGAAATTTCTAACATGTGGCGTTCGGAATGATAATTGGTGTGGATGAGGCTGGACGCGGCCCTTTGGCAGGCCCTGTTGTCGCTGCTGCCGTGCTTTTGTGCAAACCACGTCCATCAGGATTGGACGACAGCAAGAAACTGACCGCTGCTCGCCGGGCCGAACTCGAAGCCATGATTAAGCGCCGGTGCCAATGGGCTGTCGGTGTGGTTGAGGTCGAGGACATTGATCGTCTGAATATATTCGGCGCGACCATGCTCGCCATGACGCTGGCGGTGGATGCTCTTTGCGCGCAGCTTGGCTGCGACCCGCTTGAGGTCCTTATCGACGGCAATTTAACGCCAGCAGGCCGGCGCCCCGAATGGCGCTGGACTGCGCGGGCAATTGTTGGCGGGGATGCACTCGAACCCTGCATTTCGGCTGCATCCATTATTGCAAAAGAACATCGCGACCGGATGATGTGCGCAGCCGCGCAACAGCATATACATTATGGCTGGGAAAAGAACAAAGGGTACGGAACACCCGACCATCTCGCCGCACTTCGGCAGCATGGTCCATCGCCGTTGCACCGGAAAAGCTTCGCGCCTGTGTCCCAATTGCTTTTGTTGTGAATTTATTTGGGCAGTGAGTCCTTCAGGCAACACCACTAGGGATTGAGTCCCCAAAGAATCAACGGACTCCATATCTTGTGCCGGACTCGTTTCGTTCCTCCCATATGATGGTGTAAGCCGCTGCCACTCGGCGGTTTCTTGCCCTTAAATAACCTTGACCTTGCGCGCGCGCTGACTCATCGCTGCATCTTAATCGCCGGGGGAGTGGGCAATGGGTGTCGTAGAGAAAATTAGACCAGCAGCAAAAGCGAAGCTGGCACCGGCACCCGAACTGCCGCGCAATCAAATTTTGCGGATGGACTGTATTGAGGCGATGCGTTCTTTACCCGACTGCTCGATCGACATGGTCTTTGCCGATCCACCCTATAATTTGCAGCTTGGTGGTGACTTGTTGCGCCCCGACAACAGCAAGGTTGATGCGGTCGACGATGACTGGGACAAGTTTGCCAGCTTCGCCATATATGACAAGTTTACCCGCGAATGGCTGGCTGAAGCGCGGCGGATATTGAAACCCAATGGGTCTTTATGGGTGATTGGCAGCTACCATAATATTTTCCGCGTCGGAACGGCTGTGCAGGACGCAGGCTATTGGATCCTCAACGACATTGTCTGGCGCAAGTCCAACCCGATGCCCAATTTTAAAGGCACGCGCTTCACCAACGCCCATGAAACGTTGATTTGGGCATCAAAAAGCGAAAAGTCGAAATACACGTTCAATTATCGCGCGATGAAAACGCTTAACGATGAACTGCAGATGCGTTCGGACTGGCTGATACCTATTTGTGGCGGGCAGGAGCGTTTGAAGCGTAATGGTGTCAAGGCGCACCCGACTCAAAAGCCCGAAGCATTACTCTACCGCATATTGTTGGCCTGCACGAAGCCCGGCGATGTCGTGCTTGACCCGTTTTTTGGAACTGGAACGACAGGCGCGGTTGCGCGACGTCTCGGTCGCGAGTGGATCGGCTGCGAACGCGAAGCCCTTTATTGTGAAGTAGCCGAGGAACGCATTGCAGCCGCATTACCGCTCGACGAAAGCGCCATAAAAACGATGCAGTCGCCAAAATCTGCACCAAAGGTTGCCTTTGGCCAGTTGGTTGAAGCTGGCTATTTGAACCCCGGGGTGAGCTTGTTTGACCGCAAGCGCCAATTTGAGGCGATTGTGCGCGCTGATGGCTCGATCATCTGCGGTGTCGTTGATGGTTCGATCCACAAGGTCGGTTCAACGATCCAGAATGCGCCAAGTTGCAATGGTTGGACCTATTGGCATTATGCCGCGCCAGACGGCGCGCTGAAACCAATTGACGATTTGCGTCAAACATATCTGCTTGCCACTGAACCGTGAACAAAATTTATTTACGCCCTACTGGCTTTGTCGAAAGCCCACAGCGGCATGAAGGGCAATCCCTGCGGCTTGCAGGAACGATGCTGTGGTTCTCGCAGCTTGAATATATCGAGCGCGGCGCAAATTCAACGCGGCGGCAGTTGGTGGCTGTAAGTCAATGGCCTGACTTCATCGCAGCGCTTTCTGCTCCAGATCGCGACCGGTCAGCATCGCTTCTTGAACGCATCACCGCGCCACGTGCCGCGCTACAACTGGGATCGCGCACGATCAGGCTGGATCAGCCGCATGTGATGGGGATTATCAACGCGACGCCGGATAGTTTTTCGGATGGTGGCAAGAACTTGGACCTTGATGTTGCTGCCGAAGCCGCATTCGAGATGTCGAGTGCTGGGGCGGCAATAATCGATATCGGCGGGGAGTCCACTCGGCCCGGTGCTGCTCTGGTTTGGGAAGGGGAAGAGCTTTCCCGCGTTGAACCATTGATCCGCCGACTATCCGGCGCTGGCACGGCGGTGTCCATCGATACACGTAAAGCATCCGTAATGGAGGGCGCTGTGCAAGCTGGTGCCAGTATGATTAACGACATTTCGGCATTATTGTATGACGACCGGGCTGTTGACGTTGCACGTACAAGCGCTGTGCCAGTAGTCCTGATGCATGCTCCAAGTCAAAGCAGCGATCCACATAAGGATGGCGTGTACACAGATGTGGTGTGCGATGTGTTTGACTGGCTCGAGGACCGGGTTGCTTGCGTTGAAGCAGCTGGAATTAGTCGAGACAAGATATTGGTCGATCCGGGCATTGGGTTTGGCAAGTCGCTCGCCGAGAATTTGGCGATAATCAACAATTTGGCCATTTATCATGCCCTTGGTTGTGGATTATTATTTGGCGCGAGCAGAAAGCGCTTGATCGGAGCGCTTGCAAATGAGGCAGCTGCCGACGACCGCCTGGGCGCCTCTATCTTTCTAGCGCTGCGGGCGGTTGAACAAGGTGCGCATATCGTTCGCGTTCATGATGCGGTCGAGACAGTGCAGGCCATTCAAGTCTGGCGAGGCCTGCGCGACACGGCGTTGACTGCGGCAGCATAGTCTACAGCCATTTGGCTGCCTTGACCCGGCACCTTCGCATTGGCAATCACATGCGATCGTTAGGGAAACAGATATGCTTATAAAATATATCGTCGGCTACATCGCCACTGGTGTTGCGTTTGCGCTTATCGACAGTGTCTGGCTGCGTACTATGTTTACGCGGCTATATCAGCCGGAAATAGGCGAATTGCTGATGAAAGGTGGCTTTCGCATGGGGCCAGCAGTCATCTTCTACGTGCTGTACATCTTGGGCATGATGATTTTTGCTGTCGGCCCGGCGCTTCACTCGGGGAAATGGCAAACCGCGTTGTTGTGGGGTTCGCTGCTCGGGTTCTTTTGTTACATGACGTATGATTTGACCAACTATGCCACGTTGAAGGTGTGGAGCACAAAAATCACTGTGCTTGATATCATATGGGGAACCGTCCTGACGGGCTCTGCATCGCTTGTGGGTTTTTGGGTCACGCAAGCGCTGCTGGGGAAAAGCAACTAAGCCGCGTCACTAATTCCGAGGTCTGCAAGTTTTCGATACAGGGTTGACCTGCCGATACCCAATCTGCGGGCCACCTCAGTCATGCGGCCGCGATAATGACCAATGGCGAGGCGAATGACATCTGCCTCGATTTCGTCAAGCGGGCGCATATTTCCGTCGGTTTCGTACAAGGTGACGCCAATCCCGTCGTTCGAGCCAGCGCCGCCAGAGCCACCATTCCCCGGCACGCCAACCGTAGCGGATATTTGCGGGAATTCTTCGGGCGTCAACGCGTCCCGGTCGCAAAGTACGGCCGCGCGAAAAAGCACGCTCTGCAACTGGCGGACATTGCCGGGCCAGTCATAACCGCGTAGCATCGTCAACGCCTCGTCGGTGATGCCAAGGCTCCGAAGCCCTGGCTGGCTCGCCATGCGGCCAAGGAAATGACGGGCAAGCGCAGGTATGTCCGAAGTGCGATCGCGCAATGGCGGAATGGTAAGCTGAACGACATTTAAACGGTAATAGAGATCCTCGCGAAAGGCGCCGGTGGTCAAATGGTCCACGAGGCACGAATTGCTTGCGGATAACAGACGGACGTCAACCCGGTAGCTGTGCGACGCGCCTACGGGCGAGATTTCATTTTGCGTTAACAGACGAACAAGCCGAACTTGCGTTTCCGGAGGAAGCAAATCGACTTCGTCAAGAAACACCGTTCCACCCTCGGCCTGTTGAAAAATACCGATGCGCCGGTCAAAAGCCCCTGCGAAAGCATCCTTCTCATGGCCGAAAAGTACAGAATCAAGAAGGCTTTCCGAAATCACACCGCAATTGACCTTCAGATACGGCATTTTTGATCGTGGACTGGCTGCCTGAATGGCGTCTGCAACGACTTCCTTGCCAACGCCATATTCGCCCTCGATAAAAATCGGCGCGCGGCTTCTTGCGGCTTTCGCAGCGATTGCGAGGGCTGTTCGCAATGCGGGTGCAGAGCCGATAATTTCCTCGAATGCCAATGGCTGCGTAATTTTTTCGGTCAGCGGGTGAAGCTCTCCCATTTCCTTACTACTGTCAGCAGCCATGCTCAAAGCGGCGATAAGCCGCTCGGGCGCCACAGGCTTTATGATATAATCGGATGCACCGGCCCGCATCGCGGCAATTGCGGCCTCGTTCGATCCAATGGATGTCATCAGCAATATCGGAAGCGCCGGGCGACGCGACTTTAATTCTAAAATCAGCGCCGCGGAATCTGCACCGGGAACCCATTGATCAAGCAAGATCGCGTCAAGCATCATGCCATCTTGCGTACCCAACATGGCGACGGCAGTCTCTGCATCGCGCGCAAAGACAGTGCGCCATCCTGCGCGTGAAGCAATGGCCGATACCAGCCTGCACTGCGCCGGTTCGTCATCGACAAGCATCAATAATCGGGTTTCACGTTCCTGCATGCGATGTCCAAATATAGTCTCTGGACAGCGTGGTAACGCAAATGGGTAAAGAGCCGATTAAGCAGCGATGATATTTTCTTTGTTCAACCCGCTTGAGCATTGGAAAATCACCAGTTATGGCTCTTGCGTAATATAAGTTTATATGGAGGCTGTTTTGACAAACGAACACGACCTAGGTCCGGCGAAAGAGACATATTCAAGTTTCGTCACTTTTTTCAAATGGGGCACCATTGTCTCGGCAGTTGTAGTCGCGATTGTGGTTCTGATCATCGCAAGCCGCGCGGCTTAAGTGGTAAAGATCGCTGTTTTGAGGGAAACGGCCCTCGGCGAAACCCGCGTTTCTGCGTCACCTGAAACCGTAAAGAAATTTATTGCGCTTGGTGCGTCGGTTTCGGTCGAGAGTGAAGCGGGGGCCGGTGCGTCGATTGGCGACAGCGATTACGAAGCCGCTGGCGCTTCAACGGGCAACTCGGCTTCCGTGCTAAAGGATGCGGATATCGTTCTTGGCGTTCAAGGGCCGGATCCAAAGGCCCTTGTCGGCATGAAACCCGGCGCATGGCTTGTGGCTGGCCTTGATCCATTTGGGCAGCGCTCGCGCGTCGATGAGTATGCCAAAGCCGGCGTTGAAGCTCTGGCGATGGAATTTATGCCGCGTATTACCCGCGCGCAGTCGATGGATATATTGTCGTCGCAGTCCAACTTGTCAGGATACAAAGCGGTGATTGAGGCTGCCTCGATTTACGGCCGCGCCTTTCCGATGATGATGACCGCAGCAGGCACGGTTAGCGCCGCGAGGGCATTCATCATGGGAGTTGGCGTTGCCGGACTTCAGGCGATTGCTACAGCCCGCCGGTTGGGTGCGCAGGTATCTGCGACCGACGTGCGCTCCGCAACAAAGGAGCAAATCGAATCGCTGGGTGCCAAAGCAATCTTCGTTGAAAATGTTGCTGGCATCGAGGGTGAAGGCGCTGGCGGATATGCAACCGAAATGTCGGAAGACTATAAGGCAGCCCAAGCTGAACTTATCTCGGCCCATATCGCCAAGCAAGATATTGTGATCACAACTGCTTTGATACCGGGGCGTCCGGCACCGCGTCTGGTTACGGATGCACAGATTGCCAGCATGAAGCCAGGCTCAGTGATTTTTGATCTTGCGGTCGCGCAAGGTGGCAATGTCGAGGGGTCAAAGCCCGATGAAATCATTATCAAGCATGGCGTGAAAATCGTTGGCTACAGCAACACGCCAGCGCATTTGGCGGCGGATTCATCAGCATTATATGCGCGCAACCTGTTTAATTTCCTCTCCGCATTTTGGGACAAGGATGCGGGTTTGCCGGTATTGCCCGATGACGACGAAATTACAGCAGCAATTCGTTTGACGAAGGACGGTAAGGTCGTGAGCGACAGGTTGTTGGGTTGAGGGGCAGGCAATGGAGTATGTAATATTTGTTGCGATGCTTGGATGCATCGTTGGGATGATTGCTAAGAGCAAAGGCCGCAGTTTCTTTCCTTGGTGGCTTTATGGAACTCTTATATTTATCGTTGCAATTGTCCATGTGTTGATCATTAAACCGAACGCAGAACATGCCGAGAGAGAAGCATTAGCCTCCGGCGGCAAAAAATGCCCGATGTGTGCGGAGATCGTAAAAGGCGATGCAAAAGTCTGCAGGTTTTGTGGTTTCACATATGATGAGCAATTGCTCAAAGCGCGCGCGGTCTAATAGGAGCAACCATGGACTTTATTTCAATTTTATCCATCTTCGTGATGGCCTGTTTCGTGGGCTATTATGTCGTCTGGTCAGTTACACCCGCGCTCCACACGCCTTTGATGGCAGTGACGAACGCGATTTCTTCGGTCATCATTGTCGGCGCGTTAATCGCCTCGGCCGCAGGTGGATCACCAACCGCCAAATGGCTAGGATTGATTGCCGTGGCATTGGCCAGCGTCAATATCTTTGGCGGCTTTGCTGTCACGGCGCGCATGTTGGCGATGTACAAGAAGAAGGAGCGCTAAATTGGAACATGCTGCTCCCCCCGCATGGGTCATGCTCGCTTATCTGATATCGGGCGTATTTTTCATTCTGGCACTGCGCGGATTGTCATCGCCAGCAACTTCGCAGCGCGGCAACCGGTTCGGTATGGCCGGCATGTTGATCGCCGTTGTGACGACATTGATCACACATGAGGTCGCAGCGTTGCCCGAGATACTGGGTGCCATTGCCATCGGCGGCGGCATTGGTTGGGTAACGGCGCGCAAGATTGCGATGACTGATATGCCCCAGCTTGTGGCGGCGTTTCACAGCCTCGTTGGCATGGCGGCGGTGCTTGTCGCAGCCGCCGCTTTTTTGAACCCAGAGGCATTTGGCATCAACCGCGCTGATGGACTTATAAACCCGGTAAGCCGTGTTGAAATGGGCCTGGGTATCGCAATCGGTGCGATTACTTTCTCGGGTTCTATCATTGCCTTTCTGAAACTTGCAGGCAAGATGTCCGGTGCGCCGATATTGTTGCCGCTTCGCCATGTAATCAACTTGGGCACATTGGCAGCCATCCTCGGTCTGATCGCCTATTTTACCGTTGATCAGTCCCCTTGGATTTTCTGGACTATCACTGCGCTCGCATTCCTGATTGGTTTCTTGCTCATCATCCCAATCGGCGGAGCAGACATGCCAGTCGTGGTTTCGATGTTGAACAGCTATTCTGGCTGGGCTGCCGCCGCCATGGGTTTCACGCTGCACAACACTGCGATGATTATCACTGGTGCGCTGGTTGGCTCATCAGGGGCCATATTGTCGTACATCATGTGCAAGGCGATGAACCGCAGTTTCATAAGCGTTATCGCCGGAGGCTTTGGTGCCGAGGCCGCGGCGACCGGAGGGGCAGCCAAAGAGCAGCGTCCGTGGAAGCGGGGCTCGGCCGAAGATGCGGCCTATATGATGCAGCAGGCCGAAAGCGTGATCATTGTCCCAGGCTACGGCATGGCGGTGGCGCAGGCTCAACACATTTTGCGCGAAATGGCTGATGTCCTGAAAAAGCAGGGGGTATCGGTCAAATATGCAATTCACCCCGTGGCGGGACGTATGCCGGGACATATGAACGTCCTTCTGGCCGAAGCGCAGGTGCCTTATGACGAAGTGTTTGAGCTGGAGGATATCAACAGCGAATTCGCGCAAACCGACGTTGCGTTTATCATCGGCGCGAATGATGTGGTTAATCCAGCGGCGAAGACCGACAAGACATCGCCGATATATGGCATGCCCGTGTTCGATGTCGATAAGGCCAAGACTGTGTTCTTCATAAAGCGCTCAATGGGCGGTGTGGGCTATGCCGGCGTCGACAACGACGTGTTCTACATGGATCAGACTATGATGCTCCTCGCAGACGCAAAGAAGATGTGCGAAGACATCGTCAAAGCCCTGCAACACTAAGCGTAGGTCATCAATCCGTTCGGGAAAGCGCGTCGGAACAGTGAAGACCGGGGCCTTTGTCGGTTTGCAATTGCGGCTGTCCGGCGGCGAGAACCCCGTCCTTGGTGCGAATAACGAGTAATTTGAAGGACAACAGGATGCGTAAACTTGGACTGATTGGCGGCTTGAGCTGGTATTCCACAGAGCTATATTACGCCCGTATCAATAAACAGGTCCTTCGGCGGACAAACGGAACGTGTAACGCCCCGATGTTGATCGAGAGCCTCAATTTTTGCGATATTGGCAGGGCAAGTTCCGAGGAAGAATGGGCCCATGTCGCCAAGGTGCTCACGACCTCCGCGCGCCGTCTGGAGCAGGCAGGGGCAACTGCGTTGCTGATTGGGGCCAACAGCATGCATAAGGTTTTCGACGAGGTTGCGGCTTCGATCTCAATCCCTGTAATTCATATCGCCGACACAGTTGGCGAAAAAATGAAGGCTGATGGGGTTTCTTCTGCAGCCTTGCTTGGCACCGTGAACGTAATGGCAGAAAATTGGTACCGCCAGCGTCTTGTAAAGCACGGCGTTTCGCTGTTGCCAGCGGAAATAGACGACGTGAAGGATCTTGATCGCATTATCTACGATGAGTTGATGCAAGGCATTGTGAAACGCAATTCCGAGCGGGTGCTGAAAACAATCATCACGGAAATTGATCAGGAAGGCATCAAGGCCGTTGTGCTCGGCTGCACCGAATTGAGCATGGTTGTTGATACCAAAGCAAACGTCCTGCCTATTTACGACAGTACCGAAATTCACGCCGACGCTGGCGTCGACTGGATCTTGGGCGACACTATTTAATCGCTCTTGGCATTTACCCTCCTCTGATGCATGCTGCCATCATGAGGATGAGGGACCTGATGTTCGCAAGCGCTGCTTTATGCGCGCACATTCAACCGCTTCAGGCGAAGACCATTTTGGTCACGCCGGGGGATGGCGCGCAAGGGCGGCTGCAGGAGGCTCTTATCGCCGCCGAACCCGGCGATGTTGTCGAACTGGCCGCGGGCAGGTTCATTCTTACCGACGGCCTGTCGCTCGACGTTAACGGCGTTACGATTAAAGGGCAGGGCGGGCTTGAGACCACGCTCGATTTTTCGGGGCAGCAAGGGGCCGGAGAAGGGCTTTTGGTGACGTCGGACGACGTTGTGTTGCGGGAATTTGCGGTTGAAAACAGCAAGGGTGACGGAATTAAATCCAAGGGCGCGGACCGCATCATATATCACAAATTGCGGGTCGAATGGACCGGCGGTCCAAAGTCGTCGAACGGCGCGTACGGAATTTACCCTGTTGAAAGCAAAGATGTACTGATTGATTCGGTGCTGGTCCGTGGCGCTTCCGATGCAGGCATTTACGTTGGGCAATCGCGCAACATCATTGTGCGTAATTCCACTGCGGTGGAAAATGTTGCGGGTATCGAAATAGAAAACAGTTTTGACGCCGACGTCTATGACAATATCGCCACGCACAATACGGGCGGCATTTTGGTGTTCGATTTGCCCAATCTGCCGCAAATGGGTGGGCACAATGTCCGCATTTTCGGCAATATCATTGTCGACAATATGACTCAGAATTTTGCGCCAAAGGGCAATATCGTCGCCAATGTCCCAACAGGCACGGGCATCATGGTGATGGCCAATCGTAAGGTCGAGATATTTGACAACGTCATTGGAGAAAACGGCACAACCAACATAATGGTCGTTGGTTATCGCTTTCCCTTCGAAGATCCAAAATACGATCCGACACCGCGTGATGTGGTGATTTGGGATAATCAGCACAGCCGTGCTGGATGGGCGCCCCAATTTCGTGGTGGAACCGAAATCGCGGCGGCGATGGGGGGAAGCTTTCCTGCCATTTTCTGGGATGGCGCTGGTGGGTCGGAACTTCGGCCAAACATTCAGGATGAGGTTGCCGCCCTGTCACTTGGGCTCACCGACCTAAAGGCAGACACCGCAACGGCGCAGCCCGTTCCTTTGGAACGTTCCACGTCACGCCCTGCTGCGTTGCCCGCAATAACCTTACCGGAATCGATGGAAGCCGTGGTCCGCTGATGCGGTTCATCCTACCGTTCATTGCATGTTTTGCAGCAGCGGTGGCTACGTCGGCCGCGCCCGCAGATACTACCGATGGCGCGGTTGTAGGGCAAGAAAACCCTCCAGCATTGTCCGCCTTTGGTTTTTTTGAAGGAAACGCGTCAAACCCATCTGCGAGGCTCATCCCTTATCAATTGCGCACGCCGTTGTTCAGCGACTACGCCGTTAAAGAGCGTTTCATTTACTTACCCGCCCAAGGCATTGTTAGTGCGGATGCCAATGGTAAACTTATATTTCCGGTCGGAACGGCATTAATTAAAAACTTTGGTTATCCCGCAGCTTCAGGCGGTCTCGACGTCATTGAAACGCGTGTTCTCTTACACAAGTCGCAAGGATGGGTCGCGTTGCCGTATGTCTGGCGCGCCGATGGTAAGGACGCGGATTTGCGGGTAGGCGGAACGCGTGTTCCGGTTACATTCGCCCATCAGGGTATCAAAACGCCAATCAGCTACGCCGTGCCGAACAAAAACCAGTGCAAGCAATGCCATTCGTCTGCGAACGACATCCTGCCGATTGGCCCGGTTTGGCAAAATATGGAGTTTCTTAAGAAGGGCGATCAGCAAAGATTGCTGAAAATGGCACCCAGACTCGCGGATCTTAAGCCATTTGCCAGATGGGATGCACAAAGCAGTGGATCATTGGAGGAACGCGCGCAAGAATATCTCAAGGTAAACTGCGGTCACTGTCATGCGCCAAAGGGGTCAGCGAGCAACAGCGGTCTGTTTCTTGACGGCTCAGCACGTGATCCGGCAGCCTTTGGTATCGGAAAACGGCCTGTAGCTGCGGGTAGGGCAAGCGGTGATCTGGATTTCATTATCGCGCCCGGCGAGCCGGACAAATCTATCCTTGTAAAACGTATGGAAAGTAAGGATCCCGGCATCGCCATGCCCGAACTTGGCAGGTCAACGGTTCACACAGAGGGCGTGGATTTGCTGCGCCAGTGGATTGCCGCGATGCCCGCCCGATCTCACTGACGCATTAAACGTTTCAGCTGATATTGATCTCCGTTCCATCCCTCAAAAACAGCATTAATTCCGGGATGGTTGATCGGCCCTTGCTTGTGGTCGGGCAGCAAGTTTTGCTGACTGACATAAGCGATATAGCTGTTCTCAGCATTTTCCGCGAACAGATGGTAAAATGGCTGATCTTTCGCTGGCCGCACAGTCTCCGGGATCGACTGATACCATTCTTCGCTATTGGCAAAAACCGGATCTATATCGAATACAACCCCGCGGAAATCAAATATGCGGTGGCGGACGACGGCACCAATCGAAAACGCGGCTTCAGCTACTTCTGGAAGAGGTATTTTGTCATTCATCCCTACAATATCATATCTTCTCGCGCGCAAATCAACCTTGTGGCTTGGCAAAGCGAAAAACTTAAGTTAATGGCCCCGCTCTGTCACAGGGGCACGCCGTTTTAGCACGGCAATGACCAGTCCCTTTGAATTGCGGAGAGATGGCTGAGTGGTCGAAAGCACCGCACTCGAAATGCGGCGTGCCGGTGACGGTACCTAGGGTTCGAATCCCTATCTCTCCGCCATTTTGCACCGGTCTATCCAACTCCTCGTAAAAGGGGGTGGCTTTGCGTTCCGCCGTTCGCTAGCAGCTATTTCGAATGTTTTGGGAATCACCTATGCGTAAACTGCTATTAATTCTTGCTATGTCCTCAGCGCTTTCGGCATGTGGCGGTTCGCAACTTGGCGGAGCCGGAAGCGTCTCCAACGTAAAGGT
>NZ_JBKJMB010000110.1:0-4893 GCF_046596595.1 Sphingorhabdus sp.
GAGCCATGGCAGGCCATAGCAAATTCAAGAATATCCAGCATCGCAAGGGTGCGCAGGACAAAAAACGTTCGGCGCAATTCTCCAAACTTTCGCGCGAAATTACGGTTGCAGCGAAAATGGGCATGCCCGATCCGGACATGAACCCGCGGCTTCGACTTGCGGTCAATGCGGCCAAGGCGCAATCGATGCCCAAGGACAATATCCAACGCGCAATCGACAAGGCGGCTGGTGGCGACGCCGAAAGCTATGATGAAATGCGTTACGAAGGCTATGGTCCGGGCGGCGTTGCGATCATTGTCGAGGCACTGACCGACAACCGCAACCGTACCGCGACCAATGTGCGCACGGCATTCAGTAAAAATGGCGGCAACCTTGGCGCGTCGGGCGCCGTCAGCCACGGTTTCGACCGGATGGGCCTGATTACCTACCCCGCAAAGGCCGGTGACGCCGACAGCGTGTTTGAAGCCGCGTTAGAGGCTGGCGCGGAAGACGTGGAGTCCAGCGAAGACGAGCACAGCATCTGGACCAGCATGGATGCGCTGCACGAAGTCGCCAAGGCGCTTGAGGCGACGCTTGGCGAGGCCGAAAGTGCCAAGCTTGCCTGGAAACCGCAATTATTGGTCGAAGTCGACGAAGCCAACGCCGCGACCTTGCTCAAGATGATCGACGCATTGGAAGATGATGATGACGTCCAGACTGTCTGGGGCAATTTCGACGTGTCTGACGAGGTAATGGCCAAGCTTGGATGAGTAACTACTCCCCTCCCAAAAGCGGGGGGGGGGAGCACTCAAATCACCGTTCGCATCGAGCGTCGTCGAGATGCATATGTGCCGGATTGGTGTCTCGACTACGCTCGACACGAACGGATATAGGGTATGACAATGTTCTGCGTGACTCCCTCCTCTAGCTCCTCCCGCATGCGGGAGGGGAACAAGCCATGATCATTCTAGGTCTTGACCCCGGCCTTGGCACGACCGGCTGGGGTGTCATTCGCAAGGAAGGCAATCGCCTGTCACACATCGACAATGGCGAGATTGAAACCGATCCCAAATTGCCCTTAGCCAACCGCCTCGTGGTGCTCGATGAAAAGCTGCATGCGGTGCTTGATCATTTCCGCCCCGATTGTGCCGCCGTCGAAGAAGTGTTCGTCAACAAGAACGCGCAATCGACATTGAAGCTTGGGCAAGCGCGCGGTGTCGTCCTTTTGGGTGCGGCGCGCAACCGGACGCCGGTCACCGAATATGCCGCGCGGTTGGTAAAAAAATCGGTCGTCGGCACGGGCAAGGCGGAGAAAGAGCAGATTCAGGCAATGCTGCGCATCCTTTTGCCGGGGTTGAAACTGGCTGGGCCCGATGCAGCCGATGCCCTGGCGGTGGCCATCACGCACGCGCACCATACCAGGGGATGATAAGTTCACGCTGAGGCGCGGAGAGCGCAGAGAATACAGTCCGCAAAGCGGCATGTTTAAATCTCTGCGCCCTTTGCGCCTCAGCGTGAAAAAATCTTCTCCTGTTCCCGCGATGTTCTCTTTTGCTTGCCGATGTGGGAACGAACAGCTAACCCGCAGCAATGATTGCAAAGCTTTATGGCCGGATTGACGAAACGGGCGTTGACCATCTGGTCATCGATGTCAGCGGCGTCGGCTATCTGGTGCAGGCAAGCGCGCGCACGCTCGCGGCGCTTGGCAAGACCGATGATTTCGCAACAGTATTCACCGAAATGCAGGTCTCGGAAAACGACATGCGCCTCATCGGCTTTGCGACGCGCGAAGAACGTGACTGGTTCCGCCTGTTGACCGGCGTGCAGGGCGTTGGCGGCAAGGTAGGGCTTGCCATATTGTCCGCCATCGAACCCGCTGATCTCGCGCTGGCCATTGGCAGCGGCGATGCGGCGATGGTCGCACGCGCGAACGGCGTCGGGCCAAAACTTGCGAGCCGGATCGTCAATGAATTGAAGGATAAGGTTGGCGCGCTCGCAGGGCTAGGCGACGGCGCGAAGCTGGCCGCCATAGGCGCAGCGGCCGGCAACCACGCAAGCGACGCCATGTCCGCACTGGGTAATTTGGGCTTCAAACCCGGCGAGGCAGGAAGCGCAGTTGCGCAGGCGGTCGAGGAGTTGGGACCGGATGCGACGCTGGATGCGCTGGTGCGGCTCGCGTTGAAGAAGGCTTCGCGGTGAGCGCACGCCATAACCCCTTTCTCCATCGTCACCCTGAACTTGTTTCAGGGTCCATCGGGCAATCCAGAACTGACGGCGAGAGGCGCGCATGACTGAAGACGACCGCATCACCACGCCCGACAAGCGTCCCGAGGATATCGACGCGGCATTGCGGCCGAAAACGCTCGCCGAATTTATCGGGCAGGCCGCCGCGCGGGACAATTTGCGGGTGTTTATTGAGGCGGCAAAGGGGCGCGGACAACCGCTCGACCATGTGCTGTTCTTTGGCCCTCCGGGGCTTGGCAAGACGACCCTAGCGCAGATTGTCGCCAAGGAAATGGGCGTCGGATTTCGCGCAACATCAGGCCCGGTCATCGCGAAATCGGGCGACTTGGCCGCATTGCTCACCAATCTCGAAGATGGCGACGTCCTGTTCATTGACGAAATCCACCGCTTAAGCCCGGTTGTTGAGGAAATCCTCTATCCCGCGATGGAGGACCGCGCGCTCGATATCATGATCGGCGAAGGGCCCTCGGCACGGTCGGTGCGCATTGATTTGCCCGCCTTCACGCTTGTCGGCGCGACCACGCGGCAGGGGCTGCTGACAACGCCGCTGCGTGACCGTTTCGGCATTCCGGTGCGCCTGAATTTCTATACCCATTCGGAGCTTGAGCTTGTCGTCACGCGCGCCGCGCGGTTGTTGGATCTGGGCATTGCGCCAGACGGTGCGAACGAGATTGCCAAGCGCGCACGCGGAACGCCGCGGATTGCCGGGCGGCTTCTGCGCCGGGTGCGCGACTTTGCCAATGTTGCAGGCGAGCCCGTTGTCACCGCAAAGATCGCTGACAATGCGCTCAACCGGCTTGAGGTCGATGCGCTTGGCCTTGACGCGATGGACCGGCGTTATCTGCATATGATTGCCGACATCTATCGTGGCGGACCAGTTGGGGTCGAGGCACTTGCCGCTGGCCTGTCCGAACCGCGCGACACGATTGAAGATGTGGTTGAACCCTATTTGCTTCAGCTTGGCCTAATTGCCCGCACGGCACGCGGACGCTGCCTCAATGCGCCGGGATGGAAACATCTTGGCCTCAACCCACCAGCAGGTTCTCAGGACGGGTTGTTTGATAAGTGAAGCTGTACAGAGCCGCGCCGGCGACCAACCGAGCGTGCGCAAACTAAAAGCCCTTCACGCCGGACTCCACAACGGTTAAGCAAAACACGCAATGCCGATGCCCCATCCCTATCAAGGTCATTTTGACGGAACCCGGCACCTGTTTGCGGTGCGCGTCTATTTTGAGGACACCGACTTTTCCGGCGTCGTCTATCATGCGCGCTATCTGCATTTCATGGAACGCGCGCGGTCGGACATGCTCGCCTGTGTCGGCATCGACCAACGCAGCGTGCATGCCGATGGCCAAGGCGCTTATGCGGTCACCGAAATACATATGAAATATCGCCGCCCTGCGCATTTTGACGATGCGCTGGTGGTTGTCAGCACAGTCGAGGCGGTGCGCGCGGCCAGTTGCGACATTCATCAAACCGTCATGCGCGGTGACGAAATACTGACCGAGGCGCAAGTAACAGCAGCCTTTGTTTCACCCGAGGGCAAGGCGCGCCGTCAACCCGCGGCATGGGTCGCAGCGTTCCAGCCGATTATACATCGACCCGCAGAATAGGATATCCATGGACCTGCTTATCGCGACCCAAAATATGGGGTTTTCACCCGTTAAACTGTTTCTTGATGCCGACCTGGTGGTCAAGGCGGTTATCGTCGGCCTTGCGTTCGCGAGCGTCTGGGCTTGGACGATCATCATCAGCTTCACGCTCAAAATGTCGGGTATCAACCGCCAGAGCGAAAAGTTTGAACGCGAATTTTGGGCGAGCAGCGACATCGGTGCCTTTTCCAAGACGCATAGCCAGAATGAATTGCCCGTTGCCAAGGTGTTTGCCGCTGGCATGGCGGAATGGCGGTTGTCGACCAGTGGCAAGAGCATTGATCGTGCAGGAACCCGTGAGCGGCTTGCGACAGCGATGGACGCGACGATTGCAGCGGAAACCGACCGCCTCGCCAACCGATTGAACTTTCTTGCCACAACGGGATCAGTCGCGCCGTTTGTGGGACTGTTCGGAACAGTCTGGGGCATCATGCGCAGCTTTGCCGCGATTGCCGCCGAGCAAAATTCAAGCCTTGCGGTGGTCGCACCAGGCATCGCTGAGGCATTGTTTGCCACCGCAATTGGCCTGTTTGCTGCCATTCCTGCGGTTATCGCCTATAACCGCTTCTCGCATCGGTTGAACCAATATGAGGCAAAGATGGGCCGCTTTGCCGATGGCTTCCACGGCACGTTAAGCCGCGAGCTGGAGCTTGAAGTATGAACGCAATCATTGCTCCGTTCGCTCCGTCCGGGTCGAGCACTTTCCTTCCCCCGTTCGTGTCGAGCGTAGTCGAGACACAAATAAGGCACGCCCGACCGCATGGCATCTCGACAGCGCTCGATGCGAACGGATTTAGGAATATTTTGCAGGGCCCCGCAACATGGCGATGAACACCTCATCAGGTGGCAGTGGTGGCCGCGGACGCAGACGCGGTAGCCGGCGCGCACCGATGGCCGATATCAACGTCACGCCCTTTGTCGACGTGATGTTGGTCCTGCTCATCATCTTCATGGTGACGGCGCCGTTGCTGGTAACTGGCGTACCCGTCGAGTTACCGGAAAGCCGCGCCAACGCGCT
>NZ_JBKJMB010000071.1:0-11160 GCF_046596595.1 Sphingorhabdus sp.
CGCGCAACATTTCATATGACACCGATTATTGTCGGCGACTTGGCGGGGTGGACGTATCCCCTGAAGAGCAGCGTAATATCCTCGAAAGGCTTGGTTTTTCCGTCAGTTCTGACTGGACTATAGTGGTACCGTCATGGCGTCGTGACGTCGACGGTCCAGCCGACATTGTGGAAGAAGTCGTCCGCATGGTTGGCCTCGACAATGTTGTGTCGGTGCCCTTGCCGCGCGCAGATGGTGTTGCGAAACCCACCGCAACACCGGCGCAGACTTTGGAACGCCAAGTGCGGCGCGCGGCAGCGGCACGTGGATTGAATGAGGCGATCAACTGGTCCTTCCTGCCAGAGAAAGCGGCAGATGCTTTTGGTGGAGGTGTCTGGAGCCTCGCAAACCCGATATCGGAAGACATGAAAGTGATGCGGCCTTCGTTGCTGCCCGGGCTGCTTTCCGCAGCGCAGCGCAACATGGACCGCGGCGCATCGTCGGTACGGCTGTTCGAGATCGGGCGGCGCTATCTGGCGGGAACGGACGGCGCGAGCGACGAGCGCGTCACGGCCGGTATAATACTGGCAGGTGAACGCACACCCCGCAACTGGGCCACGGGCAAAGCCGTGCGCTTTGACGCATTCGATGCAAAGGCCGAGGCAATTGCTTTACTCAAGGCTGCTGGAGTTGCCACCGATGGATTGCTGGTGATGGGTGAAGCCGGCGCGCATTATCACCCTGGCCAGTCGGCAACGTTGCGCATGGGTCCAAAAAACATATTGGCCGCGTTTGGAACGCTGCATCCAGCGACGGCAAAGGCGTTTGACCTTGATGGTCACATTGTGGCTGCGGAAATCTTCCTTGATGCCATCCCGCTCAAAAAGGCGTCGGGCTTCATGCGTCCGGCGTTTACACCACCTGCGTTACAGGCGGTCACCCGCGACTTTGCGTTTCTGGTATCGCGCGATTTGCCTGCGCAAGATCTGGTCCGATCGATCAAGGGGTGCGATAAGGAAAATATCGTTGCGGTTCGGCTGTTTGACCGTTTTGATGGGCAAGGCGTGCCCGAGGGTCAGCTAAGCCTTGCAGTCGAAGTCACGCTTCAACCGACCGAAAAAAGCTATAGCGACGATGATCTGAAGACCATTTCGGACAAGGTCATTGCAGCCGCCGCCAAATTGGGCGCTGCACTCCGCGGATAAAAAAGAGGCCGGGCTTTTACACCCGGCCTTCTTTGTCATGCGAATTGGCGTTGGTTTAGAACTTCACGCCAGCCGTCAGGAATACTTGCCGCGGATTGCCGTAGAAGGCAGTCAACGTTCCCTCACGGCCAAGTGACGCAAGCGGCAAGCCATTGGTGCCAAGGGTCGGTACACCCGTCGTCGCATTGCCCGCGATGAAGCTGTAGCCCGACGTCTTATACTCCTTGTCGGTCAGGTTCTTGCCGTGCAGTCCAATGCTCCAGCGATCATCGGGCGAGGTGTAGACCAGGCTTGCGTCCACCAAGGCATAGCCGGACTGATCAATGTAGGGATTGGGTATTTCAAACTGTGATGTCCTGCTTCTGTAGGAAACCGTTGTGCCCAGGTTCAACCGTCCGGCGCCGACGGGTGTCATATATGCAAGCGTCGCGCTTGCCGTCCATTTTGGCGTGTTCTGCACATTGCGGAATGCCGCCACATCGGTTGGAACGCTGGCGATGTTGGCGATATATTCGTCAAATTGTGCGTCGATATAGCCAACCGCGCCAAGCAGGTTCAGACGGTCTCCATCGGTGGCAAAGCTTTCACCCAAGCGTGCGTTGAATTCCAGCTCAACACCCTTGAAGGTAGCTTTACCCGCATTGGACGTAACGCCGCAGAATGAAGGTAGTCCTCCAACAATACAGGCAACGGATCCCGGGATCTGGACATCACTATAATCGGCATAGAAGCCAGCCAGCGCGAAGGTCAGGCCACCGTCAAACAGATTGCCCTTATAACCCACTTCGTAGCTGTCGACGCTTTCAGGACGGAAGCTCAAAAACGCTGCAACTTCGTCATTTTCGCCGCGAATACCGTTCCCGTTAAGGTCAGGCGCGTTAGTACCAACGCCGCGTGGGTCAAAACCACCGCCTTTGAAGCCCTGGCTAAAGCTTGCGTAGATATTGTGATCCGGGCTTGGCTTAAAGCTGATAGAGACCCGCGGAGTGAACTTCTTGAAGCTGCGCTTGCCATTAAAGTTGGTGCTAGCGCCGCCAAATGGCACGCCTGCACCCCCAAAGAAGGGCGAGCCGCCGCCCAAATAGTTCTGCCGCAATATGTTCGCCGTGCGTTCGTCCCAAGTATAGCGGCCGCCGACTGAAAGGCTCAATTGGTCAGTGAAATTATATGTGAAGTCGCCAAAGACGGCATAGGTTTCGGTATCGACAGCGGCCTTTGTAAACGCGGTCAATCCAGCCAGGGTGGTGAACAGCCGCACGTCGAACAATGTGTCGGCGGTGGCGTCGAGATAATATGCGCCGACCATCCCGCTAAATGGTCCGGCATCGACCAGAAGCTGAACTTCCTGACTGATCTGCTCGTTGAAATAGCCGCCGGGGACGTCAACGTCTGCCGCAGGTAATGCGTCGAAATCAATTGGCGTAAATGTATCATCCTTGCGCCAAGCACTGATCGAACGGAGCGTCAGTGCATCCGACAAATCCACGGCGATGTTCATCGACAGGCCATAAGCTTCGATGTCCTGTTTTGGGTCAACAAGCCCCCCGCGCGTGTCGTACACATTGTCGAGCACAGGCGCGCCAGACTGAAGACCGCGGATCAAGCGATGGCCGCCGCGCGGATCGCTCTTGTCGTGCGTGTAATCGCCGTTGATGCGGATGGAAACAGGTGCGCCATAGCCGCCAAGCTCAACAGTGCCGCGCGCAGCCCACAGATCCTTGTTGTAGTTTTCCAGACCCGTTGTGAGGTTGTCACCAAAGCCGCCGCGTGACAGGCGCGCAACACTGCCGCCAACGCGCACTACATCACCAATCGGGGCCGACACGGTCAACACGCCGTCGGCTTGCTTATAAGTACCGACTGTTGCCCGCGCGCTCAGAGAAAATTCCTGAGGCAAGCGCTTGGTTACATATTTAACCGCGCCACCAATGGTGTTGCGGCCATAAAGCGTACCTTGCGGGCCGCGCAGAACTTCGATCCGTTCCACATCATAGATGTCGAGCACACCCGCCTGCGGCCGGTTGAGATAGACATCATCCAGATAGATGCCAACGCCAGGTTCAAATCCGGATACCGGATCCTGCTGGCCGATGCCGCGGATGAAGGCTGACAACGTCGAATTGCTGCCGCGTGACGTTTCAAGCGTCGTGTTGGGCGTGATGTTGCCGATTTCGGTAATGTCGAGCGCGCCGCGCATCTCCAGCGATTCACCTGAAAAGGCGCTGACGGCAATCGGCACGTCGAGCAGATTCTCCTCACGACGACGCGCGGTGACGATGATTACATCCCCATCGTCAGATTCATCTGAGGCGGTTGTCGCTGTCTGCGCTGCTGCTGGAGCCATCCATGCAACACCGGATAAAGCAATGCTCGCTAATAAAGCGGCACGAATCACGGAAATTTTAGGGGATTTCATTAGTAACTCTCCTCCACAAATGCGGGTCTTTACCCGTTAACAAATTCGCCTATATTGAAAGTTGAACCATGTTTCAACTTATAGGATATAGGAGCAGTAGCGAATGTCTGCCGAACGTGGCATATCAGCAACAATGACACCCGCCGGAAAAACGCCGCGCACCGAAAGGGGGCGCAAGACATTGCGTTTGTTGCTTGATTCGGCTGCAGCCGAGTTTGGCGAAAAGGGCTTTCACGATAGCTCCGTCGTCTCGATTACCCAGCGCGCCGGCGTGGCGCTTGGCAGTTTCTACACCTATTTTGATTCGAAAGATTCGCTGTTCCGCGCGTTGGTGCGCGACATGTCAGCGCAGGTTCGCCACACTGTGGGCCCAGTGATGGCAGCCGAACCCAACCGGCTTGAAGGGGAACGCAAAGGCTTGGCCAAATTCCTCGAATTCGTCCGCGAGCATAAGGAACTCTACCGCATCATCGACGAGGCTGAATTTGTCGACCCCGCCAGTTATCGCGCTCATTATGAGGATACTGTCGACGGCTATCTCAAAAGCCTTAAAGATGCTGCTGCAAATGGCCAGCTACGCGATGACGTCGATGAAGTGCACGCATGGGCAATTGTCGGCATGAACGTGTTTCTGGGCCTGCGTTATGGCGTGATGGGCGAAGATCGCGATGTCGGCGACGTCGCCAATATTGCCGCGGACCTGCTGACAAACGGGTTGAAGCGTTAATCAATCCTCCCTAAGCCGCGCAGCATGACGCTGAACCGCCGGACATTTGCCATTATTTCCCACCCTGATGCAGGTAAGACCACGCTGACGGAAAAACTGTTGCTACAAGGCGGTGCCATCCATTTGGCTGGCGAAGTCAAGGCGCGCGGTCAGGCCCGCCGTGCCCGGTCGGACTGGATGAAGATCGAACAGCAGCGTGGTATTTCGGTAACTTCGTCGGTCATGACATTCCAGAAGGACGGCATCGTCTTCAACTTGCTCGACACGCCGGGGCATGAGGATTTTTCAGAAGACACCTACCGGACACTGACTGCCGTTGATTCCGCCATCATGGTAATCGACGCCGCCAAAGGCATCGAGCCGCAGACGCGCAAGCTTTTCGAAGTGTGCCGCTTGCGCAGCGTGCCGATCATTACGTTTGTGAATAAGGTTGACCGCGAAGGTCGCGCGGCGTTCGAAACGATTGACGAGGTCGCCGACGCGCTCGCGCTTGATGTGTGCCCCATGAATTGGCCAGTCGGCATGGGAGGCGAATTTGAAGGCCTGTATGATTTTAACAGCGGTCGCCTGAGCCAGCCATCGGGCGACAGCAAGGCTTTTGAAGGCAAGACAAGCGACCATTCAGGGCTCGACGCCGCCAGTCTGGAACAGGTGTTGACACCCGCGGGCGTACGGCGTTTGCGCGAAGAGGCCGAACTTGCCCAAGCGGGATATTCGGAGTTTGACCTGACGGCGTTCCAAAATGGGGATTTGACCCCTGTATATTTTGGCTCTGCATTAAAAGAGTTTGGCGTTATCGAATTGATCAATGCCATTTCCGCTTACGCCCCGCCGCCCCGTCCGCAGCCAAGCTCAAAAGGCAATATTGACCCGTCGGAGAAGGAAGTCACTGGCTTCATTTTCAAGGTGCAGGCCAATATGGACCCGCAGCACCGCGATCGCATCGCCTTCATGCGGCTGTGTTCGGGTACCTTCAAGCGCGGCATGAAACTCACGCCGTCAGGACTTGGAAAGCCGGTCGCGATCCATTCACCAATATTGTTCTTTGCACAGGACCGCGAAATTGCGGACAGCGCCGAGCCCGGCGACATCATCGGCATTCCCAACCACGGCACCCTGCGTGTTGGCGATACCTTGTCCGAGCGAAACGAAGTGCGCTTTACAGGGCTTCCCAACTTTGCACCTGAAATATTGCGGCGGGTTGTTTTACGCGACCCGACAAAGACCAAGCAATTGCGTAAGGCGCTGGATGACCTCAGCGAAGAAGGAGTGATTCAGGTATTTTATCCCGAAATCGGTTCGAACTGGGTGATCGGCGTTGTCGGTCAGCTGCAGCTGGATGTGCTTATCTCGCGGCTTGAGGCGGAATATAAGGTCGATGCCTTTCTGGAGGCCGCGCCTTATGACACCGCACGCTGGCTCATTGGTTCGGAAAGTGCATTGGCGCAGTTTGTGTCGTTCAATGGCGGCAATATGGCCAAGGACCGCGATGGTCATCCGGTGTTTATGGCACGATCATCCTGGGACGTCGGCTATCAGCAGGAAAAACATCCTGACCTGAAATTCAGCGCCACCAAAGAGCGCTAACGCCAGGCAGCCACACCAAAGGGTTCGATCTCTGGGCCGCCGATAACGAACTCGACGCCACCGGTTGCTGGCGCATGCGCTGGTGTGTCGGCCAGATTGAACGCAAAGGTCAAATCACCCCGCCGACGCAACCGCATTGTTGGCGGCAGCGGAATTCTGGCGATGTCTGCCTCAGCGCACAGATCGACCAACAGGTTCAGAAGAAAAGCGTCATCGGTTAAAGTCGCAAGATATATGCTCCGTCCTGAGCGCGCCGCTGCGGGCGTGCCATCTTCATAGGTCGCTATGACGTCAGCGTCGCCTGCTTCAATGGTTTCACGCCATCGGCCGCTGTCATGGGCTTTCCCCTTATAGCTGATCGTGCCGTTGCAATCGGGGCGAAGCGTTTCCACTGAAATCACCTTTATCGGAACGAATGCGCGTAACTGGCCCGGCGGGAGGCCCTCGCTTATAGAAAATTCATCAGTCTTTGCACCGGAGCGCGGGCCAAAAAGGATCAACCCGTGGCTTGCCTGCAAGGCGGCCATGGCCGCATCATCGACAACAGCAAGCGATGGCACAACAATGATCTTGTAGCCGTCAAGTTGTGCCGCGCCTGCGGAAACAAAGTCGACATCGACGCCAAGTCCGCGCAATGCCCGATAATATTGGAACACCACTGCATCATATCGATAGCCGGTCCCTTGCCGTTCGATATCGTCGACCCAGCCCGTTACGGGATCAATGATGATAGCGACGTGCGCCTTGGGCGCGACCAAAGTCAAATCACCCAGCAACTTCATTTCGGCAGCGACCTGCTCAACTTCCGCCCAAGCAGCAGCGGGCATGTCATCCGGCCGCAAAAGCCCTGCATGCATTTGTTCCTGCGCAAACGGCACCTGCCGCCAACGGAAATAGGCAACGCAGGCTGCGCCATGGGCGAAGGCCTGAAGCGTCCAATGGCGCACCATGCCCGGCGCGGGGCGCGGGTTGTGTGGTGCCCAGTTCACTGGGCCGGGCTGCTGTTCCATCACCCACCACGCGCCCTTTGAAAGGCCCCGAACGCAATCGAAGTTCAGCGCGGCCAAATCAGGATGCCCGGTCCGCATGAAAGGCTTCCAATCCTCTGCGGACGCTTTAGCCATCAGCTGGTCGGAAAAGCCGAGCGGATAGTTGTCATAGCTTACGAAGTCGAGTTCCCGGGTCAGTGCGGCATTGTCGACCCCGGTCGTCGCTGGCGGAATGATGTTGTGCGTGACCCATTGTTCTGGTCCAGCGTGCCGGCGAATGGCTGCCACCATGACGTCATGAAATCTTACCACTTGTTCCGAGGCAAAGCGCCGGTAAGCCAGCCTGTGCGCGGGGTTCGTCTCGCAAACGGTGAAAAACGGCAATTCGATTTGGTCGAAATTGTCATATTCCATCGACCAGAAAACATTGCCCCACGCGGCATTCAATGCGTCGATATTGCCATAGCGATGCGCGCAATATGCGCGAAATTTCTCTAGCGCGACTGGCGCCGCACTCATGAGGGTATCATGGCAACATAATTCATTATCGGTTTGCCAGCCGACGACATGTGGATGGTCTCCATATCGCCGGGCCATCTGCGCCGTTATGCGTTCGGCCTGCACCAGATAGGTCTCGCTGGAGAAATCATAATGCCGCCGCGAACCAAAGCCCCGCACTTGGCCGGTGTGAACGTCCACCGGCAGAATATCCGGATATTTTGCGCATAACCATTTGGGTGGCGTCGCCGTCGGGGTGCCCAGCACAATTTTCAGGCCAGCCGACGCCAATACGCCAACCGCCCGGTCCATCCAATCCCAGTCAAATACACCCTCGCTTTTTTCAATCCGTCCCCACGCAAATTCGCCGATGCGGACATATGTCAGGCCAAGGTCGCGCATTCGCTGCGCATCGCGTTCCCAATATGCCTCGGGCCAATGTTCGGGATAATAGCAGACGCCTAACATGCAGATGGTTTAGCGCCGAACTATTGGCTGACAAGTCTGCACATCTGCCGTTGGGCTTTCGCGCCTTCCATACGCCTCTATCAGGAACAATTCATCTTCAGCTGCGTTCATCCTCCATGTGTCGGGGGAATTTTAGGTGCGCAGCAACGATTGCCTGAGCCCAAATATTTTCCCGCTTTTCAGTGAAGCTTAGTTAAGGAAAAATTGTGGAAAACGGCTCCCGGGTTCGCAACATTACCGAATTGGCACAATTAGCTGGCGTATCGCCGGGGACAGTGTCCCGTGCACTTGCAAATTCTCATTTGATTGCGCGCAAGACCCGCGATCGAATTCAGGCCATTGCCCGTGAACATGATTTCAAACCCAATGCGTTGGCCCGCAACCTGCGGACAAAACGAACTGGCGCAATCGCAGTTGTGATTCCTGCGAAAAAGCAGGTGAAAAACCCCAAGCGCGAACCAATTTGCGTATCGATGCTCGCATCGATCAGCTCGGCCTTGACCGATCGGGGTTATGACCTGCTGCTTATGACTGCGGACGAGTCTGATCCCCGTTGGTTGAATCGCATGGCGGACTCAGGGCGTTGCGATGGAATTATCGTTCTTGGACAAACCAATGTGCAGGACCAGCTTGGCGAAATTACCGAAGGCTATGATCCGTTGGTAACTTGGGAGCCGGGAACTTCACAGGGTCGCAACCTCGATGCAGTAAACGACTCGGATGCTGACGGCCGTGAATTGGTCAATTCATTATTTGGACGCATTTCAGGGAGCCGAGAGGCGGCGCACGCCGTCGCGTAATCTTTGCGCGCATCAGACCAGTTTTGCAAAAAGCCGATAACACTGATTGATACAAACGCGCCATAATTCGCACATTCTGCCATTTTCTCGCCACGACTGATGCCTATCTGGAAGGACATGACTTCCGTTGGACAAATCGAATCGCGTATGAATGATGTATCGTTAACTGCAATTAGTCCCCTTCAAGATGCCTTGCAGGGCAGCGATGTGGCGGATCGGGCAGCGGTGTTGAAACGCGTACCCGACGACAAAGCGATGCTGCGTGCAGTTGCTGAACTGACTCGCGACCTTGGCACACCCAATCCGCGCATATTCTGGTCCGATTTCCTTGCATCGGCGTTTGTGGGCTATGCTGGACTTGCAGTCGCTATATTTGGTGGCAATGTCTGGCTACAATGCGCCGCTGCTCTGGTCTCGGTGCTTGCGCTCTATCGTGCTGGCGGCTTCATCCACGAAGTCACGCACGTAAAGCATTCCGCCCTCCCGGGTTTTCGCTTTGGTTTTAACGCCGTCATTGGTGTGCCGCTTTTGGTGCCGTCCTACATGTATGAGGGGATTCATAATCTCCACCATGCACGCACGCGTTACGGAACCGATCAGGACCCTGAATATCTGCCGCTTGCCTTGATGAAGCCGTGGACTTTGCCACTGTTCATTGTGGTATCGCTGCTTGCGCCGATCGCACTGCTGTTTCGCAACGCCGTGCTCGCGCCGCTTTCGCTTTTCATTCCGGCGTTGCGCAAGATTGTTGTTGAACGTTACTCAGGACTTGCCATCAATCCCGCCTTCCGCCGCCGACCTGCCGAGGGCGAAGCGCACCGCAACTGGATTATTCAGGAAACCGCCGCCAGCATTTGGTCGATTGTGCTTCTGACATGCGTGTTTACAGGCATCATCCCTCTGAATGCCTTTCTGATCTTTCTTGCCATAGTGTCGAGCGTTGCGGTGCTGAACCAGGTGCGCACATTGGTTGCTCATTTATGGGAAAATGATGGCGAGCCGTTGAGTGTCACCGCGCAATTCCTTGACAGCGTCAATGTACCGCCGCCGGGCGTGCTGGCATCGATCTGGGCGCCTGTGGGTCTGCGCTACCATGCGCTGCACCATTTGCTCCCCAGCGTGCCCTACCACGCCTTAGGCGAAGCCCACCGCCGCCTGACAGCGCAGTTGGCGCCCGATTCAGCCTATCACCGCGCAAGCTATGACGGGTTGGCAGGTTTGGTCACGCGCCTGACGCGCAGCACGTTTGTGCGCGGAGCATAAGCAACGACAGTCATTGCGGATCACATCGGACCGCAAAGACTGTTGTATGACATGTGCAAAAAACTGGAGCGGGCGAAGGGAACGGTCCTGACAGGTCCATGATCTTGCACATCATTACCCGCACCATCCCCTGACGTTGGTTCACCTTGCGGGCGTTCGATGATGGTCTGGGCGGATGATTCATCATTATTCAGGGCAACGATGGCGGGAGCGTCTTCGATCGTTTTATTATCGTTTGACATCATGCTGCTTGAGCCATCTTCACCTTGATCCGATGAACGGTCCCAACGCCAGCTTTGAGCTTTCGTGCAGTAGCGTTGATGCTCAGTCCACTGGCGAGTGTTGCCCTGATCAGTTCAGCTTTTTCAGGATCAAGCGGGGGGCGGCCACTTCGCTTGGAACTACGCTTCAAGCCAGCCATAATACGTTCGCGCAAAATTGAGCGTTCGAACTCGGCGAAGACGCTCAACATTGAGAACATCGCACGACCTGCTGAGGTTGAGGTATCAAGACCCTGCGTGTGGAGATACAGATGGACGTTTCTTTCATTGATCTCAGCAAGGAAGCTCACGAGATGTTGCAATGAGCGTCCCAACCGATCAACTGACCAGCATGCGATGAGATCGATCTCTTTGCGCGTTACCATCTGCATGAGACGGTCGAAGGCTGGTCGTTGATCCCGACCCTTTGCGCCTGATATTCCCTCATCAGCAAGTTCTGCAACGATCGTCCAACCGAGACGATCCGCCACTGCTTGAAGTTCAAGACGTTGGTTCTCAACAGTCTGACTATCTGTTGAGACACGAGTGTAGATGGCGACGCGTTTATCCATATCAAAAGGCTATGCTCCAGTTCTGGAATACGTCAAGTAGTTCTTTTAGTTCATCTTTTTGATGTCCTGATATAAACTCAGGGTTCAACTCAAAGGAGCAACCATGGCTGAGACTGTTATTCGGAATAAGCAACTCATGATCATTGGATATATCGAAGATGGAGCGTCGGAGCGGGTTGCCCGGGACAAGACTCGGAAGATCGTCGGCTATTACAATGCACGCGACAACTATACGCGCGATCACCAGCGGATGATTGTCGGAACGGGCGATCAGCTAATGGGACTGATTCACAACGGGATGTGATACATCACACGTCAGCAGTCGGACTAAAACCTCGACTTAAACCAACCATATCTGGAAAGCCCTGACGCCAAGATTTGCATCACGGTTTTCTG
>NZ_JBKJMB010000036.1:0-173401 GCF_046596595.1 Sphingorhabdus sp.
TTGCGCCGCAAAGGGGATTTTCTGTTCCTGCATCGCACGTTGGAAATTTTCGACCAGCGCATTTAAATCGTCGCGTTCCAGCCCCATATTGGCATGGGCGGTGCGCATGTCCCGACCGGTATAATCACAGCCAGCGGCCAATATATAGCAGAATTGTTCAAACAACGTGCGGCGCAAGCGGACCATGTCTTGCCCTTGAAAAATGTCTGAAATGCGTGGGTCGGCTAGGCTGATTTCAACCAACCTGTTGGTCATATTGCGGATGCCCTGTTGACCACCAAATTGATTGGCCATTGCCGACGCGGCAAACGGTTTTGCGCCTGCGTTCTCGTTACTTTGCACATATGGATCGACGGCAAATTCTCCAGTAACGGAATCAGGCTTCTCCTCTGGAATATCTGCCTGTGCTGCGACCTCCGTTTCATCCACCGGGGCTGTTATCTCCAATTCGGGCGACGTCTGCAGCATAGCCAGGACCAAGAGTATTTCGTTCATAAGCATCCTTAAAATGCGGCCTGCAGTGATAGTAAAGCGCCGCGTTGCTTGTCCTGCGTGACAATATTACCCAGGTCAGCATAAGCAGCGGTCAAAGTGAAATTATCATTAATCGCCCATGCCGCAAACAGGTCCATGGCGTCACCTTCGGGGGCGAGCGACAAGTTATCAGGCTTGGTGCGATACTCACCGCCAACCAAAAGGCGGCGCGACAGTTGATAGCCTACCGATGCTTCAAATTCCAAGGTCCGATCAGTCTGCTTGTCGCCGCCATAGCCGAGCAAGCCAAATTGATTGGCGCGCGTCAGACGCGCAGTTCCATTCAATAATACCGAATGGGACAAAATCAATTTCGTCGCGCTCAGGTAGAAATCAACGTCTTGGTTGCGCGATGCACCAAGCGAGTCCACAACATTCGCATCAACGTTCTTGCGAAACTGCGCACCAATGGATATTTGCGGCAATGTAGCAGCACCGTAAACCAGATCTCCTGCCAAACGCAGCTTTGCGCCATAGATATCCTGGTTGAGCTTGAACCCTCGTCCAAGACCAAGCGATGCGCCGACGGCCTTGGTATCAAAATTTTGCCGGGCGTAACTTAGCTCGACCCTATCAAACAGGCCTATCGCAAAGCCGTGATTTTGTAGGCGGTAATCGGGCAGTTCAAGCAGGGTCACATATGCCGACGCGCCAATACCCTCTTCGGTGGCGTTTCCAGCGATGACAGCCCAAGTGGCTAAGCCGCCGCCTGAAGATCCGTCGACCGACGCCGCGCCATTGGTCAATAGCAATTTGCCGCCGGTTTCCAGATCGCGACTGTTCGCCTGCGCAGGAATTGCACCGAGCGAGGCTGCAACGATTGAGGCAATTAGCCAAGTGTGTGGTCTGCGCAATTTCATCGCATCTTTCGTCCGAATTTATATGCCGGACCTAAACGCGGGTCGTAAACGGAACGTTAACCATGCCCTCGTTTTCTGACGCTAAAGTTTAGCAATGCGTTAAGTTTTTGCTGGCAGACGGACGACATGCAAAGATTCGCGCTACAACTCCTTACAGTTTTCGCTTGTTTATCATTGGGTGTAGCCGCCACTGGTGCAACCGAATCCAGCGTCTCCGTCACCGTCAAGGATGCACGCGGCATTCCCGTTCAAGAAGCCGTGGTAATGGTCTACCCCAAAACGGGTACAAACAAGCCGATGCGATTTGGCCCAAGCGTGATGGCGCAGCGCGATCTGGCCTTTGCGCCGGGGACCTTGATTGCTGCCAAAGGATCCTCGGTCAGCTTCCCCAATTTTGATCGGGTCCGGCACAGTGTTTACAGTTTTTCAAAAACAGCCCGGTTTGAAATCAACCTTTATGGCAAAGAACAAAGCCGTTCGCAGAAATTCCCCATCGCGGGCAGTGTCGCATTGGGATGCAACATCCACGACAATATGCGTGGTTATATCAAAGTCGTGGACACCCCCTTTGCAGCCAAGACTGACCGCAACGGTGTGGTAAACTTTAACGGCCTGACCGCGGGTGCGGGCACAGTGAAAATCTGGCATCCGCAGGCACGTGCAGCCGGTAATGAGGTCGCATTTAACACCAGCTTGACAGCAGGCGGCAATGAGCGTCGCTACGAATTAAATGTGCGGCAAGACTGACGTGCGCTTTCCCAAAAACATTAAGTTCGGCAGGCTTCGGGACCGTATAACAGCAGCTTATGCAGCCTTGTTTGTAGTATTGGTCGTTGTTGGCTCCTGTAGTATTTCATCCGCGTCTGTATCGGCTTTTCGTCCATGACATTTCGTTGGTCGTTTAAAACGAGACGCGTTGTTTACCGCATCGTGTCGCGCATTTCGATAAAAATGACAGTATTTTTCGCGGTGATGTTTGCCGTGGCGACGACAGTTTCAATCATCGGCACCAGCATTGTAATCGAAAATTACGCTAAGAAATCTATAAATCGTGAAATGGCTGCAGGCAGTGAGGTATTCGAGCGCATTGCTAAAATGCAGTTTGAACAGTTGCAGCAAGCCGGCAGCGTTCTAGCAGCTGACTTCGGTTTTCGTGAAGCAACCGCAACGGGAGATGCTGCCACTATTGATTCTGCGCTCAATACGTTAGAAACTCGGCTTGTGCTGTCCGACGCTTATGTCGTGGGACTGGACGGCGTTGTAGTTGGGGCCAACCGCGAATTGAAGATGCCCGACAAGAATCGGTTGTTTGCGGCACTGGATATGGGAAGTGAAAGAGGAATTGCCCGCCTAGGTGGGCTTGAAACAATGATTGTAGCCGCGCCGATTGAAACGCCTGATTTAATCGGTTGGGTAGTGTTCACGCGTCAGCTAGGCAAAGATGAATTAAAAGGCCTCGCAAAATTATCAGCCCTCGATTTGCGTCCCAAGATTGTGCCGCTGAGCGCGCTGCCTAAGAGCTCCCGCCCTTCCAGTCGAACAAGTTCGGTCACCGAGACCAATGCTGATGGGCACCAATGGCTGGTAAGGGCGAGCCTTGTTCCGAGCTTCATGGAGCCTGAACCGCAAGTATTACTTTTGACGTATAGCCTAACAGCTGCACTTGCAGGGTACCAACCAATTTTCATGGCTTTGCTGATATTTGGAGTAGCTGGGATTTGTCTCGCGATTGCCGGAAGCTGGATACTCGCTCGGCGCATTGCAGCTCCGATTGCCATGCTAGAGCAAGCGACGCGATCCGTTGGCTCGGGCGAGCATGCTCAGGTATTGGTTCGCACCCACGACGAAATTTCTCAGCTTGCCAAGTCATTCAATCGGATGGTGCATAGCATTGCAGACCGGGAACGCCAAATTGCCCACATGGCATTCCATGACGGCCTCACAGGCCTTGCTAATCGCTCTTTGCTGCGCGAGCATATCATTGATCGACTAAAGTCCAGTACAGGAAAATCGTTCGCCCTTCTTTGTTTGGATCTCGACAATTTTAAGGGGGTAAACGATACGCTTGGCCATCCAACAGGCGACGCGTTATTGTGCGAGGTTGCTGCCCGGTTGCAGCGCTTAGCCGAGAACGGATTTGTTGCCAGGCTCGGCGGTGATGAGTTCGCATTATTCATTGAGGGCGATGCGCGCTCAGCTGCAGCTCTTGCGCACGCCGTTCTCGCAAGCACGTCAGAGCAAATAGTCGTAAATGGACACCGACTTGTTACTGGAACCAGCATTGGCATTGCTGTTGCTCCCCACGATGGCAGTGACCCAACGTCGCTTTTGAAGAATGCTGACTTGGCGCTTTATCGTGCAAAAAATCACGACAAGGGCGGCTTTCGATTTTTTGAACCTGCAATGGACGCCGAAGCACAAGAGCGCCGGTTAATCGAACTGGACCTACATGATGCTATCCGCAACGGCGAACTTGAATTATATTTTCAACCGCTATTTGCACTATCGGAAAACAGGGTAACGGCGTTTGAGGCTTTAATCCGCTGGAATCATCCGAAACATGGATTGGTGCCGCCAATCAAATTCATTCCCTTAGCGGAGGACACAGGCCTCATTATTCCCATTGGCGATTGGGTCATACGTGAGGCCTGTCGCGTTGCGACGACTTGGCCGAAGCACATTCGCGTTGCCGTCAATATTTCACCGGTCCAGTTCCGATCAAATCGATTAAATTCGGTGGTCATACAAGCGCTCACTGGTTCAGGTTTAGAGCCCAATCGGCTTGAACTAGAAATTACCGAAAGCCTGTTCATCAACGATATCCAAAATACGCTGGAATCGCTGAAATCGTTGAGAGGCATGGGAGTACGTGTTGCCCTAGATGATTTCGGCACAGGTTATTCGTCCCTCAGTTATTTGCGCAAATTTCCGTTCGACAAGATCAAAATTGATCGAACGTTTATCGAAGATTTGATGGCGCAAGATGGCGCAACCGCAATTATAAGGTCGATAACGTCTCTTGCTGAAGCATTGGGCATGGAAACCACCGCAGAAGGGGTCGAGACAATCGACCAGCTCGATATACTGCACGAGAATGGCTGCGACCAAATACAAGGCTATTATTTCAGTAAACCTGTACCGGTTGCAGAGGTTAACGCGATGCTCGGGCTTAACAGACAAGATTTGCATGAGCATAGCGCGCCGATTATCGATAAAGTCGCACCTCAAACGCCGAATAAAAAAGTCATTGCCAGCAAGCTTGACGAGGAAGTTAAAAAAGTTAGAGCAGCTTGATTACTGAAGGTAAACCGCGGTACCCGTTCACAGCGGAGATGTTTGAGTGTTTCCTGTTGCCTGATTTTCTTATTTAAAGCGGACGCGACTGGATGACGATGCAAAAGTTACAAGTCGATGTCCATGGACGTAAAGTTTAAACAAAATTTGATCTCAACAATGTCTCTTTTTCCGTTCTTGCTGCTGTCATTAAACAGTCGGGCATCGGGTGAAGCTATGTTTCAAATCATTCAAATGCACGTCATTCAGTTCCGCTGCCTGTCCGCTCTCGGCCCACCTCCCGCCCATTCCGATTACTTGGACAAATATCCACTTTTGGCATATGGCTCAGCCGCCAGGAATATTAGCCATTGGGTCATAAGCGGAACGGCAGCTTATCTAAAATTTTCGTTAAAACCGGACAGTCGGGTTACGGCCCAATTTCAGCCGTCGAGAGCTTCTAAACGTTGAACTAGCAGCTGTTGAGCATGTTCAGTGGCAGCAATGTCGACGTTCACAAACGCGTCATGGAAGAATTAACCATTATCGTTTAACAAGATCGGATGCTTTGGTTCTGTTACCGGTTAATAAAAATCGCGCTACGAATGCTTATAATTTACGTATGTAGCAGCATCATGCTAAGCGGCACCATAGTACAAGCCCAAACGGTTACATGCCAAGGGCGTCTGATTACTGCTTTAGACTTCAGAAACCCGGTGCTGGTTTCAGGAACGGCGCTTAGTGTCGGTGCCATTTACCGATTTTCTAATGTCGCTACCGGTATTGATGCTCGTGTTCGGATTGATGCGTTGACTGCAGCGACCCTTAGCACCATCGACCAGGACAGTGGCTTGATCGATAACTTTCAGCCTGAATTGGTGGGAGCAAATGCCCGCAGCGCGGATTTCACCATTACTTTTGTTCTTGGCGGTACAGCTACGCCGGTCCTAATTGATTTTGCTTCTTCCGGAATCGACATCGATGGAGATAGTGGGTCTATTCGCGAATATGCTGAATTTTCCACTCCATTCGCGTCTTACGTTCTCGACACACCTACAAATATAGATGTTAATGCATCTGGTCCCTCAATCCCAAACAACGTCCGGTTTGAAGCACGAACCAATTTTACAGCTCCTGGTATCGATGAGTTCGCCACACAGAATATTGTGTCAATATTCTATACATCTACGAGCACGTTCCGATATCGAATTGGTACCTTAGGAACTGGCAATACAACGCGCTTAACTTCACTTGATTTTAGTTACCCTGTGCTGGCGCTACCTTCAATTACTTCGCAGGTTCCCCAAGATTTTGGCGACGCACCCGCTGCATACGGAAATCCTGTGCATGATATCGTGGCAGGAGTTCGAATTGGGGCCTCCAATACCGCTGAACTCGCCCGGTATAACAGCCCGTCCGCAAATGGAGATGCGGGGGATGAGGGCGTCAGCATATCTGTTCTCCGACAATCGAATACAGGCAGTGCGACTGTGAACGTCGAAGGTACTGGTGGACGATTGCAATGCTGGGCTGATTGGAACGGGGACGGTGATTTCGCCGACGTAGGAGAGCAGTTAGCAACCAATATCGCCGATAATGGTGCGGGGGATACTAATGGTGCAGTTGGGTTAATTGGTCTCAGCATCGCTGTGCCCCCGACAGCAACGCTCACTCAAACATTTGTACGTTTTCGCTGGTCGACGACCAGCGGGCTAGGCGCTTCGTCAATAGCGTCAAATGGTGAAGTCGAGGATTATGCGATAAATATCTTGGGTGTAGCCGTGCTTAGTGTCGAAAAAAGCTCAGCATCGTTTGAAACTAACGGTATCAATAAATTCTCGGTTCCCGGTAGCGATGTCATTTACACTATTACCACCACAAATACAGGGAACGGAACAACAGACGCAAATTCGATTTTTCTGCTCGACAGCATCCCGTCGACTGTAGAGTTTTATAACGGAGATATCGACGGGGCAGGCCCGGAAACAAATTCTGTAGCGTTCACCCAAAACTCTGCGGGTTTGACTTTTACAGCATCAACTGACGTTCGGTATTCCAATTTGGTCACTGTCCCACCCAATTTTGCTGCGTGCGTATACACTCCTGTTTCAGGCTATGATTCCGCGGTCAGGCATCTTTGCATTAACCCCAAAGGCTCAATGGCGTACGGTGGTAGCCCGCTGTCAAACTTTGCAATCAGATTTCGAGCACGCATAAAATAGGTTTTACCGACTGTATGTCGCGAGCGCCGAATATTCACGAGCACTTTTTAGAAGCCTGGCGCTTACCGATGCTGTTTTTCTCGGTAAGTAAATGTACGATTGTTAAAAGAAAATAGATTGAACCACCGGAAGGACCGCGAGATCAGTGATGTCGTGTCTGTTCCGTCCGCTTTTAGCGTCGTCAACTGGGTAGTCGGACGAAAGAAATGTCGTGGGGAGCCGATCGGCCGCTTTCGGTCACGTAATAGCGAAGGCTGCCATTGTCGCGCAGTTTGAGCTGGACAGCTAAAATGGTCTGCTCACTCCTCAGAGCGCGATGCTCCAACTATCGTCCTATCGCAATCGGACGGATAGTTCCGTCGCATCGAACTTCAGGAATGTCGCCATTGTCGTTGCTAAACCGCTTCAGCGATGAAGTTGTGAAGCTGGCGAAGCAGGACCGGTTCTCGTCGGCTTGGAAGCGCAATTCCTTATCATCATGCCAGCCGTTGATCTCTACCATACCGTCAAAGCCCACGACATATTCGCTCTTTGACGGCAGCGCTTGGACTACGGTTCCAGGCGCTACCTGCCTCCCATTGGAATGAACTAACCGGAATAGTGCTGGCTGATAACTCTCTACGTCTAAGTCTACCAAACTACCAGACCGCGAAGGAACTACAATCATCGCACTTAGCTTACGAGCAATCGTCATGTCAGGCAGTGTTTTAGGATCAATACTGATGCGCGTTGGCACGTAGGCTGGAAAGTCGGTGAGTAATTTTAGTCCCTCTGGCCCGGTCTTACCCACCGGGCGGCTTTCCTGCTCAACACTTACGTTAGCAATTTTGCCTGTCCGGACCAGCGCGAAACCGTTATCCAGACGGTGCGCCGCAAAAATATGGCCTTCTGCCAGCAGCACTGATCCGCTTGCTCCGAGCCGTGCAGCGGCTTGCCTGCCCACAATTTCGGCTTGGGCTTCGACGCGCCCCCATCCGCCGCGGTAAGCGACGAGCGCACTCGTCTGGTCAATAGATCCCACCCCAGCAGTGACAGCATAACCAACATCGCCGGGCTGTGAATCGAGATTATATAGCCCGGAAGTTATCTGGGATTGTCGACCTTGTTGGCTCACATTGAATTGACCATTGGCCCGACCTCGGAACTGCACTGACATCCCAACTAGAATTGAGCTCGACCTGCGCTCAGACCGTTGGTGAGTAGCGTCGACAAAGATGTTTATGCCGTTCTTGAGACTTGTGCGGTAGCTTGACGTGATAATGTCCGTTCGATTTACATCAGCAAAGTCTCGTGCACGTCTTGGCTTATATTGGCGAACTGCGGTTAGACGAAAATTGCCTAATGCTCGGGTGTTGAAGTTGAGCGACCCGGAAAGAAATGATGCTGGCGGCTGATCGCCCGCCACACTAGGAAGATCGTCAAAATTCTTTGTGACCTTTCGCGCCTCCAACCTGAACGAGACCAACTCTCCTACACTTTCGAAGCTGGCCCCAAATAACTTACCTCGTCTCCGGATCGAATTGATAGGATCGTATCTATCGCGATCAAATCGGCTGGCGCGTGCATCTATGTTTAATAGGCCTACGGCACCAACCGTAAAAGTGGAGGACAGACCCACACTTGCGTAGCCTTCGGCTAACTCGACGGCTGGTTCAATCGTAAGACTGTTTGATACACCCTGACGCAAATTAGCCATCGCCGCCCACGGGCCATAATCATCGCTCGATCGACCAAAATTCTGCCTGATGGCACCGACGTTTATTGAAAATTGCGAGCGCCCTTTTGCTAACAAATTTCGCGCAGTATAAAATTGAACTGTGTCAATTCGCTCTTGGCCGAAGAAATCACGAACGACCACACCAACACTGTTTCGACCCACGGGTACAGGGATGTTGCGTACTGTGAACTCACCGGCGGCGACGTCGCCAGCCTTAAAACGCCGGTCAGCTACAATCAAATCCAACCCTGTCGGTACAGCCACGGATCCGGTAAAGTCAGGAAGTGGATAAGTGATTAGATCTGGCCGCAGGCCAAAATCAGTTCCAACTTTAAGACCACCTAGGCGGACTGCTCGCGAACTTGATGGTCCAGCACTGATGAAATCGCCTAACGTTGTGCTGATAGAGCGTTCAGGTATGTTTAGCGTCAAGCCACTGTCTAATCGCACTACTTGGGTTTGTTTAGGCAGCGTGTTGTTTGAAAAACGCCAAGTGCTCCCCAACGACAAGTTGCCCCGGACTAACCTTCCTTCTACAAATCCCCCCACGGAAAACCCGTTTCTTCCGACAGCCGCGTTGAGGTCGTAGTTACCAATAAGAGCTGTGACAGGTTGGCTATCATTGTAGGATGAAGGACGCGCAGCAAAATCTATATTGTTCGGACCATCGGATTTGCGCGCTATATCTACCGACAGTATGCCGCTGTTGCGGTCCAAATGCCACTTAAGCAATTTAAGGGTATTGAGATCAATATAGGAACCCGGTGTCGCCGTTTTAACTAGCCCGGCAGTTTCGGCATCTTGCGCCTTAATCGAAACTTGCCCGGCAATGTCTCGCAACTCTACGAGACGTCTGCGTGCTGTGCCGTTTACCCTTATTTCGACAAACAGACTGTATTGCGGTGGGGGCAGAGCAATTGCGTCCCCCTTACTTAATTTATTAAAGCTATCTTCATTGGCGGTGGAAGAAACGTCAAACGAGAGCGCAAATGGATCATCGGCAGCTTCTGCTTGTTCTGCATAAAATAGGCATAATGCCGTAATTAGCCCGGAGGCGGAGTCACGAACAAGTTGTTGACGGGATCGCATTGATTTTCTGCTGATCGACCACCGCGATAAGTGTTGGGGCCGCTGCGATACAACCCGTATCTAGCTCCGACTCCCAAACGACGCGGGAGTTACCCAGCACATATCTGGTGCCGCTGCCTTTAAACTCTATACGTCTCTGGTCAGGCATTAGCACCGTTACACCGCTAATTTTTACGGTTTTACCGCCATTATTGATGATACTTAGTCGCCGTCCGCGGAGCTGCCATTCAAGTTTGGGAGCGGTCGCCGTGTCGCGATTAACGAATAAGGGCACGCTGAAGCGAAGCCGAGTTTTGGTTTGGCTTTCGGATGAACCGGACGTGCTCGGTAATTGATCAATAATGATCCGATAGCGAACTTCACCGAACGATTTTTGTTCGCTTGCGCGCATGAGCCGGAAATTTTGTGTCTGGTTTGCTCCAATGCGGGTAATCGACGGTGACAATATGATTTCGTTCGACAATGAGTATTGGTCGTTCCCCGAAACTTGGGTCCATTTGAACACGCGCAGCTGAACATTAATGGGTTCCGCAGAGTCGTTTCGGATTTGCATTTGATCAGCAAACTCGGTCTTGTCCATTTCGACGCGAAGTGGCGTCACGTTAATCGCGGATCCAAAGCTCTGGCTTGGTCCACTTATTTCGAGATTAACGCCCTGTTGACCATAAGCTGCAGCGGCGCAAAGTGCGCAAACAACAGCTACTATCCATTTTGATTTCAATTTACTTGCGCTAGAAGGTGACGGTGACTGTCACAGTGTCGGCGTAGGTGCCAGCACTGACCGCGGGACGATCTGCGGCGATCCTTCCAAAAGCTGTGAATGTGGCCCCTCCGGTCGGAGCCGTACCTTGCCTAGTGTTTGTTCCAGCATTACTGCCCCAGATCTGAGTGTGAGCAGAATCTTGGTAGATTTCGTAAGGCAATAATTCAGTGCCCGCAGCGATTTTCATGTGCCGTGCGCCACCGATGGCGTTTGCGCCGGCATTCAATGCAACATCAAAATCAGCATTTGGTGTGCACGCAAGCGTGATAGTTGAAGTAGAATCGACCGCTGCTGTTCCTCCTTGAGGAGGGGTAAAAACCAGAGGCGTCGCGACTACCGTACAGTTTTCAAGGATGGTTGCCGATACTGGCATTGAAGACGTGGATACACCTGCCTGAGCGGTACCAGAAATTAAAAGGATCAGCGAGCAAATCCCGTAGCAACTATTTTTCAACATCGACAATTTCCTGAATCGCTTTTTACCTACGCGTCGGCAACTACGGGCCAACCGTTAATAAATTACAAACCTTGCTCATGTTCAGGAGGCCGCGTCACTTTCGGAGACAGTCAAAATCTCGGTTATGACCGTATCCTCAAATAGTCTTTGTGCGCTGGAAGTAGGCCATTCGGATTGGTTGGCAGTTCTTTAGTCTATGGCAATCAGCGCTTCATTTCAGCGGTGACAAGCCACTACGGTATTTACCCTATGACGGGCAAAATGACCCTGTTGCCCATCGACAAGCTCCGAGTTGTATGGTGATATTGTCAATGAGTTCCCGGCAGCTTTTAAAGGGGAGAGATAGGATGGGCCACGCAGGCAGTGCGTTAGCATCAACGACTATCGACCGGCAGACGCTTCGTAACTTTGAGAAACATTTTGTCTCACCGGAAATTCTTCAGCGTCATGATGTAGGCATACGCCAGTATGACCTTGCGCGATTTGTTTCCGATGAGATCGTACCGCGATTGGTTCGGCTACACACCGAAGTTGTTCCCGGTGCACCGCTAGTTGAAGAAGTTATTGAGGCTCTGCGACCAAATAGTACGGAAATTGACGCGTTAGCCCACATCGTCCTCGGCGATGATCTCGAAGCCGCGGCGACCTATGTTGCGATTATGAAGGATCGCGGCTTATCGATGAATACGCTCTACATAGAATTGCTGGAACCGACGGCACGCCATCTTGGCGAGATGTGGGACCGGGATGAATGTGATTTTATTGATGTAACTCTCGGGGTTGGGCGACTTCAAAAGCTACTGGCCATTTTTAATGACACCTACGCACTGCCACAGTTAGGCGATCGGCGTGTCTTCCTGATGGCAACAGCTCCAGGCAACCAGCATTCATTCGGCGCGTCGATGATTGAGAAACTTCTGTCCGCAGCAGGTTGGCAAGTTGAAGTTGAATACTCTGGAGATGTAAACCAATTGGTAGAGGCCGTCAGCAGCAGCTGGTTTGCGGTGGTGGGATTGACAGCAGGTTCAGATGCACAGCTTGAGGCCCTGAAATCCGCGATAGATCAAGTCCGGCAGCATTCTAGAAACCCACTAGTCGGCGTTTTGGTTGGAGGCCCGATGTTCACTCAAAATCCAGAACTGGCAGCTGTAATGGGCGCAGATGCCACAGCGCCTAATGCTCCGACCGCAGTTCTTGCAGCGCAAAAGCTGTTTGACATGGCAGCGCCAGCCAAGCGTTCCATCATGCGTTTAATATGATTTTCGAGGCTCGGAACTAACGACGTTCGCAAGCAGGCAGCAAATCTCTGTGCGCAGTCCTAATTAGCATCTATTCATTCACAAATGAATCGGATCGGGCGTTCCCCACCCGTGACAATTTCGGACAGATGCTATTACGCAGACAAATGTCTGCTTTCGAGAGCCTACTGGGATGCTCTAAATTTCAGCAACTGGGTCGTGTCCTGACAGGCAGCTTCTATGTCAAAATCAAAGAAAGCTGACGTTCATAGTGGGTAGACTGCGGAACGGAGGTTTCCCATAACACTCCGGCCGTTTCGAAATGAGCCTCTAAACGCCAGCCTTGGGCGGCAAAGTGGCATATTAACCTACCATCTTATGCCCAACGTTCAGGGCAAATTTATCCCGGAAGAACACCTAAGGCTGTTAGAACTATTTTGATATATTTCGTCTAAATGTAAGGCTTGCGCCGAGCTGGGGATACGCGCGTGCCGAAAATTCAAAAATTCGACCGATCCAAACGAGTGATCTATCGCAGTGACTCAAAATTACTGCAGATACATCGCAAATTGCCATGGAACCGACGGCCTATTCGATGGCTACCAATGCTAATTGTGTTTTCCATAACTTGGATATTGGTGTTTGTTGTCAGTGGGTTCTGGCAGTAAATACGATAAGTGTCTTGCTCTGGGATCAACTTTAAATTTACGCGCGCTTGTCATCTGAGGATCAAAAAGACGTTTCTCTGGGCCCTAAAGACCCCGATAGTGAACTGTCATGATCGTCCAAATTTGCAAACTTTCCGACAATTTTCTGTGTCTCATCGAGCAGCAGCGGAGTCTCGATGTACACGTTGCCCCATTGCAACGCTGCACATCGAGAACGGCATCCTTCTGATCGGCTAAGCTTTTCCAGCCGCAATATGCCGCATGCGCCCTGTAATGCGCATCATTCGCTCGACGATGTTCCAATGAAGCTGAGGTTTGGTCGCAGCCCTGAAATGTCGATCCAAGCCAGTTCGGCTTTGCGAATAGCTTCCTTGCTCGCAAACCAGCGTGGATGCTTCCGGCCAGGATTTCTGTCGGCACGCCAGCTGCGGGCTGTAACGAGCAAGTGAGCGTGCGGTGCGATTTGCTTTGGCTTATAGTGGATTGCCCAGTCGGCGATCATACCATGATCGGCGATATGCTCGGTACCGAACGTCTCGATAAGATCCACCCAATCACCTGCTTCCATGATCGGGGGCAGAGTGAGGACAATGTGGGAGGCAGCAGCTTCGGTAAGGCGATGTGGGTAAACCGAAGCGTCAGCATCCTTCCAGATTTTGGGACCTGAGCGTGCCCAGGCTGGCGTCTGGGCCGGATGGATGCGGCCTGTTGCTACAAGGTCGCCGCGTGTCGCCCATTCCTCCGGCATGGGGCCGTAAGCATCGGCGTCAGGCTCCCGCCTTATGTAGCAGTAAGAAGCGTAGGCTGTGCGATGCGTTGCACGCAGTGTGCTATCGGCAACGACAGGGCGGCAATTGAATGGGCGAAAATATGTGTTGTTGGTCATGAGTATTGTCCTTTTTGGATAAAAGAAGACCCGCAAATTGCGGGCCTTCGTGGGTGTGACTGTAAAATTGTTAATGTTGGCTGATCTGAGGTCCAAAGCAGCCGCTGGAGTAGCGTTTGGTCGCCATGTAGCTGCTGCAGCAACCAGTAAAGCGACCACACGTCGGCTGCTGCCCGGTGTGCGGTATTGAACCAGCCTGATTGCATCATGAGATATCCCTGTACACGGCTGTCGAAGCCCAACTGTGGCCATTCGATCTCGGAACAACTGCATGCCCAGTCCTTGCCCGCGGCCTCCGGAAGCCGCCGTTCGATGAAACTCACATCGAACTTGGCATTGTGCGCGATGACCAGCGAAGCACGTGCGAGCATCGCCAGCGCCTGCCGGTCATCGATCTTTTGCCCGGCAATGTCAGCATCTGTGATACCAGTTACTGCGATGATGCGCGGATCGAGCCGAACGCCCGGGTCCTCAAGCCAACTGCGCGGCGGCATGACGCCAACTACTCTGCCGTCTGCATCAACGGTGACCAGCATGATTGCAAGTTCGATGATCGGGTCCTGATTTGTGTCGAGGCCAGTTGTTTCGACATCACATATCGCAATGATCCGGCCACCATCCGGGATCGCGTCCGGCACGATCTCAAATGGCTCGGGAACCTGATGGAGCACTTTGCAGGCTGCATTGGTCTCCTGATGTTCATCTGTGCGGGTACGTCTTTTGGACCGCTTGCGCGCGGCATTGTCTTGTATAATGTTCATGGATTTACTTCCTTTGGCATGATTGATGAGGCCGAAGGCCGAGTGCTTTTTTCCACTCTTCCTTCCAACCTCACTTCACCTGACCCCAGTCAGCTTAATGGGCTTGAGGCGCGCTCGCCTTCCTCAATCGGCCTCAGGACTGAGGCCGCGATCCATCTGCTGGCCTATGTCATGGCCCCGGCTATCCGTCGGGTGAGGGCTGTTGCCTCTGGCGAGATCGTTGTACCGCGAGTCATCCTTGATAGATTTGCGATCAGCAGCAGTAAGGCTTTTCACGACAAGCGCTGCTGCTTCGTCTTTGACGATTTCCTCAGCGATCCGTCGCCGTGCCGCGTCGTCCTTGCTTGCATCCGCAGCAAGATACGCGTCGAGCTTGGGATGTATGCCAACCTCAAGCTTGCGTCCCTTGTCTTCTGTTTTCGGAGGCATAAAGCCTGCAAAGCGCGGAGCTGCCTTATTGTCATCTGTGCTTTCTCTGATCGGAAGGGGACCGCTTTCATACTCGGTTCGGTTGTCGGTAGCTTCTGCTACAGCCTTGCCCTCTGGTGATGCTATGAAATCGTCCCAGAATCTTTGATCGTAAATAGCGCCATTTTTCGCGATCCGAGGCATAGCAGCATAGAGTTTGCGGCGCTCGGGGTCTTTTGAGTGCTTGTCGGCAATATCCAGCAACTTCTTGTCCGCATATTCGGGAAGCAAGATGCGCAGCTTCGAAACTTGAACGGTATCAGGGCGCCGTTCGATATACCTGCGAAGAAGGGTCTCCTCCTGGTCAGCTTGCGCGATTGTCTGATCGATGATCTGCACAACGCCGGCTGCAATCTCGATGCGTGCTGGCACGTTGAGCCGTGCTGCACTGGTATTGGTGAGGATGAGTAGCCTTTTGTTGCCGGCGTCTTCCCAGTAAACACCAGACAATAAGCGCTCGGCCAACGCGTGCAGCACAATGTCCTGATACAGGAGGGCGGGGTCAGGTGTTTTGCTTGCTGGTACAGGCTCAGAGATCGCAGAGGCAGCTTTCGCCGTCGGCGTAAGCGGCGTTGATGGGCTCTCCAATATGGAGTCGGTGATAGTCTGGGCAGGCGTCTGGATTGCAATGATATCGTGCTTGGTCCCGCTATCAGGGCCACCGCGAGCTGCGAGATCTTCGGTTGAATGGCGCTTCAACTGCCGAAATAGCATCAGTTCGAGCAGCGGCGTCTCGGCGCGAATGCGGATCATGAAAGCCTCATTGGCCAGCAGTTGCTTGGTTAGTTCAGCAGTTTCTACATCCTTGTCTGTTCCTGCTGGCTGCTTGAGCAACGTCAGCCATCCATGCATCGCACTATTCGCCGGTATCTGGTCAAACAGCGACTCTACGTAGCGTTGAACAAATTGCGCGTCCTGATCTTTCCATGTGTCGAACAGTTTGGAAGCCGCCTTGAGGGTTTCGTACGATGGTGGGTTGCTTGCTCTAAGCAAATCGAGAACTGCGTGCCCAGTAAGTCCAATAGCTGCAGCTTGGAAATTTGGTTTGGGCGGATCAGGTTCCTGTTTGCGCGCAGGTGGAGATGCCTGCACTTGCAGGTCAGGCACGACTTCGGGCGTTGACATGGGTTTTTGATCTTGGCTGGCATTATCCAGCTTGACGGGCGCTGACATCGGATCAGCAACGGTCGGCGCAGGATCAGGCTTTGCCTTATGGATATGCTGTTTGGGTGCCTCGATCGGCCGAAATGGCTTGATGTCGGATGCCGGTATAGTAGGTGCGGCAATCACCGTTGCTTGCTGCGGAACCGGACCGTCCGCCTTCTGAAGCACGGCCTGAGCTTTAACGGCCTGCTGGTCTACCACGGCAACATTAGCGCGCGCCTTGACAGCGGCAGCGACGCGCTTCGCCTCCAGCACGTCCCGCAATTTCTGGATCGCTGCGTCATAGCGCTCGTCTTCGCGTGCACGATCCTGCATTGAGGAAGTCTCTACATCCGCCGCAGCAATCTGCTTGATCAATGGAACCACAGGGGACAGATCGCGACTTAGACTAAAAGCGCGTCGATCAGCATCGCTTAAAGCCGTGCCTTCAAGATTTGCTTCTGAGCCGAGCGACGCAATGGCCATGGCACTGTCTCTTAACGCCTTGGCCTGCGCTCTGGCATCCGAAAGGATCGTTGAATCCGACTTTGCCTGATCGCCGGAAGTTGTTGTCTGCAAAGGAGCAGTCGCCGCCACAGATGCGTTTTCTATAGCTAGGTTATGCAGTGATTGCGAACTTTCCATCGCCTGTTGCAAAGCTTCTCTATCGCGCTGATCGGTTTCAAGATGACGTACTTCCTGCTCAGCTGCGTCCACCTTGAGCTGCTCACAGTAAACCGCATATGCCGCTTCATTAGCGTTCGCGCGCGCAGCGTTTCGCTCTGCCATTGCTACAGCTTCTCCCATGCGGACAGCCGCTGCACGCTGTTGGCCCAGATGCTCCTGGCGGTGTGCAGCAATGCCACGCTCGGCATAGCTTTGATGGGTGTATCGCCGCTCGCTGCCAGCCTTGTGTAGCGCAACGTTGAGCGCGCTGGCGATGCGCGCGCGCATCGCCTTCAAGCCTTGCTTGCTATCAAGCCCATTGATTTTTTCGGCAGCAAAGGTCCAATCATACGGGCCGTTGCGCACAAAAGGACGGTTGCTGTGGTCTATGTGCGCATGTCCGTTGCATCCACGCGGGTCTATGTGGACGGAAGCGGAATAGCCCAGACCGAGCCGGCCAAATTCTCGCTCGCAATACTCGCGAACAAACTGACGCTGCTCGTCTTCCGACAGCTCTTCGGGCAAGTAGATGACGATGCGCTGCTGCACCTTGGCGTTCTTGCGCGCGCCGATCTCAAGCTTCTCGATGCAGTTCCATGCTTCGACCACTTCCTCCAGGGTATCGCCCATGTTGGTGATGATCTCCCTACCCAATTTGGCGTCTTCGCCGCAAAGATACCGGGCATGCTCGCCAGCGCGCCCGGGCCGCCAGCCCGGCGTCTTGAGCCCAAGATAGCGAACCCGAACAAAAACGCTCTCGCGACCGCGTGCATCAATAATTGGTTTTTTCGGCCGTATCGCTTTTGGTTGAGGAACTGCCTTACGGTTGTCTTTCGTAATCCGGACCTCAAGGTCGCGTTTCTTGCCTTTGCGCCGCTGCGCGTTGCGCATACGGATTCTGGGTCCAAAGTCCCTCGAGGGCGCAAGCAGACCTAGGTCAATTTGCAGTCGCTTGACCGCAGCCACATGCGCCCGCTCGGCCCGTGCAGATCGGCTATTGGCAAGCGCAGCCGCGCGGGCCTCGACAACCGATCGGCTGCGTTCTTTTGCCCGAAGGCGCGTGCTCGCGCCATCCTCTCGAAGCGCGCGCTTGATCTCAGTCTCGCTTGCGCGCTGCCACCGGTCATTGACGTAGATTTCGGCCATAATTGCAAATCCCTCAAGCGAGCCTAAAAGCGATGAAGAAAAAAGAGGGGGGTGGTTGCCGGCGAAGCCTCGTTTGCAGCAGCAAACATTTCTTACGCCAACCACCCCCTCTTCACTTACTTCATTCGTCTTTTGGGCTTGCGAATAATCACGCACCTTTTGGTCGTCTGGCGCAAGGATGCCTCGGAGGGGTAAGGAAAAAGGCCAGCCTGAAAGCAGCAGATTGTCTGTCAGCGACGCTGCGGGCGCGAACGCACTTAGCTGGTACTCAGGTTGTATCTACCAACGTACTCCATGTTGCAGACCCACGGCGCGTTAGCGACAGCCTTTGGAAAAGCGCTTCAAATAGAATTAGGGGTCGATGGGCAGCTAACAGCCACCGTTGGACATGTTGGCCAATCCGGAAGAAAATCAGGTCTCGGAACGGCAAACCGGAAAAACAATTTTTGAACTTTGTTCTTACCCCTCCAAGCAATGTGCTTGGCGCTTTGCAATGTGGTGCTCACCAATCAAGCAAAGGAACGGTAGGTATGAACAACGATGAACTGAGAACATGGCGTGATCTCAAGACAGCCGAGCGGCAAGCCCAGCAGCAAAGGCTCCGACTAGCCGAAGCCAAGAAGCAGCTGACGCTCGCCCAGCAACAGGCCAAGACCAAAGCGCGTCATCCGGACGCCGCAAAGTACCGCCTTGGCGCTGATGATGTGCACCATGGATTTGTATATGAGGATGCTGAGGCGCGCGCCTGGCTGCGAGACATCCCTTTGGTCCATTACATGACTCTGCTTGAGTCGATGGGTGCCCGCGAAGATGAACCAGTCGCAAAGGTCGAACTTGCGGCTGTACGCACGCATTACGACACATTCACGCGTCTTGGTCAGCAGCTAATGCTCGCACGCGAAATCGAGCGATACGAGGAACGCCATCGAAGCTTTCTGGCTTGGGTTGCCGAAAACCCCTCTCGGCAAACATGGCGCGCCCACACACCAAAACTGCGCCAGCTATACCTGATTGAGCGGACGGCCGCCGCGTTGGAGATTGACCATCCGGTTGGTCTCAATTGCGGCGAGGCTTATGACTGGCTGGCAAAGCACGGCGCGAACGTGCGCCTGCGCCTCGCTCAATCACAAAAGGGTACGACAACCCAGCAGCACGATGCCGATACGGCAGTCGATCTGTTCGGCGATGAGGAGGATGACGGATGACGCCGCCTCAACCTGTTGCTGGCAATTCGAAGCTGTTTGCTTCGGTTGTAGAGATCAAGCTCGCCCTTGATCAAAACCGTGAAAAGCTTCTGCGCCTCGCCGATTACATCTCGCAAGACAAAGTCACAGACGAAAGCGCGGCGGAAGAACTTGCCAATTTGACCAACCAACGCATTGCGCTGCTCGAGAATTGGGATGCGCTCATCGTCGCAGCCAAGGCTGAACGTAAAGCGCGACGTGACGCGGTCGTTAGGACCATCAGACGAATTGAAAGGCTCTCAAAATGAATATCGAAGACGTACTCTGGCGGCTATTTGCCCATCATGACATTCTGGCTGCCAGCAAGGGGGCATCGCGTCGTGAGCCTTCCGTGACTGACGTGCTTTGGTCCGGCTGGGACTTTTATCCCGCCTCTCCTGAGCAGCGCTGGCGACCTGCCTATGGCGGTCCTGCTGACCATGTTCGTTGGGGAATGGCGAGGTTGCCTCATCTCGCAGCGGCTGGCCTGGCACCAGCGCCGACAGATCATGATCTCACTTTTGCGCCCGGTACGATGACTGCATTCGATTTGTTCGAGGCATTCTGGTTCGTGCTTGGGATTGACCCACTTGAGCCGAATTCACGGAACTTTCTTTACTGGCTGCTGGCGTCAAAGGCGCCGGATAGGGAAGCGATTTCAAGAGCAAAAGACGCAATCGTCGAAGCTTATCGGGTATGCCTAGGCGACGATCATGTCCAAACTATAATCGGTGTTCGTATCGCCGACATTGTGGATAGAATTTTTGCCTTGCAAACAAGTGCCCCTCACCTGGCTGAGATGCTGCGTTCGAAGCAATTTGCGAATGCATCAAAGTTAGCGGCCAAAATGCTAGCGTGGCCCGGTGTCAAAGGAGACAAGAAAAGGTACCTACCGCTCCTGATAGCACATGCTGCGCTCGCGGAGCTCTCGCGGTTGGGACAGAATCTCGGTGCTTTCTTGCGTTTGTTGTTTGACAGCAATGGTAATCCCTATCAGCTGACAAGTCTGCTTAAACAGACTGGCGGCAACAATGACTTAGCCCGCCAACTGCTCATATCGGCCAGTTTGCAGTCGGTAGGGGCGGTCGATCCGGATGGAGATAACCCTAGCGCAGACTCGATGCTGGCACAATTGATGCGCCGCGATATCAACATCAATCCAAATACAGGTGAAATCGAAATTGATCCCCGTCCTCTCGAGGACGTAGCACAACAGCCACGGCATGCAGAGCAGGGCAGGCTAAGAAAAAATGTTCTGCCCGCAATTCCTGCAGTGTCGATCGGGGGACTGGAGTGGCGGGATTTCGTAAACGTAGCTTTGTATGAGATCTACAGCGATACGCGCAAAATGGCAAAGGCAGTTAAATGGAGTCCCGGATTTCCGGTTCGGGACAGAGAAATCAGCCAGCTAACTTATGGTCAAGCAGCAACATGGTTAATGCTATCATGGGTACAATTTCATCATCCACTAGCTTATCCGGTCGTTATTTTGCCGAACATAACTGCGGCTGGCTTAACCGGCCGGCCCTCGCCCGATCAACTCAGCAATTCACTGACTACTGGTTCGCACTTGCAACGCAAAGCTGCGGCTAAGATACCTTCACTGCCGTTGCCAGGTAAGCTCGGCTATACCGCGCGATACAAGCTACACCTCTGGCTTGACAACAAGGGCGACGATTGCGAGGCCTATCGCAAAAATTGGCAAGGTGCGCCAGAAATACAGTCGGAAACCCAGAAAAAGGTCGAGGCCTACGAACGGCGCCAACACTCCCACATCCTTAGTATTCCGAGTAACGTGGGCTCTGGGGCGAAGGGCGTGAAAACGATCAAACAGCATGGTCAACAGCCAGCCTCGCTTGGAACAACCGACCTTGGTCTTGAGCTACTAGCTGCTCGCGATGCCGCTATGATGACTATCGGACCAGCTACAGATCCCCTCAGGACGAAGAAGCGATAAAAATGCTTACCCCTCCAAGCTTGTCCATGGTGGCGCGCGTAGCGCATCGGTATGGACAAGCCGCCAAAACTCTCGGGCCGAAAATTTACCGCAGACCGAGCGGATGACTCATTTTGCGACAGTGCGCTGCGCAATTTGGATGGGACGGGCGCGATCGAAAACGCTAACATGGACCTCGACCAGGAAATCGCGCTCATCGATCTTTTTCTGGGAGATGCATTACGGCAAATAATGAAGGATAAATAATGACTGGTTTTGCTGGCAAGCGCGCTGTGATCTATGCGCGAGTTTCAACATCGCGGCAGGAAGACAATGCAATCAGCCTCCCGAACCAAGAAGCCACTTGCCAGAAATGGATCACTGCCCAGGGCGCCGGTCATGTGCAGACCTTCGTTGAAAAGGGTGCGTCGGCGACTAATGACAACCGGCCTGAGTTCCAGGCCATGATTGCGGCAGCGACAAGCACCGATAAGCCATTTGATCTTATAGTTGTTCACAGTCTGTCGCGTGCGTTCCGCAATGCGTTCGACTACATGAAATATCGCCAACGCCTAAAGCGTGCAGGTGTGCGTCTTGTCTCGATCACCCAAGATTTCGGGGAAGACCCGGCGAGCGAAATGGCGCTTGGCATACTTGCGCTGTTCGATGAATTTCAATCCGCAGAAAATGGCAAGCACGTGCGTAGCAATATGTTGGCAAACGCGGTGCAAGGACACTGGAACGGGCAGACCCCGCCATTCGGTTATGAGTCAACTGCCGTACCGCAGCCAAAGGGCAAGGATCGCAAAAAGCTTGAGATCGAAGTGCACTCGGCAGCGATCGTGCGAGATATCTTTGCGCTTTACATTCACGGCGACGCGGAAGGTCCTATGGGCGTCTCGCGGCTTGCGGCTTGTTTAAACAAACGGGGCGAGCGGTTGCGCGGAAAGCCGTTCCACACGAGCAACGTGCATCATATCCTCAAAAACACGGCCTACATAGGCTATGTCATCTACAATCGCCGAGACAGCAAATCTGGCGAGGATCGCCCAGAGGACGAGTGGGTACCTATTCCTGTGCCCCCGATCATTGACGAAGATCTTTTTTATGCCGTTCAGGCGCAGCTCAAAGCGCGTGATCCCAAAATGGGCGAAAATGCCGATAAGCACAACTCAAACTTGCTGACATCTCTTGTGACCTGCGGCTGCGGTGACGACGGTTGCGGGGGCGGGCTTACGACTTCCACTGGAAAATCGGGGCAGTACCGTTATTATGCCTGTTCGCGTCGTCAAACGCAGGGCGTTACGCAGTGCCTTGGGCGACGGGTGCCGATGGAGAAGCTCGACGATGTCGTAGTCGATGCCTTGGTAAAGAAAGTTATCGAACCAAAGCGCCTCGCTGCCTTGCTGTCAGGCTGGATCGAGCAGAACGACAAATCGCGACAGGCACGCGCCGCAGACCTGGCTCGGCTACGTGCCCGCCGAACGCATCTCGAAGCAGAGCGCACAAATGTGATTAAGCTCGTCCGCAATGGGGTCTGCTCGCCTGACGATCCGCAGATCGCTTCCGAACTCGGTCAGTTGGCCGCTCAGCGGGCAAACATTGACCAGGACATCGAGCTAACCGAACGCCAGCTTGATCAGAAAAACACCCAGGTGACCCCTGCGCGAATCGAATCGTTTGGACGTCTGCTGACCCAGAAACTGCGTTCACCGGACGAAAAGTCTTTCCGGCACCAGTATCTACGTCTGCTCGTTGATCGTGTCGAAGTTGGTGACACCCAGATTCGCATCACAGGGCGAAAGAATAACCTGCTGGCCGCAGTGTCGGCCGAGGCCGCAGGACTAGTGCCCAACACTGTACGGAAATGGTGCACCCGGAGCGATTCGAACGCCCGGCCCTCAGATTCGTAGTCTGATGCTCTATCCAGCTGAGCTACGGGTGCACTGGAGCGCCGCTATTACGGACGCAGGCGCGCTTGTGCAATAGCTAATTTGACATTTAGCGCAGCGTGCAACGCCGCGCAAAATCTTTGGCGGTGCCTCGTTTAGCGGCTGGCAAGCGCCGCCTGTGCTGCGGCCAGCCGCGCGATGGGGACGCGGTAGGGCGAGGCACTTACATAATCGAGGCCGACCTTTTCACAGAACGCGATCGATGCCGGATCGCCGCCATGTTCACCGCATATGCCAAGTTTGATGTCGGGGCGGGTTGCGCGGCCTTTGTTGACCGCAATCTCGATCAACTGGCCAACGCCTTCGACATCAAGGCTGACAAACGGGTCGCGCGCGTAAATGCCCTTGTCGACATAATGCGTCAGGAAACGTGCGGCGTCGTCGCGGCTGACGCCCAATGTCGTTTGCGTAAGGTCATTGGTGCCAAAGCTGAAGAAGCTGCCGACTTCGGCAATTTCGTCCGCCATCAATGCGGCGCGCGGCAGCTCGATCATCGTGCCGACAAGATATTCGATTCTCTTGCCTTGTTCGGCAAACACCGCCTCGGCAGCCTTGTCTACCACGTCCTTCATCAACTCAAGTTCGCGCCGTGTACCAACGAGCGGGATCATGATTTCCGGAACTGGCGCAACCGCAAGGCTGCACGCTGCCTCAAAAATTGCACGTGCCTGCATCTCGTAGATTTCGGGATAGGTCACCCCCAAACGGCAGCCGCGATGTCCAAGCATCGGGTTGAATTCATGCAGCTCGGCCGCGCGTTGTTTCAACACCTCGATACCCACGCCAGCAGCAGCCGCAACTTCGGCAAATTCGCTTTCCTGATGCGGCAGGAATTCATGCAATGGCGGGTCAAGCAACCGAATGGTTACTGGAAGGCCTGCCATTACCTCGAATATCGCGGTAAAATCCTTGCGCTGTTCGGGCAGCAATTTGTCGAGCGCAATGCGGCGGCCCTTCTCGTCGTCGGCGAGGATCATCTGGCGCACGGCAGTGATCCGCGCTGCGTCGAAGAACATATGCTCAGTGCGGCACAGGCCAATGCCTTCCGCGCCAAAGTCACGCGCGGTTTGCGCGTCCAGTGGCGTTTCGGCATTGGCGCGGACCTTCATCCGGCGGCCAGCATCTGCCCAGACCATCAAGGTCCCGAAATCACCCACCAGCTCGGGCTGGATGGTGGGCACTTCGCCCGCCATCACTTCGCCGGTCGAGCCATCAAGCGTGATGATCTCGCCCTCTTTCAAGGTCCGGCCTGCAATCCGCAAAATCTTTGCCGCAGCATCAATCTGAATACTACCCGCGCCCGATACGCAGGGACGTCCCATGCCACGCGCGACGACCGCCGCATGGCTGGTCATTCCGCCACGCGCGGTCAATATGCCCTTGGCGGCGTGCATGCCGTGAATGTCTTCTGGGCTGGTTTCGATCCGGACCAGAATGACCGCCTTGCCCATGTCATTGAAGCGTTCGGCAGTGTCGGCGTCAAACACGATCTCGCCCGACGCAGCGCCGGGTGAGGCGGGCAGGCCGGACGTCAACACATCACGGACGGCTTTGGGATCAAGCGTCGGGTGAAGCAACTGGTCGAGCGCCATCGGATCAACGCGCAACACTGCCTCATCCGTTGTGATCATGCCTGCTTCGGCCATATCGACCGCGATTTTCAACGCAGCTTTGGCTGTGCGCTTGCCCGAACGGGTTTGCAGCATCCACAATTTCTCGCGCTCGACGGTGAATTCGATATCCTGCATGTCGCGATAATGCGTCTCGAGAATTTCGAACACGCGTGCCAGCTCGGTATAAACCTGCGGCATGGATTCTTCCATCGACAAGGGCTTTGCGCCTGCGCGCTCGCGCGCGGTCTTGGTGAGATATTGCGGCGTGCGGATACCCGCGACCACATCCTCGCCCTGCGCGTTGATCAGATATTCGCCATAATATGCGTTCTCGCCGGTCGCCGGATCGCGCGTGAAGGCGACACCGGTAGCCGATGTTTCCCCCATATTGCCGAACACCATCGCCTGCACATTAACCGCAGTGCCCCAGTCGCCCGGGATATTGTTCAGGCGGCGATAGACCTTTGCCCGGTCCGATTCCCACGATCCGAACACCGCGCCCACCGCGCCCCATAATTGGTCGTGCACGTCCTGCGGAAATGGCTTGCCCCATTGGGCCGCGACAAGGCGCTTATACTCGGCCACCAATGCCTTGAGGTCACTGGCTGACAATTCGGTATCGAGATAATAGCCCTGGTCTTCCTTGGCGATTTCAAGCGCCTCTTCAAACGCGCCATGGTCAAGCTCAAGCACGACATCGGCGTACATCTGAATGAAGCGGCGGTAACTGTCCCATGCAAAGCGCGCATCACCCGATGAGGTTGCAAGCCCCTCTACGGTATCGTCGTTTAGGCCGAGATTCAGAACGGTATCCATCATACCCGGCATCGAAACCCGCGCGCCCGACCGCACCGAGACCAATAAGGGATTGGCCGGATCGCCAAAGGATTTGCCCGTTACCTGTTCAATATGTTTCAGGCCGTTCGCGACCTCGGCACGCACGCTGTCGGGAAAGCTTTGGCCATTGGCGTAATATGCCGTGCACATTTCGGTCGTGATCGTGAAGCCGGGAGGCACAGGCAAGCCAATCGAAGCCATGCCATCGAGGTTCGCGCCTTTGCCGCCGAGGATATTCTTGTTGCCACGGATGTTCTCATCGCCATCCGACACACCGCCACCGAACCGAAACACATATTGCGTCATTCATCACTCCCTTGGGTGGCGGATAACATGCCACCCGAAAATCTTTTTGGCCGTCACCCTGAACTTGTTTCAGGGTCTTACTCGTTTCTGCACGAAATACTGGAAAGTAAGATGCTGAAACACGTTCAGCATGACGATGAAGCTGGTCCGCCCTTTACCCCTCAATCTTCGAAAAATCGGCCACTTGAGTAACCGCATCGCGGAACCGCGCGAGCAAACCCAAACGAAACGCCCGCTTCGCCGGATCTTCGTCGTTCACCATCACTTCATCAAAGAAACGGTCAATCGGTTCGCGCAAGGTTGCAAGCGCCGCCATGGCGTCTTCAAATTGTTCGGCCTCAAGCGCCTTCTGCGCCTGTGGCTCTGCAATATCGAGCGCGCCGAGCAAAGCAATATCCGCTGCGGCCGCGCCTTCGGGAATGATTCCCGCGGTGCGGCCATGGTTGCCGGCGATGGCCGCGCGCATCCCTTGGTCGACGTCGACAAACGGGTCTTCCTCGCCCGTCTGCGGCATTTGCTGTTCGGCAGCGTCGGACATAGGCGCATCTGTTGCCCTATCCAAGACGGGCGACACGGGTGTCGAACCCTTGAGAATGTTCGCCGCGCGCTTGTAAGCCGCCAACAAATTCGCGCCCTCGGCCGTCGTGATATATGCCTGCAATGCCTTGACCCTCGCCAGCAGCCGGACAAGATCATCCTCACCGCCAAGGCTAAACACCGCATCAATCAAATCGTGCCGCACGCCCGCTTCGCGTTGTTGGACTTTTAGGCGGTCGACCAAAAATTCTTCCAACGTATCGAAGCTTGCTCCGGCACCGGTTGCATCAAGCGTTTCCCGAAGCGAGCAGCGCAGGTTATTTTGAAGCAGCAGTGACAGAAATCCGATAGCTGCACGCCGCAACGCGAACGGATCTTTCGACCCCGTAGGTGGCATACCGGCAGCGAAGAACTGCGCAAGCGTGTCCAGCTTGTCCGCCAGGCTAACCGCAACCGTCACCGGCGCAGTGGGCACATCATCGCCCTGCCCGACGGGCTTGTAATGGTCGCGGATAGCGTCGGCGACGGCGTCGCTTTCGCCCTGCACGCGGGCGTAATATCCGCCCATGATGCCTTGTAGTTCAGGGAACTCGCCAACCATTCCGGTGACAAGGTCCGCCTTGCACAGACGCGCCGCGCGTGCGGCCTGGGCGGCTAGCTCCTCCCCGCCTGCGGGGAGGGGGACCGTGCTTGCACGGTGGAGGGGGCCGTCAGCTTGCGGCGACGCGGAAGGCAGAGAGCCCCCTCCGTCACTCGCTGCGCGAGCGCCACCTCCCCGTTCCGGGGAGGATTTGACAATGCCCTCTTCAACCAACCAGCGGGCCAGTTTCGCCACGCGGTCAACCTTGTCGGCCACACTGCCCAATTTCTCGTGAAACGTAATCTGCGCCAGCTTCTGCGCTTGGTCATCAAGCGAAACCTTGAGATCCTGCTCCCAAAAGAACTTCGCGTCCGACAGGCGCGCGGCAAGAACCTTTTCATTGCCGGCAACAATCGCTGCGCCGCCGTCGTGCGCATCGATATTCGCAGTGCAGACGAACGCATTGGCAAGTTTGCCATTGCTGTCATGGCAAACAAAATATTTCTGGTTCACGCGCGCGGTCAATTGAATGACCTCCTGCGGAACATCCAGGAACGCGGGGTCAAAACGGCCAAGCATCGGCACTGGCCATTCGGTCAGGCCGGCATTCTCAATGACCAAACCTTCGTCCTCAACCAAATTTAGCCCCGCCGCCTGAGCAACAGCCTTTGCACCATCACGGATAATGCGGCAGCGTTCGGAGCAATGGACGATGACATGGCAGGCGCGCAATTTCTCGATATAATCGCCTGCATTGCCAATCGTTATGGGGCCGCTGTGGTGGAAACGATGCCCCATCGTGGCCGCGCCGCTGACGATGCCGTCAATCTCGCAAGGCACGACATCATCGCCAAGAAGCGCGACGATGCCCTGCAACGGGCGGACCCAGCGCAGGCTTTCGGTCGAAATCGACGCTGCGCCCCAGCGTTGCGATTTCGGCCAAGGGAAGGCGCGAATGATTGCTGGGATCGCTTCGGCCAGCACATCGGCGGTCTGCCGCCCAGCCTTTTCCACGACCGCGAAATACACACCGTCGCGCTCGGTCAGTTGATCCTGCGTGAGCCCCGTTTTACGCAGAAAGCCCTCCATCGCCTGTGGCGGCGCGCCGACCTTTGGACCTTTGGTTTCTTCGGATACAGCATCGGTCGCAAGCGGCAGCCCCGTCGCTATCAGCGCCAGACGCCGCGGCGTCGCGAAGGTTTCAACCGATGCCGCCGCAAGCCCGGCCTTGGCCAGCGCATCGCTGAACAAGCGCGCAAGGTCTTCCTTGCCCTTCAATTGCATCCGCGCAGGGATTTCCTCCGAACGCAGTTCTAAAAGGAAGTCGGTCATACCAATTCCTCCCCGCCTGCGGGGAGGGGGACCGTGCTCGCACGGTGGAGGGGGGCGTCAACCGCAGCACAGATGCTCTGCAACACTGCGTCCATATTTTTAAGCACATCCACGGCTGCAATACGAAGAACATTCAGCCCTGCCCCCTGCATGGCAGCATCTCTAACATCATCTCGCTGAGGTCGACCTCCTCGATCGTGGGCCTCACCGTCAATCTCGATTACCAGCTTCGCTGACGTAGAATAAAAATCAGCGATATAAGGTCCGATTGGATATTGTCGACGGAATTTGGTTCCCATCTTGCCTGCACGCAATTGTTCCCAAAGCAGAACCTCGGGTAGGCTCATTTCGCGGCGGAGTTTCCGGGCGCTGTACACGATAGGACGTTGCATGGGCCGAGAACCCCCTCCACCGCTCCGCGGTCCCCCTCCCCGCGTGCGGGGAGGATTCACGTCACCCACCATCACGCCGCCCACCCGTTCTTTTCCATCCAGGCCTGGCAACTGCCTTTGGCGAGGTCGCGGACGCGGCCCATGTAGCTGGCGCGTTCCTGTACGGAGATGACGCCGCGTGCTTGCAGTAGGTTGAACAAGTGGCTTGCCTCGATGGCCTGATCATATGCCGCGAGCGGAATGTTGGCAGCAATACAACGCTGGGCCTCCGCCTCGGCATGTTCAAAGCCTTTGAACAGTTGAGTGGTGTCCGCAATCTCGAAATTATACTTTGAATGTTCCTGCTCGTTTTTGAGGAACACATCGCCATAGCTTACGCCGTGATTGTTGAACGCAAGGTCGTAAACGCTGTCGACACCCTGAATATACATGGCAAGCCGCTCAAGCCCGTAGGTCAATTCGCCCGCCACCGGCTTGCAATCGAACCCGCCGACCTGTTGGAAATAGGTGAACTGGGTGACTTCCATCCCGTCGCACCAGACTTCCCAACCAAGGCCCCATGCACCTAAAGTCGGGCTTTCCCAGTCGTCCTCGACAAAGCGGATGTCATGAAGCAGCGGGTCAATACCGATGGCATCGAGCGACCCGAGATACATCGCCTGCAAATCCGGCGGGCTCGGCTTCATGATTACCTGATATTGATAATAATGCTGAAGCCGGTTCGGGTTTTCGCCGTAACGCCCGTCGGTGGGGCGCCGCGACGGTTGCACATAGGCCGCGTTCCAACTTTCCGGGCCAAGCGCACGAAGCGCGGTCGCCGGATGGAACGTCCCTGCCCCCATGCGCATGTCATAAGGCTGCAATATCGCACAGCCTTGTTGGCCCCAATAATCGTGAAGCGTAAGGATCAGGTCCTGAAAACTTAAGGGTCGGACGTCGGACATGCCAAGCCATTGGCGGAGATAGGTCGCTAAATCAAGTTTCAGAATGTGCGCACATTCATTTGTCAGCCGTGCATATCATTTTGTAAGGTGTTGTTGACATTTTCTGCGAATCGAGTTAGTAAGGTCTACATGACACAAAGACATCATAACCTGACATGAAAAACCAGCTGAAAGTGCTGCGGGCCATGCGCAATTGGAGCCAGGCCGATCTGGGCGAGCATCTCGATGTGTCGCGCCAGGCGGTCAACGCGATTGAGACCGGGAAATACGACCCGTCGCTGCCGCTGGCTTTCAAAATTTCGCGGCTATTTGAATTACCAATCGAGGAGATTTTCGATGACGAATTTAACGGAGAGCATCATGGTTGACCCGGTAGAGGACGAAAATGCAGGCGGACGGCAAATCCTTTGGATGATGCTATCCACCCTTGGTATTATGGCGACCATTGGTGCCGTCATTGGCTATCTTGCGGCGCATCAGGCGGAAGGCGGCGGGCCGCTGGATACTGCGACGATCGTTACTGTGACGGTTTTGACCGCAATTATTGCCGCACTTTGCCTTGTTATTTGGCGCGGCCGACACAGGATAAAGAACAGCGGCTTTAGGGAAACAAGCCGCGATAAAATGAACGTCCGGATGACATGGGGCAGTGGTATTTTTGGAGGCTTGATTGCACTCGCGCTTATCGCCGGTGATATCATGGGCGCCAATGACGGCAATATCTTCGGAAGCGGAGCACTCCCCCCCACTCTGGCTATCATCCTGAGTGTAGCCATTGGCATCGTCCTGCCCGCAGTGACATATTATTGGCACAAGCGCGTGATTGATGAGCAAGAAGAAGCCGCATACCGCACGGGCGCGCTGATCGCCATCTACGCCTTCTGGTTTATCGCGCCTGTCTGGTGGCTTTTGTGGCGCGGCGGGATGCTGCCAGCGCCCGATGGCGTCGCACTTTACCTGATGACAACCTTTGTTGCGCTGATTGTCTGGTTCTGGAAGAAATACAGTTAGTTACCGGTCCAACTTCGCCGAAATACATTCCACTTTTCATTGAAGGAAAATATCCATGCGAATTTATTTTAAGACCCTGCTTACGGCCACCGCAACCTGCGCATTGGCATGGGCGGCCCCTGCCACAGCACAAAGCACACCCACCGAAGCCCCCGCCGAAGTTGAGGCGCTTGATCCGGTCAAGGTTCCTGCCGTCGTCGTTAAGGATGTCGACCCCGCCATGTGGGTGGTAAAAGACGCGGACACGACGATATACCTGTTTGGCAGCGTCCATATCCTCAAGCCCGGTCTTGGCTGGTTTGACGATGAAGTAAAAACGGCTTTTGACGGGTCGGATCAATTGGTGCTTGAACTGGTCGAGCCGCCCGCAGCTGAAGTACAGGCCTTGTTTGGCAAGCTCGCGATGGACCAGCAGGGCAAGGCGCTACGGTCCAAGATGAACGACGCCGACCGCGCCGTATACGACACCGCTATGGGCAAGCTTGGCCTGCCTACGGCCGCTTTCGATCCGTTTGATCCGTGGGCTGCAGCAATTACCCTTTCTTTGCTGGCCATACAGAAAAGTGGATTTGACCCCAATAGCGGCGTTGAAAAGCAACTGACGGCTGCAGCAAAGGCGGCCAAAAAACCCATTGATGGACTTGAAACTACCGAGTTTCAGCTTGGCGTTTTTGACACCTTGCCAGAGGCCGAGCAAATCGCGTTTCTCGTCGAGACGGCAAAGCAGATTGATGATGCCGGCACGAACATGGACAAAATGGTCGATATGTGGGCCGCCGCCGACACCGATACGCTTGGGCAGCTCATGAATGAAGGGCTGACCAGCCGGACCTTGTATGACGCCTTGCTGACCAAACGGAATGCCAATTGGGCAAAATGGATTTCAGCCCGGATGGAAAAACCCGGCGTCACGTTCATGGCGGTGGGCGCAGGACATCTTGCTGGCCCTACCAGCGTTCAATCATTGCTTCCGGCTTACGGTCTTAACGCAATGCGGGTGGCGTATTAAGTTTTGATGTGCAAAACAAACGAAGGTCGGGCCAAGCTGCGCCCGGCCTTCATCTATTTGGCAAGATCGACATGGAAAATATGCAAGCGCGCGAAACTGAGACGACGTTAACGCCAACCCAACCGCCGTACCCGGGGTTGTTGCCCACCATCGGTTTCATCATTTTGTATTTCGCGCTTCAGGGTCTGTGTACCGGAATAATCATGGCAGCCACACAGGATGTCACGATAGCGAACCCGACCCCCATGCCGATTGCGATCATTTACGGCCTTGTTGCGTCGGCCATCGTTCAATTATTCCTGATGTGGTTATATTTGCGCAGGAAAGACCGGATGGCACTTTTGGGCCTCAATGACTTCGGGCGAATTCCGCTGCACAAGGCGACTGGCCTTGCCATCCTGTTGGTGGTCGCGGCGATGGCCTTTAACCTGGCTTATGCGACTTATGCGATCCCGGGGATCGGCATGCAGGAAGAAATGGCAAAAATCCTCGCTGGCATTGCGCGCACACCCTTCAACATGGCGGCAATGTTCTTTGCGATCGCGATTGCTGCACCCGTCGTCGAAGAGCTACTTTTTCGAGGCTTTTTGCAAAATGCTTTGACCAAATATCTGCCGATTTGGGGCGCGATATTGCTGTCGTCATTTCTATTTGCGCTGGTGCATTTGCAACCTTACGCAATCCCCGGGCTGATGTCCCTCAGCATTGCCTTTGGGTATCTGTACCACCGTACCGGGTCATTGCGCACCAACATCATCCTGCACATGGCGAACAATATCATTGCCCTGCTGGCAACGCAGGGGTTGAATTAAACCACCACCGGTTCAAGCAAGCGGAGCGTGCCTGCATCGGCATCGATTTCCGCCATGCCGCCGACGGGCAGCGTGAATTGGTCTGTGATATGCCCGAAATAGGCGCCTTGGTAAGCGGGGACGCCTAAGCCACCCAGATGCTGGGTAAGGACGTCGTTTAGTGTGAATGCGCCATAGCTGTTACCTTTGTTGACGCAGTCGGTGCATTGCCCGAACACCACGCCTTTCAGGTTTTTCAACACTCCCGCCTGCCCCAATTGCGTGAGCATGCGGTCGATGCGATACTCTGCCTCGTCGACATCCTCCAAAAACAGGATAGCGCCGTCAAAGCTCGGCAAATAGGGCGTGCCTGCAAGCGCGGTTAGCACGGTCAGGTTTCCGCCCAGCAGCTTGCCGCGCGCCTTGCCATTGCCCGTCCCCAACACCCGCGTTCGCCAGCGGCGTTGCACCAGGCGGTCCTCTTCACCAACCGGGTTTGTGAAAGTAGGCGTGCCAGCTTCAAAGGCGATTTCGCGGTAGATATCCCATGACGCCTTTCCCCATGCACTGCCTGCGTTGGGGCCATGCAACGTCACAAAGCCACCCTTTGCAGCAATGGCCATATGCAAGGCGGTGATGTCGCTGAAGCCCGTTAGCAATTTGGGGTTGGCGCGGATGATATTCCAGTCAAGATACGGCAAAAGCCGCGCACTGCCCCACCCGCCGCGCACTGCGAAAATGGCTTTCACTTCCTTGTCGGCGAACATCGCGTTGATATCCGCCGCGCGGTCCTTGTCTTTGCCTGCCAGATAGCCGTAACGGTCGAGCACATGCGTCGCCCGTTTGGGCTTTAGGCCCATCGCGACAATCGCTTCTTCCACCAGTTGAATCTGGAACGGCTCGTCACTTGCAGAGGCTGGCTCGATCAGGCCAACCGTATCGCCTACACGCAATCGTGATGGCTTGGTGGCGGCTTTCGCGTCACCAGCACGAGCCATAAGCTGTGGAGCCGACAGCAATGCTGTCAGCCCCATCATGATTTGACGCCGAGTTGCATTTATATCCATACCCGGCAATCCTTTAGACTAGAATTTCGCTTCCACAGACATGGTAAACGAACGCCCGCGTGGGTCGGCAACCCGTGGCTCCCAGCTTGATCCAGCGCCGGTGTTGCTGTCATAGGTAATCGCAAATGGTGGATCGCGATCAAAGATGTTTTTGACACCTGCTGTGAGCGTGAAGCCGGGAATTGCGATGAAGCTGACCGTCGCGTTGTAGATGATATAGTCTTTGACCCTCGGGTTGAAGTCCGGGCGTGCAGCACTTCCCGGCAAAGCTTGGTTGGTATAGCCATTGCGGAAAATTTGCGAGAAGGTCATGCTTACGTCATCATTTTGGTAGCTGATAAACGCATTATGCTTCCACTTAAGGCCCAAATCGCCGGTAAAGGTGAACCTGCCAATCAGATCGGTGTAAGCAAGGTTCGGAAGCAGTTTTTCGCGCTTGTCGAGCAAATAGGTGCCATCGAGCCCAGCGCCAAGAATGCCGCCAAATGCGTCGAACCCACCACGCGCCGTGATTTCAAGCCCTTCAGTCCTCCGCGACCCGAAGTTGCCGGTGCGCAGATCTACCCCGGTGATGATACCATTGGTACGTTGGATCCGGTCAGAGAACGAGCTGATATTTGCCAACAACTGGGGAATGGTAATGGTCCCGATCGTGTTATCGACCGCAATATTCCAGTAGTCGACCGACAGGCTGAATCGGCTGGATGGCTGGATCACGATGCCAACGCTATATTGTTCGGACGTTTCGGGTCCAAGATCGAGATTACCCCCGCTGGCCGATTCTGGTGTGATCGCCGCGCAAGCGGGTTGCGGCCCCGCAGTGGTTCCTTGCGGACATAAGGTCGGATCAACCAAAGCGTTTCCAGGATTTGGCGAAATTGTCACGCCGTTAAAAATCTGGTTGAACGCAGGTACACGGAACCCTGTATTGTATGAACCGCGGAACATGATGGGGTCCCAAGGCCGGTATTTGAACGATACTTTGGGGTTCACTGTCGTGCCAAAGCCCGAATAATCATCGGCGCGAACCGCACCAGTGATTTCCAGTCCATCAAATAGTGGCACCAAAATTTCGGCATAAGCCGCTTTCACTTCGCGGCTCTTCGGGGTTAGTGCGTTGACGTTATCAAACGCGGCGAGGAATACGACCGGCGCTGTAGCCGCAGCTGCAGCAGACCCGTTAAAGGAGTAGGTTTCCTTGCGATAGTCAATGCCGACCGCGGCCTGAACTGACCCACCCCAAACGTCAAACAGTGGACCGGACACCGAATAATCGAGTTGCTTCACTTCGTATTTTCCGCCGTAAAGCGTTGTCCCGTCCGCAGAAACTGACTGAAGTGCCGCTAGGCCGGCATCAGTCTGGGTCAGGCTGAACGGATTAAGCAAACCGCTGTTGATGGCGCCGAGGATGCCGCGAAAACCGGCAGGGGCCCCGACGACTTGAGGCGCCAGCGGATCATAAGAACCGTTCGCCAAGCTTCCGCGGAAATAATAACCTGAACCAAGCAGTGAGGAAGATTCGCTCTCCGCATAAGACGCGCCAGCGCGATAATCCCAACCTGCTCCTATTGGACCTTCCAGCCCGATGGCTGCACGCAACGTTTGGGTTGTCGTTTCATATTCGCGTGGTCCGCAGGCAATGCAACGCCAACGTCCCGCAATCGGCAAATTCTGCGCTGCTCTCACATTGAACGCCGCAAGTTGGGCGGGGACTGTAATCGTGCTGCGTATCGCACTGACAACAGAATCATACGCCGCGGCATTGGCTGCGGTCCGTGCAAAGGCCCAAGGCAGGTTCGTCGCATTTGCGGAGAGCTGCGCGTTGGAGAAGCTCTTGGCCGAATCAGCTTTCGACCCAGTGATTTCGAACGAAAGTTCATGGTCTTCGGCAATCCGTCCGACGGCGCGCCCATAATATGTGAGTGTCTGGATCGGCTGCTGGATGACTGCCGCGCGTCCGGTATCCCAAGCACAGGCATAAAATGCCGTTGGCACCGCCCACAACACTTCGTCATAGGCCATGCCGCCGTCCATGGTTTGGCATCCTGCGCCGCCGGGGACATCCAGCGGGTTAATACCGCCCGCTGCCGCATTGGCACCATTGGGCGCGGTAATGGTCAAACCGGACAACAAAGTGCCAAGTGGCGTCTGGAAAGCATTGGTACCGATATTAAAGGCAGTCGCGATCGGTGTGCCACGCGTATCGACGGACAGGCCGCGATTGGGCTGGTTCGCGTTTACAAAATCGCGCTGAGAACCGCGCAATATTTGATTCCAGCTGTACGATACCGCACCCATGACATTGAAGCCATTGGTGTCGAGATCGCCATATCCCGCGGTGCCCGATAATCGGTAGATGTTCCCACCACCGGCGTCGGTCACATCCGCGAAACCTTGCATGCTCAAACCTTGGAAATCCTTCTTGGTGATGAAGTTGATGACACCGCCAATCGCATCGGTTCCATATATTGCAGAGGCACCGTCCTTCAAAACTTCAACGCGTTCGATGGCCGCAAAAGGTATCTGGTTCACATCGACGGCGGACCCTGAAAGGCCGTGCGCCGCCACACGGCGGCCATTGAGCAACACCAATGTCGACGCACTACCCTGACCGCGCAAGTTGGCGGCTGACAAGCCATTGGTGCCCCGTTGCGCACCGCTGACAACATCGGCGTTGGATGCCAGATTGTCTGCGCCCGAACCATTGGTGCTGAGGAACATCAACAGCTGCTCGGGGCTACTAATACCCTCGCGCGACAATTCTTCGTTCGTAATAACCTGCAAGGGGAGCGAGCTGTCGTTTGGGTCGCGTTTGATGCGCGATCCGGTAACAATAATGGCTGCACTTTCTTCTGCGGCGGTTTGGGTTGACGATAACGTCGCAGCGTCCTGTGCAAAGGCAGGCGCGGTCAGACACGTGGCCAATAAAAATACGGCTGTTCTTGAATATTTCATAATATCCCCCTTTTTTCGGCTCGCCTCCGGAGCCATATTGTCGCGCAGGCTATGCGCTCAAATTGCGCAATGCAACTGCCATTGACCGCAGTTCACCGAGAATACGGGGGATAATTTCACCCAACTTCTGCTTTGTCTACTTGGTGGGTTGAAAAATACGTTTGCAAGGCGCAAAAGCACAATATGCTGTCGCAAAAAACCCGCTACGCCATTCGTGCAATGCAGCATCTGGCTGATTGTTACGGCAAAGGCCCGGTACAGCTTGCAGACATTGCCGAGGCGCAAAAAATCCCGCCAAAGTTTCTCACGGTCATATTGTCGGAACTGTCACGTTCGGGCCTTGTGGCCTCGCAACGCGGCAAGGATGGGGGATACTGGCTAGGCGTGTCACCGATTGACATCAGCTATGGTGATCTGATCCGGATCATGCGCGGGTCGCTGGCGCTGGTTCCCTGCGCCAGCCGTTATGCACATGAAACGTGCAAAAACTGTGTCGAGGAGGAAAATTGCCGCACCCGTGCATTGATGCTTCAGGTCCGCGACAAGACGGCGAATCTGCTCGATGGCATCAACCTGTCGGATGTGGTGGATGCCGACACATATCTACAGGCGGCCGAATAATAGCGCCAAAATCGGGATAGCGCACAAACGGAACCTTTCGGCGCTGAAACGAAAATCTTTCACGACGACATATTGTCAATTAATTTAGTTGAGTTTAATTCGTGTCCGGGATGAAGGCGCGATAAAGCGTCCATCTTACATGGGGTGCTTATGACAGAATCTGATAATGCATGCGCTGATGAGTCTGTGACCGCCCCCCTGTCGGAGCCCGTGCAGGCTGTGCTCGATGCATTAAACACACTGCGCTTTGGTGCCATTCAGTTGACTGTCCACGAGGGGAAGCTCGTGCAGGTCGACATCACGGAGCGCAAGCGCTTCAGCAATTGAATTTCCTCCTAGTCCTAGAGGCAGACCGGACATCTGGATGCATCTGTTTTTTCGAAAGTTAAACATATGCGTTTTCGTGCCCATGGGCCTTCATTGGCCCTGATAACTTTACTTGCCTTTCCCACACCTGCTTTTGCCTCCATTGCGCCGGACGCGCCCGAACAAGAAAGCCGTTCATCGGCAGGAACAGGCGATACTGACGCACCCGAAGAAATCATTGTAACTGCGCGCCGCCGGAACGAAACTGCGCAGGATGTTCCGGTCGCTGTCTCAGTCGTGGGCGGCGACCAGATTGACAATACAGGCAGTTTCAATGTAGGCCGGTTGCAGCAGCTTACCCCAACGCTGCAATTTTACTCGTCCAACCCACGCAACACATCGGTCAACATTCGCGGCATCGGTGTTCCGTTTGGCCTTACCAATGACGGCATCGAACAAGGCGTCGGGGTATATGTGGACGATGTGTATTATTCGCGCGTCGCATCTGCCACCTTCGATTTTCTCGACGTTGCGCAAATTGAAGTGCTGCGCGGACCGCAGGGCACATTATATGGCAAAAACACCACGACAGGTGCGATTAACATTACCACGCGTCAGCCGACTTTTGACCTGGAAGGCCGCGCCGAAGTCAGCTTGGGCAATTTGGGGTTCAAACAAGCCAAGGCTGCAATTGGTGGGCCGCTGTCGGATACTATCGCAGCGCGCGTAGCGGTATCAGGCACCAGCCGTCGCGGCACCATTTTCAATGTCGCCAGCAATAAATGGATTAACGCGCAAGACAATCTTGGCCGGCGTGGCCAGTTGCTGTGGCGACCAAATGATAACCTAAATGTTACTTTGTCCGGCGATTTTAGCGTGCAAGATCCCGAATGCTGCGCGCAAATATTTGTCCGTACCGGCGCAACACAGCGCGCGGTGGCCCGCCAATATGCCGCCTTGGCGGCTGCGCAAAATTATCAGGTGGTTAGCACCGATCCCTTCGACCGTTTGACGGATGTCGATGCAGAACTGAACGCCCGGAATGAACTTGGCGGCGCGGCACTGAAAATCAAATGGGACACCGGTCCTGGAACTCTCTCATCGGTCACTGCGTGGCGATACTGGGACTGGGTGCCGGCGAACGATCGCGATTTTACCGGGCTTCCGATTACTACAAAATCAAACAATCCGTCGCAGCAGGAACAATATACGCAAGAGTTACGCTATGCGGCAAACGGGGACCAGTTTGACTTTGTTGTTGGCGCCTTTGCCTATCATCAGAAAATCCGCACGCAAGGTATTCAGGTGCAAGGTCCGGCGGCTAGCCGTTGGCTGCTGACAGGGGCGCTCGCAAACGACCCGTCGGTTTTGAACGACCTGACGGCGCGCAACGATATCCGGTTGGACAACACAAGCGCAGCCATGTTCGGACAATTCAGCTGGAAGCCGCTCGCTGGCCTGACGCTGCAGCCAGGTTTTCGGGTCAATTATGACCAAAAAGATGGTCTATATGATTCGGTCGTAACAAATGGCGCAGGCCAGCGGGTAGACTTTGCCAGCACTGATCCGCGTATCGTGGCGCAACGCGGCATCCTTGCGCCGCAAAGGTTTGAAGCCAATTTCAGCGACTGGAATTTCAGCTACGAATTGACCATCAGCTACCAAGTTGCACCGGACATTCTGGCTTATGCCACGTACGCCAAAAGCTTCAAATCGGGTGGCATTAATTTGAATGGCGTACCCAATGATGCTGTCGGCAACCCCATATTGGCGGCAGCCATCGTCAGCCCTGAATCAGTCAACCATTATGAACTCGGCGTAAAAGCGCAATTTCTCGATCGTCAAGCTACGCTGAACTTTGCCGCGTTTCGGACGGACATTGGCGATTATCAAGCGCTGGTCACCAACGGACAATTGGGCGTGCTGCGCGGCTATCTCGCCAATGCGGAAAAGGTGCGCACTCAAGGCGTGGAGGTTGATTTCTCGTTCCGCCCGAGCGCGCGGTTCAACGTCTATGTGAACGGCACCTATGTCGATGCAAAATATGACCGCTTTACCGACGCGCCTTGCCCTCCGGAGCTGTCGGGCGGAACAACAGGCACGCCAATCGCTGCACCGGGTGTTCCCGGCAATAGCCCGGCCAACTGCGACATATCCGGGCAGCGCATCCCGGGCGTGTCAAAATGGTCCTTTTCTTATGGCGGGGAAGTCAACGCGCCGACAGCGATCTTTGGCCGCGAAGGCAATATCTATGTCGGTATTGACGGCAATTATCGAACCGGTTTCTCATCGAACCCGACGCCATCGGTTTACACCAATATCAACGGCTATGCCCTCACCAATTATCGAGTCGGGTTTCGCACTGATGGCGGGTTCAACATTTTTGGCTATGTGCGCAATCTGTTCGACGTAAACTATTTCGAGCAATGGGCGGTGCCATCGGGCAACACGGGCCTTATCGTCGGGCAACCCGGTGATCCGCGTACCTTTGGCCTTACGCTGGCCATGACGTTCTAATGCCGCCGCTAAACCGCATCTTTTACATGGCCAATAAAATACACCGCCGCAAGTGTATGGCTAATCCTGTAACTTGGGATTATGCGTTCGGTTGTGGCAGCTTGTTAACAGCGAGATTTGGATGATTGAATATATTGCCAATATCGACTGGGCGGCTGTTGCTCCCTATATCGCGGTGGGTTTTGCCGCGCAATTGGTCGATGGCGCACTTGGCATGGCTTTCGGTGTCATTTGCAGCACGCTGCTTGTCAGCGTCATGGGCGTTGCCCCTGCGCGTGCCTCTGCTGCGGTCCATTTTGTGGAGATGTTCACCACGGGCGCATCGGGCATCAGCCATGTGCTCCACAAGAATGTCGACTGGAAACTGTTTAGCCGTATCGCCATTCCCGGCGTCATTGGCGGATGCACCGGTGCCTATTTGTTGGCGAACATCCACACAGAGGCGGCCCGCCCTTTTGTGATGGGCTACCTCACACTCATCGGCTTTTACTTGCTCTATAAGGCGTGGGACTTCACCCATGAACACAAACCGCGCGATCCAAAGGTGACGATGCCTTTGGGCTTGATCGGCGGCTTTCTCGATGCGTCCGGCGGCGGTGGCTGGGGGCCGGTTGTTACGTCGAACTTGCTTATTCAAGGCACAGACCCGCGCAAAACCATTGGTACCGTCAACACAGCAGAATTTTTCCTGACCGTTGCGGTGTCGTTGACGTTCATTCTGACGATCGGGCTTGAAGCATTTACTGTCGTCACCGGCGGTCTGTTGATTGGCGGGTTGCTGGCCGCGCCATTAGGTGCTTTCATCGCCAAGCGCGTCCAAACACGTCGGCTGCTTTTCGCCGTCAGCTTCGTACTTATCGCGACGAGCCTGTTCAGCCTCTACAAAGCGTTGGCGTAAATTCGCACTTAGCTTGCTTTTTAGGCCAGACCCCCATATAGGCGCGCGCTCGTCGTGCATGGTCATCCCTGGAGGCGTGGCGGCAAGGTAACTTAATTGGAGAATGAACATGAGCGATCAGCTGACTTTGTCGGCAGAGACGCGCGATCGGGCAGGCAAGGGAGCCTCCCGCGAATTGCGTCGTCAAAACCGAGTGCCCGCCGTAATTTACGGCAACAAACAAGAACCCGAACTCATTCACGTTGAGGAAAAAGCGCTCATCAAGCTTTTGATGACTGGCCATTTTTCCAACAGTGTGGTCGAACTCGACCTTGGTGGCAAAAAACAGATCACTATTCCAAAGGATGTTGCATTTCATCCCGTCAGCGATCGCCCAACCCATGTTGACTTCCTGCGCATCGTTAAGGGCGCGAAGGCCGACGTTCAGGTACCTGTCGTCTTCGTCAACGAAGAAGCGTCGCCCGGCCTGAAGCGTGGCGGTGTTTTGAACATCGTGCGCCACGAACTGGAACTCGTTTGCGACAATGACAAGATTCCTGACGACATCCAGATTGATGTTGCAGGCTTTGACATTGGCGATTCGATCCACATCAGCAACGTGAAGTTGCCAGCCGGATCGGAAAGCAAGATTACCGACCGCGATTACACCATCGCGACTATCGTTGCTCCATCGGCGCTCAAGTCGACTGAAGGCGACACGACCGTCGAAGGCGAAGCGGAAGCTTAAATTTTAAGCTAACCCAGTCCCCCTCCCGCATGCGGGAGGGGTTAGGGGAGGGTAAAACGGGAGGATAGCTTGTGACATCAGTGTTGCAGGCCCTCCCCCACCCCTCCCGCCTGTGGGAGGGGAGTGTTCTGATGCAATTATGGGTAGGTCTCGGTAATCCAGGCGCGACCTATGCGATGCACCGGCATAATATCGGCTTCATGGCGATTGATGCGCTGGCCGAGATCAACGACCTGCCATTACCTGCGAAGAAATTCCTCGGCTGGGTGCAGGAACTTCGCATCGGCTCCGACAAAATCATCCTGCTAAAGCCCGCCACGTTCATGAACGAAAGTGGCCGAAGCGTGCGCGCGGCGATGGATTTCTATAAGCTTGAATCCAAGGACGTTACCGTCTTTTACGACGAACTCGATCTTGCGCCCTTCAAGGTGAAGGTAAAAACGGGTGGCGGCGCGGCTGGCCATAATGGCATTCGTTCAATCACCGACCATATTGGCGCAGAATTCCGCCGCGTCCGCCTCGGCATTGGTCACCCCGGCAATAAAGACCGCGTCACTGGCTATGTGCTTGGCAATTTCCACAAGAGCGAGATCGATGATCTGGCTGACTTGCTGGGTGCATTGTCCGCTGAGGCCGATTGGCTCGCCAAGGGCGATGACGTCCGTTTCATGAACGACGTCGCGATGCGGTTGCAACAGGACTGATGCCGTGGAGCGCATGTTGGTCATTGGCCCATGCGGTGCAGGAAAATCTACCTTAGCGGTCGAACTTGGCGAACGACTGCACTTGCCGGTCTTCCACATGGATCAACTCAACTGGCAACCCGGCTGGAACGAAAGCAGCAAGGACGAAATCATCGCAAAGCTGCACGACATTGTCGCCACCGAACGCTGGCTTATTGACGGCACCTATGGCGGTACGCTTGCGACGCGCCTCGACCGCGCGGACTCGGTTGTCTATCTCGATTTCGCGATTAGCCTGTGTGTCCGACGCTTGCTTGGGCGCATCTGGACGTATCGCGGGCGCAGCCGCCCCGATATGACGCAGGATTGCCCGGAGCGTTTCGACCTCGGCTTTTTGATCTATCTGATCCGTTGGAACAGCGGCCCACGCCCTCGCATGGAACAATGCCTCATCGGGCATGAGCACAAAGTCATTCGGTTACAAAACCCGGATGCGTTGCAGCGTTGGATGGACTCGGTGCCCGCCGTCGCCTAGGGCGCCATTATTCTATTCGTGACGAGGACATTATGGGTTTCAAATGCGGTATCGTGGGGCTTCCCAATGTAGGCAAGTCCACTTTGTTCAATGCGCTAACGCAAACAGCAGCAGCACAGGCGGCCAATTATCCGTTTTGCACGATTGAACCGAACATCGGCAATGTCGCTGTGCCCGATGCGCGCCTGCAAACCATCGCCAAAATCGGTGGCAGTGCCAAGATTATCGAAACGCAATTGGGCTTTGTCGATATTGCTGGCCTTGTCCGTGGCGCATCCCAGGGCGAAGGCCTTGGCAACCAGTTCCTGGGCAATATCCGCGAAGTCGACGCTATCGTCCACGTTTTGCGCTGCTTTGAAGATGATGACATCCAGCATGTCGACAACAAGATCGACCCCATTTCGGATGCCGAGACGGTAGAAACCGAACTCATGCTCTCCGATCTCGAAAGCCTCGAAAAACGCGTTCCGAACCTTGTCAAAAAAGGCACGCAGGGCGACAAGGAAGCGAAGATCAGCGCCACTGTCTTGAGCCGCGCGCTTGACCTGCTGCGCGATGGCAAGCCGGCTCGCCTGACCAAACGCGACGATGCAGAGGAAGAACGGCATTTCCAGATGGCACAGCTTCTGACTGCGAAACCCGTGCTTTATGTCTGCAATGTCGAGGAAGCGAGCGCCGCCAATGGCAATGCATTGTCGGCCAAGGTTTTTGAAAAGGCAAAGGCAGAAGGCGCAGAAGCGGTGGTCGTTTCCGCCGCGATTGAGGCTGAAATCTCAACCATGCCAGCGGAAGACCGCGATGTGTTTCTTGAGGATTTGGGCCTGACCGAAACCGGTCTCGCCCGCGTCATTCGTGCCGGTTACGAATTGCTTCATCTCATCACCTTTTTCACCGTCGGGCCGAAGGAAGCACGGGCATGGACCGTGACCAAAGGCGCAACGGGCCCGAATGCCGCAGGCGCGATCCACAGCGATTTCGAAAAAGGCTTCATCCGCGCCGAGACCATGGCATACGAAGACTATGTCCAGTTCAATGGCGAGGCTGGCGCGAAAGAAGCCGGCAAATGGCGTTCGGAAGGCAAGGAATATCTCGTCAAGGACGGGGATATCATGCTGTTTAGGTTTAATGTCTAATTTGGGCGAGATCCCGCATCACGACCGCGTTTGTGCGTGGCACGCTTATAGTTCTGGTATTTCGCTCCACCGTCTCAAGTTATCCTGAAACAAGTTCAGAATGGCGGTGGGGGGACGTCAATTACCCCACCTATAATAACCCCACCTATCCAAATTCTGTCACCCTGAACTCGTTTTGGCTCTACCAGCCTTCGGCTTCAGGGTCTTCCTTCTGCCCACATCGAAACGTTCAAGCACCGTGGCAGCATCCAAAAAGTCGGATCGACACTTGGTCCATAGTGAATGTACTTGCTCTTTAAATGGAAATTTTTTCGTGATTTTATAAGACATTGGCGCTCGTATCCTCGAAGCGCCAACGAGGAGGTGCGTCATGCCTATAAAATTACGTGTGGTTGGGATTCTATATAATAATATCGTCAACCTGCCGGGTGGAGGCACCGTCCAGCAGGTATTGGACGCGGCGGTTAAGAGCCCGGGTCCGCTGGCCTCAGGTTTTGGTTATATCCCCATATCCCCATCGGTGCGCCAGGAACGATTTCCGTTAATGCATTCAAAGCAGCTTACCCAAATCCTATCAAGAGCGTAACGTCGGGCAAAATCTATGACGCTGGAACATATTTTTTAAGGGAGTCTTCAAGCGGGCAGTTTCCAAGCATATGGCAATATTATATCTTTGACGCAGAGGGCAGAGTGGTTGGACCAAATAACAATGTTCATGTCGACCCAACTAACCCTGGCGGCGGGGTAATTAATTACTTTGGTTCCTCTAACGCCTTTGTACCCGATGGAGGCTCTTTGGTGTGGCGTCTAGTTGCGATCCCAACGGGCCCTGGCGTTCCGCTGCCAATTGATATGAGCCGTATGATCCATACCCAGATGTCCGACGAAACGACCTAAACCGCATGCCCATCATGTCGCGGTAGGGAAATTTACCGCGACATTTTACGCAGCTTCTCACTTCCGCCCGAAAAGCTTCTCGACATCCCCCAACGCCAGCTTCACCCACGTCGGCCGACCATGGTTGCACTGGCCGCTGTGTGGGGTGATTTCCATTTCGCGGAGTAGCGCATTCATCTCTACGACCGAAAGCACGCGGCCGGCGCGGACCGATCCATGGCAGGCCATGGTTGCAGCGACGTGGTCGATGCGTTCCCTCAGCGACAGCGCGTCGTCATATGCTGCCAGATCGTCGGCGAGGTCCTCCAGCAACCCCTTGGCATCGCCATCACCCAAGACCGCTGGTGTGGCGCGCACGAGCATCGCGCCGGGGCCGAAGCGTTCGACGTCCAACCCGAATGCGGAAAGCTCGTCTGCCCGTGCCTCCAGCCGGTCACAGGCGGGCTCTTCCAGTTCCACCACTACCGGCAGCAGCAAAGCCTGTGAAGGCACTGCGCCGCCCGCTTCGGCCATGGCCTTGCGCATCCGTTCAAGCACAAGCCGTTCGTGCGCGGCATGCTGGTCGACGATGACCAGCCCGTCTTCAGCTTCCGCCACGATATAGGTCTTGGCCACTTGCCCGCGCGCAACGCCGAGCGGATGGCGCGCGCGTTCGGGCACAGGTTCATGCGCTTCGGCGGCCCTGCCCCATAAGGGTGCGAGGTCGTCGCCGGGGATCGCGCCCATATCGGCAAAGCTGCTTCGGTTTTCATATGTCGACGAATATGCCGAGTGCTGACCATATTGTCCTTGGTACGCCGTCGGCCCAGTCCGCGCCGAGCGCGCAAAAATGTCGCCTTGCGCGGTCTGGATAGGTTCCTGCTGCCATGCGGCGAGCGCGTCGGCTGAGGGTCGTTGCACGGCGCGAAAGCCGGATTGAACAAGCGCGTGGCGCAGGCCTGACACGATCATACCGCGAACCAGCGCAGGATCGCGAAAGCGTACTTCCGTTTTTGCAGGATGGACATTTACGTCGACTTGCGTCGGTGGCAGGTCAAGGAAAAGCGCCACCACGGCATGCCGGTCGCGCGCGAGCATTTCGGCATAAGCGCCGCGCACCGCGCCGATGAGCAACCTGTCCTTCACCGGACGGCCATTGACGAAGAGGAACTGATGGTCGGCAACGCCGCGATTATAGGTTGGCAGGCTGGCGACACCGCCAAGCCGCACGCCCTCGCGCTCAAAATCAAGTGCAACGCTGTTTTCAATAAGCTCGCTGCTGGTCAGTGCCGCCACGCGTTCGGGGCGCGCGGAGGTTGGCTGAACCGCAAGTACGCGCCGCCCGTCATGTTCCACAACAAAGCCAATATCGGGCCGCGCCATCGCTAGCCGCTTCATCGTGTCCAAAACTGCTGCATATTCGGCGCGCGGGCTGCGCAGGAACTTGCGGCGCGCAGGCACCTTGCCGAACAGGTTCTCCACCCGCACCCGCGTGCCATGCGGCAAGGCGGCGGGCCCTTCGCCTGTTAGCACGCCATGATCCACCGTGCGCGTCCAGCCCTCAGCCCCTACCGGCCTGCTCTCAAGCGTCATCTTCGACACACTGGCGATCGACGGCAATGCCTCCCCGCGAAAGCCTAGCGTCGACACCATTTCGATATCTTCATCGGGCAGCTTGGACGTCGCATGGCGCTCAAGCGCCAGGGCCATGTCCGATGGTGACATGCCGCATCCATCGTCAGTGACTTCAACCAGATCGATGCCGCCAGCACTCAGGCGCACGGCAATATTCCGCGCGCCAGAATCGATGGCATTTTCAACCAGTTCCTTCAACGCGCTGGCTGGTCTTTCCACCACTTCACCGGCAGCAATCCGGTTGACCAGATTTTCAGGGAGCCTTCTTATTGACATCCGCAGGTTCCTAGCCCAAGCGCACTGCTCAGGCGACTCCTTAATCGTCCGCAATCCAGCCAAATATCTGTTTTGATAAGCAGCAAATTCCGCTAGGACCGCGCGACTATTTGGGCGTGTTCCAAAGGGCTCTCACCAAACCGGATTGGGTGGATTTTACATGGTATTTGGCAAGTTTTTCCGTTTCGCATCGCAAGACATGGCTATCGACCTCGGCACCGCCAACACGGTCGTTTATGTGCGCGGCCAAGGGATTGTTTTGAACGAACCATCGGTGGTGGCGATTGAAACCCTGAATGGTATCAAGCGCGTAAAGGCGGTTGGAGACGATGCAAAGCTGATGATGGGTAAGACGCCCGACAGCATCGAAGCCATCCGTCCGCTCCGTGACGGGGTGATTGCCGACATCGATGTCGCCGAACAGATGATCAAGCATTTCATTCACAAGGTGCACGGCAAGCGCCGTATGTTCAGCTACCCTGAAATCGTGATTTGCGTGCCTTCCGGTTCGACGTCCGTTGAACGCCGCGCGATTCGCGATGCCGCCTCGAACGCTGGTGCGTCCGAGGTGTTCCTGATCGAAGAGCCGATGGCTGCGGCGATTGGCGCTGACATGCCTGTGACTGAACCGATTGGTTCAATGGTGGTCGACATTGGCGGCGGCACAACCGAAGTCGCAGTCCTGTCATTGCGCGGGCTTGCCTACACTACATCCGTCCGCACCGGAGGCGACAAGATGGACGAGTCCATTGTCTCTTATGTCCGACGACACCATAACCTGCTCATCGGCGAAGCAACAGCCGAGCGTATCAAGAAGGATTTCGGCACCGCCCGTCCGCCCGCCGATGGCATTGGCCAAACCTTGCACATCAAGGGCCGCGACCTCGTCAATGGCGTACCCAAAGAGATTTCGATCAACCAAGGCCAGATCGCCGAGGCTTTATCCGAGCCCATTGGTACCATCCTTGAAGGCGTGCGCATTGCACTGGAAAATACTGCCCCTGAACTTGCTGCCGATATTGTCGACCAAGGTATTGTTCTAACGGGCGGCGGTGCACTGATGGCTGGGCTTGACGAATATCTGCGCGATGAAACGGGCTTGCCCGTTACCGTAGCCGAAGACCCGCTCACATGCGTGGCCATTGGCACCGGCAGGGCGATGGAAGACCCGATCTTCCGCGGCGTCCTGCTTACCGCATAAGGCGAGGCTAGGATGGCGCCGCCACAGCATCGGCGCCCCGGATTTTCCCGGAAGGCGCAGTATAGCCTGTTCGCAACCTATGTGGTCGCGATTGCAGGGACGGTTGTGGCTGCTTTGCTGTTGGCTATTTCGGTGGTGGATCCGACCGGATTTTCCGCGCTCCGTTCCTTTGGCGCTGAATTGACTGCGCCGGTTGCGCGCGCCTTCAGCCAAGTGCGATTGTCCACCCAAGGCATGACTCGCAATGCATCTGCCTATATCGATGCGGCCTCCAAAAATGCTGCCTTGCAAAAAGAGCTCAAGGCCAATCGCATAAAGTTGATTGAAGCGCGCGCGCTCCGTGTTGAAAATGCCCGGCTGCGCGGTTTGTTAAACCTCGTGGACGAAGACGAGCAAAGAGTCGCTGTTGGCCGATTGATCAGTTCGACTGCATCGAGCACGCGCCGTGTTGCCACCTTGTCCATCGGCAGCAATTTCGGCGTTGAGCGCGCGCAACCCGTTCGCGGACCCGCCGGGCTTATCGGCCGCGTGATTGAAACTGGGCCGTCGACTGCGCGCGTGCTTTTGGTAACCGATACCGAAAATCTGGTTCCGGTGATGCGGGTGAGCGATGGCCTCCCGGCATTTTCTGCTGGGCTGGGTAACGGAACGGTGCTCATTAAGCCGCTTAATCTGGGCGAAAGCCCTTTCAAAATCGGTGATGTCATCGTCACCTCGGGCAATGGCGGCTTGTACCGGGCGAACATCCCCTTTGCGCGCGTCATCCGCAAAACGAGCGATGGTGCGCTTGCTATCCCCTTTGCTGACCCGGCCAACACGCCCTACGCAATCGTCATGAAGCCTTATCTGGAGGTGGCGCGCGCTGCCCAGCAAGCAGCGGCACCCGACGGCAAGATGAAAGTGATTGCGGAGTGAAAATTCCGGTGAGCGCCATCCGCCTGCCGACACGGCCCGGACGTGAATATGAAAGCCGGTTTGACCGCGAACAATCGCTGCTCAAAATGCTGGCTATTCCCATAGCGTCAATCATGCTGGCGTCGATGGTTACGACCTTGCCATTTTTTACCGCCGAACCGATTTTGCCGCCGTTTGGGCTGCTGATGTTCCTTGGCTGGCGTTTGATGCGGCCAGGATTATTGCCAGTATGGTCCGGCGTTCCCTTTGGGCTGATGGATGATCTTTTTAGTGGTCAGCCATTTGGAAGCGCTGGCCTGCTTTGGTCACTCGCCATGCTGGCCATTGAAATAATCGATGCGCGGGCAATCTGGCGCGATTATTTTCAGGACTGGGTGATTGCTGCTCTGCTCATCACTGCTGTACTGCTTGGTGGCCTGTGGATTGTGAGCTTGGCGCATGCAGCGAGTGAGCCTGCATTGCTCGTTCCACAAATTATATTGTCGATATTGCTATATCCACTCGCCGTGCGAATATGCGCGCGTCTCGACAGCTGGCGATTGGCAACATGAAAGTCGAAAAGCAGGTAACATCAGGACAGCTTGACTTCACCTTCACACGGCGTGCCGTCTTTGTGGCTGGCGTACAGGCGGCAATTGGTCTTACGGTTGCTGCGCGCATGTCGTACATTGCAGTAGCCGATAATGAAAAATACAAGCTGCTGGCCGAAAGCAACCGGGTCAATCTTACCATCATCCCGCCGCGCAGAGGCTGGTTCATTGACCGTCTAGGCAAGCCAATTGCCACCAACCGTGCGGACTTTCGAGTCGACATCATACCCGACCGATTGGTGGAGAAAGAAGCGACAATCCAGACGCTGGCGGAGTTACTCGCGCTCTCCAGTGACGATGTCGACCGGATCCACAGGGAGTTGAAACAGGCACAAGGATTTCAGCCCGTTCAGGTCGCAGACGGCCTTGATTACGATCGGTTTGCCGCGGTCAGCGTTCGTCTTCCTGATCTTCCAGGGGTGAGCCCGCGCCAAGGCTATTCCCGCTTTTACCCAAGTGGCGCTGCGGTCGGGCATCTCATCGGCTATGTTGGCACAGTGTCTGCCGAGGAATATCAAAAGAACAAAAACCCCTTGCTCATTACGCCCGGGTTCAAGGTCGGTAAGGATGGCCTGGAAAAGACACTTGAAGAACGGCTGCAGGGTGAACCGGGGGCCAAGCGCACAGAAGTCACCGCGCGCGGCAAGATTGTGCGCGAGCTTACGACCCGGCCCGATACGCCCGGCAAGCCAGTTCAGCTGACCATCGATATCGATCTGCATAATTATGCAGCACGGCGGCTTGGCCTTGAATCCGGGTCCGTGGTCATCTTCGATTGCCTCACCGGTGACATTCTCACGATGGCATCAATGCCGTGTTACGACCCAAACAGCTTTTCCGACGGCATTGGCCGTGTTGAATGGAAGATGCTGAACAGCGACGACCATATCCCGATGCTCAACAAGGCACTTCAGGGGCTTTATCCACCCGGCTCTACGCTGAAACCTGTCGCAGGTCTCGCGATGCTGCGCCATGGGGTGGATCCTGACGAAATTGTTGTTTGCAACGGCGGGTACCGGCTTGGTAACCGCGTGTTCAAATGCCTTGGTCGCCACGGGCCGATGAATATGCGCTCTGCCATCATGAAAAGCTGCAACACCTATTTCTATTCAATGGGTCGGCGCATTGGCTATGACAATATTGCACCGGTTGCCCGCGAGCTGGGGTTGGGCCAGGAATTTCCGTTGCCGTTTCCGTCGCAACGATATGGCACTGTGCCCGACAGCGCGTGGAAAATGCGCAAATATGATCAGAAATGGACCGAATCCGACACGCTCAATGCTGTCATCGGGCAAGGATATATTATCGTCAGCCCGTTCCAGCTTGGTCTGATGGCTGCGCGCATTGCGGCCGGGCTAAATATCCAACCTGAAATATTGTTACACAAAAGGGCAGCGCCCAAAATCCTGTCCTTCCCCAAGGAACATCTGGATGTAGTCCGTGACGGCATGAACATGGTCGTCAATGGCGCCGGGACCGCCGTGCGCAGCAAGCTCCAGCTCGAAAATATCGCAATGGCGGGTAAAACCGGCACGGCCCAGGTCCGCCGCATCGCCGGCGCACAGCGCGGGCAGTCTGGCGCGTGGAAATATCGTGACCATGGACTGTTCGTGTGTTTCGCGCCCGTCGACAATCCCCGTTACGGGGCAGCGGTCGTCATTGAACATGGTATGGGTGGCGCACGTGCCGCGGCGCCGATTGCCAAAGATGTTTTGACCTTCCTGTATGACCGCGATCAGGCGATGGCCTCGCTAGAGGCGCTTGAAGCGGGCTGGGGCGGCAATATCGAACAGCGCTTGGCATCCAAATATGCCGCGTTTCAGGGGCAACCTGCACCGCCACCGCCGTTGGACCCGACGACATGAACGGCATCGTCCCCGCGCCGATTGCGGCTTTGCCATGGCGCGTCATATTCATCCTGATGGCATTGGTTGGCTTTGGCGCGATGGTATTATATTCGGCCGCAGGGGGCCATTTCGAACCTTGGGCAGGCAAGCACGTCCTGCGCTTTTTGGCGCTGCTTGCCATGGCCATTGCGATGTCGCGTATGCCGCTGGAATTCTGGAAAAATACCACCTTTCCGCTATACCTGATCCTGTTGGTGTTGCTGGTAGTGGTCGAGTTGATGGGGTTTGTCGGCGGCGGCAGCAGGCGTTGGATCAACCTGGGTTTCATCACCATTCAGCCTTCCGAATTGATGAAACCGGTGATGGTGCTGGCCGCTGCGTGGTTTTTTGACCGGCTGCCGCCCAACCGCATTTACGGGATTGATGCGATTTGGCCGCTCGTCGCGTTATTGGTGTTGCCCAGTGCCTTGGTCATTATCCAGCCGGATTTCGATGCCGCGATCGCATATGCCTTTGGACTTGCTGTGGTGGGCTTCATGGCAGGGTTGCCGCTTATTTATTTTATTGGCGCCGGCGCTGGCGTCGCCGTCCTCGCCCCGTTGGTCTATTTTTTCGGTATGAAGGCTTATCAGCAGGACCGCGTCCTCATCTTTCTTAACCCCGAAAATGATCCCCTCGGCGCTGGCTATCACATCACCCAATCCAAAATTGCCATCGGCTCAGGCGGCATTTTTGGCAAAGGCTTTGGAAACGGCACGCAAAGCCACCTCGATTACCTTCCCGAAGGCCACACCGATTTTGTCTTTGCAACTATGGCGGAAGAATGGGGAATTGTCGGCGGCTTCTTCATCTTATTTCTCTATTTTCTGCTTATGCGCTGGGGATTAAGCGTCGCAATGCAAAGCAAGACCCGTTATGGCCAGCTTGTCGCTGTGGGACTGACCTGCACGATATTTTTCTACATCATGATCAACTTGCTCATGGTCGTGGGGCTGGCACCTGTTGCCGGCATTCCCCTGCCCTTTGTCAGCCATGGCGGGTCGTCGATGCTGACAATGATGTTATGTGTCGGGATCATCATGTCCATCGAGCGCCACCCCGGTGCAAAGCGCGGCCAATTCCAATAATTCCCGCAGCTTCGCTTGACAAAGCCCAAGAATCCCATCAAAGGCGGCGCTCCAAACGGGCATGCGCATCTGGCCAGCCCGAAATGGGGACGCTTAGCTCAGTTGGTAGAGCAGCTGACTCTTAATCAGCGGGTCGTGGGTTCGAACCCCTCAGCGTCTACCATTTTTTCAATGACTTAGAATAGGTTAGACGAGGCCAGTGTTTGCTGTGTCCGTGTTAATTCATTGATATACTCCAGAAAACTCGCGCAGCGCACTTCTTGCACGTGAGGATTTTTATGCAGAGAGTGCAAAGCATCGCGCAGTATTGCAGGCAAGCGACGCTACCTATATCGAAGTCAACAATCCGATCTACCAGCATTAGTTGGAACCGCACGCCGCATTGGAACTAGGTCTCGAACTTGACCAATATTTTACCCGCGAGCAACTTGGTCGACGTGCCTATCGGAGCACACTTTGAAAAGACGGCATCTTGATGAAACGGCGCAACGGTTGACTGCACGATATCGCAAATAGAGCATATACTCGGCACACCCAGCACTCCGGCCGCTCGCGCTGCCCGCAAGAGAGCTGTGGTCGCACGCCGCTCTGACATCGAGAGGCCGTTTTAACAGCCTGTGTAAGGATCATCCGCCACATTCAGGACGGCAACTCCGAAGAGGCCTTGCTGGTCTTTGGGACATTGCTCATGAAGAGGTCAAGCCAGAGCAAATGAAGCAAGTAGGCAAAGCTGAGTGTCTGATGACAGGGTCGGCGCTTGAGCTTCCAAGGCGATGCCCTGCGGGTCTTCTATTGCGCTTGTTAAATCAGCAATCATCTTTGGCACATCTGTCATGACGCAGCCCTTTGCGGGAAGAAGAATCGTCCCTCAACTTGCAAGAGCTGACTTAGTCCCGTTTAGAGAGCCGAACATGGGCGTCCATTCCAAAATGGTAAGTTCGTCGATTAACCCTTCTACCGCAAACGGGTCTTGCGCGATGAGATCACGAGCCTCGGTGACACTTCCTACCGTCATAATTATGAACCCCGCCCTCTTACCAAGGCCACTAACCGGCCCAGAAACCAGAACCTGTCCTGCATCGATCAACCGTTTGAGGAAGGCAACATGCGCGAGAACATGCAGACCCCAACCTTCGCCATCCGGGTGAGTCATTGTAACAATATAATACGGCAAATCACTTCTCCTTAGGCGGCGATACGGCGGCATACTAAAGTCCGCAATGTTGTCGTAAGCGCAAAGGCAGCTATTTGGAGCCGTTCTGCATTACTCTCAAAATCAGTGAATCGCATGTACCCGGGACTCTCTGGAAAGCGGACATTTGCTCATGAGCCTTCCGCACAGTTTGCTTTTGAGAAATTCGACCGATAACGTTAAGCGATACATTGAAGATGGGAGAGTGTGATGATCAGGCAAAGGTTCGCTGTTTCAGCGATTGTTTTAGTGTTGATCTGCGGGTCAGCGGCATCAGCCTTAGCTGCACCGCCAGTGAGCACTCTCAAGTCTCAATCTGTGGTCGAAGTTGAGGCACGCACGAAAATGGCCCAGGAGATCAACGATTCCTTGTTCAGCTTCAGCGAACTTGCGTTCCAGGAATATGAGACCGCCAGATATCTGACCAACATCCTCGAAAAAGAAGGCTTTGAGATCCAGCGCAGCGTTGCAGGACTTCCAACCGGCTGGGTTGCCCGCTGGACCAACGGATCCGGAGGGCCGGTGATCGCATTAGGCAGCGACATCGACGGCATTCCGAAGGCCAACCAGAAACCAGGCATCCCATGGCGTGAGCCGCTCGTCGAAGGCGCCCCCGGGCATGGCGAAGGGCATAATTCCGGACAGGCGGTGAATATCGTCGCGGCGCTAGCGGTCAAGTATCTGATGAAGCGTCACAACATTGCTGGCACGTTGGTGCTTTGGCCGGGGGTCGCCGAAGAACTGGTGGCGGGCAAGGCGTTCATGGTGCGCGCTGGCGTATTCAAAGACGTTGACGCAGTGCTGTTCACGCATGTTGGTAGTAACCTCGAAACAGCATGGGGCCAGCCATCGGGCACCGGTCTTGTATCGGTTGAGTATACCTTCAACGGCGAAAGCGCACATTCGGCCGCGGCCCCGTGGCGTGGCCGCTCAGCACTCGATGCCGTCGAGCTAATGAACATGGGCTGGAATATGCGGCGTGAGCATCTCCGCCCCGAGCAGCGCTCGCATTACGTCATCAGCGACGGTGGCGATCAGCCGAACGTTGTGCCGTCCGTGGCGTCAGTTTGGTACTTCTTCCGCGAACAGGATTTCAAGGGCATTCAGAAAAGCTTCGACATCGGCAATGTGATATCGGAAGCTGCCGCGAAGATGACAGATACAACGGTCACGCGCCGCATCATTGGCTCTGCGGCCCCGAGGCACTTCAATCGGCCGATTGCGGAAGCTGCCTATGAAAACATTAAAGCGGTCGGGCTCCCGAAATGGACTTCTGGAGAACAGTCCTTTGCCAAGCTCGTCCAGAAGAATACCCAAGCAGAGAAGCAGGAGGGTCTTGCTGTCGAGCTTAAAAAGCTTAAGTCACCGTTGGCGGAACCCAAAAGCGGCGGGTCCGACGACATCGGCGATGTGTCATGGACCGTCCCGACGATTACCATCAACTATCCGTCCAACATTCCGGAACTGCCTGGCCATCATTGGTCGAATGCAATCGCGATGGCGACGCCCATTGCACACAAAGGCGTGGTAGCGGGCGCAAAGGTAATCGCTATGACCACACTTGATCTTCTCACTGATGCCAAGCTGCGCCAGGCGGCAAAAGACTATTTCACAAACGTCCAAACCAAGACGCAGAAATATCTGCCGATGATCGGACCGGACGACAAACCCGCGATCGTGATAAACGCCGAGATCATGGCCCGCTACAAGCCTGAGCTCAGCAAATATTATTATGACCCAGTGCGATATCCGACCTATCTAGACCAGCTTGGCATTCAATTTCCGGTGCTGGAGAAACCGACGGGGACTGACGACGGTAAATAGCGTTGAATCATGCCTAGGCGAATGTCTGCAAGAGGCTTGCTTTCAGCTAACGGTGTTCGCATGGCTATTGTTGAAAACCAAAAACAAGGATGTCGCATATGCAGTTAACCTCAGGCTTGATAATGATTGCGTCCTTAGCATCGACGGTGACGCCAGCGAAAAGCGACGAAGCGGTGCAACGGGTCGCAAAAAGTGCAAACTATATCGCCATGGTCAAACAACTTGATAGCGAACATGAGCGCATCGTTGAAGATGTCATAAAGCTTGTTGAAATCCCGGCGCCGCCGTTCAAGGAGGCAGAACGTGCAAAGGCGTATCGGGATATGCTTCTGGCCGCGGGCCTTCAGGATGTCGAGATTGATGCTGAGGGGAATGCAACCGGCCTTTATCCCGGATCAGGGCCCGCAGGTGGTCCAGTAATTGTCCTTGCCGCCCATCTGGATACAGTATTTCCCGAAGGAACGCCGTTGAAAGTGCGTCGTGAAGGCAGCAAACTTTATGCTCCAGGGATTGGGGACGATACCCGAAGCCTGGCCGTCATTCTCGCATATGCGCGTGCCATGAAGGACAAGAATGTCCGTCCACGCACTGACATATTATTCGTTGGCAATGTTGGTGAAGAAGGCCCCGGCGACCTGCGCGGCGTGCGGTACCTTCTGACAAAGGGGAAATACAAAGACCGCGTGAAGGCGTTTCTGTCGATGGACGGCACTGACCCGGAACGTGTCGTCAACGGTGGCGTCGGTTCGCGGCGATATCGGATCACCTATAAAGGGCCGGGCGGCCATAGCTACAGTGCGTTCGGTCTGGTAAATCCCATGGTGGTCATGGGCCGGACCGTTACCGAGTTATACAAAACAGCTGTTCCCGTTTCACCCAAAACGACTTATGCTGCATCGGTCACGGGCGGAGGAACGTCAGTTAACTCCATTCCAAATGAAGTGTTCATGGAATTTGATTTCCGCTCTGAAAGTCCTGCCGAGCTAAACAAAGTCGAACAACGGTTTCTATCTATCGTGCAGGAAAGCACGAATGCCGAGAACGCTGCCCGTTCAACACGTGAAGGTGAAATCGTTGCCGAAACCAAGCTGATCGGCGATCGTCCAGCCGGGATGACGGACGAACGCGCGGCCATCACGCAAATTGTTACTAGTGCTATCCGTGCAAATGGATTGAAACCAAAACTGGTGTCTTCGTCTACCGATTCCAATCTCCCCATGAGTATAGGTATCCCAGCCTTGACGATAGGTTCGGGCGGTAGTGGCGGCCGAGCACATTCACTCGACGAATGGATTGACGTGGAAAAAAATCAAAGCGTCAAAGGCATGTCGACTGGATTGCTGATGCTGTTGGCAATGGCTGACAGTCGATTAGCTGAGTAAGCTTCTCATTACACATCTGGACCATTACCATTGCTATCCATCTGCGGAGATAAAATGAAAATCATTCTGAACGCCTGCGTTGTCACTGCAATCGCGGCATCACTCTTGTCAGTTAGCCCTGCGCGTGCGCAAGAGCTTACGCTGGCGGCGGTTCCTGAAACGGAGGACGCCCGTCTAACTGCATTTCTCGACGGTGAATTCAGCGAGTATCTGAAGCAGCAGCCTCAGATTGCCACACGTCTGGGCATGAAAGAAGGAGGAGATCGTTGGAATGACATAAGCGACGAGGCTGCAGCGGATCAAGTCGCTTGGCGTAACGCAAGCGTCGCCCGAATGAAGGCGAGTTTTAATCGCGACGCTCTTTCACCCGAAGCGCAGGTAAATTACGACATCTGGGCACTTGAAGCTGATCGTGCAGTCATTGCCGATGCAAACCGGGTCTATCGGCCACCTTTTTATTCTCGGCTATATTCAGCGCATAGCCAATTGGCCGATTTCTTAGTCAATACGCACAGCGTTGCAGATGTCGTGGACTTGAGGAATTATATCGCTCGGCTGCGCGGAATACCGGCTGTGCTCGATGTCGCAATCGACCGAAGCAAGGCCAGCGAGCGTGCTGGCGTTCGAGCGCCAAAATTTCAGATCGAAACTGTTATCGGAGGCAGTGAAAAGCTGACTAGCGGCGCCCCATTTGATAAAGGCCCCGATACGGCATTGTGGGCGGACGTTCAGACGAAGGCTGAAGCTCTCGTCTCGTCAGACAAACTTCAGCGCAAAGAAGCCGACACGCTGCTTGCGGAAGCGCGCGCTGCCATATTGGCGTTAAAACCTGCTTATGGTCGAGTGATTGAATGGGCGAAGGCCAGTTTGCCGGATGCGCCGAGTGGTCGCGTCGGCGCTATTTCGCTACCCGGCGGTGCCGCTTATTATGCAAACGAGCTAAAACTGAATACAACGACTGATTATAGCGCCGACCAGATCCACAAGATTGGTATTCAAGAGGTGGCGCGGATCGAAGCCGAGCAGGATACGTTGGCACAAACTGCAGGATTCAAGGACCGAAGCGCTTTTTATGCCGAACGCGCAAAGCTTTTTCCGCCCAAGCCCTATGACGACGCCTCACGCGCCGAATATCTCGCCACCGCCAATGCGTTTGTCGCTAAAACCCGCACTTTGCTTCCGGCATATTTTGGTATGTTGCCAGCTTACCGGATCGAGGTGGTTCGCGAGCCAGCTTTTAGTGAAGTTGCCGGTGGCGCAGCGCATGCATCGGCGCCAAGTCCCGATGGTGTGCGTCCTGCTCGCACATATGTTCACCTCGCCGGAAATACTGGCGACCCTGCAGCACTTTATACACTGATGTGTCACGAAGCCGTTCCAGGCCACAATACCCAAGGCGACATCCAGGTCCGGCAAAGTGGAGGACCAAAGTTCCGTTCAGTGACCGGCTATGTAGCATTTGGTGAAGGCTGGGGACTTTACGCTGAGGCCTTATGCAAGGAAATGAATGCTTTTCCTGACGTCGCGGCTGATTTTATGCGGTTGGATGCCGAATTGTTCCGCGCGGCGCGCCTCGTGACCGATACCGGTATTCATGCGCTTGGTTGGACTGAAGATGAAGCCGTGACATATATGAACACGACGGGTCGGCAACCAATCGAACGGTCCCGCTCCGAAGTCCGTCGCTATATTACCCTACCTGGGCAGGCCACGGGATATAAGATCGGCATGATCAAGATTATCGCAGAGCGTAAGAGGGCCGAGGCGGCGCTGGGCAATAAATTCGATATTAAGGGATTCCATGATCTCCTCATCGCATCCGGTTCGCAGCCTCTATCAATACTCGAACGCCGGGTAGACGAGTGGATTGCAGCACGAGCCAAATAATGGATAAACAGCCCTCAGGGACATGTGGCAGGATAAAGTGGCGGATGAAAACAGCGGCTGAATATGGGTTTTTTTGGCAGCATTTTTGTAGTCGCGGTACCACCTGCCAACGCCCAAAATTCTTCAGGAGCATCCAAGATCAGAATGCCCACAAAATTGATGCGCTATTTGCTATGGGTAGATCGATTTAAACTTCCCAACTGTTTTTCCCCCAGACTACGACCCTCAGAAAGATTTTTTGGATGACGAAGCTATTCTTATCAAAAGTGCAAATTATTGTTGCGCTTATTACGTTCTCGCTTCTGGTACCTTCATTGGCATTAGCCCAAGAGGCTAAGTTTCCGCCTAGCGACATCCCAGAAAAATTCTTACCTCCTGAAGATGCAAACGACTATGTAAAACGGGAAGTAATGATCCCGATGCGAGACGGCATAAAGCTTTACACTGTGATAGTGTTTCCCAAAGGAACAGCGAACGCGCCGATCGTCCTGACGCGCACGCCATACAATGCTTCAAAGCGCGCCAACCGGATGGATAGCCCGCATATCCTCTCCACGCTGCCCTTGGCCGATGAGATATTCGTGAAGGCTGGGTATATTCGTATTTATCAAGACATTCGGGGAAAATATAAGTCGGAGGGCGACTATATCGTCACCCGCCCTGTGCGTGGGCCGCTCAATCCAACCAGTGTCGATCATGTAACCGATGCGTACGATACGATTGATTGGTTGGTCAAGAAAGCAAACCTTGCCGAATCCAACGGCCGCGTCGGTATGATCGGATCGAGCTATGAAGGCTTCACGGTTGCCATGGCGCTACTTAACCCGCACCCTGCACTCAAGGTTGCTGTTCCTGAAAGTCCGATGATCGACGGTTGGATGGGCGACGACTGGTTCCATTACGGTGCCTTTCGCTTAGCCAATATAGGATGGATCGGATCACAGACTGGATACAAGGGCGAAGGCAAGGACCCTTCGACCGGCATATATGATAATTATGAAGAGTTCCGCCGTTTAGGTGGGGCAAACGAATGGGCAAAGGCATCGGGGTTCGACCAGTTGCCCGCATGGCAGAAAATGGTCGCCCATGTAGCCTATGACGATTTCTGGCAGGGGCAAGCTCTGGATAAGCTGCTTGCTGCCAACCCGTCCAATGTGCCGACGTTGTGGGAACAGGGGCTGTGGGACCAGGAAGACATGTACGGAGCAATCACTGCGTGGGAAGCTCTAAAAGCCAAGGGCAAAATGGCCAACAATTTTTTGGTTATGGGGCCATGGAGGCACAGCCAAATTAATCGCGAGGGACGAGAGCTGGGCGAGTTCAAGTGGGACGGCGATACCGCTGCCTACTTCCGCGAGCAGATGGTGCTGCCCCTTTTCAACCAATACCTAAAGGATGGCCCAGCAGCCAATCTGCCAGCCGCGACCATTTATAATACGGGTGAGAACCGCTGGGATAGGTTTTCCGATTGGCCATTAGCCTGCCCAACGAAATGCGCCGCACCACTCAAGGCTATTTATCTGAAAGATGATGGTGTGCTCGGCTTTGACAAAGGTGCAGAAGGCGGTGATAGCTATGTTTCAGACCCGGACAAACCTGTGCCGCATTTACCTCGTCCGGTGAATTTCAGTGATGGTCGCTGGGGCGACTGGCTTGTTTCTGACCAACGCCATGCCGACGGCCGAACTGACGTAATGACATATCAAACGCCTGTACTAACTGAAGCAGTGCGTCTGTCTGGTGCCCCGTTAGCGGAGATTTTTGCAAAGACGTCGGGCAGTGATGGTGACTTTGTTGTGAAACTTATTGATGTGTTTCCTGATGAAATGGCGACCGAGCCTAAAATGGGGGGATATCAGTTAGCGATCTCGCTCGACATATTCCGAGGCCGCTATCGGGACAGCTTCGAGAAGCCAACGGCGATTCCGGCTGGAAAAGTGCAACGCTACAGTTTTCGGCTCCCAACAGTAAATCATGTGTTCCAACCAGGGCATCGGATCATGGTACAGATCCAATCAAGCCTGTTTCCGTTGTATGATCGTAACCCGCAGAAGTTTGTGCCTAACATTTTCTTGGCCAAGAAATCTGATTATCAAAAGGCGACCGTAACGTTAGAACGCGGCGGAGCGACTGCTAGCGCTGTGTGGCTGCCAATTGTTGATTAACATTTTTGTTTTGAGCGGGGGCTTCTGAAAGGCTCCAGCCTGTTTATTTACGCAGAAGTAACGCCGGTGCGTTCGACAATTGGTCAACTCATGACGAGTTGACCCCACGGCGGTTATTGCTCAAATATTTGAATACTAACACATTAATCGGAGCGATCGTATCAATGGAATTAGCCCACAACATCGTTGCCCAACGCAAGTCGTTTGTAACGCATCTTGAATGCTCAATCACGGGTGAGATTTATCCTGCTGATCAAATCCATGGACTTTCGCGCGCTGGACGCCCGTTGCTCGTTCGGTACGATCTTGCTGCTATTCGCGCGCATCTGTCGCGGTCCGAGCTGGAAGGTCGTGGCACTGATCTATGGCGTTGGAGAGAGTTGCTACCGGTAAGGAACACCGAAGACATCGTCAGTCTTGGTGAGATTGAGACTCCGCTTGTGCCCATACCCAAATCAGGCGGCGCAAATGTTCTGGTGAAGGACGAAGGACGATTGCCTACAGGATCTTTCAAGGCACGTGGATTGGTCATGGCAGTCTCAATGGCCAAAGCGCTTGGTATCAAGCGCATAGCCATGCCAACCAACGGCAATGCTGGCGCAGCTTTGGCCGCATATGCAACGCGATGCGGCATTGAGACCATAGTTCTGTGTCCTGAAGATACGCCTGAAATTAATGTCCGGGAGATTGCCTTGCAGGGTGCCAGGGTATGGCGCGTGAACGGGTTGATTGATGAATGTGGCGTGATTGTAGGCCAAGGAGCAGCTGAGGGGCACTGGTTCGATTTTTCGACCTTGAAGGAGCCTTATCGGATCGAGGGCAAGAAAACGATGGGTCTGGAGCTTGCCGCACAGCTTGGTTGGAAGCTGCCGGACGCTATCTTTTACCCAACCGGAGGCGGAACTGGCCTTATCGGCATGTGGAAGGCTTTCAACGAACTTGAAGAACTTGGTTGGATAGGTCCAGAACGTCCAAAAATGTTCGCTGTGCAAGCGACAGGATGCGCGCCAATCGTCAAAGCGTTCGATGACGGCGTCGAACATGCTGAGCGTTGGGAAAATGCGCACACTGTGGCCGCTGGAATCCGCGTTCCCAAGGCTGTAGGTGATTTCATGATATTACGCGCAGTCCGTGAAAGCGGTGGCATAGCGATGGCTGTGAATGACGAGCAGATTGAACATGCAGTGTTGCAAACAGCAAAGCTGGACGGATTGTTGCTTTGTCCTGAAGGTGGAGCAACACTTGCGGCTTACCATGATGCCCTTGCGCTGGGACATGTTACGCACTCCGACAGAGCGGTGTTATTCAATTGCTCGACCGGATTAAAATACCCCATGCCCGCAGCGCCACAGTGGCTCGACCGAAACGCCCCAATGGATTTTAGCGTGCTCTAAACTTCGTGGCGATCCCAAAACCAGACAGTCAGATCCCGGCCCAGGTTCAGCCATTCGGCTGAGCCCAACCTGGACCTTCACGGCTGATAAGCAATCGATCTTGAACGAACTCCCAAGAATTGTGGAACGGCAGCTAGGTTCGCACCGATCACGATCGACGCAGATGAGTCTTAGCGCCGCTCACCTTCACTTGATCGGCGCGCTGCCGCGTAAGCACTGCCTGGAAGCCAGCCGGGCCAGTACACTGCGTCCGCCACCATCTGCCCAACCCTGTAGGCGGCGAGCGCCTCCTGCGCGGTGCCCGCAAACGTCCAGCTGGCACTGAATTCATCGCACGGCTGGTGATAGCAGCGCACATTATAGGCTTCGACGATCTGCTGACCGGCCTTGACCCCTCCAACCTTAAGGTCCCGCCCCGCCCGGAAGGCAAGTGCCGGCACGCCCCGTTGCGCGAAGGGGAAATGGTCGGACCGGAAGTACCAGCCAGCCTCTGGGCTGGGCTCAGGTTCAACCTGCAAGCGCTGCTCGCTTGCGGCCTTGACGAGCAGGCCCTCGAGGTCGGTCTGCCCCGGCCCAATAAGCTCAAGGTTGCGGGCCGCTGGCAGCACGACATGCGGGTCGAGATTGATGACTGCCGCGGTGCGCGCCAGCGAATAGAGCGGGTGCTGAGCGTAATATTCCGCTCCGAGCAGCCCCTTTTCCTCGGCTGTCCAAGCCGCGAATACAACTGAGCGCGCCGGCCGCTTGCCGGCCGAGAAGGCTCGCGCCACCTCCAGCAGTTCGGCCGTGCCGGTTGCATTGTCGACCGCCCCGTTGCGGATCGTGTCGCCACTCCGGTCAGGACCGTTGTGCCCGTTGGCGTCCCAGTGCGCGCCGTAAAGGAGAAACTCGTTCGGCCGGTCCGCTCCGCGCAGGATGCCGACGACGTTGTGGCTGACCACCTCCTTAGCGATGTTGGTCGCGGAAACACTGACGGTTGCCTCTAACGCAAATGCCCTGAAAGCGGCCGAACGCGCCCGCTGTTTCAATGCCGGAAGGGTGAGCCCTAATCGCGCAAGGATGGGCAAGATCGCAGACCCGCGCACTATTCCGCTGAACTGGAGTGTGTTGGACTTGAGCGGCGCATAAGCGAAACTTGGCACGCGGATGCTATCGCCGGCTTGGGCATAGGGCCAGCTATAGGCTGCAGCTTCATGGATGAAGAGCACGCCAATAGCGCCCGCCTTTGCCGCTGCCGCTGCTTTGGTACCGCCGCGCCCACTGAACACCAGGGACCGCCCACCGAATCCGAGGTCCTTGCCGCCCTCCAAGTCCGGGTCCCCAGCAAGCATGATGACCACCTTGCCCTTGACGTCCACCCCTTGGAACGCATCCCAACCCCGCGCCGGGTCGGGTGCTCCCCAGCCTGCAAAGACCAGAGGTGCATCGGAGAGGCTTGTCACACCCGCATTTGTCGGATTGATGTCGAGATCGGGTCCATCGCGAAGAACTGTCACCTTTTCACCAGCGCGCATCGTCGCCGTCCCACCTGGAGCCGTGTCGAGCCGTACCAGCGGCACCGTCTGGAACCAGCCACCATCCTCGCCGCCAGGTTCCAGCCCCGCCGCCGCCATCTGCTTGGCCAGGTAGGCGATGGTGGCCGCCTCCCCTTCCTCGCCCGGCCCTCGTCCAGCGAAGTCATCAGAAGACAGGGTCTGAACATCGGCCTTGATCCGCGCGGGATCGATCGGCCCGGCAGCGATGAGGGACAGGGCAACCAAAGGCAAAAGTACAATACGCATTGCCGCATGATAACGGCTCGGACGTGCCCGGCCAAGCTCCATCTGGCAGATCACAAAGCAAGGGCGCAAAAATAGGCGCGAATCTTCTGACGAAAATGCTGCCTTATTTGCCCGAGACAGCTCATCTACCCAATCTTGCATTCGCGTCCGCTCAGACTGCCAAGTCACCTGCGAGCCGACTGTCGGCAATCCGCCCAAAACCGGCCATCATGACTAGACGAATACCATGATCAACGCTGCGGCAGCATTCAGGCGACTGTCACCGCTCTCGGAACGACCGCATTTGGGTGGGAAGCGGAACGGCAACTTTTAGCCAATTAAAACCAAAAGCAACCGTTTTGGGCAGTTGGCGGCACGACAGCTTCGCGCCCAAATGCAGACAGCCAAGATACTTTGGTTCAGCCTACAAATGGATATAATATTCACCCCGCTGCTAATTCTGGTCGTTCCGGTGCAGAATGAAGCACTTGCATTGCGGCACCGGCTGAAGCCATCCGCGCACGTGCTGCTGCTCCCAAAATGGGGTGACCCAAACTTGCATATTGTCGAGCCGACATCCCCATAAACCTTTTGAAATCGCGCGTAAAATGCGCCTGGTCAAAATATTGATTGTCGAGTGTGTCGATCCAGCGCATCGATGGGTCAAGCATGAATTGAGATAGTGAACGAAGAAACCGTTGGCGCCGCAAAAGCAATTTTGGCGTAAAGCCGAACGCGCGTCGTGACAGCCTCTCTGTTGATCGTGGTGACATACCGACAAGTTCAGAAAACTGGAGCACCGAAGATACATCGCTATCCACTAGTGCTGTCTGGGCTAGGATGATGCGCTGATCTTCCTCTTCATCGTCATTTCCATTTAATAAGGCCAAAAAATGGGCATCGATTTCCCCCAACTCTTGGTCAAGCTCTAGATTGCCCTGACATAGCACGCTACCTAGCCCGCTTAGATGAGCAAACGTTTTATCCGCCGCACCATCCACAAAACGGTCAGCATATATCTCAGCTGGAGCGCCAACAAAGCGAGCCCAGCCTAAAGGCAGTAATCCGACACCCCACGCGCGCATATTTCCAGCAGCGAATTGGCAAGCGCGGCTGGTAGGACCAGTCACGCTGACCGCATGCGTTTCTAATAGTGGCCCAACGCCGATCGATGCGAGTGGCAATACACCACGAATAAAACGCAAGTTAGCCCATTCCGGATGAAGGTAATCGGTAACGCGCTCTCCATCTTGGGCGGTCACCTCGGTTAGGTAGTAAATGGTAATATAGCCAGTTAGAGCTTCGTGGGGCTGAAAGAAACGTACTTTAACATCAGCCATATTCACCTGCTTAAATCTGGATGGACTTCTTTAATACGTGGCACGCCTGTCGCGTATTTACAATAAAATCTGAGCTTGCTGACATAAGCTTGGGAATCAACAGGGGAACGATCATGAAATTTGGACAAAAAACAGCAACTGCGGCAATAATGGCGTTGTCTTTAAACAGCATGGTCTTCGCGAAAGAAGCGCCGGTAGAACTGGCAAAATGTTCAACAAATCTGGGTACGATAGCAGTCGTCGAAGGTGACACTCAAGGTTGGGTCAAATATAATCTGGGCAGCCCGCGTGAATTAATCGCAGCGATGGCGATCGAGTCTGGGTGTTTTACGCCACACAACATGGCAAGCGGAAAGCCGGTCACTTATCTAATGAACGTCATTGCAGGTGACGCGGAGGAAGTGGACAAGGGCATGGAGATGGCCAAAGGCGCTGCGGTGGAAGGACTCGTAAGGTCTGGGGCTGCCGGACAACTTCTCGGCAATGTTCCGATGGGCGGGGCCGTTCTGGGCATGCTTGGCGGATTAGGCGGAAAAAAGAAAACTGTTGCAGCCGGGATCCGCGTAATTAACCCTGCGACTGGTACAACGCTTGTTTCTGGGTCCGGAACAGTAAAAAAATCGACGCTTACTTTCGGCGGCACAGGCGGCTTGGTGCAGAACGCCTCCGGCTACGGGAGCACCAAAGATGGTCAGATGTTGACCCAAGCGTTCGTGACTGCGTTCAACGCAGTCGTTGGCCAGCAGTCCGTGCTCACGTCGATGCCGACGCAGGAACCGGCAGCGGCGGCTTCTTCAAGTGCGACAGTAGCTGTGAACACATCAATGCTTGCAGAACCGAATGTGAAAGCAGCGGCTCTCCGTTCCCTTAGGGAATGTACGAAACTAAACCCAACGGGCAAGCGAAATGGACTATTTATCGAAGTAACAGACAATTTTGGCACGAAGGGTTGGGTCTCTGTTGAGAATTTAAAATAGCAGCCGTTTGGGTTCCATAATGTGGAACGGCCCCAGACCGGTTTTGGAATGGACATACCTATGCCTAAATTCCCAAATCAATTTCTGAAAGCACCTTACTCGGCAATCTTCTTGCAGCAATCCATTGCTGTGCTTGCATATTTCTAAAGGGCGCACTTCGCCTGCCGAGTAGCCTGATTAATTTAACATTGCCCCTTGCGCGATTTACGATACGTTGCCGTGCACCGGTTGGGGGCGGTTTGGGGTGGACCAAATACAACGACATACAGCTTGTAAGTTGGCGCATGTCCGCGTCCATGCATCGCTGTTTGGCGAATTCAAGCTGAAGACTCCCGGCGGATGCGACATCCCGATTTCCAACCGCCGGGCAAAAGCAATATTGGCTATGCTTTGCCTGGATAGCGACGATCCGATCGACCGCGACCACATAAGCAAATTATTATGGTCAGGCCGTTTTGAAAGCCATGCCAAAGCTAGCCTTCGGCAGTGTTTGCTTGACCTTGGCAAATTGCTTGAACCGTTTGGTTGCGATATAGTGCACATCACCCGCAACAGCCTCAGCTTGAATAAAGAAGCCGTCACCACTGACCTTAGCGAACTGGAAACCGCGTTAGCCAATCAGGACATAGTCGCGGCGGCAAAACAGATATCCGCAATCGGTAATTTGCCGCTGGTCAACCAGATGAATTTTGGCGAGGCATTTCACGGCTGGCTTTTGAATCGCCGGTCTCAAGTGGAGCAGCGGTTGAAAATTGCGGTGGACGAGGCGCTTGCCGCGGCTGCAACATGCGGTGACATGGATGGTCATGCGGCGCTGGCAAATGCGTGGGCACTGCATAATCCCTCAGCCTCGACCATGTTGACGGCAACAGCGACTGAAACACAGACGCGCATCGCGGTGCTGCCGTTTCAGGCGCTCAATACCAAGGAAGGTTTTGACTATTTTGCAGACGGTGTTGTCGATGAGATGATCACCACGCTTGGTCAGGTGCCCCAGTTGCTGGTGGCTGGCCGCACGTCTTCCTTTCATTTTCGCGATAGCGATCTGCCCTCGCCCGCTATCGCCAAGGCGCTCAGCGTTGCCCACCTGATCGAAGGGTCAGTACAACGGCAGGGCGAGCGGGTGCGCATTCATGTCCATCTGATTGATGGCGACACCGGATTTGAGGTGTGGGGCGAGCGTTTTGACGGCACACTGGATGATGTCTTTGCGTTACAGGAAAGTATTGCACAGGCCGTTACATCTGCAATCAGCAACGCACTTGGCATAGCGATGCGGCCGCCTCAATTGCGCGGATTGACACATAGCAAAGCGGCCTATGACCTATTCCTGCAAGGCCGCGCGCTGTGTGCGCGGGTATTTGGCGATGGCATATTGGACAGGGCGGTTACCCTTTTTGAAGAGGCGCTGCTGCTTGATCCTGACTTTGCCGAATGCTGGGTGTGGCTTGCCGAAGCGCATCAGCTCGTGGCGGTCTATACCCAGTGCCTCGACCGCAACGCTGCGTCACTGCGGATGGCAAAATGTGCCGAACGGGCCATCACGCTGTCGCCCGAACTTGGCTATCCCCATTCGCTAGTGGGTGTTCACCGATGGACACAGAATGACATTGTTGGCGGTCTCGATTCCGCGTTTGAGGGATATCGCCGCGAACCTGAAAATCCGGCGGTGACTATGCGGCTGGGGTCGTTCCTGATCTATTGTGGCCGGACACAGCAAGCGCGGCCATATGTCGATGCTGCAATCGAACGGGATCCGGTGGATCCCCGCAAATATGCATTGCTTTGGGCGATCCATATGGGTTCCGGCGATCTGAAATCAGCCCAAGCGACCGGTCAACGCATGGTAGATCTTGGTTGGCCGTCAATGTATCTCGCCATCGCCTCGGCCGCCTTGGGGCAGCATGATGTCGCCGTCGAACAATATCAACATACCAAACGACTTGTAAATACCATCATCCTCCCCCCGGTCGGGAGCACGACGATGACTCCCGAACTGATGGACACGTATTGGCAGGTCGCAGCCAAGGGCATTTGCAGCGGGCAGGAAACCGACCGCCTCATCTATGGCCAGTGGCTAGAAATGATGTATGGCACCCTGCACGACAAGGCCGACCTTGCGATCACTGGCCCAGCCATTTTTACAGGCAATGCTGCACTGGTCTTTAAATCACTTGGCGATCACATCAGCCCTGCCAATACCCTCTCCTTTGTCGCACTTTGGTCCGATATCGACCCCATCCGCAAGATTTGGCAGCATGAGGAGTTTATCCCGTTCGCCCAGCGAATCGGAATGGCGAAGGCGTGGGACAAATATGGCTGGCCCGATTTGCTGCCCCCGCCCGCAAATATATAACTATCGATATCAGGGCAAGCACAATTTGACGTCGGATTGACGATAAATTGACGGTAGGGTGCATTGCACTTTACGTTACGGCAACGCATACTCTCCGCTCGGGATCGCAGACATAATTAAAGCTTTGAGCAAGCCGGATAAACGCGGTTCTGCAAGCGGCAAGCCATGTCTGCAATCGCACGACCAATTTTTTTGGGAAGCCACTTCATTGCGAAGCGGCGGTTAACAGGAGAGACGGCAATGCAATTCAAGAAATCATTATGTGTTGGCGCGGCCATGGTCGCCGCCACCTTGGCGGCCCCGGTTATGGCGCAGGAGTCAAACTACAAACCGGGAACGGTGTGGGAGGCAAGCCGGATCGACGTTCTGCCCGGACAATTTGAAAATTACATGGATTATCTGGCGACGACCTGGAAGAAAAATCAGGACCTGGCCAAGTCAGAGGGCATTGTCCTGGATTATCACGTTCTGGCGGTCAACAATCCCCGGCAGGGCGAACCCGACCTGGTCCTCATTGTTGAATATAAGGATTATCAAACAACGGCCCAGCAGGAAGCTTTCCGCAAAAAGGTCAATGCCATGATGGCCATGGATGACCGCAAGCAGGCAACCGCCAATGGTGAGCGCGGCAAAATGCGCGATCTGATGGGTTCGACCGAGTATCAGGAAATGATTCTGAAATAAATGCGACCTTTTCAGGATCATGGCAGGCGGTAACCTCCCAGCGGTGCCGCCTGCCACATTATCTGCTTCATCCCTCTAGCGAGGACGCGATGGCCAGTATCACCGACATTGCCCGCGATTTCACGTCCATGCTGCGTCAGGGCCAGTTCGTGGCTGCGCGTGAGCGATACTGGGCTGCTGATGTCAGGAGCATTGAGCCGCATGACCTTCCGGATGGCATAAAAGCAGAAGTTTTGGGCTTTGATGCCGCGCGCGCGAAGACTGTGCGATGGTTTGTCTCAAGAAAAGTGCGTGATGTTACGATCGATGGCCCTTTTGTGACCGGCAATCAATTCGCTCTGTTCCTCGACATGATGATCGCCGGGCAGCCAAACGGGTTCGCTGAACCCTTCACCGAAATCGCCATTTTCACTGTCCGCGACGGACGCATTAGCGAAGAAAGATTTTTCTATGATTGATCCAAAACACTCGCTTTCACGCCGCGTATTTGGCGGTTCGGTATTGGCTCTAGGTGCAATTGCCGCGTCCAAAACCGTTGCTGCGGTAGAGCTAGCGCCAACACCCGATCAGGCAATGGGTCCCTTTTTCCCAATTGAACGTGTGGCCGACGAAGATGCCGACTTGACCTGGATCAAGGGGCACAAAAAGCGTGCAGACGGCGAGGTCATCCAAGTAACCGGGCGTGTCCTTGACCGCTATGGCAATCCAGTCAGCGGTGCACGGCTTGATCTGTGGCAATGCAATTCACTCGGCCGGTACGCGCATGCCAATGATACAGCGACGATGCCGCTTGATCCACATTTTCAGGGCTATGCCTCCATCAGGACGGGTGCAAATGGTGACTGGCGTATTACGACCATAAAGCCAGCTGCCTATGACTCACCAATTGGCAAGCGGACTCCGCATATTCACTTTGATGTTCAGGGAAAGCGCCATCGGCTGATCACCCAAATGTATTTCTCCGATGATGGCGCAAATAACAGCACAGACAGATTGTACCAGGACCTCGGCAGCAGCGCGGAACGCGCATTGGCGCGGCTGAGCGGGGCCGGGAAATATGACTGGAATATTGTGCTACAGGACGCCGGATAATGATCGCGGTTACCGGCACCGCAACAAATAGCGGCCCCTCGTTCACACTTTGCGAACATCGAAACCTGCGGTTTGTGGCCTTATTCCTGCTGTACTTTGCCCAAGGCTTGCCATTTGGCCTGATCGATTTTGCCCTGCCCGCATGGCTTGCGCAAAACGGCGCTTCTGCCGCTGCAATCGGCGGGGTTCAGGCGCTGGTTATCCTGCCGTGGACGTTCAAGCTGGCTTATGGCTTAGTCATGGACCGATACGCCTTCCTTCCTATGGGACGCAGGCGGCCCTGGATTATTATCGGCCAGTTCGGGCTTGCGGTCGGCTTTTTAGTGATGGCCTATGCCAATCCGGGCGTGCACCAAATCGGTCTTATCGCCGCATTGGCCTTCGCGCTTGGCTTTTCGTCGGCGGTGCAGGATGTGGCAGTTGACGGGTTGGCAGTCGACATACTGCCGCCGCACGAAATCGAACGCGTCAATGGCTATATGTTTGGTGCTCAAGCCATCGGGATCGCTGTGAGTGCGGCTCTGTCCGGATATCTTATCGCCTATGTCGGCCTACCGGCAGCATGTTTAACATTGGCAACCATAATCATCGCTATTTTGATTTTGGTGATCTTTGTGCGCGAGCGCCCGGGCGAGCGCTTTATGCCCTGGACCAAGGGCAGTTCCTCGCAACGCAATCTCGACCTGCATCTGGGTGCATTCGGTCCAATCGTTCGCAACCTTGCCACTGCAATGTTTACCAGACAGACCCTTATCCTGGTCCCCGCTTTGGTTTTTATCGTCGCAGCCTGGGGAATATTTTTGGGACTGGCGCCAATATTTGCGGCCAATGTATTAGGTTGGGAGAAAGCGGTTTACAGTGGCTGGAGCGGTCAGGCCAGTCTGGTGGCCGGCCTTGCAGGCGCTATGTTCTTTGGCATGATGACGTCGCGTTTGGGTGCGCGCCGCATGTTCATTGTGACCGCCTTGGTTGCCGCCGCATCAGCAGCGATTATGCTCCTCCTGCAAGACTATTGGACAAACTCTGCCATTTTCATTGCGGCAATTTTCACGTTTAACGCACTGGTCGTCCTCCGGGGCGTGGCGGCAGGATCACTTGCGATGCGGTTATGTACCCCAGCGATTGCGGCCACCCAATTTGCCGTTTTTATGGCGATCCTTAATCTTGGCCGGACGCTTGCATCGGCGTCCTTAGGCTGGATCGATAGCATCGGCGGCCTCCCGGCAATGTTCACAGCGATGGTGGTTTGCAGCCTGCTCGCAGCGCTCTTTGCATTTTTCGCAAAAGTGGGGCGCTGAACCCGTCCACTATATTCGTTTAGGCTGTCACACAGGCCATTGCCGATGAAGAAAGGTCGTAGTACATCCACGGCATATAAAGGGCATAAGACCGAAGGAAAATGTGGTGACACTTAAAATGATGATTTCGGTTCTTGCGCTGACCTTGTCCACAGTTGCGATGGCTGCAGAGGTCGCGAAACCAGACGCTAAAATGGAATGTTGCTGCTGTAAAAAAGAACAGCAGGGCAAAATGGATTGCTGCAAAGACAAGGCTAAAGACAGTGAAAAAGCCGGTCATGAAGGCCATGATATGGATGGTATGAACCACAAATGATGGGTCACCTTTTCACAGGCTTATAAAAGGACTGGCATATTGATCGGGAAGAGTTTTGCACTGGCGCTGGCGCTTGTTTCAACATCGGCGATGGCAGCGGGCGATATTGTTATGCACCGCGATCCAGGCTGTGGCTGTTGTGAAAAATGGGCGGCGCAAGTCCTGCAAAAATTCGGGCGGACGATAAAGGTCGTCAACACCACTGACCGGGCACCATTACATAAGCGATTAGGTATGCCTGCAAATTTGGCGTCTTGTCATACTGCGATCATCGACGGGATTGCTTTTGAAGGGCATGTTCCCCTTGCGGATATGAAACGGGTGCTCGCCAAGAAGCCAGCCGGAGTCCGCGGCCTCGCTGTCGCCGGAATGCCTATGGGTTCCCCCGGCATGGAAGCCCCCGGATACCCCGCCGATCGTTATGAAGTTATCGCCTTTGGTTCGGGCAAAACAACGGTTTTTGCGCAACATTGATCCAGAGGAAAATTGATGTCCCTTACGCAGATTATATATGCATCCAAGCCATTTGGTTTTGACGCTTCAGTGCTTGACGACATCCTGACAATATCGCGCGTCCGTAACAGCACGTGCGACATCACCGGGACGTTGATTTGCCGGCACGACATGTATCTTCAACTCATTGAAGGGCCTGATTCAGCGATTGAGAGCACCTATCGCCGGATTGAAGGCGATGACCGGCATGTGGAAATGACGTTGCTATTTTCGCGCCAGGTCACCGATCGGCTTTTCCCGCATTGGGCCATGCGCGATGACCCGGCGCGCAGTTGGATGTGGAGCCCGCAAGAGGTCACCGCTGGTGCGATAACTAACGCAACACCCCAAGAAATTCTGGCAATTTTCGAACGGCTGGCGGCTGATCCCGCGTAACCCGTACCCAATGATGTGGGGCGCTTGCAACGCAACAAAGACACGCGCCAATTGTTGACGTGAAGTATAATATATTTGAAAAGCCTATTGGAGCAGAGACGTTCTCGACTTCTTTGCTGGCGGAGACGGGGAGCAGGTGGCCGATATATTTTCCGATCAGATTAGTAATGATGAACTTCAAATACTCGCTGACAATCTGCCAATTCCGTGTTGGATAGCGAGTGCAAATGGTGGCATCTTTTGGTTTAACCGGCGCTGGCATGAATATTGCGGATCTACGGCAGCGGAAATGGCGGGCGGCGGATGGAAGTCGGTCCATGACCCCGAAGACCTGCCCCGAATACTTGCGTCGTGGGAGCCCGCATTTGCGGCGAAATTACCCTTTGAGACAACCATGCGTCTTAAAGGGCGCGATGGTGTGTTCCGTTCGTTCTTAACCAGATTAGAACCTGCCTTCGATGCCGCCGGACAACTCATCCGATGGATTGGCGTGCACACGGATATCTCCGCGCAATTGGAAGCGGAAACGAAACTGAAGGCAGTGTATGAGGTCGAGCGGCAACGCATATCCTATCGAGAGGCGACACTTGCGCAGCTTGCCGAGGGAATCATCATAACGAATGCCGATGGCCGAATTTTATTCGTCAACCAAGCAGCCAACGACTTGCACGGCGTTTTAAAGCTGGACGTTGCTCCGGAAGAATATGCGCAAAGCTACAGTCTGTTCACTGAAGACGGCGAACCGCATCCTTTCACAACCTTGCCCTTGACCCGCGCGGTGGTGAATGACGAAACGGTCATTGGCGCTCGGTGGCGGATCCGTCGGCCCGACGGACACGAGGTACTCGCCATTGGTAACGCGCAACCTGTATATGCCGCCGGTGGCGAAAAAGTTGGCGCAGTTCTGACAATAAAGGATGATACCGCGCGTCATGCAGCGGAAAAAGCCTTGGCGGAAGCATTGGCGGTCAAGGATGCATTGCTCGTTGAAGTAAACCATCGGGTGAAAAACAGTCTTCAGATCGTCACGTCTTTGCTGATGATGCAAGCACAGCGAAGCCAGTCCCCGGAACTGCAAGAAAAATTGAAGCAAGCATGTGCCCGAGTGGATGTCGTGGCGCGGCTACATCAGCATCTTTATGCAGCAGGGAACCACAACAGGGTTAATCTCGGCAGCTATTTGCGCGATTTTGCCCAGGAAACGGTACGAGCGTTTTCGGATGGTGATTCTGTCGAAATCACGTTCAACGAATTGGCAAATATCGACATCGAAATGGATCGCGCGGTGTCGCTCGCATTGATTGTAGGCGAACTTTTGACCAATGCGTTGAAATACGCTTTTACCGGAACGAGCGGCAATTGCATCGAACTGACCATATCATCGACCGAAACCGAAATTTCGATTTCAATCAGTGATAATGGTGTGGGTGTTCCAACCGGTTTTGAAATTGCGGCGTCGCTTGGGTTTGGAATGAAAATCGTCACCGGTTTGCTCAAGCAACTGTCCGGAGAACTGACCATAATCCCGCAGGAACGTGGGACAGGCTTTATGATAAGGTTTCCCAGATAATGCTACGATTGCTCGCCACCGACGGCAGTGATCATGTGTAAGCTCCGCACCCGATACCGCCTTGTCAGAGATCATGGGTCCAATGCAGCAGCTATTGGAACGGCGAAGTTTGTCATGCTGGGCTTATCGCTTGAACTTCCGTCAATGTTTAGCGTTTGTGAAGCATGACCCGTATCGCGCATCTGTCCGACGTCCATTTTGGCGCCCACGACCCTGATATCGTCGCTGCATCAGTAGCGTGGATGGAAGTGCATAAGCCAGACCTCATCATCATCAGCGGCGATTTTACCCAACGCGCAAAAGTGGATCAGTTCCGTCAGGCATCGGAATATTTGGACCGCCTTCGTTCCACTGGTTGTCCGACGCTGGTTGTGCCGGGCAACCATGATGTCCCATTATACGATGTCTTTCGTCGTTTTGCAGCGCCGCTAGACCGCTACAAGCGGTTTATTGAAGATGATTTATGTCCTTGGTTCGAAAATGATGAAGTTGCGGTGCTTGGCCTCAACACCGCCCGATCATTGACCATCAAGGACGGGCGCATCAGTTATGAGCAGATAGAAATGCTGCGCGATCGCTTTGCGGAAGTTCCAGCAGGCAAGACGCGCATTTTGGTGACGCACCACCCCCTGTTTGCAATGCCAATTGCCAAAGAGGGCGAGCTAAGCGAAGCCGTCGGGCGGCACCGCGATGCCATCGAAGCCGTCGCAGATGCTGGCGTTCATCTTGCCTTGGCAGGTCACTTTCACCGCACTTATGCAGAATCCGCCCTCAAGATGGTCGAAACTGCACATACCGTCCTTGTCGTGCAAGCTGGGACAGCCACCTCCACACGTTTGCGCAACAATGAATTACAGAGTTTTAACTGGATCCATGCGCGCCGCTATGATGAGATCGAGTTACAGGTGATTGCGTGGAACGGCCGCGAATTTCAGCGCGGAAGCCATGAAAAGTTCACGCATGATGGAAATATTTGGACGTCGCAGTCGATTTCAGGTCCGGAGCAATGATGGATAGAGCAACGGGCGAGAGCGTCCTCCGAGAAATTCCAAGGCAGGCGATACTGATCGTCAACGCAATGAGCCGCAGCGGTGCGGATGTCTTTGATGAGGTGCGCGACAAGCTGATTGCCGCTGGCGTCGAACTTATCGAAGCGCACGCAATCAATAATCCGGATGACATGGAACCAGCCGTGCGTAATGCTGTGGCAAAGGCGCCTATGGTCATCATCGGTGGCGGTGACGGATCGCTATCGTCAAATGTGGATTTCTTTGTAGGCCATGACACGGTGTTTGCATTCATTCCGCTTGGCACGGCCAACAGCTTTGCCGGAACGCTTGGCATTCCCAAAGATATAGACAGCGCCGTTGACGTCATTGCAAATGGCGTGCTCAAACGTATCGACCTTGGGCGCATCGATGGCGATTATTTCGTGAATGCAGCCGCGATTGGTCTGTCGCCAATGATCGCACAGACCGTCCCACATAGGCTGAAACGGTATCTTGGAATTGTCGGCTACCTCATTTGGGCATCATGGTGCGCAGTCCGTTTTCGGCCTTTCAAGATCATCATCACAAGCGAGGATGGCCTGAAGGAGAAATTCTGGGCAACTGAGGTCCGGATTGCGAACGGCAGCCACCATGGCGGGCTTGAGCTTATCGAAAGCCAGCAGGTCGACAGCGGTGTTATCGTCATTCAGGCCGTGACTGGGCGCAGTGTCTGGGGGCTATCATGGAGTTGGTTTGCAACTATCTTCAAATTGCGCGCAAGACACGGCACGACGCGGGAGTTTCGCGGTACGAACATGCAGCTAAATGCGCGGCCGCGTCAGAATATCTCGATCGATGGGGAGGTTGCGGCAACAACGCCGGTCACAGTGAGCATCGCAGGCGATGTCATTGAGGTCGCGGCTCCCCGAGAAGGACAATTTTGACGCCTTCGCCGGCATAAATCCAATAAAGCACCCCGCCCTTTCAAGCGCTTCTCAAGCTGGCGCCGGGCAATATTGCTTCAGATAGTCGCCATGCGTCGGCATATGTTGGACGACAAACTGGATCGATTTTTCCATTTCGTCGAATTCGCGCCGCGTAGTCGGTTCCTTCACCGCATCCGCCATCGCATTGTGCCCGCCCATTTTAATACCCTGCCCCATCATGACGGCGGCCCAGCTGGTTTCGGTAAACAACTCGTCATCTTCGCGGAATATCTGACCATTTTGACGGAACAGGTCCACCTTCTCTGTCAGGCTTTCCGGAACGGGCATGTTGCGACAATAATTCCAGAACGGACTGTCGTCGCGTGTCGTGCTGTTATAATGCAGAATAAGAAAATCACGGATACGCGCGTATTCCTTACCCGTTAATCGGTTAAAGGCGTCTTCCTGCGCTTGCGTGACGCCGTCGAGCGAAAGCAGCGCGATCAATTTGTTGATGCCGGTATTTACCAAATGAAGCGACGTCGATTCCAGTGGTTCCATGAAACCGGAGGCGAGGCCCAAGGCGACAACATTCTTGTTCCAGAACTTCTTGCGCCGACCCGTTACGAAACGCAGGAAATTTGGCTCTGCGCCGGGTTTTCCCGCGATATTGCCGACGAGGATCGCGTGCGCCTCATCATCGGACATATAGTCGCTGCAATAGACATGCCCATTGCCGTTTCGGTGCTGCAACGGCACCTGCCATTGCCATCCAGCCGAATGTGCGGTCGCACGGGTGTAAGGCAGTGGTCCGCTTCCGTCTTCGCGCAGGCAAGGTAATGCAACAGCCCTGTTACAGGGCAAATAATTGGACCAGTCATCATATCCGGTTTTGAGGGCTTGCTCGATGAGCAGCCCGCGAAACCCTGAACAGTCGATGAAAAGATCGCCTGCTAGTATATCCCCATTGTCCATCGTGACCGATGAGACAAAGCCGCTTTCACCGTCCAATGCGACATCCAATATTCTGCCTTCGCGGCGCACAACGCCTCTTGTTTCAGCATAATTGCGCAGATATTTCGCGTAGCGACCGGCGTCGATGTGATACGCATAATTGACCGGCGGCAGGTCTTCGCGCTGATAGTCCTCGGTCCGGGCAAAGCGCCCGAAATGCGCGGCCATTGTTTCGACGTTGAAAAGCTGAATCGGCCGTTTGTCGCCTGCCTGCTGATATTTGTGCCAGACATGGTGAAACGAAATTCCGTCGACCTGATAACCGTAATTCCCGAAAGGGTGGATATAGCTGTCGCCAATCTTGCCCCAATTCACGAACTGTATGCCAAGCTTGAAACTGCCCTGCACCATTGACAGCATGTCGCGTTCGTCGATCTCAAGCAAACGGTTGAAGTCCAGAAAGGGCGGAATCGTGGCCTCGCCGACGCCAACCGTGCCGATTTCCTCGGACTCAATCAACGTAATCGCCACTTCCCGACCAGCCCGAATGCGCGAGAGTGCAGCAGCAGCCATCCAGCCAGCAGTTCCGCCACCTACAATGATGATATGTTCGATTGCCATCTTGCCTCTCCCTTAGAACTTTACATAGCGACATCAGTCAAATGTGCAAATTGTGAACGTTCATTTTATTCTTGTGAACGCTCTCAAAAATGTTTATGCATCAGGCATAACAATGGGGCAATACCCATCAAAAATGGTATGAGGGAGGATAATTTGGCACGCAATTCTGTATTCGGGGCATCGCATTCGCAACGCCTTGTCGTCTTGACGACTGTTTCCGCTCTCGCATTATGCGCAACCCAGCCGGCTCTGGCCCAGACAACCGAGGACCCACCGGAAGCTGCCGAAACCGAAGACGCAATCATCGTCACGGGTTTCAAAAAATCGCTTGAGAGCGCACAGAATATAAAGCGCGACGCCGACACCTTTGTCGACGTGATTTCCGCCGAAGACATCGGCGCGCTTGCCGACAGGTCCGTTGCCGAAGCTTTGCAACGTGTGCCAGGCGTAAACATTTCCCGCTTTGAACAGCGCAACGACCCCGACCGTTTTTCTGTTGAAGGCTCGGGCGTCATCATCCGCGGCCTGCCTTTTGTGCGCTCTGAATTGAATGGCCGCGACATTTTCTCCGCCAATGGCGGACGCGAGTTGTCGTTCAACGATGTGTCGCCCGAGCTTCTTGGCCGAGTCGAAGTTTTCAAGAACAACACCGCCGACATGATTGACGGCGGGATTTCCGGCACGGTCAACCTTGTTACCCGCAAACCGCTCGATAAGCGTGGCTTCCATGTAGCGGGCACGGTCGAAGGTAACTACGGCGATCTTGCCAAGAAATGGTCGCCGGGTTTCTCGATCCTGGGATCGAACACCTTTGAAACAGACATTGGTACCTTTGGCATCCAGCTGGCTTATGCCCAGTCGGAGCTTGTGACCCGCACTGACGCGTCGCAGATTACTGATCCGTGTTACCGCGCACCTGCGTTGAATGCACCCTGTATCCGCGTTCGGCCAGTTGGCTCAGGCGGCTTTGGTGGCACCCAGACATTGAATGCCTCAAACTTCCCGCCAGCGGGCGCAGTATTCGTCCCCAAAGGCGCCGGCGTGCGAACAACAGATCTTACGCGTGATCGCAATGCCTATTCCGCGGTTGGTCAGTGGGAAAGCAATGACGGCCGCGCTCAGGTAACGCTCGAATATCTGCGTGCCGAAACCGAAGCCACGCTCAACGAATTCGCGATCTTGGCGCTGGTTAATGACGACGGGCTATTCCCGACGATTGCACCGGGGACGACCCCGACGTTCAACGGCAACCAGTTTGCAACGGGAACACTTACGCAGGTGCAGCCCTTTAACGGCGGACGTGGAATACCCACCGAACTGCTGCGGTTCCAGCGTGAAGACGCGGCGAAAACCGAGGATATCTCGCTTCAAATCAAGCTGACCCCCACGGATCGCTTGCGTTTCAATTTCGAGGTCCAAAAAATTAAGTCTGACCGGACCGAAGACGGCTTTATCTCTGCCATGCAGACATACACCGATGTTTCCATCGACAATACCGGCAGCACACCGTTGGTGCAGTTTCTTCAACCGGGCGCGACCACATCGCCTGCTGGCTATTTCAACGACCCTTCGCGCACCTTCTTCTGGTTCTTGCTTGATAACCAGGTTAAAAATGACGGTGAGCTCACCAGCATGCGCTTTGACGGCGAATATGACGTCAGCGAAGATAGCTTCTTTAAAAAAGCCCGTTTCGGCGCACGTTGGGGTGACCGCAACCGCGTCACCCGCAGTGCCAACTTTTCAAACTGGGGCAATCTGGGTGCGCCTTGGACTGGCCGTGGCGGCAACTGGAACTGCGGCGATTTCCAGGCCTTTGGTTGCGGCGGCGCATATGTGAAAGACTTCCCGAACTCGGCAAGTCTGCGCAATCCTTTTGGCGACAATTTCCAGCGCGGCAACGCGCCAGTACCATTGGGTGATGGCTCGGCCTTTTTCTTCGGAGGCGACAATGTTCTCAAGGATTATCTCAGCGGAGCAGTCCGTCAACAGGCGGGGGCGATCACCGCTTTCACCCTGACACCAAATGCCTGGTTCCCGATCTCGGCGCGTTCGAACGTGTTGCCTGGTGGTCCATGGACAGCAGGCGAAATTTCGAACGTCGATGAATCGACTTTTGCTGCCTATGGACGTGTCGACTTTGGCACTAATCTGAGTGACACGGTCTCAGTCACCGGCAATTTCGGTCTTCGCTACGTGCGCACCGGCGTGCAGAGCGGTGGTTCATTCAGTTTGCCATCACCAAATATCTTCGATGACAATGGCAATCGTGACGGCGTGGTGCAACTTGCCGAAGTGCAAGGATCGTGCGCATTCATCCTGCAGAATAACATTACCCCAGTGCCGGGCTATTGCGGTCTTTCTCCGGCCCGCCAAGCCGATTTTGCAAAGCTGTTCACGGGCGAAGTTATTCCTGACCCTGTGAATGTCAATTTCTCGCACTGGCTGCCGAGTTTCAATGCCCGGGTTGATTTTGGCAACGGCATGTTGGTGCGCGGTGCCGTCTCCAAAGGGATATCCAGACCCGACCTGTCCGCCTTTGCATCAGGCGGCGGTGCATTCGACAATACCAACAACCTGCGTGCTGGAGGGACATTGGCGACCGGCCCGTTGATTGGCATCCGAACCGGTAACCAGTTCCTGCGTCCGGTGGAAGCGTGGAACGTTGATTTGTCGTTCGAATGGTATTGGGACGATGTTGGCTCGCTTTCAGTGTCCGGTTTCTACAAAGACATGGAGAAAATTGTGAACAGCGGCGCGCTTGTGCGTCGTTTCAACACACCAGCAGGCATCAGCACAGACGTTCTTTTCGAAGCCCCCGTCAACAGCGATGGCGGCAAGTTGAAAGGTGTCGAAGTCGCCTACCAGCAGGCTTATGATTTCCTTCCGGGTTTGTTGAGCGGGCTTGGCTCGCAATTGACTTACACATACGTCGATGCTGGCGATTTCAACAATTCCTCGCTGGGATCTGAACAGAGTCCATTCGCCGGTGGGCTTCCTTTGGCCGGGGTATCCAAACATACGATCAACGCGGTAGCCTTTTATGAAAAGGGGCCGTTGTCGGCGCGTGTTGCCTACAACTGGCGGTCTGACTTCCTGCAGACGCCCCGTGACGTCATCTTCCCCTTCTCGCCCATTTATGGCGAGGCAACGGGTCAACTTGACGGATCGATTTTCGTCTCTGTGACCAAGCAACTTAAACTGGGCGTTCAGGGTGTAAACTTGCTGGATGAAGTGACGCAGACATCGCAGGTGATCGATTTTGACGGAACCCGCGCGACGCGCTCGGCCTTCCGCAATGACCGACGCTTCACCTTCCTGGCAAGGTTTGAATTCTAGCAAATACTATCGGAGTCGCAAAGAACGGGCCTTGGTCGCATGACTTGGGCCCGTTTTTCGTTCAAACAGCGTCTGAGGAGAAATGCATGTTGTCCCGAATGATGTCACTATTTGCCCTAGCCGCATTGTCCGGCTGCGCTTCAACCGCGGCTATCTCAAAACCGGCACAGACCGGCTGGAGCCTTGTCTGGTCGGATGAATTTAATGGCACGCGTCTGGATCGCAACAAGTGGAAGCCCGAGGAGTCCTGCTGGGGCGGGGGCAATCAAGAACGCCAATGCTACACCGACAGATCGCAGAATATTCGCGTCGCTGATGGCAGTCTCCATTTAATGGCGCGCAAGGAAAAATTCACCGGCCCCGACCGGCCGCCCGAGATTGCAAACAACCCCAATCGCAAAAAAACTCAGGAATATACCTCAGGCAAAATCCGAACTTTGGGCATTTCCAGTTGGAAATATGGTAAGATAGAATTTCGCGCAAAGCCACCCAAGGGGCAAGGCACATGGCCGGCTGTCTGGATGATGCCGGCCAACAATTTCTACGGTGGATGGCCACGCTCGGGTGAAATCGACATTTTGGAAGGCGTGAACCTTGGTGCGACTTGCGACACCTGTAAAGGCGGCGTCGGCGAAAACCGGATGATCAGCGCGCTGCATTTTGGGGATTATGCGCCAAAGAACAAAATTCACGACACCCGCGTTGCTTTGCCGTCGAACGCCTTATTTTCAGACGATTTTCATGTCTGGACGCTCGAATGGGGCGAGGGCGTGATGCGTTTTTCCATCGATGGACGTCAATATTGGGAGCGCACGGCAGCCGATTGGGAAACTGCGTCGCCGTTGGCGAAATCAAATCCCGTTGCGCCGTTTGACCAGCCCTTCTACATAATGGCCAATCTTGCCATTGGTGGTGGCCTGTCGGAAAAGAATAATGACAAAGGCGTCGCCGACAACGTGACGCCGGCGGCATTTTTGATCGACTGGATCCGTATCTATCAATGCAGCGAAGATAAGGAAAAGGGACTGGCCTGCATGCAGGGCGTCAAAGAAGGCAAATAACCTATGGCGAGACGCCGCCAGGCAGTGACAATCAAACATGTGGCAGCCGATGCAGGGGTATCCCTGCAGACGGTAAGCCGCGTTATCAACAATGAGCCCAATGTCCGGCCAGCGATGCAAGCGCGGGTGCAGGCATCGATTGACAAGCTTGGCTATGTCCCCTCGATCGCGGCGCAGCGGATGAGCGGTTCGCGTTCTTACCTGATCCTCGCGATCAATGACCGTGAACGCACCATCGCCGATTGGCAAACGCGTCAGGGGTCGGACTGGGTCGATCAAATGTTGTTGGGCGGCATGTTGAAATGTGCCGAATATGGTTATCGCATGATCTTTGAGCTTGTCGACACGCACAATGACCATGTCGAGCGCGAATTGGGCGCGACAATTGCGGCGCTTCAACCCGATGGCGTGATACTTACCCCTCCGCATTCCGAAAACCCGCTGATTACAGGGTTTCTGGCGAAGCAAAAGATACCGTTTGCCCGTATCGGTTCGATTACACCAGGCCCCGGTGTGGCGATGACGATGGATGATGAGGGGTCAGCGCGCCGCGCGACGGAGCATCTGATAGCACTTGGCCATCGCCGCATTGGATTTATCGCAGGTTCGGACGAATATGACCTGTCCAACTGGCGCATCAATGGTTGGCGCGAAGCCATGGAAGCGGCGGGATTGTCGCCAGATGAATTGTGTACAAGAGGTGACTTCAGTTATCAAAGCGGCGTGACGGCGGCGAACCTGCTGCTTGACGGGAAGACCCCGCCAACGGCCATTATCGCGAGCAATGACCAGATGACCCTTGCGGCATTGGATACTGCAATCCAGCGCGGGTTAAAGGTGCCGGACGACTTGTCGCTGATAAGTTTCGACAACACGCCCGTAGTGCGCTTCACTGTCCCTCAGCTTACAGCGGTTGATCAGCCGATTGCAGCAACCTTTTCAAAAGCGGTTGAACTGCTCATCGTGAATGGCGACGATATGGTGCATGATCAGCCAGTAGTTACCGAGGGTCGTCTCATTGAACGACATAGCACAAAACGGCCACGCGGTAGTGCCGGGCATTAAATCGGCCGCATCTGGCCGGCAATCGCCGCGATTCATGTATTTATACGCGCTGGCGGTATCAGGTGGCGCGGTTGCCTATATCCCTTTTCTCACCATCCTGTTGCCGGTCCGCGCAACGGCACTTGCCGGTGACGGTGCGCTCAATTTATTGGCTATCGCTGCCTTTGCAGGTGCCATCGCCGCAAGCATAGCCAACATTTGTTTTGGATGGGCAAGCGATATCACTGGCACGCGCCGACCATATATGTGCGCTGGCTTAATCCTGTCGACGGGGTTGCTGTTGGCCATACCGCTGGCAACGTCTGCGGCAATGTTGATCGCGATGATCGTTCTTTGGCAGGTCGGGCTCAACATGATGCTCGCCCCGATGGCCGCATTAGCGGGCGATAGCATACCCGATAGCCAAAAGGGTATGCTGGGTGGCCTGCTGGCGCTTGCGCCTGCTTTGGGGGCTTTATCAGGCGCTCTGGTAACGCTGGACGGCGTCACGCCCTTCAAGGACCGCGAAACGTTGGTCGCTTTAATCGTAGTGCTTTTGGTTTTGCCGTTGTTGCTTATGGGAAAACCAGTGCCCATGCCGCATTTGGTGGGACACAACATCGCGGAACCGGAAAGTAGTCTGGTGCCGCGATCGGCCACATTGCGGATGTGGTTCGCGCGATTGCTTGTCCAGATCGCCGAGGCGTCGTTGTTTGCGTTTCTGCTTTTATGGTTCCGCAGCCTTGATAGCGACTTTCGCGCCAATGACGCGGCAAGCATCTTTGCCCTCGTCTTGGGGCTGGCGGTTTTTCTGGCGCTTATGATTGGCCGTTGGTCGGACCGGGCAAACCGCCCCATTCTCCCACTTGTTTATGGTTCTGGATTTGCCGCAGGCGGGCTTCTTATCATGGCCTTTGCGCCAAGCCTGCCTATCGCCATTGCAGGCTATGTCACCTTCGGACTTGCGAGCAGCATCTTTCTGGCGCTGCATTCCAGCCAGACCCTTCGCGTCCTTCCCCGCAACCATACGCGCGGCCGCGATCTTGGCATCTTTAACCTTACCAACACATTCCCGTCGCTGATCATGCCATGGCTGACGCTTGCGCTGGTCCCCAATTATGGCTTCTCCGCACTGTTCGTGCTGTTGGCGGGGCTTGCAACAGGTGGTTGCCTGTTGCTGTTAACACTGCCCCGCCGCGTTACAGAAATTTAAGCTGGCCGCCGCGCATAAAAGCCAAATCCGGCGATGACAGCATAGCATGCCATCGGAAGCATGAACGCAATGGCCAGGCTTGAGGTTGCGTCCGCGATTATGCCGGTAAGCAGCGGGATGACCGCACCGCCGACAATGGCGACATTGATGATCCCAGAGCCGTCGGCAGCGCGCGAACCGAGTTTTTCGCACGCCAGCGTGAATATGGTGGGAAACATAATCGCGTTCGCCAAACCTACCGCAAGCAGCGCGTAGCCCGAAACGTCGCCGGTGGTCTGAGTGGAGATGATCAACAAAGTAATGGCAGCAATCGAAACGCTCGCCAGCACTTTACCCGGACTTAAAATGCGCAACACCGCGGACCCGATAAACCGGCCGACCATCGCCCCGCCCCAGTAAAGACCAATCAGCTTACCCGCATCCTGTTCCTGCAAAGCCATGACATGGTCCTGCATCAGGTAACTGACAATGAGCGACCCGATGGCAACTTCCGCGCCTACGTATAGAAATATGCAGAGCGCGCCAAAACCGAAACGCGGACGACTAAGCAGGTCAAGCCCGGCCAAGCCTTCGCTCGCTTCATGCTTTTCCCCTTTGAGGGCATTACGGAACATCCAGACGACGGCTGCGACAATCGCAAGCGCAACGGCAATCCCCAGATAGCCGTTCACGATCGCCTGGCTTTCGGCGGTGCGATATGCGTCCAGTTCAACGCCGGACAGTTGGTCTGCAGTAACGGTTGCCAGACTGCCAAGAATTAAAATCGAGCCGACAATCGGAAAGACGGTGGTGCCAAGCGAATTGAACGCTTGCGCAAATGTCAGACGGCTATGCGCCGTGGCGGGTTTGCCGAGCATAGAAATCAGCGGGTTAGAAACCACCTGCACGATCACCACGCCGCTTGCCAGAACGAATAATGCCAGCAGGAATACGCCATAGGTCGCTGTCTGGCTGGCGGGAATGAACAACAGGCACCCTGCCATCATCGTCAACAGCCCGGCAACCGCGCCGCGCATATAGCCGATTTTCTTGACAAGCCGCGCGCCGGGAATGCCGATGACGGCGTAAGCCGCAAAGAAGCAAAACTGCACGAGCATGGCTTGCGTGTAATTAAGCGTAAACAGCTCTTTCAATTTCGGGATGATGACATCATTCAGGCTGGTGATGCCGCCAAAGATGAAGAACAGGCCCATCACGAACAGTTGCAACTGCGGTGCGTCGATATGGGTATCGCCAGTGTCTGCGGACACAGCCCCGCCGGGTGCCAAAGCCATCTTCTCTCTCCCTCTTTTTTTAGCGTCCTTTGCCTGGGCAGGGAGCGCTTTCGTTTGTCATTTCGATATGAACGTTGCGGATAGTCGCAACAAGGCCTTTTGCCGCCTGCATACGTATGGGTGAGCCGACTGCGTCGAATTTCGCGCCTGCTTCGGCAAAGCAGCGCAGCGGAATACGGGTTTGTGTGGCTGATCCGATTGGTAATCCGCGCATGGTTTTTTGCAGATCAAGCGCCGCGCCATTGAACGAAAGCAAGACTGGCCCGGTGGCGCGCTGGTCGATCCGCCAGTCAATCAGCAAGGCCCAGCCTTCCATCACCTGCTTGCTGAGGTCAACCGCGGGTCCGTTGACGACAAATGCACCGTCGGCGTTCCAGGTGAATTGCCGCGCATCCTCCTGTGCCGATATATCGACCGCGCGCGAGCTGATCGCGCCGTCCATCTGCAAATTCCAAGGCGCCGGAACTTTACCGCGCAACATATAATGGGTTGCGATGGTCAGCGTCGACAGGTCAACGCGCGGGTCTTCGTTGACGGCGGCAAGCGGTGCTGACTGGGCGTAATTGAGGCCATAGCCCAACGGAAACAAGGGCGCAGATACAGGCGACCGTGCGTCAGCCGGCCAGGCAAAGGACAGCCGCCCCGTAAAATCACGTGCGGGCTTTCCATTGCGGCCAGCAACCAGCACATCGGCAACACCGCGCCCTTGCGTGCCCGGCAACCAGGCTGCGACAAAAGCATCGGCTTGATTGATGATTTTGCCGGTAAACATTGGCCTGCCCGACAGAAACACGACCACGACCGGAATGCCTTGCGCCTTGAAACGCGCGATCATCTCTTCTTCCGCGGGTTGAGGACGGAATGCGAGGTTTGGAACATCGCCTTCAAACTCGGCATAGGGCTTTTCGCCCATGACGACGACGGCCACGTCGGGCTTCGCTTCCGATATACCGTCTGCTGAAATCGTAGCAGCACCGCCGCTTGCCTTTACCGCTTCGGAAATCGCACGCCCGATGGTCTGTCCATTGGGAAAGTCTGCTGCCGTTGTGTCCGTACCCTGCCAGCTTATCGTCCAGCCACCAGCCTGCATCGCCATATTGTCTGCGCCAGAGCCTGCTACCAAAACCTTGGCACCATTGCGGATAGGCAAAACACCACCGTTATTTTTGAGCAATACCAGAGATTTTGAAACCGCCTCGCGCGCCAGATCCAGATGCTCTTGCTTGCCCACCAACGAAGTCTGTCCGCGCATGGTGGGCGCATCATCCATCAGGCCCAATTTATACTTCACACGCAAGATGCGTCGCACCGCATCATCAAGACGCGCCTGTGGGATTCTGCCATCGCGTGCTGCCGCCAATGTTGAGGCAAAAAGCCCCTTCCAGCTGTCGGGTGCCATGAACAGGTCAAGCCCGGCATTAATCGCCGCAGCGCAATCAGTCGCCGAACAGCCCGCGACCTGGCCATGACCGTTCCAATCGCCAACGACCAATCCAGCAAAGCCCATTCGCTTTTTCAAGACATCCGTCAAAAGCGAAGCATTGCCATGGTGCTTCACGCCATTCCAGCTGGAGAAGCTGGCCATTACGGTCAACGCGCCAGCACTAATCGATGCGGGATAGCCCGACGCGTGTTTAGCGACCAGCTCGACCTCGCTTATTTGCGCGTCGCCTTGGTCGCGCCCATCCATCGTTCCACCATCTGCCAGAAAATGTTTTGCTGTGGCTGCCACATGCGTTGCCTCCAATGGCGCACCTGCCACCAGCTGACCTTGCAGGCCAATTGTCATCGCGCGGGCATATTCGGCAATCAACGCCGGGTCCGACGAATAGCCTTCATATGTGCGGCCCCAGCGCAGGTCCTGGGGCACCGCAAGCGTCGGTGCGAAAGTCCATTCAATCCCGCTGCCGGAAATTTCGGCTGCGGTGGCCTTACCAATACGTTGGATGAGGTCAGCATCATGGGCAGCGCCCAGCCCGATGTTATGCGGAAAGATCGTAGCTTGTGGCAGGTTCGAATGCCCATGTACCGCGTCAACGCCAAATAATATGGGGACGCCGGCACCTGACTTTCGGGAGGCATCGCGAAATGCGTTGACCATTTGCGCCCATTTGGCGGCGCTCGCGCGTTCATCCCCATATGGCCCTGAGTTGCCACCGGCCAAGATGGAACCGAGCGGATAACGCGCAAGGTCCTCGGGTTTGATGGCGCTAATATCTGCCTGAATAAGCTGGCCGACCTTTTGCTCCAGCGTCATCGTTAAAAGGCGCGCCGTAATTGCGTTTTCGGTCTTTTGGTCAGTAATGGCAGACGGACTTGCAGCACCCGGCCAGTTGTCGGGATTTGCCGTGGCCTGCGCAGGTGCCGTTGCCGAAATGGCACTTTGCGGTGGCGTCAACGCCGGAACGCATCCTGCAGTCGCGAAGGCAAGCAGCGCCATCGATCCCTTAAACCGCATCAAATCCACTCCGATAGCCATATTGTGAACGTTATCATGAATTGATGACAGCAACCTTGAGTAAAATCAAGCGGCTTCGCGGCAGCGGTGGGAAATTGGGGATTAAAAGATTATGAAAATAGCCGATTATCCTATCGACTCTCGCTCAATGTTCTGCTGTTATGCTTCGATAATAAAAAAACAGCACATCGTCGGGGGAGAGAGCGATATGGGCCAAATTGGAAATGCGGTAGCGTCACCGGTTTTTGACCGGCAAACTCTTCGTCATTTCGAAAAGCATTTTATCTCAGCCGAAATTCAACAGCGACCGGACGTCAGTGTACGTCAATTTGACCTGGCCCGCGTTATTTCGAACGAGATTATCCCTCGATTGCTGCGTCTACATCGTGAGGTTGTGCCAAATGCACCACCAGTTGACGATGTAATTGACGCATTGCGCCCAAGCAGTAACGAAATTGACGCGCTTGCGCACATTGTTCTGGGTGATGATTTGGAAGCTGCCGCGACGTATATCACGATCATGCGCGACCGCGGTCTTTCCATGGAAACACTTTATGTCGAACTGCTGGAACCGACGGCACGCCATTTGGGGGAAATGTGGGATAAAGACGAGTGTGATTTCATTGACGTCACTATTGGCGTCGGGCGGCTGCAAAAATTGCTCGCCATCTTCAACGACACCTATACCCTGCCCCAATTGGGAACGCGACGCCGCGTATTAATGGCGACAACGCCAGGTAACCAGCATAGCTTTGGCGCATCGATGATCGAAAAGCTTCTATCCGCAGCCGGTTGGGATGTGGAAACTGAATATTCAGGTGAAGCCGATGAAATCGTTAAGATGGTGCAGCGGAACTGGTTCGCTGTGATTGGTCTCACCGCAGGGTCCGATGGCCAGCTTCCCGCACTCAAATCCATCGTACCGCTTATTCGCAAAAAGTCGCAGAACAAGGACATCGGGATCATGGTCGGCGGCCCCATGTTTACACAAGACCCGTCATTGGCGGTCACAATGGGCGCGGATGCGACTGCACCCAATGCACCCGCTGCCGTTCTGGCCGCGCAAAAGCTGTTTGATGTTGGCGCACAAAAATGGCGGGTGGCGTAATCGAAACTCAGCGCTTGGTGGCCCCTGAGGCCGTTTACGGACGCTTCCTAAGCATATTGCGTATGATATTGCGGGATAGTGGACATATCGGGTTCAATCGCGCTCGCCAAACGAATGACTTCAGCGATGCTTTTCACCTGCAGTTTGGCCAAAGCATTCGCGCGGTGCATTTCCACCGTCCGCACGCTTAAATCAAGAACATGCGCGGCCGTCTTGTTTGGCATGCCACGCATCAGGACATTGATTACGTCGGCTTCGCGTGGGCTTAATAAGGCAAACGCAGCCCGTGCAGCATTGCCTGCAGCAACCCTGTCATTTACGTGCGCCAAATGCGCAAAGGCAGCTCGCAAGGACAGGTCCAGCGCTTCATACCCAAAGGGCTTTTCAAGAAATTCAATAGCACCAAGTTTGATCGCTTGGACCGCCACCTTGATGTCACCGTGCGCACTCATAACTATAATCGGCCATTTGACACCGCGCTCACGCATCACAGTCATAAGTTCAAGGCCGCCCATTGCGGGCATGCGAATGTCGAGTAAGACAGGTCCAGGTTCCAGGCCGGCAAAGTTGTCGAGAAAATCCTGAGCGGACGCAAATGGCCAGCTTTTCAGCCCTATCGTTGCCAGCAGAAAATGGAGCGAGCGACGCACATCGCTCTCGTCGTCGATGACATATACCGGCGGGCTAGACTTTGCCGGGTGCACTGGGGCCGGCTGCACTGGGCCCGGGTGCGCTGGGGCCGGCTGCGCAATTCTGGTGTCGGTAACGGGTGATTGGAACACGGTCGTATCCCCCAAGTTATATGTCCCACCGCGGTGGCACTACTGGAGCGACAGCAACAGTAACATGGCGTTTCCTCCCCGCGCTGTAACGCCGTGTTACGTGCTGGCTTAAATGGTTAAGAATTTATTAACGCGCTTCCCGCACTTTCCCGATCTCGCGTATAGCCCCCGGTTCGTTACAGCCTTAAGGTTCAGGAAAATGACGGGCGCGAAAACTGTGACTATGCTGTGCGGAATCGACGAATTTAATCTGCCTAATTTGTCCGCTGCCGAACGCGCGGCCGAGGTCGCAAAGAGGTGCGAAAGCATCAACCGCTACGATATACTGGACACACCGACCGAGCCGGAATTCGACGAAATTGCTGGTCTTGCAGCCGCGGTCTGCGGAACGGCGTTCGCCGCGATTACTTTCTTATGCGAAGACCGGCAATGGTTTAAATCGGATGTCGGGTTAGGCATCAACCAAACCCCGATCTCTGATTCGTTTTGCGCCTATGCGATAACGCAGCCAGACGTCTTCATAGTTACCGATGCAAGCCGGCATCCCTTATTTGCCGCCAACCCCTTTGTCACCGGAGCCCCCGGACTGCGCTTTTACGCAGGTATGCCATTGCAGGCTGCGGACGGCACGCCAATTGCGACATTATGTGTACTTGATCCAGTGGCACGGCCAGCAGGTCTTACCGAAGTCCAGCAGCTGACATTGCGCGTGCTTGCCCGGCAAGTGGAGGCCCAACTGGAATTGCGCCGTTCGATAAAGGAACGGGACACCCGTGCAGCGGAACAACGGACCGCAGCAACAGCGTTGCAGTGGATCGCCACCCACGATTCACTGACTCATCTTGGCAACCGAACCTTATTTCATAGCCAGTTGGCGACCGCTTTGGTCAACGCCGAACGCGACGGCTCGGGCGTTGCCGTTATTTTGATCGATGTGGATCATTTCAAACAAATCAACGATTCCTTGGGCCATGACGCTGGTGACGCCGTTCTATGCAGCTTTGCCTCGCGGCTGCGCGATGTGGTGCGTGAGGGCGATACTGTGGCACGGCTGGGCGGCGATGAATTTGGTATCGTATTGACCTCGGTCAAAGCCCGCAAGCACCTGGCGACAATCGTTGAGTCGCTGAATATGCGCTTGCGTGAAAAGCTTGAACATAACGGCCGGTTGATCGAATGTCGCGCAAGCATTGGCGTTGCTGTCTATGGCGAACATGCCAAAACGGCCGAAGGTTTAATCAAATGCGGCGATCTGGCCTTGGGTGTCGCCAAGGCAAAGCGCGGTTGTGCGGTTGATTTCCATCCGGATATGGAAACCGCATTCGAGCGCGAAATCAACATGACGGCACTCGCCCGCACAGCAATCGCCGAGGACCGGGTATTCCCTTATTACCAGCCAAAAGTCGACTTACTAACGGGCGAACTTACCGGGTTTGAAGCGCTGCTGCGATGGGATCAGGCGAGCGGCCGCTTGGGTATGCCGCATATGATTGCCCCTGCGTTTCTGGATACCGAACTTGCGCTCGTCATTGGCAACCGGATGATGAACCTCGTGCTCGACGACATGCAGAAATGGGTCGCTGCGGGTTTGCAATTTAGTCAAGTTGCGTTGAATACCTGTGCGGGCGATTTTGCCGCCAATGATTTTGCCGAACGGTTGCTTGCTGCAATGAAGGTAAGGGGACTCTCCCCAAGCCTTATCGAAGTTGAAGTAACCGAAAGCGTTTTTCTTGATCGCGGCAGCCATTATGTTTTGCGCGCCCTCACAACGCTGGCGAAACGTGGGGTTCGCATCGCTCTGGATGATTTTGGTACAGGCTTCGCATCGCTGACTCACCTGAAGAAATTTCCCGTGCATGTTTTGAAAATCGACCAGACATTCGTATCAGGGCTTGGCAAAAGTTCGGACGATGCCGCAATTGTCCGCGCGCTTATCGGGCTTGGCTCCAGCCTCGGGATCGAAACTGTGGCAGAAGGTATCGAGACACATGAGCAGGCTGCATTTGTCAGATCCTGCGGCTGCACCGTGGGTCAGGGCTATCTTTATGGCATGGCCCGACCAGCCTCGGATATTCCTGACTTGGTAAGTTGCATGACGCGCAGCGCAAATATCATTCCCTTTAAGCGCGCCCGCCGAAACGGTGTTCCCGGGTCAAAATTGCAATAAATATGCGGCTGGAACGCATCATATATGTCAGCGAATGTCGGATTGATGTTGCAGATATAAAGGCAGCGATGGCAAAGCTCGTGAACGATGCCCGCTCACGAAATGCGAAATTGGCGGTTTCGGGTGCGCTTTTATTTACGGGCACCCATTTTGCGCAAATTCTTGAAGGGCCGCCGAGCTCACTTGCGCAGATCATGTCGGCTCTTCGACAAGACCCGCGGCATGACAATATCTTCATTGCGGCGCGCCATTCTATTTCCACACGGATATTCTCCGGTTGGCACATGGCCTATCATGGTCCGTCCCAATATGTTGCGCGGCATGTCAAACGGCTGTTGCCAAATGGCTCGGACGCCGATCAAAGACGCGGCACCGAGCGCTTTACGCAACTGGTCATAGAATTTCTGGCCGCGCCGCGTGCGGCATAGCTAATTGACGGCGTTCACACGCGCGCTCACACTTTCAAATCGTATTCGTTAACATGCAACGATGTGCATTAATTATATGCCGTTCGGTCTTGGCCCTATGAAAAACAATGATATTTTTTACTCATACCGTATTTTTGCGGGGTGTGCTGGCACGCAGGTGTTAACATTTTGGGGGTTATCTGGACTTGTTGGCGGTCTGGTCCCTGCCGACCGGCGGCGGGCCCCACACCCGCCGCCACTCCAGTTTTTCAACTTCCAGAGATCGCGCGCACGGCGTGCTGCGGTCGGTCAAAAGAAAGACGTTGCGCGATGAAGCAGAATATTTCCTCTCTCATAGCCGCGACCACCCGGTTTCCTCGGGCGCATGGGCGGGCGCAAATAGTAAAGGCTATGGCGCTCGCAACGTTCGCAACATGCTTGCCAGCCTATGGCCAAGTGCCGCACGTTGCGCAAACGTCGCCTAGCGGCTCCGCGAAGGATTCATCAGTCACCCTGAATACACCGCCTGTGGCCAGGGTCGATTATGTCGATCTTTCCAATGCGTCGAAGGCGTTCAACGTGCTGGCTAACGACCACGATGCGGACAATGACGCGCTGACGGTCATCGGGGCATCTGCCAAACATGGTACCGTCGCATTTACCACAGACGGTTTGGTCGCTTATGCCGCCAATCCAACGGAGCGCCGATCGGACGAGATCATTTATGTTCTCGCTGATAACAAGGGTGGGATGGCGAAGGGCAAAGTCATTGTCGCTTCGAAATGATTATGAGCAAATTGAGCGATACTTTGGGAGGGGACGTTCACGACATGCCATTTGACACATTGACGGCTGAAAAATGGATAGCATCCGACATATCGCCGACGCCAACATCATCGAAACGCAAAGAAAGCAGGCAACGCGTACTTCTGCGCGCGCAGATCCACGTCGTCCGCTCACAAAGCGACTTGCTGGTAACCGACATTTCGCGGAGCGGATTGCGCGGCTCGACGGACATCGACCTGCGCGTCGGTCAACCCGCTTATATCAGCCTTGATGACTTAACGCACGTCGCGGGCAGCATCCGATGGGTTCAAGATGGTCGCTTTGGAATGAAATTTTCCAAGATGCTCGATGTGCTCCCGGAATGCGCGCAGGTCGACTTGGGCCATCTGCCTGACCATCAGGAGCGCATGCCGCGCACCGCAGCCCGACTGAAGGCCAAAATAAGCCTTTCAAGCTGGTCATCCTCCGCGCGCGTGCGCAATGTATCAAAAACGGGGATGATGATTGAATCCGACCTTCCAGTTAGTCCCGATCAACAACTTTTGGTGAACCTAAGCGACGGCAAGATCCTTAATGCCACCGTAAAGTGGGTCGAAGGCGACCGGGTTGGCATTCAGCTGACGACGCCGGTCTCGATCCTGCATTTAACCTATGGTGACTTAAGATAGCTCAGCTAGGTTATGGGGGAGCGAAAAACGGAATTCGGATCCGCTTGTACTTGAATCCTCCAGCCAAATCCGCCCACCATGGGTTTCAATGATCGTTCGGCAAATGGAGAGCCCCAAGCCCATTCCACTCTCCTTGGATGAATCAACCCAGGTAAAAATATCCTGCGCGGATTCTGCCGCCAAACCTGGACCAGTGTCACGAACCGACACAACAACTTCGTTGCCTGTAACTTCGGCCGCAACGGTGACCTTCTGCTCTTTTAATCCTGAGGTTGCGTCGCAACCATTGCGTACCAAGTTGATAATTACCTGCTGGATCTGAACACGATCGGCCGTTACAGCCAAACCGGATGCGATGTCGGCGTGCAACTGCGTATCCACTGAGCAGCTATTGCGCACCAGGTTCAATGCTTCTGCAATAACAGGCTTAAGCTGAAATTCAGCATGCGCACGCGCGCGCCGATCCGTCAGGTCCCGCAATGTGCGGATAATTGAAGCAGCGCGCTCACCGGATTCCTGAATTGACAATATCGCCTGTTTGATAATGTCGGTATCTGTGTCTGGACGGTCCAATAATCGCAACGCGCCGGTCGCGTAGTTCAGGATCGCCGTCAGCGGTTGGTTCAACTCATGCGCCATGGTCGTGGCCATGGTCCCCATGGCATTGACCCGCGACGCATGTGCGACCCTCGTTTGAAGCGTGGTCACAGATGCCTCCGCCTCTTTCTGTTTGGTGACGTCATACCCCTCGCAAAAAAGACCAACAATCTTCGCGTCCGCGTCTCGGACGGGGGCATAAACGAAGTCGCTGTAATGCCGGATAACTTCTCCACTCTCGGTATCGTGAAATTCATATGGAACCCCTTTGCCATGAAATGGGATTCCCGTCTTAAACACATTGTCGAGCAAGCTGACGAAACCCTGCTCAACAGCCTCGGGCATAGCTTCAGCAACGGTGAGACCCTCAAGCTCCGACTTTCCCACATATTGTTTGTACGATTCATTGGCGAATATCACGCGGTGGTCGGCGCCTTCGGACATGGCAATAAAACCCGGCGTATGTGCGTATAAAGACCGCATTTCGGCAACAGTCGGCGTTGACGGCGATGCCGCCTTTCTGGGTTCGTGAAAGGATAATATGTGCTGTGGCTCTGGTGACCCGGCCGTGAATAACGGAAAATCAAATACGCACACCGGGATCATTGACCCGTCGGCACATATTGAATCAAGTTCCCAAGTTGCAGGCTGATTAAGCGCCAGTCGTTTCGTCATATATGCAATATTTTTTGCGTCCATCATTCCGGCAAGTGCGGAGGCAAGTGGGGTGCCAACAATCTGCGCGCTATCAAGGCCGCTCATGCGCAAGAAGCTGGAATTGGCCATCAAGATGGTGTTGCATGCCGGTCCGTCGATCAAAAGCATGGGAACAGGGCTGGATTGCGCCCCCATGATGAAGCGACCCGCAACGTCCGCGTGCTCGCGTTGCGTATTTGACGTGGGAATGTTCATATCTTTCTCGCCCGTATCATATGGCGGGCGCGCAACATCGCCCCCAACATCATGCTATCAGGCAGCATAGCATATCAGCACACAATTCCGACCATCATTCACAAATTTATCTGGCAGACGAGATACGTTAATTCTGCTTGTCAGGGTCAACATGGAGCCAATCGGCATGGCGCGGCGCTTTTTTGGTCTCGCTCCATTCGGCAAGCATCAACGGCGCAACGCGTTTCAGTTCGGCATATTGTTCCGGCTTGCCAATATTGCAGGCAAGTTCGAGCCGGTGGCCATTGGGGTCAAAGAAATAGATCGACCGGAAGATACCGTGGAATGTTGGGCCTACAACATCAATGCCCTGCGCCTCGATATGCGTCTTAGCCGCCAGCAACGCGTCGAGATCAGACACCTCAAACGCAATATGCTGCACCCACGCAGGCGTGTTGGGGTCTTTGCCCATATCGGGCTGGTTGGGCAGTTCGAAGAAAGCGATGACATTGCCGCCACCGCAATCGAGGAAGATATGCATATAAGGGTCATATTCGCCGGTAGACGGCACATGATCCTCGGCAAAGGCCGTTGTGAATTCCATGCCCAGCACCTGTGCATACCAATCGGCGGTCGCTTTGGCGTCTTTGCAACGATAGGCAACATGGTGGATGCGGTTCAGCTTGATGGGTGCGTTCATTCTGCCGGCTCCTCGACCTTCAACGCGCCGCGTTCAATCTGGTCACGCTCGATGCTTTTGAACAAAGCGGTAAAGTTGCCTTCGCCAAAGCCTTCGTCTTTCTTGCGCTGGATAAATTCGAAAAACACAGGTCCAATCATGGTCTGCGAAAATATCTGCAGCAACAAGCGTGGGTCGCCGTCTTGCGTTGACCCATCAAGCAATATGCCACGGGACTGCAGTTTATCCACGGGCTCGCCATGGCCCGGCAAGCGCTCTTCTAGCATGTCATAATAAGCTTTTGGCGGTGGCGGCGCAAAGGGCGTGCCAAGCGCCTTCAGCCGGTCCCAGCACGCAGGCAAATCATCGCAGGAAAATGCGATATGCTGAATGCCTTCACCATTGTATGCGCGCAGATATTCCTCAATCTGTCCGCCGCCAGCCTTGCCTTCTTCATTTAGTGGAATACGGATCTTGCCGTCAGGCGCAGTCATCGCACGGCTGGTGAGGCCAGTATATTCGCCCTTGATGTCGAAATAGCGGATTTCGCGGAAGTTAAAGACGCGTTCGTAAAAGCTGCCCCAATGCGCCATGCGGCCGCCATAAACATTGTGCGTCAGGTGATCGATAATCTTGAAACCAGCGCCGACGGGATTGCGATCCACACCGGGCAGATAGTCGAAATCAATGTCGTAAATGGATAAAGCGTCGCCATAGCGGTCCACAAGATAAATCATCGCGCCGCCAATGCCGCGAATGGCGGGTAGGCGAAGCTCCATGGGACCAGTGCGTGTTTCAACCGGCTCGGCACCCCGCGCAATCGCCTCGTCATAAGCAATGCGCGCATTCTTCACCCGAAACGCCATGCCGCAGGCCGATGGCCCATGCTCAGCAGAAAAATAGGCCGCCGGGCTTTTGGGTTCGTAATTGGCGATCAGGTTAATTTCGCCCTGCCGCCACAAATCGACATCCTTTGAGCGGTGCCGCGCTATGCGGCTGAAACCCATGCGTTCGAATACGGGTTCAAGCAGGCCTTTTTCAGGTGCGGAAAATTCGATGAATTCGAACCCGTCCAAACCCAATGGGTTTTCGAATAGATCGGCCATGATACGCTCCTGCAAAACTGGTTACATTTGCAACCAGTTTATGTGATCGCAGGCTTCGAGTCAATGCGAGCCGGCGTTTAGGTAAAATGCAAACGCCGATATTTGCCGCGAAAGTATAACAAGGGATCGCGGCGTGGTTCAAAGCTCGCCTTTTCGACGCGACCAACAAGGATGAAATGGTCGCCAGCCTCGTGCAATGCGTGCCGTTTACATTCAAAAATACCAAGTGAACTCGGCAGAATTGGCGCGCCATATTCGCCGACCTCCCATCGCGTTCCGGCAAAGCGGTCTTCGCTTTTGCCTGCAAACAGGTTGGACACTGGCTGCTGCCCGATTTGCAGCACGTTGACCGCAAATTCGTCGATTTCGCGCAAAGTTTCTGCGGTGCCGGCGTTGTTGGCAATGCACACCAGCAACAAGGGCGGGTCAAGCGACACGCTGGTAAAACTGTTTGCCGTAAGGCCAACCGGCTTGCCATCGCTGGCATGCGCGGTGATGATCGTCACGCCAGTTGCAAAACAACCCATCGCGTCGCGCAAGGTCCGCGCATCGGAACCAGAGCGGTATTCAGGAATGAAACGCGGCTGCTTGCGCTCCAGAAAATCAATCAACAGGCCATTGAAGGCCTCCGCCCTTTCCGCGACGATAAGCAAGCCGCCGCCATCCACATCGATTGCTTCTGCATTGGGAAGTGCGTGGACAAAACTGACCTGCGCGGCATCGGTCTCGATATGGCCCAAGGCGCCGCGAATAATGAGCGATGGCAAACCGATTGACGGAGCAGCGGCGGCGAGCAGTTCACCCACGCCCTGCGCATCGAACGCGTCAAAAATATTGTTGTCATAGTCAGGCTGCTTTAAATTCCGTCCAAATGCGGACGATAGCCGCTCTGCCGACGACCGAACGGAATGTGCGTCATGCGCCGCAGGTGGGTCGACAAAAATCAGGCCTGACGCCAATGTTGCGGCATCCTCTGCCAATGCCATAGTTGCAATCCACGCACTATGCGATGCCGCCACAACCACTGGGCGCGTGCGCATTTGTCCAAGGACAGCGCGCAAATCCTCGACATAAGCCGTAAAGTCATACCGGCCATCGGAGGGCCACTCGCTTCCGCCATGGCCCCGCAAATCGACATTGATGACATGCCGTCCCGCCTGCTCAAGGCCGATGGCAACATCCTCCCACACTTTGCGGGTCTGGCCAAATCCATGCAGCAGGACGATAGAAGGGTCATCGGCAGAACCAATGTCATCCGCCTCAATCCGTATCCCGGCAAAGCCCTTAAATTCCCGCACATATCGTAGCGACATTCGCTTAAACCCCATTTCTGTCCACCGGTGGACATGCCCAACATGGCAGATGGACGTCAACCGCCTTTGGAACAATGACTCATGCGCGGTCGGTAGAAATGACCGCCATGGTAATGCGTGAAATGCAGACCAGCTTTCCGGCCTCATCCTCAATGCGGATAGACCAGATTTGCGTCGTCCTTCCAATCGATTCCGATGTCGCGGTTGCAAAAACATCGCCGTCCTTCACGGGGCGAATATGGTTTGCGTTGATTTCCATCCCCACTGTCGCAAATTTGGTCGGATCAACCGTCATCGCCGCGGCGACAGACCCCACTGTTTCAGCGAGCACCACCGACGCACCGCCGTGCAAACGGCCGTAAGGCTGCTTCGTCCGGTCATCCACAGGCATGCGCGCCTTGATCCAATTATCCCCATAATCGATAAATTCGATGCCGACAAAACCGGGCATGCAGCGAGCCCCGTTTGCGGTAAGCGCCTCAAGATCAAGCTTTTCATGAAACCAAATAGTCATAGTCATCCTCATGCGCGAACACGTCGGCAGTGTCTAGGGCAACCTATCCATATTCAGCAAAGTCAGATCCCGACGCGGCTCATCACGCGCGGGCTAAAATCTTCAAGACATTATGCTGGATTGGACACATCGTCTTAGGGACGGGTATAAGCTGCCGTAAAATGGTAATGAAACCGTGCAACGCAATTGCGTACAGGCCATTAAGGAATTATCGCGTGACCCCGCCGAAGAGTAAGAGTTTAATGCAAAACGACAAGAATCTCCCATCCTCGCGCTACTTCAACCGTGAGCTTTCATGGCTGAAGTTTAACGAGCGGGTGCTGGAGGAGGCATCAAATCTCGCGCATCCATTGCTTGAGCGGCTTCGTTTCCTGTCGATTTCCGGCACCAACCTGGATGAATTTTTCATGGTGCGTGTCGCTGGCCTACGCGGCCAACAACAGCGCAACATTGAACAGCTTTCCATTGATGGCCGAACGCCGTCGGAACAGCTAATCGACACCGTTGCTGCCGCAGACCAGCTGATGATCCAACAGCAAAAGCTTTGGCGCAAGCTGATGAAAGAGCTGGCGGGCGAAGGCATTAAGATTGTCCAACCATCCGCCATGGGCAAGTCGCTTCAGGCGCAAGTCGGCAAATATTTCCGCGAACAAATCTTGCCAGTGCTCACCCCGCAAGCGCTTGACCCGGCGCATCCTTTTCCGTTCATACCCAATCAGGGCATCAGCCTGATTTTCGATATGCGCCGCAAGGACGATGGCGAAGTTGTGCGGCAACTTGTCATGATCCCGCAGTCGCTCGTCCGCTTTGTCCGGTTGCCCGGCGCCGGCACGCGCTTTGTCACCATCGAAGCGCTGATCAAGCATTTCGTCGGCCAAATGTTTCCGGACTATTTGCTGGTCGCGGCAGGAGCATTTCGGATCATTCGCGACAGCGATATCGAGGTGGAGGAAGAAGCCGAGGACCTCGTGCGTTATTTCCGCAGCGCGATTAAGCGACGCCGCCGCGGACGCATCATCCGGCTGAAGCTGGAAAAGGGACTGCCAAACGAATTGGCCACTTTGATCCGTTCCGAACTGGGTGCAGGTGCATCCATCGTTGTTGAAACTGTTGGCTTCCTTGGCATTGGCGATTTGGGTCAACTGGTGGAGGAGGACCGCCCCCATCTGAAGTTCCCCCCTTACTCGCCGCGCTTCCCCGAGCGCATACTTGAGCATGATGGCGACTGTTTTTCCGCGATCAGCCAAAAAGATATCGTCATTCATCACCCCTATGAAAGCTTCGATGTCGTCCTGGCGTTTTTGCAGCAAGCCGCGCTCGACCCTGATGTCGTTGCGATCAAACAAACACTGTATCGCGCAGGCAAGCAGTCGGCAGTTATCCGCGCCTTGTGTGAAGCCGCAGAGGCCGGAAAATCGGTAACCGCCATTGTTGAATTGAAGGCACGGTTTGACGAGGAGCAGAATCTGCATTGGGCGTCGCAGCTTGAAAATTCCGGCGTGCAGGTCGTCTACGGCTTTGTCGATATGAAGACCCATGCCAAGATTTCACTTGTGGTGCGCCGCGAGGCGGACGGGTTTCGCACCTATTGCCACTTGGGCACGGGCAACTATCATCCGGTTACCGCAAAAGTTTATACGGACATCAGCTTCTTCACCGCTGACCCGCGTGTCGGGCATGATGCCGGCCAGATTTTCAATTATATCACTGGCTATATCCCGCCAACGGGGCTTCAGATTTTGACCATGAGCCCGCTTGGGTTGCGTGAAAAGATCATGTCATTGATTGATGACGAGATTGCGCATGTCGCCGCTGGCCGTCCCGGCGCTGTATGGGCAAAGCTGAATTCTCTGGTGGATCAGGCCGTCATCGATAAATTATATGAGGCAAGCGAAGCGGGCGTTGAAATCGACCTGATTGTGCGCGGTATTTGCTGCTTGCGCCCGGGGGTCAAAGGCATGTCGTCGCGCATCCGCGTTAAATCGGTGGTGGGACGCTTTTTGGAACATAGCCGCATCTGGGCGATGGGCAATGGCGCCGATTTGCCGAATCCCGATGCCAGGGTATTTATTTCGTCGGCTGACTGGATGTCGCGCAATTTTGACCGCCGCGTAGAATATATGCTGCCAATTGAGAACCCTACCGTGCATGACCAGATCCTTGATCAGGTTATGGTTGCAAACATGCTCGACAACCAGCAAAGTTGGATGCTGCGTTCGGACGGACGCTATGAGAGGGTGAAAGCCGGAAAAATGCCATTCAATCTGCATCACTATTTTATGACCAATGCGTCGCTTTCTGGACGCGGAGGCGCGCTTGCAGATGATAAGAAGGTTCCAACGTTGAGCCTCGTCCGACAAAGATGAAGGCGGTGCGTCAGGCCGTCATCGATATTGGCTCAAACACTGTCCGGCTTGTGGTTTATGCAGGGCTCGCGCGCGCGCCCATGCCGATCTACAATGAAAAAAGCCGCGTGAAGCTCGGCGCGTGCCTCGCTGGCGATGGCGAGATTGACAAGGCCACTATGAAAAAGGCGTTGGCGGCGCTCGCGCGGTTTGAAACGCTTGCCCGTGCCATGAAGGTCGACAGTATGCGTGTGGTCGCAACAGCCGCCACACGTGAGGCCAAAAACGGCCATGAACTTGTCGAAAAAGCAGCGGCGCTTGGCATAAGTGTCGATGTGCTGAACGGCGACGCCGAAGCAACAGCGGCAGGCTATGGCGTGTTGAGCGATAACCCCTTTGCCAATGGCTATGTGGGTGACTTGGGCGGCGGTAGCCTTGAACTGATCCGGATCGCCGATGGCAAATTAGGCGCGCGGGTGTCGCTCCCGCTCGGCACGCTGCGCCACGATATATTGCTGGGCAAGTCCGTAAAACAAGTCACGCAGATGCTGCGCACGGATATCGCCAAGGTGATGGGCAAGCGCGCATTCCCGCTTGAGGCTGGCCTGCCATTCTACATGATCGGCGGTTCGTGGCGGACATTTGCGCGCCTGCATATGCATCAAACGGGCTATCCGCTGACCATCCTTTCCAATTACGAAATGCCCCCCGAAGCGCCAGAAATGTTATCCGCAATTGCAAATGATCGGGATGCACTGACGCTGTCGAACGTGGTCGCTGCGGGGCGCGTTTCTGCCCTGCCCGGGGCGACGGCCCTGCTGGGTGGTATCGTTGGCCTTTTGAAGCCCCGCAAGCTTGTGACGAGCATCTACGGCCTGCGTGAGGGGCTATTGTTTGAACAACTCACGCCCACTGAGCGAAAACAAGACCCGTTGATTGCCGCCGCCCGGTTCGAAGGCGAGCGGCTGGGGCGCTTTCCCTTTCACGGTGATGCGCTTGCCGAATGGATTGCGCCCGTATTTGCAGGGCAAAGCGTGCATGATGCGCGGCTGTGCCGGGCGGCCTGTCTGTTGTCAGACAGCGTGTGGAACGTGAACCCCGAATATCGCGCTGACCATGCACTTGACCTTGCGCTGGATGGCAGTTGGCCCGGCGTCAGCGCAAGCGACCGCGCGGTGATGGCTGCTGCGCTGTGGACGGTGCATGCGGGAAAACGCACCTTGCCGGAAATGCTGACCGCGCTGGCGAAACCCGGCGCGCTGGCGCAAGCCGTAATCTGGGGCCTCGCCATCCGCCTTGCGCATCGCTTGGACGGCGGCACGGGCGGCGCGCTGGCCGACAGCCGCATCGACGGAGAAGGCGCGACGTTGCGTTTGCACCTCAGCCGTTCGGCAGTCCGGTTACAGTCAAACAGCGTCCTGCGGCGTTTGCAGGCGCTTGGCGAAGCCTTGGGCTACCCACAGGCGGAAATTACGGGCTGAGGGAAGTAATCGGATTTCGGGTAACCAACTCCCATTCTAGCGGCAACAATTGCTCTCCCTTGCCCATCACCCGTCACCCTGAACAAACTCCCCCGTCGTCATCCTGAACAGAATTCCCCGTAGTCATCCTGAACAAACACCCCATCGTCATCCTGAACTTGTTTCAGGATAACGAACAACCGTCGCATGTTATCCTGAAACAAGTTCAGGATGACGAAGGGGGTGGTGAAAAACGGGACTTGTCAAAACAATGAAATAGCAAGTTTGCCCTCACCCCATTGGGTACAAAATCTCTTTCGTCACCTTGTGGATCGCGGTCATCACCTCGGCGCTGAGCTTCAGGTCAATCGCGGCGAAGATGTCGTCGAGTTGATCTTCCTTGCTCACGCCAACAATCGTCGACGCGACAAAGTCATGTTGTTTGGACCACGCCGTGGCCAGCGTCACTGGAGACATCCCTGCCTCTTTAGCAATCTCCACAATCCGCATCGTGCTTTCCAACGCGCGGGGTCCGGCGAAACGCTGTGCCATTTCGACCTGACGCGAGCCGGTCATTTCCAGATAGCGTGAGAAACGCGCGCCTTCGGGACGTGCGCCGTCGAGATATTTGCCCGACAACACGCCGCCACCCAAGGGCGAGTACGGCAGCAACGACACGCCTTCCTGACGGCAGACCTGCTTGAGTTCATCCTCAAACCGGCGGTTGTTAATCGAAAAGTTATTTTGGATGCTCTCGTAGCGCGCGGTGCCGAGCCGTTCCGATGTCGCGAGCGATTTCATTAGGCCATAGCTCGTCTCGTTCGAACATCCCAGCACGCGCACCTTGCCGGACCGCACCAGTTCATCAAGCACTTCCATGGTCTCGTCATAGGCAAGGCCGTGGTCGGGCCAATGCGTCTGGTACAGGTCGATATAGTCGGTCTGCAATCGGCGCAGGCTTTCCTCGACCGCAGTGATAATATTGTGCCGATCAAGCGTCGTCATGCCGCCGCGTTTGGGGGATTTAAACCATGTATGGCTTGGCCCCGAAACCTTTGTCGCCATGATGATGGCGTCGCGGTTCTTCCCCTTCATCCACCGGCCAACAATGTCCTCTGTCCGGCCAACCCATTTAATGTCCGGCGGCACGGGATACCCCTCTGCCGTATCGAAAAAGTTGATGCCGGCGTCCAGGCATTTGTCGAGAATGCGGTGCGCCTCTGCTTCATCGGTTTGGGCCCCAAAGGTCATGGTGCCCATGCAGATGTCAGATACATAAATGGCACTTTTGCCAATGCGACGATGATCCATATTCTTCTCCTAATATTGACTGGCTGCGCCGACGACGAGGAAAGCAAGCGCGGCAAGCAGTCCGGCGACGCGATTTGAACGGAAATGACCAAGTGCATTGCTGCCATCCGCCTTAAGCGATGTGACCTGCATCGCAAGATGAAAGGCAACGGGAACCAATGCGACCAAAGCCTGCTTTTCGGGACGGACGCTCCAAATCGCCATGCCCCAGCCGATGATCGTCAGAATATAAAAACAGGCGACGCCAACGCGGATTTTCCCGCCGAGCCGCAAGGCACTTGAACGAATGCCGACAAGCGCATCATCTTCGCGGTCTTGCATGGCATAAATGGTGTCATAGCCGACGACCCAACAAATCGTACCCGCATATAGCCAATACATCGCAGCATTGCCCTGCCCCGTGATCGCGACCCAGCCAACCAACGCGCCCCAGCTGAATACCAGCCCAAGCCAAAGCTGCGGCCACCAGGTGATACGCTTCATGAACGGATAAGCCGCAACCAGAAACATGCTGCCGACCGCGACAATCTGTGCCTCCCAGCGTAGCTGGATGAGCACAAGTAAGCCAATGGCGCACAAGCCGGTCAAAAATACCCACGCCGCGCGCACGCTTATCATGCCGCTGGGCAATGGTCGCAAAGCCGTGCGGGACACCTGCGCATCCAGATCGCGATCAATGATATCATTATACACACACCCTGCCCCGCGCATCGCCACCGCGCCAAGCAGCATCCAAAGCGCAAGATCCCAGCGTTGCACAACCCCGCCAGCAAGCGCCAACCCGAATATGCAGGGCCAGAATAGCAACCACCAGCCAACGGGGCGGTCTAACCTTGCCAAAAGGGCAAGCGCGCGCAACTTGACGGGCAGCACAGCAAGCAGGCCAGTATATTCGCTGTCGGGCACAAGGTTCGAGGTCATGGACAAGGCCCTGCCAAAATTTCGCCTGCTCGTCATCTGCGAAGTTGAACCGCACGAAGTTGGGAGATGACGGCACCGGGATTTACGGGTAGATGCAGACTATGCCCGCAACACCCGCCTGGCCCCCAAAATCAACGCCCCGGCTGTTTGTAGAACAGCCGTTGACCGTAGGCGCTACGCTGAACATCGATGGCAACAGTGCCCATTATTTGACCAGCGTGATGCGCCTGAAAGAGGGTGCGGTGGTCAAATTGTTCGACGACATTTCGGGTGAATATCTTGCCACGGTGGCACAACTGGGCAAACGTCATCTTGACCTGACCGTCGATGCAAAGTTGCGCGACCGCGAGCTAACCCCAGATCTGTGGATTTGTCAGGCCCTTGTAAAAAAGGATCGTTTCGACTGGATCGCGGAAAAAGCCTGCGAACTGGGCATATCCCGCTTTGTGCCAGTGCTGACTGCGCGTTGTGTGGTTGACAAGGTCAAGGATGACCGCTTGCGCACGCACATGATTGAGGCGGCCGAGCAATGCGAGCGGACAGCATTGCCCCAGATTGCGGGCCTCGCACGGCTTGATACGCTGTTGAAAGACTGGCCGGCTGAAAGGACGTTATATTTCTGTGACGAGCGCGGCGGCCAAAACTTTCTGGATGCAATAACCGTCGGGCCCGCCGCAGTGCTGATCGGGCCAGAGGGCGGATTTACCGACAGCGAAAATGCCGCCATTCGTGCGCATCCGAACGCGCGACCTGTCTCGCTTGGTCCGCGCATCCTTCGTGCTGACACCGCAGCAGTGACTGCGATTTCGGTCTGGATGGCAAAACGCGGTGACTGGGCTGACTAAGGTCGTGCCAGGCACGTCAATTCATCTGGCCTGTGAAGCTAAACGAAAAAGTCGATGGTCCCGCGGTGCTGGCCGCGGCCATTGTGCCGGACGGCTGAAAGCGCAAACCTCGCAAGGCGCTGTTATATCCCGACCCTAACGGCGCGGTGTAAGGCGCACCTCCGCTGGCCTGGCTGGAATAGGTCACCATCGTTCCCTGGTTGAACGCCGCAAGCCCGCTCGTTCCTGTGTTCATTGTAATGGGCGTCGATGCGTCAAGCGTGAAATTGGTCGGAAAGGGGTCCGTGATAACGATGCTGTTGGCATCGACCGCGATGTTGCCCGTATTCTGAATACTGATGGTATAACGGACCCGCGCGCCCGGAAGCGCTTTGGGATTTGCGCCGCTAACGCCGTCGCTTAACACTGTCGATGTCTTTGTAACCACCAATGTCGCATTGTTACCAAGCCGTATGTTGGTGATCGTGCAGGTGAGTATGTCGCCCAGCACTGGGGTAATGTTTCCCGGCACGGTGGTCGGGAAAACGCTGGTCACCCCGTTGGTCGCATTCGTGCAGGCAAGCGTTGCTCCATATTGGGTCAGACTGCCGGGTCCCGCCATGATTTCGTCCAGCGAATAGCTTGTGCCTGCGGTGAGCTGAACCAAACCGGTGTCGCCACCGGCAACTGCGGAATTGCTGCCCGTCGTCGTCGAAGATGCAACGACGGTCGTCCCCTGGTTGATCCGAACGGTAAACTGGTCGGTCGAAAAACGCCGGTTAGATCCAAGCACTTTGCGCAGCCGGATATGCGGAATCGCGGCATTATTGAAAACGCAGATTACAGCATCGCCGAATTGTAAGGTGCCAAAAACATAATTGGTCGTGAGCATGTTATTCGGCAGCGCTGTGGTCGATCCTGTTGTGCTGTTGGTGCAGGTCAAACGGCCTTGATATTTCGACAGAGCGCTGACGCTGCCCGAGGCCATGGTTTCCGATAACGTCAACGATATGCCGGACGCCAGCGACAATGCCGCGGCCGTAAACGGACCATTGCCGGTGCCAGTGGTGGTACCATTTGCCAATACTGTACCGCTGGATGTTGCAGTTACGCGAAAGTTAAACTGATCGGCAGCATCGACGCGCGCACCTGTGATGGTCTTTCGCAACCGTATCGAGGCAAAACGCACTGCGAACATTGCGCCTTGCAAGCCGCCAGCCTGCATATTCACGGTAACCGTTGTCGGGCTGTTGGTGCCGACGATATAGCCGCCCACGGTGCCGGCAACGCCCGTTTCCGTGAAAGTATTGGTCCCCGTCCCCGTGATAGTGGGGTAAATATTTCCGCTAATCGGGTTGACCTGGTCCAGTATTTGCCACCCCGACCCATTTGTTACGAATTGCAGATTTTCGTTATCGTTGGTGGACTCTGCGTCCGCAGCTACGAATGAATAGGCCGTAACTGCAGGCGCACCTGGCGGTGGCGTAATCAATATCGCCGAAAACACCAACGACCTGCTTCCCGCGGTCGCAGTGTACAACACAGGCCGTCCGGGTATGCCGATAAAGGCAGAGTTTCCAACCGCCGCGCCCGTCCATGACGGCGCGGAGATTGCACTGAACGCGGTCTGGGTCGTCGGCGTTGCCTTAAGATTAAGAGACAAAACCGAACCGTCGTTGAGGTTGAATGAGAAATTCTGCCCCGCCCCCGAGCGCGCGGTGGCGTCGTTATAACTGCTGAAATCGAGCCAGCAATAGGTTTCCCACCCTGATGGTGCAGAGCCCTGCGTTGCGGCTGGCGCACAGCTTTGCGCATAAGCAGGCGTGCTCGACAGGCAAAGCCACAGCGCAAACACGCTGGCAAATCCGCATAACACACGCTTTAACCGGTCCACCGAAAACATCCCACTTCAACGGCAAAAAAACACGAACTATGTCCATAATGATACGTAGTTAACAACGGGTAAGCAATTTTCGATATCATCCATTTTGCTGACTAAACTGGATGCTTGCCATGCCATGAACCATTGTTTTTTATGGTTAAGTTAATGTTTGGGGATCAGCCGCTCGAAATTAAAAAACAAAGGGTTCGCGGTAAATGACAAGAGGGAACGCATCATGGGTCAAACTCATGTCCCGTATCAGTATAGCACTTGGATTTGCAGTGCTCTGCCTTACAGCGTCGCCGGCCTCGGCGCAGGTGGAGAGGAGGTATTCGAACATTATCAGCGGCGCCATCACGGACTCCCCAAGTTGCGCGTCGACCCTAACCCGCACCTTTACTGTCGGTTTTAGCTTTATTGTCATTTCGGATGTCAATATTGGGATATCGTTAAGCCATAGCTATCGGTCCGATTTACGGGTAACATTGACCGCGCCATCCGGAACATCGGTGCAATTGATGAATGGCATCGGCGGCGCGGCGAACAATTTGAACGTCTTGTTTGATGACGAGGCATCGGCCCTGATTGCGTCTCATACGAGGGACGATACCAATGGAACTGTCCCACCATATTTACGCACATTTCGTCCAGCTGCTGCGCTCAGCATTTTTGACGGGCAAAATGCCATTGGCACATGGACATTGGAAATCTGTGATTCGGTTAACTCCGACGTCGGGACTTTTGTCCGCGCCGATCTATATTTTTATTATGTCCCAACCACATATTCCGATCTGGCGCTGACAGTTGATTTCACGGAGTTCAACCCAGGCTCGGGTTCAAACTTTACGTACAAACTTACCCTCACCAACAATGCACCACCGTCTACAAATGCAAGCGGCGTTTCCGTCAGGGCTGCATTACCGGCCGGGGTTACATTTTTAAGTGCAACAGGGACAGGCACCTACAACAGTACCACGGGGATCTGGACTGTAGGTGACGTTGTAGCTTGGGGCACTGCGACAATCGACATAACGGTGACAGTCGATGCCCCTGCCGGAACGACAATTGCGGCCAGCGCTGAAATTATTGCGTCATCGAACCCCGATAGAGATTCCATCGTAAATAATGGCTCGACACAAGAGGACGACGACGCATTTATGAACTTTGTTGTTGGCACCGGCCGAACCGCGGGGTCACCCCCGACATTAGTTTGTCCGGCGGGATCAACCCTGTTTGACTGGGACACAGTAAGCTGGACCTCAGGGTCAACCAACAACAATTATGCCGTAACCAACCTCGGGCCAATCAATTTTAGAATGTCGTTGAGCGCGGGCGCAGCTTACAGCTCCAGTGGTCTTTACAATGGGCAATCGCCATCGCGCCAAAACGCGGTCACTTCGGGCACCGTTCCTACACAGTCGTCGCTTATCCTATTTATGGATAATACGAACCGGGATGCGACGGTGACAACCACCATCAGCCTGCCGACGGCGGTACCGGGCGCCCAGTTTCAGCTTTCTGATATCGACACTCAACCCGGTGCCGTTCCCGCTAACGGCTCAAACAACGCCGACCGCATTATCATTACCGGATTGTTCAACGGCGTTTCCGTCAACCCGATACTAACCAACGGTCTGTCCAATTATGTTATAGGAAATGCGGCCTACGCGGATGCTGATAGTGGGGACGGCTCGGCAAATGGCAATGTAATTGTTACATTTTCCAGCCCGGTCGATACAATTATCATTGTATATGGCAACCACAGCATTTCGCGTAGTGATCCGTTTCAGCAATTGATAACCATCCATGACATCAATTTCTGCCGCCCGCAGGCTACGGTCACCGCCACCAAGACGAGCAAAATCATCAGCGACGGGATCAGCGGCAGCAACGCTAAGGCGCTTCCCGCAGCAGTCGTCAGCTATTGCATCTTGGTCAGCAATGCGGGCTCCGGTGCCGCCACGCCTGTCGAACTAACGGACGTTATTCCGGCGACGCTTACGTATGTCGCAAATACGCTTTCGACGGGGCCAAGCTGCATTGTTTCTAAAATGGCTGAGGATGACGATGCCGTGGGTGCAGACGAAACCGACCCTTTTGGTGCATCGGTAAGCGGCAATACCATCAGTGCGTCCGCAACGACAATGAGCCCCGGCTCCACCTTTGCAATCACATTTAACGCGACAGTTAAATGATGAACTGAATCTGCTGGCATAATATCACTGACATTTCTAAACCGCCGCTATGAGCACCAAAACCACTTCGGACCGCATATATCCCGTCATCGAGACGCGCGACCAGCTGATTGCCGCTATTGCCAAGGGCGAAAAGTCCAAGGACCGCTGGCGGATCGGGACGGAGCACGAGAAATTTGTCTACTCCCGCGCTGACCACCATGCGCCGTCTTATGACGAGCCGGGCGGTATTCATGATCTGTTGATGGCGCTGACCGAATTCGGTTGGGAACCAGTTTACGAAAATGGCAAAGTCATTGCCATGAGCGGAAGCGACGGCACCGTCAGCCTCGAACCAGCAGGACAGCTTGAACTGTCCGGAGCGCCGCTTGAAAACCTGCACCAGACCTGCGCCGAAACCGGCCGGCATTTGAAACAAGTAAAGGCGATTGGTGACAAGACCGGCACTGGCTTTTTAGGCCTTGGACTTTGGCCCGACAAAACGCGCGCCGAACTGCCGATCATGCCAAAGGGCCGCTATGAAATCATGTTGCGCCATATGCCACGCGTTGGCAGCATGGGGCTCGACATGATGCTGCGCACCTGCACGATTCAGGTCAATCTCGATTATTCGAGCGAGGCGGACATGGCGCACAAGTTCCGGACCTCGCTTGCGCTTCAACCCTTGGCCACTGCCCTGTTCGCTAATTCGCCATTCTTGGAAGGCAAGCCGAACGGCTATCTATCCTATCGCAGTCATATCTGGTCTGACACCGACCCGCACCGCACTGGTATGCTGCCCTTCGTGTTTGACGAAAATTTCGGCTACGAACAATATGTCGATTATATGCTCAAGGTGCCGATGTATTTCGTCTACCGCGACGGCAAATATATCGATGCGGCCGGCCTTGATTTCCGTGACTTTTTGAAGGGCGAACTTTCCGTTCTCCCAGGTGAAAAGCCAACGGTCAGCGACTGGGAAGACCATATGTCGACTGCATTTCCCGAGGTGCGCCTCAAAAGCTTTCTCGAAATGCGCGGCGCGGACGGTGGCCCATGGAACCGGATTTGCGCGCTTCCCGCTTTCTGGGTCGGCTTGTTATACGATCAGGGCGCGCTGGATGCCGCTTGGGACGAGGTAAAGCATTGGACCATGGAAGAGCGCGAGACGTTGCGCACCGCAGTGCCTGTGCAAGGGCTGAACGCATCGATTCCCGGTGGCGGCAAGCTGCTTGACCTTGCGGGGCGCATACTCGAAATCTCATCCTCAGGCCTGGCCGCGCGCAATTGCCTTAACGCCAGTGGTGACAATGAAACCGGCTATCTTGACCCGCTGCGCGAAATCGTCGCAAGCGGCAAGACGGTAGCGGAAGTATTGCTGGACAAATATCACGGCGAATGGGGCGGCGATGTGTCACGCGTGTACGACGAGATGAGCTTCTGACGGCATAGTGCCGAAGTGCCACAGTGCGTGTAAAATTTCACTGTTGTTGCAAAGCTTTGTTGACGCTGCGGCCGGGCATCGTAAAGCCGCATTCGGTATCAGGAGCGCGCAACAGACCGCCGCTCAATCATTTGTCACACCGGGGAGAATCACATGCGCTCTGTACGCTCAACCTTAGTATCCAGCGTCGCGATTGCCGTCGCCGGTGCTGCCCTTTTCATCGCACCTGCCGCTTATGCGCAGGACGAAAGCGCGCAAGATAGCGCTACGCTTGGTGAAATTGTCGTCACCGCGCAGCGCCGCGAAGAAAATCTGCAGGATGTACCTTTGTCCGTTACCGCCGTCAGCGGCGACCAGCTAGGCGCCATCACTGCCGGCGGCGTTGATATTCGCGGTATTTCGGGACGCGTGCCCAGCCTTTTGGTTGAATCATCCTTTGGCCGGACATTCCCGCGTTTCTATATCCGCGGCCTTGGCAACACGGACTTTGACTTCAACGCATCGCAGCCCGTCAGCTTGGTCTATGACGACGTCGTTCTGGAAAACCCGATCCTCAAGGGCTTTCCGATTTTCGACATCGAGCGCGTCGAAGTGCTGCGTGGTCCGCAAGGGACGTTGTTTGGGCGGAATACGCCCGCAGGCATAGTGAAGTTCGACAGCGTTCGCCCAAGCGATGTTGCAGGCGGCTATGGCAAGATTTCCTATGGCCGTTTTAACGCCGTGAATTTCGAAGGCGGCTTTGGCGGACCTTTGGGGGAAAAGGTAAGCGTCCGTGTATCGGGCATGTATCAGCGCCAGGACGATTATGTCGACAATGTCGTCCCCGGCAAAACGACCAAAGACGCATTTGAAGGCTACAAGGAATATGCGGCGCGTCTGCAATTCCTGATCAAGCCAAGCGATGATTTCGACATCTTGCTGACGGGTCAATTCCGTTCGCTGGACGGCACTGCGCGCCTGTTCCGCGCAAACGTGTTCACGCGCGGGCAAAAGGGCCTGAATGCCAATTACAACCGGTACCGCGTTTCTACCGACGGCAAGAACGAACAAAGCGTCGATACCCAAAACATGACTGCGCGCATGACCTATGACGCAGGCCCGGTATCGTTCATTTCAGTCACCAGCTATTGGCAAGGTGACGCAACATCGGTGGGCGATGTCGATGGTGGCTTTGGCGCCAACTTCCTGCCGCCAAATCTTTATGGCCCTGGCCAGATTCCATTCACCGCCGAAACCCGCGACAGCGTTCCAACATTGAACCAGTTTACGCAGGAATTCCGTATTGCCAGCAACAATGATGGCCCGTTGAGCTATCAGGCGGGTGTATTCTACTTTGACGAAGACCTCAGCATCGTTTCGGAAAACTACTCGACGCTTGGTGACCCGAACAATGCACCCGATGGCGTCAACATCATCGTGTCGCAACGCCAGAACAGTAAGGCGTACGGCATATTTGGTTCGATGACCTACCAGTTGAGCGACCAATTCAGCGTCACGGGCGGCCTGCGCTACAATGACGACAAGCGCGACTTTGTTGCTGTACGCAGCAAGGATAGCCAGTTTCCCGGCTTCCTGCAGAATCCACTCGGCACGGTCAGCCGCGATGTGAGCGACAACAATCTGACGTGGGACCTGAGCGGCACATATGCGGCGACCGATGACGTAAACCTGTATGCCCGCGTTGCACGTGGCTACCGCGCGCCATCGATTCAGGGCCGCATATTGTTCCCGCCAGCAACGGCCACCCCGTTGCAAAGCGGTGTAACCGTCGGCCAGTCCGAAACGATCACTTCGTACGAAAGCGGCATCAAATCGACGCTTTTGGACGGACGGGCCCGTTTCAACATCAACGGCTTTTATTATGAGCTGAAGGATGCGCAATTGACCGCAGTTGGCGGCGGCGTGAACGCCAACCGCCTGATCAACGCCGACATGGTGCGCGGCTATGGCTTTGAAGCCGACTTGGAATTCAAGCCGTTCCCTCAATTGCTGCTGACGGCGGGCATCAGCTACAACAACACCAGCATCCGCGATGCGAACCTTACGACGGCAGCCTGCGGCGCTGTGCGTCTCGACACTTTCCCGAACGTGTCCTTGTGTACGCCGCTTGACCCGATTGTCGTTGCTGCAGCGCCCTTCTCGGCTGCCATCGTCAATATCAACGGCAACAGCCTGCCGCAGAGCCCCAAATGGATTGCCAACTGGACAGCGCGTTATGGCGTGCCTGTCGGCAATGGAGAGGTTTATGCCTTCACGGATTGGGCGTACCGGTCGAAAATCAACTTCTTCCTGTATGAATCGGTTGAGTTCCAGGACAAGAGCATGCTCGAAGGCGGCCTGCGTGTCGGCTACAAAACCGACGCCTTTGATATCTCGGCGTTCGTCCGTAATATCACCAAGGATACGTCTGCGGTCGGCGGGATTGATTTCAACAACCTGACAGGCTTCGTCAACGAACCACGCATCTGGGGCGTTGAAGCCGGGTTCAAGTTCTAAGACGTCCCGCATTCAAAAACAGTTGTCATCCCCGCGAAAGCGGGGATCCATGGTCTTATCTAATAGTTTAAACCAACCAGTCAGACCATGGACCCCCGGTCAGGCCGGGGGTGACAATCTTTTTAACGGCGCGCGATATTGTCGAAAGCGTACTTGCCCCTGACCGATATCGGGGTTAAGGGCACATTCCTTCGCTGCAAAGCGGAGTGCAGGAGTTTAGCTCAGTTGGTAGAGCATCGGTCTCCAAAACCGAGGGTCGTGGGTTCGAGTCCCCCAACTCCTGCCATTTTTCAATGGTTTAGCTGATTTTAGAGCTGCGGTGTTTCCGTAAACAATTTACGTAATACCCTCACTTTTCCGTATTTTTTATAATTTCATAAGCTGATGTCTTGATTTTATTAATTGAGCATCGGTTTCGTTACACGAATTGGCAATCGCTTTGTTAAGCGCGAGACTCCAGACAAACTATGAACCAACGGTACGTAACGACGGTGTGAACTTGTTGCCATGATGTCTACAATTGCGGAGCAAGCGGACAAGCGGCATTCAGGCGATTGAAGCTGATAGGATCTGCTCGCACAAACTTGGTTTCGACGGCTTCGCCTCCATTTCCAAATATCATTGGTCTTAGCAATGCCGCGGTAAAAGAGAGTTCACTGCATTTATAAACCAGCGAACCCTGATCCAGAGCGGAAACGTCGCACTAATCTTTACAGCAGACATAAAAAAAGCCGCCGATCCTAGGACCGACGGCTATCATTCAATTGAATTGAGAGTGTTAGGTGTAGCGAACGCGCAAAGTCTGCTTGTCCTTACGACGCATTGCAAAGCCGACACCCGTCATGCCGAGCAGCATAAACATCCACGTGGCGGGCTCTGGCACAGCGCCCATCTGTCCAGTTCTGAAAAGGACTGCGTTCGACAGCCCATTGCGATTAAAGTCAAAACTATCGACTCCTGAGCCTGCATCGAAGCGGAAAAACGAAGTTGCGCCTCCGCCTTCATCACCGCCTCCACCATAGTGAATGCCGATAAATGTCGTGCCTACGAGTAAAGAAGAGAAGTTGATCGAGTTGCCCGACAGTTCGTCCAACTTCTGCAAGTAACTCCCGTCGCCTACATACCCAAGCGCTTTCAAGGCAGCCAAGCCCGGGTCTTGAACAGTTCCCTTGAGAAGGTTTTTTTCATACCCCCCGGCACAGGCATTTGCGGTAATGCCGGTAAAGCTTATCGCGGAACACGACGTTGCCGTGGCTGGCGGGCCCACCACAACCGTAGCCGCGCTGGCCGGAACCGCTCCAAGACCTACACCTAAACACAAAGCGGCAACGCTGTACGCAGATAGCCCGCGTTTACCAGTCATAGAAAGATTTTTCATAATACACCCCAATTATACAAAACATTATCGTTCAATGCATTGGAGCGACCCACCCTCTTTCCGGTAGCATTTGAAGTTTCCTTCTTAACAAACTGTTAACGATTCGTGGAGTCATATTTTTGACGCGTCCCAATTCGAGACGCATTTGAGACCAGGGATTAACTCGCAATGGCTCCTGTCGGTTCAATACACATAAGGTGGTTGTAGATGCCAACAGATTAGGAGACCAAATACGCAGTATCGACCCAATGTCAGCGTCCCCTTCTGCACGCGATATCAATGATTGGATAGGGACCTCTCAAAAGTTCAAACTGCGTGTCAGCTCCCGCAATCGAACCTCTGGTTCCGTTTTCGCAGGCTGATCGGATTCGAATAGCGCCTATTGCGGCGACGAACCACGGGTGTTCTCTGGCCCGCAGGAATGTGTTATCTTGATTTTAATCACGGTTTATCCCCTAAAAAAGAGAGAAAACTCCTAACGTCAACCGGCTTGAGGCAGGACGATCTCCACACCTCTGATGAGGCACCGCCTATACCGGCATTGGTTGTTCGGCGCGTAGTTTTAGACCGTTGTAAGATATCTCAAGCTGCGCTCGCTCGCATAATGGGCATTTCCCGACCTTGGCTAAATCAAATGCTAACCGGTCGAAATTCAATGTCCCCTGAATTCGTTCTCCGCGGAGGCAAGTTAACAGCAACAAATCCACTTTATTGGACCACCTTGCAATCGAGGTTTAATCTTCATTAGGAAAATATTGAGCCTCAAAAGACCTTGGACAAGTTGGCTGAGTTGACGGTGCATGAACATGTTGCCTAGGACTGAACTCTGGTAACGAAATGTATTATTTTCGAGCAAAGCAGCTCCTGAAAATGACGCGGCGCTATCTTAAAGCAGATATTCGTTCACAGGTAATTCTCTGAATTATAGTCGTAACTTCATGACGCGTGGAATATGCGGTGGCAGTTGTGCCGCCTGCATCGACCGGTAAACGTCTGATTTCAAGCGTTCAGCATAACTCTCGTTCGACCGAAATTGGGTCGCTTGCTGACTGTCTGCTTTTGATCCCGGCCTCTCTTAGGCGGACCGTCCGTTCTGGGGCGTCCAATGATCGCTTTTTATAAACTTATTATGGGTTGGGAGCGGATATCAGCGCGGTTGCCATCGCAGACGGCGGTTTCATTAGTTTTTACGCGGTCTATCCAACATCAATCTAATCACTGCATCTTTATCTTCTGCCGACGCACGAGAAATTTTGCGATCAGCGAGCAAAGGACAGCCCAAATTGCGCCAATGCACCATCCAGCTATCACGTCGCTGGGCCAGTGGACGCCCAGATAGACGCGGGTGGCACCCACCAGAATCGTAAGCAGGATCGCGATGCTGATAAGGTAGATGCGAACCGTGACGAGCTCCTGCGACCGCGCCACGAGCGCGGCCAAGGTGAGATAGACCATGGCGGAGTTCATGGCATGACCACTGGGGAAACTGGCCGAAGTCACCTCGACCAGATGGGGAACCAACTCTGGACGGGCGCGAACGAAAAAGGCTTTGAGCCCGCTACTGACCACTGCCCCGCTGGCTATGGCCGTTGCAACGAACAGCGCCACATAGGCTTTGCGGTCGGCGACGAGATACCCGACAACCAGCACGGTAACGAAGGTGAGAACCGTCACACCGCCCAGCGCAGTGATGTCGATTGCCGTTGCTTTGAGCCATACCGGTCCGATTGGCAGTCCAGGATCCCTGTCGGTCCTGAGGCCGCGAAGGATTAGCTTGTCGAGGGCGAAGGTATCACCCTCCAGCACCTCCGACCCCAGCCAAAACATGCCAAGCAGGCCAAGCGCCAAGCCCAGGAAAGTCACGAGGAATTTGCTGTCGATGCGATGTGGACCGAGCAAGGTGGGAAGCAGACGTGGCATCTACAGCTTATTCACGCTCTTTGGCTGACTTCCGGCTCGCTGGGGCACAAGCAGAATAAGCAAGACAATTGCTCCTGCGAGCACGGCAGTTGCCAAAGGCCGGCTAAAATCCAGTCCTCCCTTGGCAATCGGCTTGTCCAAAAGATCGCCGACGGTGGCTCCCAGTGGGCGGGTAAGGATGAAAGCCGACCAGAAAAGCATGACTCGTGAGATATGGGTTAGAAAATAGAGCGCCGCCAGAATGGCAAGGATGCCCCCGAAAAGTAACGCAGCGCCGGAATAGCCGAGCGATCCATCTGCCACCCAGTCTCCAAGCGCGGTGCCAAGCGTTTGCGAGAAAGTTATCGTGATCCAATAAAACGTCTCGGCGCGTGCGGTATCAATGCGATTTACGTCGACTGTTCCGACGTCACGGTGCCAAGTAAAAAGGGAGATTGCTACCAAGCTGAACAGCAGTAAGGATCCTCCGGGGTAGCCAAGGCCCATTGAACGCGTGGCGAAGTCGGCAAGCGTCGTCCCCGCCGTCGTTGAAGCAATGATGGTCGCCCAATAAAGCCAAGGGCTGAAGCGGCGCGCTCTAATTTGCAGCCAGACGAGCACGATCAATATGATACCGAAGATAGCTGTACCAATTAGATAGCCGTTCAAGCTGCTGCTCGCGGCGCCTGGGGTCGTCTCGCCCAGCCAACTCATGCTCACCGCATCGCCGCCTGTCTCACCCAGCGTTGTCGCCAAAATCTTGGTGACCCAAAAGGCGAGGGTGACCGCAGGAACCTTACTCAGATTGTTGGTCGTGCGGTCGTCCATCTCGATTACCTTTGATATGGCCCTAGCTCATCGCTCGTACGCGGATGCATGGACGACCGCAATTGCGTCGTTACCGCAAAGTCCGCTTTTGATTTAGATATCCAGTTATCCGCTGCGCAGTTTTCCACTCACGGTATGTCTGCTGCTTTGGCGCATTAAGGGTTGGATATCTTGCTACGATGAGAATTTTGCGCGGATGAATTTAAATCGAACTGTTCTGAATTCCAGTCCGCTCCGCAGCAGCGATTGCTCACTTTTTAGTACTGAAGGACGAAATTCAAGATTGGACATTGCGCCCCCCCCTCCCGCTTGAAAACGGGCTGCGTTCGGCCACGGTTCGGTTTACACCATATGTGTAAGTGTCGGGGAGTTAGGGGAAGGTTATGGACAAGGTTTACAAAATTATACAATAAAAACAATGGCACGGTTGGTCTCCAAAACCGATGGTCGTGGGTTCGAGTCCACCAACTCCTGCCATTTTCTTGACAATCTGACCGCTGGTTGCGACGCTTTGTTTTCTTGTGGAGAGAGAATGATGATGAACTGGCAGGCAATGCTTGATGACGCGCCGGCGTATCGCGCGAAACGTGAGGAGTTTGACCGCGAAGGGTTCGTGCTGTTCGAGTCGGTCCTTGATCAGGCAATACTGACGGAAATCCGCAACGCTCTTGCCCCGTATCTCGCCGCGGACATTGCTGGCCGTAATGACTTTGAGGGCCTGAAAACCAACCGTGTATATGCGATGCTTGCGAAGGATCGCATATTTGCCGATCTGGTCTGTCACCCGCTTGCGCTTGCTTTTGCAGAGTCCGACCTTGGCAAGGAATGCCTGCTGTCTGCATGCCTTGCCATCAACATTCACCCCGGAGAGACCGTCCAGCCGTGGCATTATGACGACAGCCATTACCGGCTGCCGCGCCCCCGCCAGTCAATGGGTGTGAGTGCATTCTGGGCGATCGATGAGACCACCGAACTGAATGGCGCAACCGAGATCATTCCGGGCAGTCATATATGGCCCGAACAAAATCTGCCTGGCGGAAACACGCTGGCGACATTTGGTGACAAAAGAGTGCGAAACGTAGACGATGATCCCGGAGCGCGGTCGGACAGCGTGCAGGTGACGATGAAACCGGGTTCGCTTATGCTCGCAAAAGGCACCTTGTGGCATCGCGGCGGCGCAAACCGGTCGGGCGAAAGCCGCATGATCATCACCCCGCAATATTGCCCCGGCTGGACACGGCAGCTGGAAAATATGGCTTTAGCAGTGCCCCCCGCCATCGCGGCGACTCTGCCCGAACGCGCGCGGCAGTTGATTGGCTACTCAATCCATCCACCCTTCATGGGATATGTCGACGGCATGCATCCCAGCAGAGTGCTGGCAGACGCTTAATCCGCCTTGCGCTTCGCAATCTGGTGGTAAACCAGAACGATTACGGCGCCAATGGCAAGCCCGACAATACCGCTTAACGCCGCATCCGCGACCCAAGCCAGCGCGCCTTCATACAGGCCCAAAAGGTTCGCGGGATAAATGCCAAAGCCGTGGACGATAATCTGCCCGCCGACCCAAAGCATCGCGGCGGTGCCGATGGTCGACAATGCCGCAAGCAATTTGGGCATGCCTTTGACCAGCCCGCGCCCAATCGCCTGCGAGCCGCTGTTGTCGCGGCTCGCCATGTGAAGGCCAATATCATCCATTTTCACGATAAGACCGACCACGCCGTAGACGGCAATGGTGATGACAATTGCGACAAACGCCAGAGTTCCAGCCTCAAGCCAGATCGATGTTTCAGCAAGGCTTTTTACTTCGTTTAGTGCAATCGCCATGATTTCAGCCGACAGGATGAAATCGGTGCGCACCGCGCCCTTCACCATTGCGGCTTCGTGCTCTGTGCTCGTCAATTCCGCAAGTTCTTCGACGAGGCTCACTTCCTCATGCGGGGCAATTTTCTCCCAAACCTTCTCCGCGCCCTCGAAACACAGATAGGCGCCGCCCAGCATCAGGATCGGGGTGATCGCCCACGGCAGAAACACGCTCAAAAGCAACGCCACTGGCAAGATGATCACCAGCTTGTTGAAGAATGACCCCTTTGCAATGCGCCAGATAATCGGCAATTCGCGGTCAGGGGTAAATCCGGTGACATATTGCGGGGTGACTGCGGTATCGTCGATGACAACGCCAGCGGCCTTACTGCCTGCTTTGCCGGCAGCGGCCGCCACATCATCTACCGAAGCGGCAGCCACTTTTGCTATCGTGGCAATATCGTCGAGTAAAGCAGCAAGACCGGATGGCATTTAGACAATTCCTTGGCGTGGTGAGCCTTCGGAGATAACCAAAAACCCCCAAAGTTCAAGGCCGTTTGGTGTCAACCGATCGACAAGCCCGCTTTCCGAAACAGACTTGCCTCACATCGATTCCCGCGTTAAAGGCCTAGTCTTTCCGAAATAGGAACCTATATCGCTCTCGACCCGCCGGTCGGAGCGCTGGCGGCTATCCTCGGGATCGAACAGGAAGAAACGAAATGGCAAAGACAAGCCCAGGTGAATTCATCCGTCAGGTGCGGACTGAGATCGGCAAGGTAGTATGGCCGACAAGGCAGGAAACCGTGCAGACCGCGATCATGGTGTTAATCATGACGATCATCCTTGCCATTTTCTTTTTGGGCGTCGACGCGGTTTTTGCCGCAATCGTAAAGGGACTGCTCGCACTAGCCGGGAGCTAAAAGCAGCCCCTCGGAAAAATTTTGGGGAATAGAATAGATATTATGGCACGCTGGTACATCATTCACGCTTATTCGGGCTTTGAAAACAAGGTCCGCGACCAGATTCTGTCAGAAGCGGAGCGCATTGGCCTATCGCAGCTGGTCGAGGCTGTCGAAGTTCCCACCGAGCAGGTCACGGAAGTGCGCCGCGGCAAGAAGATCAAGGCCGAGCGCAAGTTCTTCCCCGGCTATGTTCTGGCCAAGCTCAACATGAATGACGACGTGTACCATTTGGTCAAGAACACGCCAAAGGTTACCGGATTTCTCGGCGCGGGCAACAAGCCGCAGCCAATCAGTGAAACCGAAGCCGCGCGCATCCTCAACACCAAGCAGGAACTCGAAGCTGCACCAAAGAAGCGCGTGTCGGTCGACTACGAAATTGGCGATCAGGTCAAGGTGCTTGGCGGACCATTTGCAAGCTTCAATGGCTTGGTCGAAGAACTAGATTTCGACAAGAACCGCGTCAAGGTATCAGTCAGCATCTTCGGCCGTGCAACGCCGGTTGAGCTGGACTTCGAAGAAGTCGAATTGATGAAGTAATGGCGTTCTCCCGTTGGGGAGAATGCGATGCAAGGCCGCGGTCTGCCTTTTGATAGGCTAAGCTTGCTTTTCCGGCGCGCTTGACCTATTTGCGCCGCTCTTCCGATGAGAATCAGAAGAAACCGTGCGGGAGGCTTTCTTCGGATTGCTGTTTGACCGCTTAATTTGATCCGCTTGTCTCATAAGGGATTTGGCGGAGAAAGAATGAAAGGACGCCTTTAATGGCAAAGAAAATTAGCGGCTATATCGGCCTGCAAGTACCTGCAGGTTCAGCCACCCCATCACCGCCAATCGGCCCAGCATTGGGTCAGCGCGGCGTGAATATCATGGAATTCTGCAAGCAGTTCAATGCCGCCACTGGCGACATGGAAAAAGGCACGCCCATTCCAACCAAGATCACCGTCTTTGCAGACAAGAGCTTCACCTTTGTCATGAAGGCGCCACCAGCGACCTATTTGATCAAGAAGGTTCTTGGCCTGAAGTCTGGTTCGAAAGAGCCTGGCAAGATTACCGCTGGCAAAATCACACGCGCGCAATTGGAAGAAGTCGCCACCATCAAGATGGCCGACCTCAATGCGAACGACATGGACGCAGCCGTTAAAATCATCGCAGGTTCGGCTACGGCCATGGGCCTTCAAGTAGTGGAGGGCTGATCCGATGGCTAAGCTGACGAAAAAAGCAAAGTCGCTTGCGCATCTCGATGCCGACAAGCTGTATGGCGTTGATGAAGCGCTGAAGGCGATCAAGGAAATGGCGACAGCCAAGTTCGACGAAACTATCGAAGTTGCCATGAATTTGGGCGTTGACCCACGTCATGCTGACCAGATGGTGCGCGGCATGGTTTCGCTTCCTGCCGGTACCGGCAAGGACATGAAAGTTGCTGTGTTTGCACGTGGCGACAAGGCTACCGCAGCAACCGCTGCTGGCGCAGACAAGGTCGGCGCTGAAGACCTGATGGAAGACATGCTGGCTGGCAATCTTGATTATGACCGCGTGATCGCAACGCCGGACATGATGGGCATTGTTGGTCGCTTGGGTAAGACCTTGGGTCCAAAGGGCCTGATGCCTAACCCAAAGCTTGGCACAGTCACCATGGACGTTGCCGAAGCCGTGAAGGCTGCAAAAGCTGGCCAGGTTGAATTCCGCGTTGAAAAGCAAGGCATCATCCACAGCGGCATCGGCAAGAAGAGCTTCTCCGATACCGACCTGCGCAAGAACTTCGACGCGCTGGTCGATGCTATCGTGAAAAGCAAGCCAAGCGGATCGAAGGGCAAATATGTCCGCCGCGTAGCCATTAGCTCGTCAATGGGCCCTGGCCTTAAAATTGATTTGGCGGACGTCGCCGGCGTTTAATTTCGATGGTCCGTCATCCTGAACTAGTTTCAGGATAACGAACGTTGGCTTGTTATCCTGAAACAAGTTCAGGATGACGATAGATTTAGAATAAGGGGCTGGAGGGAAACCTCCGGCCCTTTTTGTTTGGATGAACGCCTGAAGAATGGGCAGCGCAGAATCCTGACACTCATTACTCGTCACCCTGAACTTGTTTCAGGGTCTGTTTATCCAATTTGGCTCTAAGCGCGCTGCAAGATGGAACCTGAACCAAATTCAGGCGGTATAGCGATAGTGCAGAAATGGTCAAACGATGACCACAGTGGATAGTGTTCCCACAACATTTACGGTCATACAGACAATGATTGTCAGTCGTTGGTACCTGCCATTTGTTCATATTTGACCGAGGGGCAGCTTTTGGGTGATCTCCTACGAAAGCCGACTTACCGGACACGACAACATTGCTGCCGCTCATTCATATACTGGCAGCGGCAGGTTGAACTAAGAATTTGATGGGAGACTCACGAAATTAATGTTTAATCCATCAGATTGATGGAGAAATGTACACAATGGCTGCACCCGAATGAGGCCATGTTTGACGAGGGTGTATTATGCGGCAGAAACGTCTGTTAAATTATTTCGTATTATTAGCTTTCTTCGCCACGTGTGCTTGCGGCGACAGCTGCGTTTTCAGCAAGCGGTACCCCGACTATCGCTATCGTCTTACGGTGGAGGTCGAAACGCCGGAAGGTTTGAAAACGGGTTCAAGCGTAATTGAAGTTAATACAGCAGTGTCAGGCAAATATTCGATTGTCGGCCCAAACAAAGTAAATATGAAGATACGCGGAGAAGCAGTATCGGTGAATCTTGGCTACAGGGGTACATTATTCGCTTTGCTAAGGTCCGAATACAGCGAAGATTGGGCGCAGTACGCGCTGTTTTCTGCGCACGAACCTGTAAAACCTCCAATACTTACTTTTGGCAATCAGAGGGAGCCAACCTTTGAGGGACAAATGAAGAGTACGCTCAGGCGGCAGGGGAATTATTATGTCGAGCAATATCCGAATAACGTTTCAACTCGACCCGAGTTTCGCAACGAAGGCGGACGTAAAACCAGCAACTATCCGTACATGGTTCGTTTTAGAAATATCACTGATCCAGCCAGCATGGAAGCTGTTGACCCTAACAACCTTATTAAATCATTTGGAGAGGGGGTCGCACTCCGCCGCATAACTGTCGAGCGGACTGAGGACGCAGTTACCTCTAGTATTCAATCGAAACTTCCTTGGCTGAATCGCCTCGCGGAAGAGCGCAGTCCGCTAATTCCTGATCCTCATCGATCTAAGGAGGATACAACGTTGATCCGCCGAATTGGCTCAAGCAGTTTCAGCACAGAGCTTAACAATTAGGCTTCTAGTGGCCGTATGTTGCTTAAAGTTCGAAAGCGTCATGTCTCTTTCCTACAACATCCCAGCCGCCTGGTTAACTGATTGGCGACGCTAAATGCGAACTGACCGAACACGACAACATTACGGACATCGCTGCTCGTTCCGGTGCCGTTAACATTTCGGTCCTTTGAACCTTTGGGGACTTCCATTACTCAGACTGACTTCAGGGTCGGCCTTCATAGGAGGAAAAGGGATGCGAGTGACGAACGTAATGGCAGCTCTATTCTTTGCGCTGGCAGCTTGCAGCGTGAGCGGTCCGGATGGCAATGGCGGTGGCGCTGTCAATGGCAGTTCTGACGAAGTCTATGATATCCGAGTAACGGCAATGTGGTCGTGCCAAGCCGAGGCCATTAAAATCCTAGAGCACAACAATCTCCGAAGCCGAACAAATGCTCCAGCAAGCAATGACCAACCATTCGATGTTTTATACGGCTGGACAGATCGACCAAATGCGGAAAAAATTGCAAATGATATTAGGGCTCTCAAATGCCTGAACAAAGTCGTCGTTCAACAAACCAAAAAGGGCGATTTGTGTCCTTCATGCTAAAGCTAAGGCACTTCGCGAAACATGCAAGTTGACGGCAAATGCAAATCACCTGTAGCCTTCGTAAGTACGATTCGAGCAGAGGGCGACGTTTAAGTCCGCTAACCACAACATTTAGACATTCACGACAACAAAAAATCGCATCGGAATAGGACATTCGTTCACGAATGTTGGAGCCATGGTCCACGGTGGTCATCATTTGACCATTTCTGCACCATCGCTATGCCTCCTGAATCAAGTTCAGGGTGACGGTTAGTGAGAACTTAGGCCCTTTTGTTGGGCGACTTCCGAATGATTGACACAACCCCTTGCAATGTAGGATTTGGCCTGTCAGTTTAATCAGGCAACATCGCCAACCGCCCAATGGCTGCAGGGGCATGCACTCAGCCTCAAGCATTTCAAGCGATGGTTTAGGTGAGACCTTAGTGTGACTTTCCGAAGCAAAAAGCCTAGAAATCCTGACCTAAACCCCGGGCCGTTATCCCCGCGTTCGCGAGGATGACGAAATGTGTTTAGAATAACTCCCTCCCCCGCCGCGCTTGACTCTCCACCCAACCCTGCTAGTGGCAGCGCTGTCCGGTGAAGCGACGGCTTCACCGGCAACCGTCCGAGACAGTTGGCGATGGGAATATGCCCATCTTAATGTCCAGCCTAGACGGGGATAGAGATTTCAGGATTGTCTTTGGCCATCCTTCGCCACCGCTCCGACCATGCGTCGTCTGCGTTCGGCATGAAACTTCCCCACGGACTAAGTCAGCGGAACACCCATCCGGGTGATTCGCTTTTCGTGTTGGGTTGGGCCGGTTCGCCGGGACAGCCCGAATAAGGAGTAATGCATGAACCGTTCTGAAAAGACCGAAACAGTTGCATCACTGAACGCCACTTTTAATGAAGCGGCGGTTGTCGTTGTTACCCGGAACCTCGGGCTGACAGTTGCACAATCGACCGACCTTCGTTTGAAGATGCGCGACGTGGGCGCAAGCTACAAGGTTGCCAAGAACAGTCTTGCCAAAATCGCCCTTGAGGGAACGCAATATGGATCGGTAGCTGAATTGCTTACCGGACCTACGGCGCTCGCCACATCGTCGGACCCGGTCGCCGCTGCAAAGATTGCGGTCGAGTTCGCCAAGACCAATGACAAACTTGAAATTGTCGGCGGTGCGATGGGTGACACTTTCCTCGATGTAAACGGTGTAAAGGCGCTGGCTTCATTGCCATCGCTCGACGAACTGCGCGCTAAGATTATCGGGCTTGTACAAGCACCGGCAACGAAGATTGCTCAGCTCACGACCGCACCTGCAGCGAAATTGGCTCGCGTATTTGGTGCCTATGCTGACCAGAAGGCAGCATAACTTTTGAAATGAAACCGGCTGCGTCCATTTGGGCGAGCCCTACAGATATGACAGAAAATCGGAGTGTTATTTAAATGGCTGATATTGAAAAGCTCGTAGAGCAACTCTCAACCCTGACCGTTCTTGAAGCGGCTGACCTTGCAAAGGCTTTGGAAGAAAAGTGGGGCGTAAGCGCCGCTGCTGCTGTTGCTGTTGCCGGCCCTGCCGCTGCTGCTGCACCTGCTGCTGAAGAGCAGACTGAATTTGACGTTATCCTGACCGGCGACGGCGGAAACAAGATTGCAGTCATCAAGGAAGTCCGCGCAATCACGCAACTTGGTCTGACCGAAGCAAAGGCTCTTGTTGAGTCCGCGCCTAAGGCAATCAAGGAAGCCGTGAACAAGGCAGAAGCCGAAGAAATCAAGGCGAAGATCCTTGCAGCCGGCGGAACCGTCGAACTGAAGTAATTCGGTTTCGGAAGGTTATCTTTTCGAATAAGCAAAAAGGGCGGAGCCTTGGCTCCGCCCTTTTTCTATGCGTGTTCCAACGTTATCCGACGGTTTCAGCTGTCGGCGCGGGCTTCATGTCGCGCAGGCGCCCTGAAAAACCGTCTTTGTTTGCAAATAACGGATCCGTTATTGGTGTATGCACGTCTTTGCGGGGCGCAAACAAAGGATCGGTTATCGGTGCGGCGACCGCAGCTTTGCTGAACAACGGGTCAGTCATAGGGATGTCGGACCGCGCATCGACTATTTTGGGTTCCATTGGCCGAGCCGCCACAAACTGCGGCGCAACTGGCTGAGCCACAGGTGCCTGCGGAGCGGCCACGATTGCGGCCGGTGATACAGGACTATTCTTCACCTGCTGGCTGGATGAGGCATCACGTTGACGCGGCGCAGCCGTATGAGAACCGCGGCGGCGCGCAACGAATACGCCCCCTAAACCAAGAGCCGCAAGCAGCGCGGCAATTCCCGCAAACAAGGGCAGTTCATTATCACCCCCAACCTGTGGAGTTTCGGCCGTAGGAACTTGGCTTATATTATCATCTACAGTGCTAACCGCTGTCGTGCCGACAGGTTCAGCATCCATTGGGGAAATAGCTGGCTCGTTAATAGTCTGCGCCGGTGCTGCAGGCTCAAATGGAGCGACAGCCGCACGCGGGACGGGAGATACTCTTGAAGTGGTTTGCACAACCGTCTTGTTGCGCGGTGTCGGCGTGCGGACGGATTTAGCTTGCTCCTCCGCCTTTGCTTCCTCGAGGGCAGCGGGGTTCACCACGTCATTTTGGGCCGGTAATGTCCTGACGATTGGTGGCGGATTCACTGGAGTTTCGGCAGCAGGCTGAGCTGTGCTTTGCACTACCGGCACTGGAACGGCCACAACCTCCGCGTTTTGCGCTACGGCCATCGACGATCCCGCCATTAATGCCGCAACAAATGCTATATGTGTGCATGACTTTACATGAAGTGCTTTCGTCATATCGCTTCTCCTAAAAGGTAACGCAATACAAACGGTTGAACTCAGGAGTCGGACACATGCGAGCCGCCGTGACGTGCCGCTTAGGCGACGAGACGACTGTTACGGGCGCGCATTAATCTGCCGTTCAGCAAAATTTGGTCGATGACTGACCTGACCATGCTGTCACCTGCGTTGCTAACGTGGCCCCAAATCGGACCTTTCACCAGGTGCAGTTTTTTCTTTGAATTTCCGCATGGCAAAGGCAGTTAGGGCACATGACTGACAATGCAGATCTTGCCGCCTTAATACGAAATATTCCGGATTACCCCAAACCGGGGATCATGTTCCGTGACGTGTCTAGCCTGCTTTTAGATGCGCAAGGCTATCGCACTACGATTGACCGGCTAGCGGCTTTGGTTGACCCAGACACCACGCTGGTCGCCGGCATCGAAGCACGCGGCTTCATCGTGGCGTCCGGTCTGGCTTATGTGCTTGGTTTGGGACAGCTGATGCTTCGCAAACCTGGCAAGCTTCCCGGCGAAAAAATCGGCACCGATTATACGCTGGAATATGGAACCGACCGGATTGAAATGCATGTCGGCCATGTGCAGCCAAACCAGAAAGTGCTGCTTGTCGATGACCTCATTGCCACTGGCGGTACTGCAATGGCGGGCGTTGAACTGATCCGCCAAGGGGGTGGCCGCGTAGAGCAAGCCCTCTTTATCGTCGACTTGCCTGACCTTGGGGGCGCTACAAAGCTGCGTGCCCATGACATCCGCGTTCAGTCGCTGATCGGCTTTGACGGCGACTGATCAGCTCATGGCGTTTGCGGATATCGCGAAGCGCAGGTCTTGATGTCCTTGGGTGCGGGCCGCTCGCCATTGACTTCAAACCGGGCGATATATCCCCCCAGTTTCAGCTGTTCGGTAAATCCCGTCAGGCGATAGCCGACTGCGTCAAATTCACAGAACAACAGTTTCGGCGGAATACCGTGCCGATCAGTCGCGCGGTCGCGGTCGACAACAATTACTTGGCCGCCCTTGGCCAGCGCGGGCCGCATGCGCCAGAGGAAGGCGTAAGGTTCTTCGATCTCATGATACATATGCACCATGAAGATCCGGTCGAAACTATTCTCGGGCAGGCGGGGATCGTCGACCGCGCCTTCTTTAATCGCGACATTATCGAGCTGCTCGCGTGTCACGCGCTCTCCGAGCCGATCGAGCGCGCCGCGGTTGATATCCTGCGCCAAGACGCGGCCTTTGCGTCCAACGCGTTCGGCAAGCCGAATGGTGTAATAGCCCTCGCCCGCGCCGATGTCAGCGACGGTCGTTCCGGGCTGAACACCTGCCCAATCCATCACAAATTCGGCTTCGCCTGCCTCATCGCGTGCAGCTTCGGTTGAAAATTCGGTATCGCCAGCTTGAGAGACCATCCGGTCAGGCCGCGGAAATTCACGGGAGGTCGCATTTTTATCCTGGGATGCAGCTTCTGGCGAGCAGCTGGCCATCAACAACAGCAGCCCGGCTATCCCCATCGCCCTGACTTTCTTATGCATATGCATCCCGCCTACCCTTCGGCCAGCGCAAGTGGTGTGCCGTCGGCCTGCGCGTCGAACGTGGTGAACACATGCCTGACCCAATCGGGCAATGGAATTGGCCGATGCACTTCAAGGTCAACATGCACGCTGACCAGATCAACCGTGGCGCGCAAATCGTCCGAACCGTCTTCAGTCGCACCATGGATTTCAACCAGCTGAGTCATGCTTGTGCGGCCAATTGCGGTCGTTCGCGCCATGACTTCGATCAGTTCGTCCGGCTTGATTGGCGCAAACCATGTAACCGTCGCCTTCTTGACATGGAACTCCAACGGTTCTCCATCAGCATGTTCACGAAACTTCACGGCGCGCCAATATTCGGTAATCGCAACATCGGCATAATCGAGATAGCGCGCGTTGAAGACGACGCCTTGTGCATCGGTTTCGGACCAGCGCACGCGGAAGCGGTGATGAAAGGCAAAGTCGTTGCGTGCCATTTCAAATCGCCTTTGACTGGCCGGGGGTGTTGACCCCCATCGACTGCAAGTATTTCTTCACGTTGCGCGCAGCCTGGCGAAGCCGATGGTCGTTTTCCACCAAAGCAATGCGGACATAGCCTTCGCCATCTTCGCCATAGCCCACGCCCGGGGCAACCGCGACCTTTGCCTCGGTCAGCAACTGTTTGGAAAATTCAAGGCTCCCCAAATGCGCTAAAGCAGGGGGAAGCGGTGCCCATGCAAACATCGAGGCACGCGGCGCGGGAATATCCCAACCTGCGCGCCCAAACGCGTCCACAAGGATGTCGCGGCGCTTGTGATAAAGCAGGCGGTTCTGTTCGACAATGTCCTGCGGACCATTGAGCGCTGCACAGGCAGCCGCCTGAATGGGTGTGAATGCGCCGTAATCGAGATAGCTTTTCACACGAGTCATTGCCGCGATGAGCTCACGGTTGCCGACCGCAAAACCGACCCGCCAGCCTGCCATTGAATAGGTTTTGGACAATGACGTAAATTCGACAGCGACGTCCTTGCCGCCCTTTACCTGCAATATGGACGGCGTGGGATTACCATCAAAATAGAGTTCCGAATAGGCAAGGTCGGACAATATCCATACCTTGTTTTCCTTAGCCCAAGCGACAAGCCGTTCGTAGAACGCGAGGTCCACTGTCTCGGCCGTCGGGTTGGACGGGTAATTGACGACCAGTATCGACGGACGCGGAACCGTGAACGCCATTGCCCGCTCAAGCGACCGGAAGTAATTCTCGTCGGGCGTGGTGGGTACGGACCGGATCGTCGCGCCTGCAATTATGAAGCCAAAGGTGTGGATGGGGTAGCTCGGGTTTGGCGCAAGCACGACATCACCCGGCGCGGTAATCGCGGTGGCGAGGCTCGCCAAGCCTTCTTTCGACCCCATCGTGACAACGACCTCGGTCTCGGGATCGACATCGACCCCGAAACGTCGACCATAATAATTGGCCTGTGCCTTACGAAGCCCTGGAATGCCTTTGGAAGCCGAATAACCATGCGCGTCGGGCTTCTGCGCCACTTCGCACAGCTTCGCGATCACATGCGCCGGCGGGGGCAAATCAGGGTTACCCATGCCTAGGTCGATTATGTCCTCACCCGCCCCGCGCGCCGCCGCACGCATCGCGTTGACTTCAGCGATGACATAAGGTGGCAAGCGTTTGATGCGGTAGAATTCTTCGGACATTGGCTCCCGTTTCCGGTTATCTATTTCAAGAGCCGCCTTCATGGGCGAAGTTTCCGCCCATTTCCACAAAAACTATATCACACATCGATTACCGGGGCCGGTTACCCTTTGCCTTATGCTTCACGCCATGTTTTGACGGCGGTGGGCCGTCCTTGCGGAACGGACGAGCGCCGTCGCGGCTGAATGAACCGCCGCGCGGACCGTCGCCACGTGGACCGCCTCGTGGTGGACCGTCGCCGCGAGGGTTCACGCCCAATTGCGACCGCTGTGGCCGTTCGCCATCGCGGCCCATGCGCTTGTTTTCGCGCGCGGCTTCGCGGGGCGGACCGTTCGCCTGCACGATTTCAACGTCATTGTCTTCGTCGTGACCGGGCTGCGCAATCGCCTTGGTAAACTTTGCGACAGCTGCTGCTGCGATACCTACGTGGGTTTCATTTGCAGCGATACGAATGGCGCCAATGTCGTTCTTGGTGACACCGCCACGACGGCACAATAATGGCAATATCCATTTGGGATCAGCATTGTTGCGGCGACCGACGTTCAGTTTGAACCAAACGGAATCGTCAAACCCGGCGCGATGATCGTCGCGTGGACGCTCACGGCTGCCGTCGTCCAGCAAATCTTCGGCTTGCGGCATTTTGGCGCGATGAACCCGAACCAATGCAGCGGCAATATCTTCGGCCGACATTGTCTCAAGAAGTTTTGCACCCAAAGCGCGATCTTCATCCTCGACTTCAACGGGGGCCAAAAGCGTTTCGAGCAAACGATCATGATCCTTCGCACGAATATCTGCCGCCGTTGGAACCTTGATCCAATCCGCTTCGATCTTTGCACCGCGCAGCATGGACTCAACGCGCTTGCGGCGTTGATACGGCACGATGAGAACAGCTGTTCCTTTGCGACCCGCGCGGCCAGTCCGCCCCGATCTGTGCTGAAGACCTTCGGCATCGCGCGGAAGTTCTACGTGCACGACCAGCGAGAGGTTGGGCAAATCGATGCCACGTGCGGCAACGTCGGTCGCAACACAGACGCGCGCACGGCGGTCACGAAGCGCCTGAAGCGCTTGGTTGCGTTCCGATTGCGAATGCTCGCCCGACAGGGCCACAACATTAAATCCGCGCTCAGTGAGGCTGGCATGAAGACGGCGGACATTTTCGCGCGTCGCGCAAAACAGTATAGCTGTTTCTGCTTCGTGAAGCCGCAGAAGGTTGACCACGGCATTTTCGATGTCCGGCGGAGCAACCGTAACAACCTGATAGCTGATATCGCCATGGCCGCGGTCTTCGCCAACGGTCGAGATACGCAAGGCATCGCGTTGATAGCGCTTGGCGAGCGAGACGATCGGCTTGGGGATCGTCGCAGAGAACAGCAATGTCCGCCGGTCTTCAGGCGTGGCATTCAATATTTCTTCAAGCTCTTCGCGAAAGCCCATGTCGAGCATTTCATCGGCTTCATCAAGGATGGCAACCTTTAACGCGGACAGGTCAAGAGCGCCGCGCTCGAGGTGGTCGCGAAGCCGTCCCGGCGTTCCGACAACAATCTGCGCGCCTTGGTTAAGCGTGCGCCGTTCTTTCGACGCATCCATCCCGCCAACGCATGTCGCGATGCGCACACCGGCTTTGCCATAAAGCCACATCAGTTCGCGACTCACCTGCAAAGCCAGTTCACGAGTCGGCGCAATAATGAGCGCAGCAGGCTCACGTGCTAGGCTTACAAGCCCGCCGTCCAGAATTTGCGGTGCCATGGCAAGGCCAAAGGCAACGGTTTTTCCGGAGCCGGTTTGCGCGGAAACAACCAAGTCGCGGCCAATGGCTTCATCTGTGATAACGGCGGTTTGAACAGGAGTGAGCGCAGTATAGCCACGCGCGGTGAGCGCTTCGTCGAGAAGCGGAGGAATATTATCAAATGTCATTATGCCGCGCCTTTGCGCTCTTTTTTGTTGAATGTCCATGCTGCGCTGCACAACAAAACAATCTTCGACAATTTCGTTTGCTTTGATATGCCCTTGTACATGGCCGACTCATCAAAAATTCCGTCTTTCATGGACCCCAGCCAGTTCATGAATATATTTGAGCAATCCGCCCTAACGACCACTGACCCGATGAAAGCCTATCAGGCGGCTTTGGATGCTTGGGGCGCAGTGCTTGAGCCGCTGGCCAAGGCAGGCCATGACAAAGTCGATCCTGCGGACCGGCGTTTCGCTGCGCCGCAATGGGAGCATCCGGTCTTCGACATTATGCGCCAAAGCTACCATGTCATGTCGGATTATTTACTGTCCGCCGCTGACCAACTGGAGGGCGTGGCGGAAGGTGACAAAGCGAAAATCGGCTTTGCCTTGCGCAGTATCATCGAAGCGATGAGCCCCGCCAATTCGCCCTTTACCAACCCGGTAGCCCTTCAACGCGCAATGGAGTCGAAGGGCGCAAGCCTCATGTCAGGCATGCAACATCTGATGCACGATTTGCAGCAGGGCCAATTGACGCATACAGATTCGACCGCGTTCACGCTGGGTGAAAATATCGCGGCAACGCCGGGGAAGGTTGTCCACCAAACACCCCTATATCAACTCATCCAATATGATCCCTCGACTGAGAATGTCTTGGAAACGCCGTTGATCATCTTCCCGCCTTGGATCAACCGATTCTACATCCTCGATCTGACGGCGGAAAAAAGCTTCATCAAATATTGCGTTGACCAAGGCATCACGGTGTTTGTGGTATCCTGGAAATCGGCGGACAGTTCGATGAAGGATATAATCTGGGACGACTATATTGCCGCCCAAATTGATGCGATCGATACTGTTCGCGCTGGCCTTGATGTGCCCGACGTTCACACGATCGGCTATTGCGTCGCTGGCACTACCTTAGCGGCGACGTTGTCCATCCTCGCGGCGACGGACGCTGCGGACAAGGTCAGGAGCGCAACCTTTTTTACCGCACAGGTGGACTTCAGCACCGGCGGCGAGCTGCTCCATTTTATCGATGACAACCAAATTGCGATGATGGAAGCGCTGAGCGCGCCCCAGGGCTATATGGATGGCCGTTTCCTTGCGCTTACGTTCAACCTACTGCGCGGGAAGGACCTCATCTGGTCTACGGTCGTAAAAAACTACCTGTTGGGCGAAGATTACCCCGCGTTCGACCTCCTCCACTGGAATGGCGACGTCACGAATTTGCCAGCAAAATGGCATCGCGATTATGTCGTTGATCTCTATCGCGACAACCGGCTTGTGAATCCGGGCGATATGTCGGCATTGGGTACGCCGATTGACCTTCGGCGCGTAAAGACTCCAACCTATATTCAGGCAGGGCGTGAGGACCATATTGCGCCTGCTGAAAGTGTCTGGAAGTTACAGGATCATTTTACCGGGCCGACCAAATTCGTGTTGGCCGGCAGCGGGCATATCGCTGGTGTGGTCAACCCGCCGGCACAGATGAAATATCAATATTGGACCAATGACTCGGCCACCACTTCGCTCGATGCCTTTATTGAAACCGCGACCGAGACCAAGGGCAGTTGGTGGCCTGATTGGTTGGCGTGGCTTTCAGACAAAGGCGACGCGCAGGTGCAAGCCACTGCTGCCCGCATTCCCGGTCAAGGCACCCTGAAGGCACTTGAATCCGCACCGGGTAGCTATGTGAAGGCACGTTGAGATCTGATTGACGTTTACGTAAACGTCGACTAGATCACACTTAGCTTTTTTGAGGAGAATCGTGATGCAACTGGAATTCAGCCCCGCCGAAATCGCCTTCCAGCAGGAAGTGCGCGCATTCATCGCCGAAAATTACCCTGAAAATCTCCGCTCGGTTCAGGACGAGGGGCACGATCTTTCAAAGGAAGATTTCCTGTCGTGGCATCGTACTCTTGCGAAAAAAGGCTGGATTGCGCCTGCATGGCCGGTTGAATATGGCGGTACAGGTTGGACAGCCACTGAGCGTTTTATCTGGTCCGAGGAACTTGCTGCTGCAGACTGCGTCGCCACGATGCCGTTCGGCCTATCGATGGTTGGGCCTGTGATCTACACATTTGGGACTCCGGAGCAAAAGGCACGTTTCCTCCCAGGCATCCTGTCTGGTGACGACTGGTGGTGTCAGGGATATTCGGAGCCGGGCGCTGGTTCCGATTTGGCGTCCCTGCGCACAAAGGCTTTGCGCGATGGTGACGATTATGTCGTCAATGGCCAGAAAACATGGACGACCATGGCGCAGCATGCCGACTGGGGTTTCTTCTTGGTCCGCACAGATTCCGATGCAAAGGCGCAAGAGGGTATTAGCTTCCTGCTGATCGACATGAAATCGCCCGGCGTAACTGTGCGTCCAATCATCACCTTGGGCGGCGAACATGAAGTCAATGAAGTGTGGCTCGAAGACGTGCGCGTGCCCGTCGAGAACCGCGTATATGAGGAAAATAAGGGTTGGACCTGCGCCAAGTTCCTGCTTGCACACGAACGTACTGGCATCGCCGCGGTCGCCCGTTCGAAGCGCGGTGTTGAAAAGATCAAGGCCATCGCGCGTACAGAGCAGGACGGTGACCGTCCGTTGATCGCAAACCCATTTTTCAAGCGCAAGATTGCGGAGCTTGAAATCGACCTTACTGCACTGGAATTCACCGAATTGCGCAGCCTTGCAGGCGAAGCATCGGGCAAGGGCCCTGGCCCCGAATCCAGCTTGCTGAAAATCAAGGGATCGGAAATCCAGCAGCGGATTACTGAACTCGCGCTGGAAGCAGTCGGCCATTATGGCGCGCCTTATTTCCGCGGGTTTGGCGAAGGCGACAACGAACATCCCATCGGCCCGGATTACGCGCACCGCGCCGCGCCGACTTATTTCAACGCCCGCAAGACGACGATTTATGGTGGATCGAACGAGATCCAGCGCAACATCATCGCCAAGATGGTGCTGGGTATTTAAAATAAAATTTAGCCGTCACCCTGAACCTGTTTCAGGGTCTTACTTCGCAACGTCGAAAGTAAGATGCTGAAACAAGTTCAGCATGACGGTTCATTGGACAGGATAATTATAATGGATTTCAGCTACACCGAAACGCAGGATATGATCCGCGAGACGCTCAGCCGCTTTTTGGCTGACACTTATGACTTCGATAGCCGCAGCAAGATGATTGCCAGCAGCAGCGGTCGGGATCCGGGTATCTGGAAGGCATTGGCGCAGGATCTTGGAATGCTGGGCGCTGCGTTTAGCGAAGAGCATGGCGGCCTTGGTGGCGGTCATCTTGAAAACGCGTTGATCATGGAAGAACTCGGTAAGGTTATCGCTATCGAACCGTATCTCCAAACTGTCGTTTTGGGTGGTGGTGCCTTGAAGGCTGTTGGTGGCGCTGTTGCGGATGCAGTGATCCCTGAAATCATCGGCGGCAATGTCATTATTGCCTTTGCGTATGCCGAGCCGCAGGGCCGTTATAACCTCGCCAATATTCGTACGACGGCAAAGAAGGACGGCGCTGGCTATGTGCTGAACGGCCACAAGGGCGTGGTTTACGCCGCGCCTTGGGCAACGCATCTGCTCGTCACTGCACGCACAGGTGGATCGAACACCGACGCGGATGGCGTTTCACTGTTCTTGATCGACGCCAACGCCAAGGGCATTGTTCGGCGCGATTACCCAACAGTGGATGGTTTTCAGGCGTCGGAAATCTATTTTGAAAACGCCGCAATTCCGGGAGACGCGCTACTGGGCGACGAAGGCGCTGGCCTGGCGCTTATTGAAACCATTGTCGACGAAGCTACCGTTGCAGTGTGTGCCGAATCATGTGGCGTTACCGCAAAGCTGCACCAAGGAACGTTGGAATATGCGCGGCAACGCAATCAGTTCGGCCAGCCTATTTCGCGCTTCCAAGTCCTTCAACATCGCATGGTCGACATGTTCATGGAGGTCGAGCAATCGAAATCGATGACGACCATGGCAACGCTCAAGCTGGATATGCCAGCAGCCGAACGCATGGCTGCGGTGTCGGCATGCAAGGCAAAGGTGTCTTGCTCGGCCAAGTTTGTCGGACAAAACGCCATTCAGACGCATGGTGGAATCGGCATTACGCAGGAGTTGGCCATCGGGCATTTCTTTAAACGGGCCACTATGATCGAGAATCAGTTTGGCTCGGCAGACCATCATTATGCGCGATTTGAACGGCTAACGCTGGCGGACTAACCCGTCATATTCTATTTTTGTGCACCGCAGCATTTTCTGTTGACAAGGATTGCGCTTCGATTTATTGTGCAGTGCAACACAACAGAAATGGTGCTTGAACATGACCAGTAAGACACAAACAAACGTCCCAGCGAAAACTGCGAAAGCAGAGCCTTCAAAGGACGTAGTTGTAAAGACTGCTCCAAGCACTGTTGCGAAGAAGGCGGTGGAAACACCTGCTGCTTCGCCGGTCGTAAAAACCGCGCCTGTTGAATCAACACCGATTGCTCAAGGAGTAGCGCAAATGACTGACACTGTTAAAGCAACTGCAGAAAAAACCACCGAAAAGGCGACTGAATTCTTCGCTGATGTTCGCGAAAAGGCAACTGACGTCGCCGAAAAAGGCAAGAAGTTTGCCGCTGAAGCCGTTGAATTCAACAAGGCAAATGTTGAAGCCATCGTCGAAGCTGGCAAGATCGTAGCCAAGGGCGCTCAGGAAATGGGCAAGACCAACATGGAATTCGCCAAGAAGAATTTCGAAGAAGTTCAGGTTGCCGTCAAGGAACTGACTGCTGTTAAATCGCCAACCGATTTCGTCAAGTTTCAGGGTGAGCTGGCTCGCAAGGGTTTCGACACTGCCGTTGCACAGGGTTCGAAGAACACTGAAGCGATGGTCAAGTTGGTAAGCGAAATGTTCCAGCCAATTTCGAACCGCATTGCGGCAACGACTGAGCTTTTCAAGAAGGCTGCATAAGCTTTCTAACGTTATTGCGCCGGTGCGTCATGCACTTGCCACCTTCTCTCTCTCCTCCTTTTGGTGGTGGGCAGCCGAGATAAACCGGTGCAATCCAAAAAAGTAGCCGTCCTTTCCCTAACGGAAAGGGCGGTTTCTTTTTGTCATGAAATAATTGACGGTAACGGGGCTTGCAGAGTCACCCTCCCCTACCCTATTTTAGGATGATGCAGACATATATGGCGCAAGATGATGATGACAAAAATGGAGGTACGCCGGGCGTAGGCCTTGCGACTCGCACGCGCCCAAAAACGCAGAAACCAAGCCTGTATAAAGTGTTGCTGCTCAACGACGACTACACACCGATGGAATTCGTCGTGCATGTCCTGAAAGCTTTTTTCCAGATGGACACCGATCAGGCGACGCGCGTCATGCTGCATGTGCACCAAAAGGGGGTCGGCGTGTGCGGGATATTCACCTATGAAGTCGCCGAAACCAAAGTCACGCAGGTGATGGACTTCGCTCAAAAAAATCAACACCCACTTCAATGCACGCTTGAAAAAGCGTGACTAAGGCGGCCCTGATTGTCGGGGCTGGCGACGCAACGGGCGGGGCAATCGCAAAAGCTTTTGCACGCGAAGGCTATGTTGCGTGCGTCAACCGGCGGGCCCGCAATGCCGATCAACTTGAAGCGCTTGCACAGTCGATTCGCGCGGAGGGGTATGCCGCACAAGCTTACCCGGCAGACGCCCGCATCGAAGAAGAAGTTGTCGCAATGGTCGACGCAATTGAGCGAGATATTGGCCCTGTTGAGGTTGCGGTTTTCAACATCGGCGCAAACGTGAATTTTTCTGTACTCGACATGACTGCGCAGGTGTATCGCAAGGTTTGGGAAATGGCCGCATTCGCCGGTTTCCTGATGGGACGGGAAGCTGCGCGACGGATGGTACAGCGCGAATCCGGCACGATCATCTTTACAGGCGCAACGGCAAGTATTCGCGGCGGCAATGGCTTTTCCGCCTTTTCCGGCGCTAAGGGAGCGCTGCGAATGCTGGCGCAGTCCATGGCGCGTGAGCTTGGGCCGCGCAATATCCATGTCGCCCATGTCATCATTGATGGCGGCATTGATACGGCATTTATTCAAGGCATACGTCCCGATTTCGAAGCAGCAAAGGCTGCAGATGCCATCTTGTCACCCGACGCAATTGCGCTGCAATATGTCGCGCTACACAAGCAACACCGCAGCGCGTGGACTCACGAAATGGATTTGCGCCCATGGAGCGAGAGTTTCTGATGCCCAAAAATTTCGAGTTCCTTTTCGATTTCGGCGGACCAAATAGCTACCTCGCGCACAAGGTATTGCCGGATATCTGCGCGCGAACCGGGGCAAAGGCCGTCTACGTGCCCATTTCGCTTGGTGGCCTGTTCAAACTGACAAACAATCAGGCACCGTTGGTTCGCTACGCCGATACGCCCGCCAAGCGGAATTACGAAATGCTCGAGTTCGACCGTTTTGTGCGGACGCATGCCCTGCCCTTTACGATGAACCCGCGCTTTCCGATCAATTCGCTTCAGCTTATGCGCGCCGCCATTGCCGCGCAGCATCTGGGGTGTTTCATGCCTTATGTAGACGTGATCATGGCGGCGATGTGGGAAGATGGGGCGGACTTGACCGATGCGGACGTTGTTGGTCATATCCTGAATAAAGCTGGTCTCGACAGCGCAGCATTGTTCACCTTGGCCGTCGATCCCCAGATCAAGGCTGAACTTATCGCCAACACTGAAGCAGCGGTCGCACGCGGCGCTTTTGGCGTTCCGACCTTCTTTGTCGGTGACGAAATGTTCTGGGGCAAGGAACGGCTTGGCCAAGTCGAAGAAGCGCTCACCAAATCCTAAGTTGCGCCTCAATCGATTCCGGTTAAATACGCTGCGATGGACAAAATAATCGTACGCGGCGGCAACGCGCTTAAAGGCAAAATCCCTATTTCAGGTGCAAAGAACAGCGCGCTGACGCTCATTCCTTGCGCCCTGTTGACCGATGAACCGCTCACTCTGCGCAATTTGCCGCGCCTCGCCGATATTGACGGTTTTCAACACCTGATGAACCAGTTCGGTATTTCGACTACGGTTGCGGGGTCGAGGCCCGAAGATTTTGGCCGCGTCATGACGCTTGAAGCCACGCGGATCACCAGTAACGTCGCGCCTTACGACCTTGTTCGCAAGATGCGCGCATCGATCCTTGTGCTTGGCCCCATGTTGGCCCGAGCTGGCGAGGCAACGGTTTCGTTGCCGGGCGGCTGCGCGATCGGCAACCGGCCAATCGATTTGCACCTGAAGGCACTCGAGGCCTTTGGCGTCGAAATTGAAGTCGCGGCGGGATATGTCAAAGCCATCGCCAAAAAAGGCATACCCGGTGGTACCTATACCTTTCCTGTAGTGTCAGTCGGCGCCACCGAAAACGCCTTGATGGCTGCTTCCCTCGCAAAGGGTACTTGCGTGCTACATAATGCCGCGCGTGAGCCCGAAATTGTCGATCTGTGTAATATGCTCGTCGCGATGGGCGCGCAGATCCAAGGCATCGGCACGTCCGACCTTATCATTCAAGGAAAAGACCGGCTGCATGGTGCGACCTATCGCGTCATGAGTGACCGGATTGAAGCGGGCAGTTACGCCTGCGCGGCTGCCATAACCGGCGGCGATGTCGAACTGATTGGTGCTAAGGCCAGCGAGATGGACGCAACGCTTGATGCCTTACGGCAGGCGGGTGTGACCGTTGAAGATACCGGCACCGGCATTCGCGTATCATCCGACGGGAAGCTTAAGCCGCTGACTATTTCGACTGCGCCATATCCCGGCTTTGCCACCGACATGCAGGCGCAGTTCATGGCGATGCTGTGCATGGCAGACGGCGCGAGCGTGCTGACGGAAACTATTTTTGAAAACCGCTATATGCATGTCCCCGAATTAAACCGCATGGGCGCGCACATTGAAACAAAGGGCCGTACAGCCATTGTGCATGGCGTGAAGAGGCTCACTGGCGCGCCAGTCATGGCAACCGACCTTCGCGCGTCGATGAGCCTCGTTATCGCGGGATTGGTGGCTGAAGGCGAAACTCATGTCAGCCGACTATACCACCTTGATCGCGGTTATGAACGGCTTGAAGAGAAGCTTCAGCTGGTAGGCGCCGACGTTGAGCGCGTAGGAGCCGAATGAGACATTATGTTACATCTGGGCAGTGTAACGAAGGAACTGTTGCTTTATTTGCAATTTTGAGGCATCTTTTGACGAAGTGAAAATAGACCTTATCTCGCCGCGAGTCTCAATCAGCCGCCATCCAGTTTTGGATTCAATTCGGTTTAGCCCGATCGCGACTGTTGTTAGCGACCCCACAAAAACTGACAACCCGCTGATCGCAGTCAATGCAGCCTTTTGTGCGCTTACGGGATATGCCGAAGATGAAGTGATCGGGCGCAATTGCCGGTTCTTGCGTGGTCCGGATACTGAAAATGGCCAGACCGATAAATTACGGACAGCCGTATATGGACAGCGCCCTGCTTTGGCCGAGTTGATCAATTATCGGAAAGACGGCTCACCCTTTCGCAACGCGGTGATGATCGCTCCGTTGTTTGATGATGAAGGCAAGCTTGAACTGTTTGTCGGATCACAGATTGAAGTGCTACCTGAAGAGGAAAGCATTGGCCTTGTGCGTCAGCAACAGGCGGCACAAATTGTTGATCGGCTTTCGCCGCGTCAACGCGAAATATTGCAGCAAATGGCGCGCGGTTTTCGCACCAAACAAATTGCTTACCGCCTGTCCTTAAGCGAAAAAACGGTTCAGATGCACCGCATGCTTATGTTTAAAAAGCTCTCGACCTCAAATGCCGCCGATGCGGTTCGGATTGCAGTCGAAGCCGGGCTTTGATCCATCAGCACTGAACTACAGTGCATATGCGGTATTTATCTTCAACAGATATCAGGCCATTAGGGTGACACAGGCCAGCAGCGCAGGCTTGAAGGCAACATGTGTTTCATACCCCCCTCCATATGAGGCACATGATTATGGTACCCTTTGCCAGCCTTCATACCAGACTGCGACGTTCGCCTGTATCCGAAAGTTAGTTTAAGCATTTTGGAAATTCGTTACTTCCAAGGCGTTATTTGTACCGCTGCATCGATGATGTGGCGGTACTTTTTTAACTGCGGTTCAAAAGCCATAACCGGATAGCACTGGCGAGGCCGCATGGCGTTGGAGATTCCAGTCGTGCCACGTCGATTTGCGCAACCAGCGCATTAACTGGCATTCCATCTACTTCGGCGGCTGCGCGTAATCTATCCCAGAATAACGGCTCCAGGCTGATCGATGTCTGGTGCCCGGCCACCGTCATGCTGCGTTTGACGGGCGGATGAAAAATGTCGCTCAATACGGGTCCGGCCATCAATACATATGTTGGCCACCATTGATCGACAAAGTCGACCCGGTGATGAAGCCTGCGTTGTCGCTCGTCAGAAACTCAACACCGCGCGCGATTTCTTCGGGCTTGCCAAGCCTGCCGACTGGAATTTGTGCGACGATTTTCTCCATTACGTTTTCAGGAATTGTAGCCAGCATTTCGGTGCCGATATATCCAGGCGCAATAGCGTTGGCCGTAACACCGTATCGCGCGCCCTCGGCCGCCAACGACTTTGTAAAGCCATGGATGCCGGACTTGGCGGCTGCGTAGTTTACCTGACCAATTTGCCCGCCTTGGCCATTCACGGAACCAATGTTAACGATGCGTCCCCATTTACGCTCGCGCATGCCCGCGAACACCGCCTTTGCCATGTTAAAGCATCCCGTTAGGTCAACGCGGATAACCTCGTCCCATTGTTCGAACGTCATCTTGACCATCGTGGCGTCTCGGGTGATCCCGGCATTGTTCACCATAATGTCAATCTGGCCATATTGCGCCTCGATCGCGGCGCACGCATCAAGACAACTTTGATGGTCGCCTACATCCCATTTTTGAACGGCAATTCCGGTGCGTTCTGAAAAGGCTTTTGCCGCTGCATCATTGCCGCCATAATTGGCGATGACACGCCGGCCCTTTTCCTGCAGTTTTAAACTAATCGCCTCGCCAATACCTCTGGTTCCGCCCGTGACCACTGCAACTCTATCCATGCGCCGCTCTCCTCCATCCACATTTTTTGCGATGATTAAGGCACCAGCGGTCAAGCGCAAGTTGCCGTAAACGTTAGTCTCAAAAATATAGAAGTCTTACCCTGTCGGCGGTTAAATCCAGCCGGCCAGTTCGCGGCGCATAATAGCCTCGACCATGTCCATACCCACCTCGCCATCATTCAGGCACGGCAAATATGCATAATGGGTACCGCCCTCTTCTTCGAATTGCTCGTGTCCCTGCATCGCGAGTTCTTCAAGCGTCTCAAGGCAATCGACGGAGAAGCCGGGCGCAAAAATCGCAATTTTCTTAGTCCCCTCGCGGGCCAGCCGCATGATGGTATCGTCCGTTGCTGGCTCGAGCCATTTCGCCCGCCCAAAACGCGACTGAAAACTCACGACCAGAGGACGTCCCATCGCTTCGGAAAGCAGCCGCGCTGTTTTCTGGCAGTGACAATGATAAGGATCGCCCAGATGCAAAGTGCGTTCCGGCATCCCGTGGAAGCTGATGACAACAGCTTCGGGTTCAAAATCAAGCGCCGCAATCGATGCCTCCAGCGAGGTCTTTAACGCACCAATATAATGGGCGTCATCGTGATAGGCTGGCAATGTCCGAATGGCAGGGTGCCACCGCATTGCGGTCAGCGCAGCATATGCCTCATCCAACACGGTCCCGGTTGTGGCGCCCGAATATTGCGGGTACATCGGCGCGATCAAGATGCGGTTGCAGCCAGCCGACTTCATGGCGGCAAGCTGGTCAGCGATCGACGGATTGCCGTACCGCATCGCGTAGCGGACATCTGCGCTATGACCCATACGTTCCTGAAGCGCCTCTGCCTGTCCCGCTGTGAAAAACGCAAGCGGCGATCCTTTGTCGGTCCACACTTTTGCATAAGCTTCAGCGGATTTTTGCGGGCGGGTGTTCAATATGATCGCGCGCAATATCGGCTGCCAAATAATCGGGGGTATCTCAACGACCCGGCGGTCCGACAGGAATTGCTTGAGATAACGCTTTACAGCGGGTGTCGTCGGTTCGTCCGGGGTTCCCAAATTTACAAGCAGCACACCGACCTTCGGCGTGGCTACGGGCGGGTGATCAATCGGTAGTATCATCATAGTCCTCGGGACAATAAAGGTAGTTCACGCAACCGAATATCAGCGGCGGAAAAAAGAGCATTGGCAATGGCGGGTGCAACGGCCGGAACGCCAAGCTCGGAAACCCCGCCTGGCGCTTCGTCATTGCGCGCAAATTCCACAACAATCTCGGGCACGTCGGCCAATTTCGGCAGATCAATGTCGCGCAGCCGCCGCGCCGTGGGTAGCCCACTTTCATAGTCGGTGGCCGAACCCAACGCCTGCGCCAGTCCAAAGACGATACCGCCTTCGATCTGCTGCCTTGCAAGATCGGGATTTATCAACCGGCCGCAATCCGCCATGGCATGAATGCGGTCCACACGAACGCCGGTTTCGCTGGTGCGCGCAGTTGCAATGATGGCAATGTGGCTGCCGCGCATGCTGTGGCAGGCAATGCCGCGTCCGCTACCCGATGCACCGCCATCCCAACCCGCCATTGTCGCAACGCCGGTCAGGCAGCGCGCCAGGCGCGTTTGCCCGATCAGCATCTGCATCCGAAAGGAGAGCGGCTCAACACCCGCATACTGGGCCAGTTCGTCAATAAAACCTTCAATAAAAAAGCAATTGTAGCTGTTGGCTAAGCCACGATATGGCCCTGTTGGCATGGGCATTGGCACCGGGAAATGGTCTATCGTGATATTTGGGATGGCATAAGGCATCTGTGCACCATCAAGCGCCAGCGGGTCGAATTCGCCGGAAGCTTTTTTGCGTCCTTTATCCACTGTCTCACCGTCGATACGATTTGCAAGTTCACGCATCGATGAAGCTGTCGCAACGCGTACTGCCAGGCCCGTAATCGCGCCATTCTCATTCATGGCAGCCGACAATCTGCCCAATGCAGGGGATCGGACATGATCACGGATGAAATCCTCTGCGCGCGACCAAGTCAATTGCACCGGCCGGCCTACCTCTTTGGCAATCACGGCCACCTGCGCAGCTATCAGCGAATCGAAATTACGGTCGAAGCTGCCACCGGCCAAGACCGGATAAAGCATGACGTCATCGGCATCGATACCAATAGCCATTGCTGCGGCCTCTTTTGCAGCTTGCGGCGCTTGTGATGCCAGCCACAATTGCAGGCGTCCATTGCGGAAATCTGCTGTCGCGGTGCGTGTTTCGATGGGGGCGTGAACCGCGGCACCGACCGAATAATCGGCTTTATAAATGCGCGTCGCTGTTTCAGGCGCCATGGCCGCGTCGACATCGCCAATCTTTGTCGCACGAAAGCCCGGACCTTTTGCGATAGCGTCGGACAAGGATTGGCTTATCTGGCCGCTGTCTGCCATCCGGCCTTTGGTTCGAAACACTGGCGACATGGCATCCAGCGCCTGATTTGCTGCCCACCAGTTGCTTGCTACCGCGGCGACCCAATCATCGGTTTTGACGACTTGAACGACTCCGCGTATTTTCAGCGCTGCCGCTGAGTCTGCGGACAAGAGGCTCGTATCGCCCGCCGGCCCCGCCCGGACGGACGCAAAAAGCATATCAGGCAAGCGCACATCGCCTGCAAAGCTCGCGCTGCCGTCAATCTTGGCTGACAAGTCGAGTCGCGGTGCGTCGTGCCCCGAAAGCCGGTTGCGCGGTGAAGGATTTACCGGGATCGGTGATGGTGGATCAAGCTGTGACGCCTCAACCACCAACTGCGCGAAGGACAGTCGCCGTTTGCCGAAGGTCACAAAGCCGCGGTCGGTCTGGCACTGCTCCCAATCTGTATCCCATCGCGCTGCTGCCGCTTGGCATAACAAAGCGCGGGCAGCGGCTCCAGCTTCGCGGCATGGCCGCTCAAACTGTCGGATGGAGGACGATCCGCCGGTAACCACGAACATGTCGCGGCGGGCTAATTCGTTGATGCTACTTGCAACAGGGCCACCGCCAGTGTCCAAAGACACGTTTTCCGGCAAAAATGCTGGCGACCATTCGCGCGCCAACAACGTGTTAGCAAATAGTGGGCTTGGCGGCACCGGTTGGACAGCAACAGAACGCCAATCGGCACCCAGTTCCCCGGCAATTATTTGCGCCAGCGCTGTATAGACACCTTGCCCGGACTCGCTTTGCGGGATCGCCACTACCACACTGCCATCCTCGCCAATTTTTAGCCACGGGCCGAATAGATGCTCGCCCTCTGCTGCGCGCAGGTTCGGCGCGTAACGCCTTGGCCACACACCCCAAGCGACCAATAAACCCACTCCTACCCCGCCGCCGATAAGCAGCGTTCTGCGGCTTGGGCCATCTTTCGGCGCAGCCTTTTCGTTCATGCAGGGCTGTCTTTCGGCAGATCGATCCAAGCAGCCACCTTGTGGGCAATAGCCGCGTATGCGTCGCTAATCGCGCCATCGCCAAGTGCAGGTGGCGTCCCCGCATCACTTGCCATCCGGATTTTGATATCGAGCGGAATTCGGCCGAGGAAGGGAATACCAAGCTCGATTGCAGCTGCCTCAGCGCCGCCGGACCCAAAGGGATCGCTCATTTCGCCACAATGCGGGCACAGATATCCTGCCATGTTCTCGACGAGCCCGATAATCGGCACCTTGGCAGTGTCAAAAAAGTTGATGGCACGCATGGCGTCAATCAGTGCCAAATCCTGCGGCGTTGAAATGATAACAGCGCCAACAGGTTTGTGTTTCTGGATCATCGACAGTTGGATGTCGCCGGTACCCGGGGGTAAGTCGACAACAATGTCGCGGACATTGCCCCATTTGGCGTCGACGAGCTGCGACAACGCGTTCCCCGCCATTGGGCCGCGCCACGCGACGGCCTGCCCCGGTTTGACCAATTGTCCCATCGACAGAAACGGCACGCCGCCTGCGCCCATCACGGGTATCATCATTTTGCCTTCTGCTTCGGGCCTGACGCCTTCCACGCCCATCAATCTTGGCTGCGATGGACCATATATATCCGCGTCGACCAGTCCCACCGATCGCCCGGCCCGCGCCATCGCAATGGCAAGGTTCGTCGACAGCGTTGATTTGCCGACACCACCCTTGCCGCTCGCCACTGCGATCAGGCGCGGCGTGATGCGTTCGGCGGTCAACATGATGCGAACCGATTGCGCGCCAGCCCTTTCCGCAGCCTCGCGCACGTCAGCTTCGATTTGGACGCGGTCATCGGCATTGAGGCCAGAAACGTCGAGCATCAGGGAAACCGCGTCATCCACGACTTTTACGCCACTCGCACGAGTGCCAACAACGGCTACAATGGCATCGTAAAATGCGTTAAAATCGGACATGTCTTGCCGAATAGATTCAGAATTGCTGGATTGACACTGTTTTTCTGAAAAACCGTTCCTATAAAGGTTTTATGAGTAAAAAAATCGACAAGCAGGGGTCTATAAACTTGGCAACAGATAGCAAAGGACCGTGGGATTCGCCCGATTCTTCGGATGGTGGCTCAACAGGTAATTCGGGGCGGGGCGGCGGTTCAAAACAAGATCCCGTGAATCCATGGGACCCAACGCCCGATACCGCCACGCGCACACGCACACGCGGCCCGTCACTTGAGGAGTTACTCCGCAGAAAAGGCGGCGGATTTGGTGGATTGCCCCAACGTCCCGATGGCAAAAGCTGGCTGCCGCTCATAATCGGTGGGTTCGTGGCTTTATGGTTGGTGTGGACGAGCGTTCACAGGATTGGGCCCGAACAAGAGGGCGTAGTCACCCAACTGGGCAAATATTCCCGGACGGTATCGCCTGGTATCCAGTTCACTTTGCCTGCGCCGTTGCAGAATATCACGAAGATCGACACGCAACAAATCCAGACGACGTCGGTCGGATCGCCAAAGGCAAGCAGCGAGAATCTGGTGCTGACGAAAGATCAGAGCATCATCGATATGGCTTATGATGTGCGTTGGTCGATCAAGGAGCCGGAATTATATTTGTTCCAGCTTGATAGCCCGGACGAGACCGTGAAAGAGGTTGCCGAAAGCGCGATGCGCGCGGCTGTCGCGAATTTTGACCTGACTCAAGCCATTGGTCCGGGGCGCGGTGCAATTGAGCTTGAGGTGCGTCGCCGTATGCAGCAGGTGCTCGATGAATATCGTGCAGGTGTACTGATCCAAAGTATCTCGATCCGCCAGTCCGACCCACCTGCTGAAGTCAATGACGCGTTCCGTGAAGTCAACGCAGCGCAGCAGCGCCGCGAAAGCTACCTCAACGACGCCCGCGCGTATGCGAGCCGCGTGACGGAGCTTGCGCTGGGTGAAACCGCCGAGTTCGACAAGATCTACGTGCAATATCGTGAAGCACCCGAGGTGACCAAACGCCGGCTATATTATGAAACCATGGAGCAGGTGCTTGGTAAAGTTGACAAGACGATTGTCGAAACCGGTGGCGTAACGCCTTACCTTCCAATTCCGGAATTCCAGAAAAAGACGGCGCCCAAAACCGAGCCCGTGACCGTTACAGGAAACAAGCAATGACCAGCACATTCCTGCGAAACCCTATCTATCTTGCCATAACGGCAATAGGTGCGCTCATATTGATGAGCATGTCGGTGAACGTCGTGCCCGAAACGCAGCAGGCCATCATCAGCAGCTATGGTAAGGTCGACCGCATCGTAAACGCGTATCAGCCGGGTGAGAAATTCGGCGAAACACGCGCTGGACTCACCTTCCGCATACCCTTTGTTGAACAAATCCAGATGATCGACAAGCGCGTGTTGAGTGTCCAGATGGAGCAGCAAGAGGTGTTGTCCACTGATCAATTACGGCTCCAGGTCGATGCATTTGCCCGTTTTCGGATTACCGAGCCCGCGCAGATGTACCGGACGATTCGCACCGAGGACCGTCTGCGTGATCAGTTGCGCACGATCCTGGGTTCATCGCTGCGTAACGAACTTGGCAAGCGGACGTTTTCTGCATTGCTCAGCGCCGAGCGCGGTGAAGTGATGGAAAATATCCAGACCGCGTTGAACCGCGAGGCCCGCAAATATGGTGCTGAAGTCATTGACGTCCGCATCAAGCGCGCCGACTTGCCTGCCGCAACCTTGCAGTCCGCTTATAATCGGATGCGCAGTGCCCGAAATCAGGAAGCCATCGCCATCGATGCCGAGGGTCAGAAGGAAGCCCAGATTATTCGCGCTGACGCAGAAGCCGAGGCTGCCCGGATTTACGCGATAAGTTATAACAAAGATCCGGACTTCTACGATTTCTATCGCGCGATGCAGAGCTATCGGCAGACGTTCCAGAATGGCGAAGGCGCAAGCAACATCATCCTCTCGCCGCAAAACGCCTATTTGGAAAAATTCCGCAACGGGCGTTAGTCGAAGGATCAAAGACGTTCGCGGGTTAGGCAGCCCCCATTCAATTGGCGTTCAGCTTTGCAGCGCCATCGATTGGCAGATTTCGGGCAATTGCCCATTGAATAAACGAAGGGAATGATATCCGTGCGTTACGCTTATGCAGTTACCACCGCGCTTTTGATGGCTGGCGGCACAGTTGCTTTGGTCAATGGAAACCCCGTTACCGCGCAAACAGGGCTCGCAGTGTCGGAACAGGCGAATCTTGCCCCCGGCGGCGCTCCAGCAACATTTGCTGATCTTGCCGCGCAATTGCAGCCAGCAGTTGTCAATATCGCTACGCGCCAAAAAGTGCAGGTCGCGACAAGCTTCAATCCGTTGACCGGCGAGCGTCGTCCCGTGACACAGGATCAGCAAAGCGGCGGTTCTGGTTTCTTGATTTCAAGCGACGGTTACATTGTCACCAACAACCATGTTGTTGCGGGTGGTCCGTCGGGTGATGCGGTCGATCGGGTAGCTGTCACCCTTTTTGATGGCAAAGAGTTTCAAGCCGAAATCGTAGGCCGCGATCCCTCGTCGGATATCGCTTTGCTGAAAATACGCGCAACTGATCTGCCTTTCGTGAAAATGGCGGAATCACAGAAAAGCCGGGTTGGTGATTGGGTGATTGCAATCGGCAACCCGCTTGGTCTGGGCAACACGGTCACTGCAGGGATCATTTCGGCATTGCAGCGTAACATCGGCGCTGGCGGCGCATATGACCGTTTCATTCAAACCGACACCGCGATTAACCCAGGTAACTCGGGTGGTCCATTGTTTAACCTTAAAGGTGAAGTCGTCGGAATCAACAACCGCCTGATTTCGCCTGTGGGTGCCAATATCGGCGTTGGCTTTGCGATCCCTGCTGAAGAAGCCATTCCGGTCGTGGAGTCCTTGAAAAAGGGCGTCCGGCCAGAACGTGGCTATCTCGGCATTAGCATCACGCCCGTGAGTGAGGATCTTTCCGATGCGCTTGGACTTGAAAAGAACCGTGGAGAATTTGTTGCACGCGTTGTTTCTGGTGAAGCGGGCGATAAAGCCGGTTTGAAAGAAGGCGACATTGTCCTGCGCGTCGATAACCGCGAAGTGACACCCGAGGCTACTTTGTCGTACATCGTTGCGAATATCAAACCAGGCACGCGCATCCCGCTCGACATCTTGCGCGAAGGTAAGCCGATGAAAATAAATGCGGTCGTTGGCGCGCGTCCACCTGAAGAAAAGTTGGCACAAAGCAACTTTAACCCAGAGGAAAACAAGGACTTCGACAAACAAACCGATACACCGGATTCGAAGATCATCCGTGACACGATGGGCGTCAGCGTCATTCCGCTTGATGCCGAAATCGCACGCGCACTTGGCATGACTGACGACGTCAAGGGCGTCGTCGTCGATGTTCCGGGCACCGGCACCGGAGCACAGGTTGGATTGCGTCGCGGTGACATCATCGTTTCGGCTAATTACAAGCCACTGAATACAGCCGCCGGCTTAGCTGCTGCGGTGAAGGAAGCTCAGGCAGTAGGGCGCGGCGCGATACTACTTGGTGTCAAACGACGCGGTGCGGCCACGCAATATGTGACTGTCCGTCTCGAAAGTTAAGGCTATTGTCCGCCGCGCCAGTATGGTGTTAATTAAGTCATGAACTTAATTAGTACCGACTGGCGTGGCGACGCCGAACAACTCCTTCCCGATCTTGTCGATCTGCGCCGGGCGATCCACGCCGAGCCTGAACTGGGCTTGCAAAACCCAAAGACCCTCGAAAAAATTAAGGCAGCTTTAGCTGGTCTTCCGCTTGAATTGCGCGAAGGCCCCTCCACCACGGGCTTGGTGGCAACGCTTAAAGGCCCTGCAAATGGTCGTACGGTGCTTCTGCGCGGCGATATGGATGCGCTGCCGCTCCATGAAGATACTGGCCTGGATTACAGCTCGCTGACCGAAGGCGCGATGCATGCCTGCGGGCACGACACCCATGTCGCCATGCTGGTCGGCGCTGCCAAAATGCTGTGTGCCAAGCGCGATCAACTGGCGGGTAGCGTTCAGTTCATGTTTCAACCCGGCGAAGAAGGCCATCATGGCGCACGCTTCATGCTCGACGACGGCCTGATCGATCCGCTGCCGGATGCGGCCTTTGCCCTGCATATCATGCCCAACGCCCCGCGCGGTGTGTTCAGTGGCCGGAGCGGACCCTTGCTGGCATCGTCCGACGTGCTGACCATCACCGTCAAAGGCGCAGGCGGGCATGCCTCCATGCCGCACGACACGATCGACCCAATCCCAGTGGCGTGTGAAATCGTGTCCGCCATTCAAACCATGGTGACGCGCAAAATATCCGTGTTCAATCCAGCCGTTGTCACCATCGCCAAAATAGCGGCTGGAACCACTAACAACATCATCCCAGAAACCGCGCATCTGTTGGGCACCATACGCACGTTGTCGCCACAGACACGTGCGCGGGTCGCCGAAGAGCTGCATCGCCTTGCCCCCGGCATTGCCGCTGCGCACGGATGCAGCGCCGAAGTGCATATCGAACAGGGCTTTCCCGTAACCGTCTGCGATGACCGCGCCGTTCAATTCGGCAAAGCTGCGGTCGAGGATCTGTTCGGAGCCGAAAGCTGGATCACACTCGACACGCCAATCATGGGCGCTGAAGATTTTGCTTACGTCCTTGAAAAAGTGCCCGGCGCGATGTTCTTTCTGGGCGCGTCCCACGAAGGCGACGACTGGCGCACCTGCTGCGGCCTGCATTCCAACCGCATGGTTCTCGACGACAGCGTCATGGCCCGCGGTGCCGCCCTCCACGCCGCCATCGCAGAACGCTATCTGGCCGAGGGGTTTGCTGACTAAATTACTTCCCCGCCGCTGTCTCCACCCCGCGCATGACGCGTAGCACGTTGCCTTGGGCGATTTTGGCCAGGTCGGCCTTTGAATAGCCGCGGCGGACGAGTTCGGCGAACAATGCCGGATAGGTCGACACATTTTCCAATCCGACAGGTAACTCGTCAACGCCGCCAAAGTCGCCGCCAATGCCGATATGGTTGATGCCAGCTACCTTGCGGATATGGTCAATATGGTCCGCAACTTGCGCGAGCGTCGCCTTGGGTTGCGGGTTGGCAGCGATCCACGCGTCGACGGCCGCCTTCTCACCGTCTGGATTACCCGAAAATTCGGTCTTTGCGCGGCCAGCGACTCCCGAACGGTCATATTCCCACTGACGCCGCTCAGCGGACGTAAAGCCGGGCACAAAAGTTACCATCACTACGCCGCCATTTTGCGGCAGCCGTTTCAGCACCGAATCCGGCACATTTCGCGGGTGCGGCGTTATCGCACGGGCATTGCTGTGCGTGAACAATACCGGCGCCGTGCCCTTATCGAGGACGTCATGCATCGTTGCTTCGGACACATGGCTGATGTCGGCAATCATCCCCAGCCTGTTCATTTCGGCCAAAACCTCAAAACCAAAGGGCGACAAACCGTCATGCTTGGGCGCATCGGTTGCGCTGTCCGCCCAATCGGTGGTGAGGCTGTGGGTAATGGTCATGTACCGCGCGCCCAACGCGTATGTCTGGCGCAGGATCTCCAGCGATCCACCGATCGAATGCCCACCTTCCATGCCAATGAGCGACGCAATTTTTCCAGCCTTCATCGCAGCTTCAATCTCTGCGACGGTTGACGCGTAAGCCAAGCTGTCGGGGTAGCGCGATATCATCTGCCGCACGACGTCGATCTGCTGAATGGTGCGCGTCACTGCCTCATGCTTGGGTAACGCCGCGTCGACATAGACTGACCAGAATTGCCCGCCAAGAAATCCGGCCCGCGCCGTCCGCATGTCGGTGTGTGTTTTGGCAAGGACGTCGGCGGGCAAAACATTTAGGTCGAACTTCGAAAAATCGCGGTCAAAGAGCTCGGCAATCTGGTGAGGCGTGTCGTTATGGCCGTCGATGATTGGAGACTTCGCCAACACCTCGCGCGCAGTTTCTTCGGGCGTTGCCGCGATAGCCGGAATCGCAAGCACGCCAAGCACTGCAAATACCGATACGCGCAGAAATCTGAGTACGCATAAACTCCAATTGAGATACTGCACGTTCATAAATACCCTCTCCAACGAACCAGAGGCGACTCTGCCTGAAGAAGGGTTCTGTAGGAAAGTGTTTTGTGCTCAGGGCACCAAAATCGTATCGACTGCTTGCTCTGCCAGTGCCGGATAATCGAGCGTGAAATGCAGGCCCCTGCTTTCGTGCCGCGACAGTGCCGACCGGATGATCAAAGCCGCGACCTCGACCAGATTGCGCAATTCAATCAGGTCAGGTGTCACACGGAAATGGCTGTAATAATCCGCCACCTCGCTGCGCAACAAATCGATTCGATGCTGCGCGCGCTCAAGCCGTTTCGTCGTCCGCACGATGCCAACAAAGTTCCACATGAATTGACGGATTTCGCGCCAGCACTGTGCGATGACGACCTCTTCGTCGCTGTCGGTAACCCGGCTTTCGTCCCATGAACGGATCTGCGGTGGTGGCGGCAAGCTGTCCCAATGGGACTCGATATGCCGGGCACAGGCGTCGCCGAAGACGAAGCATTCAAGCAATGAGTTGGATGCCAGACGGTTGGCCCCATGCAAGCCGCTTTGCGTCACTTCGCCCGCGGCATACAGCCCCGGCGCGTCGGTTCGGCCATCCAGATCAACCAGTACGCCGCCGCAGGTATAATGCTGCGCTGGGACCACCGGAATCGGCTCGCGGGTGATATCGATGCCAAGCCCAAGCAGTTTTTCATAAATGTTCGGGAAATGGGTCTTCACAAATTCCGCCGGCTTGTGGCTGATATCGAGATGGACATAATCCAGACCATCGCGTTTGATTTCGGCGTCATTGGCGCGGGCAACGATGTCACGTGGTGCAAGTTCGGCGCGTTCGTCATAATCGGGCATATAGCGGTGCCCGCTTTTCGGATTAATCAGGAACCCGCCCTCGCCGCGCACCGCTTCGGTGATCAGGAAATTCTTGACCTCAAGATTGTACAGACAGGTCGGATGAAACTGCATGAATTCCATATTCGACACCCGGCAGCCGGCGCGCCACGCCATCGCAATTCCGTCGCCGGTCGCGCCGCGCGGTGCGGTTGAGTAGAGATAGGTCCGGCCAGCCCCGCCACTCGCAAGGATCGTCGCGCGTGCAGTATAGGTTTCGACCTGCCCTGTTGCGCGATTGAGCGCATAGACGCCGTGGATTCGTCCCGAGGTTGAAAAGCGTTCTTGATGCCGCCCGGTAATCAGGTCGACCGCCACCATGTCCGGCACAAGCACGATATTCGGATGCGCTCTGGCAGCGGCCTCCAACGCCTGCTGCACGGCCCAACCGGTGGCGTCATCGACATGGACGATGCGGCGGTGGCTATGCCCACCTTCACGCGTCAAATGCCAGTCATTGCCCTCCAGATTGAACGGCACGCCAAGCTTTGCGAGGCGCTCGATCGCAAGCGGCGCATTTTCCACCACGAACTCGACCGTCGCGCGATTGTTGAGGCCAGCGCCCGCGACCATCGTATCTTCAATATGGTTCTCAAAATTGTCGCCGGGTTCAAGCACAGCCGCGATTCCGCCCTGTGCCCAGGCGGTCGCCCCATCTGAAATAGATCCCTTGGCCAACACAACGACTTTGCGCGTCGTCGCTAGCTGAAGTGCAGCCGTCAAGCCTGCCGCACCCGACCCAATGATCAGAACATCTGTTTCCATTATGCGGTGCTCGTCAGGCGCAGGAAGACGTCTTCGAGGTCAGCTTCTTTGGTGGTTACGTCGATTATGCCAAGACCGAGGCCTTGAATGACGGACAATACTTCGCCAGCGTTCATGCGGTCTTTATTGTAGGTGATTTCAATCATCCGGTCACCGATAAGCTCCGCTTTCTCAAACGCTTCATGCTGTGGCGCGGTTTCGACATCTCGGTCGAGAGTGAGCACCACTGCCTTTTCGCGCGCCATGCCGACCAGTTCGCGGGTAGGCTTGTTGGCGATCAACTGGCCGTGGTTGATAATGGCAATCCGGTCACATAATTGCTCGGCTTCTTCAAGATAATGGGTCGTCAGAACGACGGTGACGCCTTGTCGGTTCAGTTCGACGACATAGTCCCATAATTGTTGGCGCAGTTCGATATCGACGCCAGCGGTGGGTTCGTCGAGGACGATAACGGGCGGCGCATGGACCATGGCCTTAGCCACCAGCAGCCGCCTTTTCATCCCGCCCGACAAGGTCCGGGCATATGCATCAGCCTTGTCTTCCAAGCGCACCGCTTTCAACAATTCCATCGTCCGCCGCTTCGACTTTGGCACGCCATAAAGGCCAGCCTGCAATTCAAGCGCTTCCTTTGGCGTAAAGAATGGGTCGAACATGATCTCCTGCGGCACAATCCCGATCGATGCCTTTGCGTTGCGCGGATGGGCGTCGATATCAAAGCCCCAGATTGCCGCGCTGCCCGAGCTCTTCATGACGAGTCCAGCCAATATGTTGATAAGCGTCGATTTCCCGGCACCATTTGGTCCAAGCAGCCCGAAGATCGAACCTTGGGCAACGTCAAAGCTGACATCGTCCAGCGCCTGTTTTCCTCCCGCGTATTTTTTGGAGAGGTTATTGATCGTGATAGCTTGTTTGGACATGCACCCGCGATAGCGAACGCATGGGTTCTGTGCAATCACATGGACGCGGCAATGCCGATTGATTTGGGAGAAATAGCTAACGCGGTGTTAACCATGTTTGGAAGCCTATGGTTACGTCCTCTTGTGTAGACCGCGTCGGATGCATGGTACCCCTTCCCTTTCGTCGGCGTTGCGCCCTTCAGTTGCCCGCGCGCTGATACCGGGGCTTCTGCTTGGCCTGGCGGCAATGCCATCTGCCGCTTTGGCCGCCCCAGCCCAAGGGGAGGCAAGCGCCGTAGTCGTAAGGCCATTGTCGTTCATCAATTACGAAAATCTCGACTTCGGCCGGATCATTCCTGCAACTGTGGCAGGCACGGTAACGATTTCGACCACAAATGTGCGTACCCAAACGAACGGCATTGTATTAATTGGTAATGATTTTCAGGTTGCCCGGTTTGCCGGGCGGGGCGTGCAGAACCAACGCGTGCGTATTCAAATTACGCCCGCAACCGTAACGCTGACTGGCCCCGGCCCAGCAATGACCGTCAGCAATTTGGTTATTGGCCCCGGAACAACGCTTCAGCAGAACGGGTCATCACCCAACTACCGGATCGTTCCGGCAAATGGCATATTCTTCTTTACCGTGGGCGGACGATTGAACGTTGGCGCGAAACAACCGGCTGGCGCTTATTCGGGTACATTTACCGCTACGCTTGACTACCAATAAACGCCGTTTTCCAGAACAAAATTGACACTAGGACGCGCCCTTTTGTCTGGGCCGTTGCAGCCCTGCCGCAGCTTTGCTAGGCGCTGGCTCATGAACATCAATAATCCCGAAACTATCCGGGTCCGCGAACCGCGGATCGCCTGCGACGGCAGCGGAGATATTCCCGCTGCCTTGGGCCACCCACGGGTCTGGCTTCAAATCGATGAAAAGGGCTATGTCGATTGCGGTTATTGCGATCGGCATTTTGTTCTGGTGGGTGGGCCGGCCGACAACGGCAAGGGTTAATCCGGCGGTGCCATCAGGCCGCAGCAGCGAGATCCTGAAGACGCCCGCGGTCGCGGATCGATACCGTGCGACGATCGGGCAGGTAGATAACGCCATCGGCCTTTAGTCTCGACAGCTGACGGCTCACCGTCTCAATCGTCAGCCCAAGGACGTCACCTATTTGCTGACGATCCAGCGGCAGCTCAAATGCATCCAACCCATTATTATCAGCTGTACAGCCGGTTTCACCCAAGCGAACCGACATTTCAAGCAACAAAGTCGCAATGCGCTCAGTCGCGGTTTTCTTGCCCAACAGCAGCATCCACTCATGCGCTCGGTCCAACTCTTTCAGCGTCCGGCGCAAAAGCTTATGTTCCAATTCCGGGTGCTGCCGCGCGAAGCTGTCAAAGGTTGAGCGGGAAAAGATGCACAATTCGGCGTCGGTCAGCGCCGTCACGGTGTAAGGGCTTTGCTGACCGAAGGGCCGCCCTATAAAATCGGAAGAGAAGACGATGCCGACGATCTGTTCGCGGCCGTCAGACATGCTCATCGAAACCTTAAGTACGCCTTCGATGACATTGGCGACGACCACTGAGTCATCACCTTCCCAAACCACCGTCTGTCCTTTGATTACCCTTTGCTTTCGCCCAATCTGACCCAGCGCCTTAAGTTCATCGGGTTCAAGGCCGGCACATATTGCGCGGTTACGCACGATACATTGGGTGCAGTCTGTCATGATCCCTACGTAGCGCGCTCAACCTCGTGCGACAACCGCTCATCCTGCGGCTTACCCCCAATCAAGATGATGGTGCCACACGTTTGTACAGATTGGTGACGCAATACATGCTGGTTCGCTATTGAGGCAATTGCGTTGGCTGTGACAGGCTATCCAGGCAGACATGGGACCCACAATTTGCATGTTTCTTAAATCGACATTCGCCAGCGTGATATCTCTGGCCTGCGGGGCACAGCCGGCAAGTAGCACGACGAAAAGGAAAACCGCTCGAGTCATTTCATATCCTCTGTGTCGGTCGTTTTAGGGAATCATCGTTAACAAAATACAACCGCGCGCGATCAAAGCAGATTGCCGGGCGGCACCGAAAACTGCTGGCTGGGTGAAAATCAGGCGTCGGAATTATAAATTTACAAGCCTTTGTTACGAACATTTTTACCATTTTGCGTCACCATTGGGACGGACCAGAATATTTTGATTAACATTTGATGGAGTTTCGAATGGCAGTGATTCTGGTCGCTGATGACGACGATATTCTTGTAGAGCTGGCACGGTTCAGGCTCGAACATGACGGTCATACAGTTATAACGGTGAGTGACGGCCAAGCTGCCGTTCAATCCGCGCGCAAATATCTCCCTGACATTGTGATTCTTGACACAATGATGCCGGCGCTCAATGGTCTGGAAGTATTGCACATTTTAAAAAACGACGAAGAGATGTCGGCAATTCCCGTGTTGATGCTTACTGCGCGCAAAGGTGAAGGGGACATCATTGGTGCTCTGAAGTCAGGCGCAAGCGACTATATGACGAAGCCGTTCGCCCCCCAAGAGCTTGCAGCGCGCATTGATGTGCTTCTTGCCAGGGCCGGATATGCGTAACCGAGGACATCGGGCCGAACTAGCATCAATGCTCTTCTGCCTGACGTGCATACCGCAAGCATTATATGCCGAGCCGCCGCCCGTCAGCAAAGTGTCCGTACTACAAGAGACGCAAGCTGCAGGCGATAGCGAACCTGCGAACATTGACTCAATGCGGCGACTGGCAGCATCACAGGCTGCGGCAGGGCACTTTGCAGCGGCGCTTGATACCATCGAACGGGCACAGGCACTTGCGCCGCTTGATAATGACATTGCACTTGCACGCGCGAGAATATTGTTATGGTCCGGTCGGGTGGCGGAGGCGCAGCTTCAGGCGGACGTTGTGCGTGCGCGAGCACCAGCTTATCCGGAACTTGAAGCGCTGGATGCGAGTATCAACGCAAGTTTGACTAAGCGGTGGGCGCGTTTCGGTTTCGCGCTTTCGGCTGGTGCGGCCAAAGTACAGCTGGATGGCGGCCAGAACCAGTATTGGAAAAATCTGACGTTCTCGGGATTTGCCGGGATTGGTGCCAACACAAATCTCACGGCTACCATCGAACATGAACGGCGCAGGGTTTCCGATAGCAGGCTTTCGTTACTGACAACACATACCGGCCCGAATTGGGAGCTGAGGGCTGGGGTAGCATATACGCCATCTGCGGACTTCAAGGAAAATTGGGGCCTGCAATCGGGCGCAGACTTCAAAATTCACAACAACGTGACGTTGTTTTCGGACGTCCGTTATGCCGATTATGGCAACATCTCGGTCGTGTCGGCAGTCCCAGGCGTAAGGTTCTCCAGCAATAAAGATGCGCACACCTTAGCCGTTCAGTTCATCTCCATCAGCCCATCAGACAGCACGACAAAGTTCGGAGCATCAGCCCGTTATGACCGCAACTTTATCAACGGCTCGCGGGTGTTTGGCGGCGTTGCATCCTACCCCGATACCGAAGCCGGATTGACGCGGCAATTGCGGTCGGCATTTGCAGGTGGATCGCTGCCAGTGTCAGACCATCTCTCGCTTATGATGACAGGAGAATATGACCGTCGTGAACAGAGTTACACGAGAAAAGCTCTAAATTTCACCCTCATTTTCAGACGGGCGGATTGAAATGGTAGCTTCGGTCATTTGGGGCTCAGTCATATTTGCAACGCTAATCATGGCCGTATTTCTTCTGCTTGTGGTCCGCCGCATGCTGGGTGAACGCCGCATAAAGCGCGAAGGTAAGGCGATGCTCGGCGCCACCAAAGATGTCCTGCTGCGTATCCAGGATCTCGAGCCGTCGGCGCCTTTGAATCATTATAGCAAGTCTGCACGCATGTATGCGGTGCTTAATCTGTCGAGACTGCTGCGGGGATCAGAACGCGCCAAACTGATGGAATTGGCGGATCAGGACGGTTTGTTCGATTCGGCCCTACGCGATCTCAAAAGCCATAAGCCCCGTCAAAGGGCGCAGGCAATCGAGCTGCTCGATCAGTTCGAAAGCCAAAAATGTGTAACCGCCCTGCGCACCTTAATGGCCAATGACCCGATTTATGAACTTAAGCTAGCGGCGGCCTTTACTCTGGCGCGCTTTGGATCCTTGCCGTCGCCACGCGAGACTATTTCCCATATGTCATTGCTGACCAATGAAAATAGCCGGATCCATCTTGCACTTTTTCGCGCGCTCGCGCCGCTTTACCCCACTGAATTGCGGGCGTTGCTGAATGATCCTGCGTATCACATGATCAAGGCATCGATTATCGACTCCTTGGGATGGTCCGAAGATTTGACATGCCTTGCAGAGATCGAACGCGCGTCATCGGACGCTGACCCGGAGGTGCGCTGCGCCGCACTTCGTGCCGCAGGACAACTTGGACGACCTGAGGCGGGTAACTGGATAATGGCTATGCTTGCTGACCCGAACGTAAATGTGCGTATTCAGGCAATCAGATGTGCGTCGCGACTGTCCTTGTCACAGGCGCATGCCCATATTGAGGCGTTGTCCAATGATCCGTCAGCTTGGGTGCGATGCCGTGCGGACGAAGCATTGTTCGCTCTTCAACCTATGAAATTAAAGGCGCGTATATGACCCTATCTGACAGCTTTTTGAGTGCTGCGGCATCCATTATTCTATCGCTGTTCTGGATTTGCTTTGTCATCGTATTGGCGCGTAACGCGGTCAGCGTGCTTCAGCTTGGCTTGGCCTTCTGGTCGTTCGTGACGCGCGCAAAGCCAAGTTCAAGTAATCTGTTTCTTTGGCAGCGATATGCCGACCTATCGCTGCCTGTGTCGGTTATTGCCCCTGCCTTCAACGAAGAGCTTTCGATCACCCAGAGCGTGCGGGCATTGCTTGCTCTGGAATATCCGCAGCATGAAGTCATCGTCGTCAACGACGGATCGAAGGACCGGACGTTGCAAATGCTCATCGATGAATATGGCTTGATGCCCATAAAGCGCGAGCAGCTGGCAGTACTTCAGAAGACAAAAATTCTCGGCACCTACGCCTCACCGCGATATCCCAATCTTCTGGTTGTCGACAAGGAAAATGGCAGAAAGGCCGACGCTGCGAATGCTGGTATCGGCTTTGCGCGTATGCCGCTTGTCTGCGTTATCGATGCAGACTCCATTATCGAGCGCGATGGCCTGATGCGGGCGGCGGAACCATTTATGGCCGATGATGGCGAACTCATTGCCGTCGGGGGCGCAATCCGGATTGCGAACGGATGCGAAGTGGTCCGCGGAACCCTCACAAAGATCGGTATTCCCAAAAGCTTCATTCCGCGTTTTCAAGTCGTTGAGTATCTGCGTGCATTTCTGATCGCGCGCGTTGCCAATGCAGAACTCGACATGCTGATGCTTATATCGGGCGCATTTGGTCTTTTCCGTCGTTCCGTCGTCGTTGAGGTTGGCGGTTACCGGCATGATACGGTGGGTGAAGATCTTGAACTTGTCGTTCGAATGCACCGGCACATGCGCGAGCAAGGGCGCAAATATCGGATGGCCTTTGTCCCGGAGGTTGTCTGCTGGACCGAGGCACCGGCTACGCTGCAAGGTATGCGTAATCAGCGTGCGCGTTGGCAGCAAGGCGCGCTTGAAACGCTCCAAAGACACAAAGTGATGATCGGCAATCCGAAATACGGGCGTATTGGTATGATCGCCATGCCGCAGCTCGTCATTGAGGATGTTTTGGGACCTCCATCCGAATTGATCGGCTATCTGTTACTTCCGATTGCGTGGAGCCTTGGGATATTGTCCCCCCAACTGGCACTGGCATTTTTATGTGTCACCATATTGTTCGGCACTGCGATCAGCATTGCAACAATCGCATTGGAAGAGCTGCAGTTGCGCCGAACGCCAAATGCGCATGACCTTGTGCGGATTGGCGTTGCTGCGGTGCTTGAAAATTTCGGGTACCGGCAAGCCAATCTTGTGTTCCGGCTCGTTGGCATAAATCGGCACTTTAAAGGCGAAACCGCATGGTCGGCTGTGCCCCGTCTGGGTTTTGGCGCAAAGTAGAATTTCGCCTAGCGGACACCGACGGAAAGCAGGTCAGGATATTCGAGAATGATCTGGATGTGACCTGACTCCGCAGACCGCAACGCCTGTTCCAGTTCACCTGCGGCCTGCCCCAATCCGTCTTCGCCAAAGAACCCTGCGGTTCCGGCAAGCTTGTGCAACATGTCGATCAGTTCTTCCAACTCGGATGGCGACACAGATTGTTTGTTTTGCGCGGTTGCCAGCTGGCCAAACAATTCACGTTTGCGTTCCTGATAACGGTCCTCGACATTGGCCTGCAACTTTGGCACGTCGACGTGGTCTAGAGGCAGCTGCTTAATCGCTTGATTGGCAGGCAAGACGCAATGTTTGAGAATCTCATTCTTGAAATCGTTCAAGCGAAGCGGCTTTGCCAGATGCCCCTGCATGCCAGCTTCTTTGCATGCGTCTATATCGTCCTGATAAGCGTTGGCGGTCAAAGCAATGATGGGGAGTTCATCCGCGTCATATCCCAGATCACGGATGCGTCGTGTGGCCTCCAAGCCCCCCATACCAGGCATTCTCAAATCCATGAACACCATCGCAAAGCTGTTTCTCGCTCGTGCAGCCTGTCGCACGGCTTTAATCGCGCCTTCGCCGTCGCATGCAATCTCCAACTGAATGCCAAGCGCAGTTGCCATGTCCTGCATCAGTTGCTGGTTAATATCATTATCTTCAGCGACCAACACCCGTAGTTCTGGCAAGAGTTCGCGCAGCTTTTCTTCATTGGCAGGTGTGGCTTTCGCAGAAGCCGAATTATAGGCTTCGAAAGGCAGTTTCAGCGTGAACGTTGTGCCTGAGCCTTCCTGGCTCGTCACAGCAATTTCGCCACCCATCAGCCGTGCAAGTTCCTGGCTGATGGACAGCCCCAGACCGGTGCCGCCAAAACGTTGCGAGGTGTCCAGTTCCGCTTGCATGAAAGGCGCAAAAATTGCCTCGAGCCGGTCGGCCGCCATTCCGATACCGCTATCCTCAACCGTGATTTCCAAAAATTGTTGGTTGATGTCTGTTTGTTTAGATGCCGCGATGCGGACATGCCCATGAGTGGTGAACTTTATCGCATTGCTCAACAGATTGAGAATGATCTGCCGGAATCTCAGTGGATCCGTGATTATCTGTTCAGGTAACGCATCCGCCACGGAAATGTCGACCTTGAGGCCCTTCGCCTCGGCTATTGGCTGCATCATGCGTGCGACGCTGCTGAGCACATGATGAAGGTCCACAGGTCCGGGCGCATAGGTCATTTGACCAGCTTCAATCTTTGACATGTCCAATATGTCATTGAGCAGCCGCAACATCGCGCGCCCCGATTCAGCAATCAGTTCAATTTGACGCCGCTGTTTTTCGGTCAGTTCGCCCGCAAGCAATACCTCGGTAAATCCGATGACCCCATTCATCGGGGTGCGAATTTCATGGCTCATATTGGCCATGAAGGCCGAGCGTGCTTCGACCGCTGCTTCGGCGCGTTTGCGGGCTTCTTTTAACTCCTCCTCCATTGCCTTCCGGCGAGAAATGTTGCGAATGGAGGCAATAATTTCACTAGGTTCGTTCGCGGCGTTGCGCACGAGGCCGCAATTTGCCTCCAACCAGAAATACTCGCCGGGTATTTCCATCCGTTCAAGTCGATAGGTAACCAAAGCGTGATCCTTCACGCCATCACGCAGCGCGGCGAAAGCTTCCTCAACCCCGGCACGGTCGTCGGGGTGAAAACCGGTGAGCAGATTTCCGTCGATCAGTGAACCTGCAGGAACACCCAGCAGATTATGCGCCGAAGGAGATGCATATTTGCAAATGCCGGTAAGTGAGAGACGGAATATTCCATCTGTCGCATTGGCTGCCAAAAGCGTGAGCTCCCTGTCGCGCAGGGCAAGCTCTTCGAGCACCTCGTGGCGCTCGGTAATATCAATCACCACACCGACATAGCCAACCACATTGCCAAATTCATCTGTGTCGGGCCTCGCGAGCGTATCGACCCAAGTGACGGTTCCGTCGGAATGCAGCCAACGGAATTCGCTGCGGAACTCTGCTGCTTCGGACAAGGCAGTACACCATTTCGCCGAGACTTCAGCGCGATCCTCAGGGTGGAGCGCATTAACCCATCCTGTGTCTTCCCACATATCGTCCCGTTGCCCGGCAAGCGACAACCAGGCCGGATTGACATATTTATATCCGCCATCACGATCGGTTCTGAAAATCCCGGCTGGGGAAAGGCTTGCCAACGCGTGAAAACGGCGTTCGCTCTCCACTAGCTGCTCGCTGGCAATTTTCTGGCTGGTCACATCAATTGCCACACCGACGAAACCCGCGATGTCGCCATTGCTGTCCAACTCGGCCGATGTAACAACCTCCATCCAAAGTTCGCTACCGTCGGCGGTGTGAAATTCCATTGTTCGTCGTCTCAATTCGCCAGGCTCGAAATCCGACCATGCTGGCTGATCCCTGAATTGCGACAGATCAATGATGGCTCTCATCCATCCATTGCCCATCATATCCTCAGCACGCATGCCCGCTTTGTTCGCCCAAGCGGCATTTATATATGTAAGATGTCCGCGTTTATCGGCACGGAAAATGCCAACTGGCGCTGACTCGGCAATCCGGCGGAATCGACTCTCACTTGCGGCAATAAGGTCCTGCTGAGTCACCATTTCAGTGACGTCCCTGATATTGCCGATAGCCCCGATGAAAACCCCGGCATCATCTACAAGCCTGTGCGCGGTTATATCCACATGGCGAATGGATTCGTCTGCGTGTTTGAAACGATTCCGAAGCGTTGCTGCAACAATTTCGCCCGACGCCAACTGTGCACCGATTTGCTGCGTATTTCTCCGATCGGTCGGGACAACGAGGCGGAATGCCTCCTTTCCTATCCAGTCGCTGACCAGAAATCCGCTGAGCTTTTCCCAAGCCGGATTGAGATATATCCAACGACCCTTGTCATCGGTTCTGAAAATGACTTCGCTTAAATTGTCCGTGATGAGTGCCGTAAACTTCGCGGATTGATCCAAATCGCGTTTGGCAGCGTTCCGCTCCGCCAACACAACAGCGACCGGCAGGCCCATCAGGAAATTTGTCGCCAGAAAGATCTGCAGGGTCAAAAGAGACCAACTTAACTCACCGCGGACAAGCGATATAGGCCCGGTGCCCATTAAAGTTGCTGCTATCGCGATGATGGAAATTATCACAACCGACGCAGCAGTCCCGGAAACACCTGTCAAAAAGGCCGCGAAGATAACAAGCGGGCACGCGAGGAATAACAACGGAAAGGAAGATTGGGTGAAAATCAGCACGCTTACCGCCGTGGTTAAGCCGACAAGCGTTATCCAAGAGAAAATCCTTTGCCGGTCAAGTTTGTGCGCGGTGTGAAAATTATCGATGGCGATGACCACTATCGGCGTTGCAATCACAAATCCCAAAGCATGCGCCGCGACCCAATTCGCCCAAATGGGCAATGCTGCGGGGCCATCCCCCGAAGCCAAAAACAGTGTTGCAAATCCGCCGGAAACCAATGGTGCGGCAAACGCGATCGCGGTAAAGCGTAGCAAAACCTGAAATTCATCCAGTCGCGCACGCACGCCGCAAAAACGTACAGTGAGGGCTAGCATCAACATGACGTCAAACACATTTGCAGTAGCGATCAGCATCGCGCGAGACGGCGGATCGCCTATGTGCAAGAGGACCGCGACATTTGCTACAAAGCTTGCAACCAAAAACCAAACGCGGTGACTTGCCTCGGCCCGCAGCAGAAATGCTACAACAAAGGCATTCGCCAACCAGATCGCTGAAGTCTTTTCGCCATCGCGCGTCCACGCAGCACCGAAATAATCCAAGGCAGCAAATATTGCGGTGACTGCAATGAGACGTACCAGAAACGCTGATTTACTGGGGCTGCTGATGGCAAAATTCATGTCGCGAACTTCCGAAAATGTCTATCCCGCAGATAGGATGGATCGCCCTATCATTCGAACAGGGCGAACCTCGTCAGTCGCACATAGTGGTTAATATCCTGTGTCGGATGCAGCTGTCAGGCCAAGTTTTGCGCACCCCGACCGTCGACGGCGTATGATGAGCGCGGCCACAATCATTGCGAAAATTGCAACCCTATCCAGATGGATTAGAGCGCAACGAAACTTAACGAGACAGGAAAAAGTGGGGGCTATCGGAGACCATATGCTGCTGTCACCTCTTGGTAGCGAAGGAGGGACTTGAACCCCCGACCTATGGATTATGATTCCACCGCTCTAACCAGCTGAGCTACTTCGCCATCCAAGAGTGAATCCCGACCTTTGCGGGGAAGCACGCGGCGCTATAAGCGTGGGGTTTAAGCGGGTCAAGCGTTGTCAGCCGCGAAATGTCCATCTGCCGATCTGTTCCCATGGCCCGCCGCGATAATAATGTGCAGCAAAGCCCGAAATAGCGAGCGGCCGCGGACGGAAACTTTCGGACAGATGCGCATGGAGCGCCTTGGCGGCCGATGGCTCAACCTTATTCTGGACCGTGATGTGCAATTTGGGCGTTGCCTGATCCTGCGGTATCAGCAACCCTCGAAACGCGTCAGCAAGTTCGTCGCGCATGGTGAGGAGCTCAAGGCTATCCACGCGGAACGCGACGCCTTTACCCAGCAGCATGACCTCAGTGAGATATGCCACCGGCGCAGGATATTCGGCAACGATCGCAGCCAGACGCGACTTGATTTCTGGCAGATGGCTTGGCGGCAAGTGATGAAACAAAGTGATGTGCGCATCGACTAAATTGCGTTCGACCGGAAAATGCGCGCGCCGCAGTCCATTGGCCCAAGCTTGGTCGGCTTTGCCCATTTCGGCCGTGATGATGATTGGGGCGGTCATGAAACCTCACAAGTCGTCCGAATGGGAAAACACATTTGCTGCGTCATCCTGAACTTGTTTCAGGATAACAGGTAACCGTCGCTTGGTATCCTGAAACAAGTTCAGGATGACGATATGTCGCACAGAGCAGATGACATGTCGCATAGACCAGACGATATGTCGCGTCCGATTTTCCCGCCAGCCGTCACCCTGAACTTGCTTCAGGGTCTTAATCCCAGAAGACCTCAAAAAAGTAAGATGCTGAAGCAAGTTGAGCATGACCATCATCCTAAATCAAAGACGAATGGCACAAAAAAGCCGCCCGGTCTTGCGACGGGGCGGCTTTTGTTTGCAGCTACCGAAACGCTTTATGCGTCGTCGCTTGCCTCTGCGGAAAGACCGGCGGCTTCCGCAGCGGCCTTCGCCGCAGCTTGCTCTTCGCGGCGCTTGGCATTGGCAGCAGCTTCGGCCTCATCAGCCGCGTCGGAAGCAACTTCTGCTTCAACCTGCGCTTCGATGGCTTCAGCAGCGATCTCGGCCTGTTCAGCTTCGAACATCTGGTCAAGAACGTTAACGCCGTCCTTCTGCAACTCAGCTTCGTCGTCCGAACGGGCCACATTGACCTGAACATTAACGGTAACTTCGGGGTGCAGAACTACCTTGACGCCAAAGACGCCAAGCGTTTTGATCGGCCGTTCAAGAACGATCATGCTCTTGGAAACCTTCGCGTCCTGCGCGATCAGGCCATCTACGATGTCCTTAACCGAAACCGAACCATAAAGCTGGCCAGTCTGCGAAGCTGCGCGGATCAAAACGATCTGTTTGCCTTCAACACTGCCCGAAGCATTTTGTGCTTCATCACGGCGGCTTGCGTTATCGCTTTCGATTTTCGCGCGGTTGGCTTCGAAAACCTTGCGGTTGGCTTCGTTTGCACGGAGCGCTTTCTTGTTTGGCAACAGGAAGTTACGGGCATAGCCGTCCTTCACGGTGACAACGTCACCAATTGCACCAAGCTTTTCAACGCGTTCGAGAAGTATGATATCCATGTTTCGGCTCCTTACTTCACGATGTACGGCAGAAGGCCGATGTGACGGGCGCGCTTGATCGCTTGGCCCAGGTCACGCTGCTTCTTTGCCGACACGGCGGTGATGCGCGACGGGACAATCTTGCCGCGCTCGGAAATGTAGCCCTGAAGCAGGCGTACATCTTTATAATCGATCTTCGGCGCATCTTTACCCTGAAATGGGCAGGACTTGCGGCGACGGAAAAACGGACGTGCCATAAATTAAGCCTCCTGCTCTGCACGGGGTGCACGATCGGGGCGGTCGCCACGATCTGGACGGGGTGCACCGCGATCACGATCGCCGCCACCAAAACCACCACGGTCACCGCCGCGCTCGCTGCGCTCTGGACGGTCGCTCTTGCGCATCATGACCGATGGGCCTGTTTCGTGCTCGTCGACGCGGACGGTCATGTAACGGATGATGTCTTCGTTCATGCGGGTCTGACGCTCAAGCTCGGCGATAGCATCGCCCGAAGCTTCAATGTCGAGCATCACGAAATGCGCTTTGCGGTTTTTCTGAATTTTGTAGGTCAATGTGCGAAGACCCCAGGTTTCGGTCTTGATGACCTTGCCCTTATTGTCTTCGACAATCTTGGTGGCAGATTCTGCCAGCGCATCAACTTGGGCCTGTGAAAGGTCCTGACGCGCCAAAAATACATGCTCGTACAGCGGCATGGGCGTTTCCTTGTTCCTACCGATCGCTGACGCAGCACCATGCATACGCCCCTCCGGCCTTCTTCGAATCCCCAAAGGGGAGCGCGGCTGTTAGGAGGAAGTGGGGTCTATTGCAAGCAAAACGGCGTTTTGCGCCTTAGGCTGCGATACACACCTTGTTGCGGCCCGTGTTTTTTGCTTCATACAGCGCTTGGTCGGCACGGGCAAGAAACGCCGAGCCGCTTTCTCCTTCCTGCAATTGCGCGACCCCGGCGGAGAATGTGACCAAACCGATCGGCCGCAACGTGTCTTTGGCTACCAATTGTTTTGCGGCAAGCCTGCTGCGCACCTCTTCAAGCATCTCCATAGCTTCAGCGGACGTCTTCTTTTCAAACAAAACGACAAACTCCTCGCCACCATGGCGCGCTACATGCACATTAGCTGAGGCAGTTCGCTGCAGGAAATCGCCGACATGATGGATAACCCGGTCTCCAGTTGCATGGCCATGGGTATCATTAATCCGCTTGAACAAGTCGATGTCGCAGAATGCAACCGACAGAGGCGCGCCAAGACGTCCGGTTTCTTCTAACGCGGTTTTCAGGCAGGCTTCGAAGGCACGGCGATTGGGCAGATTTGTGAGTGGGTCGCTAAGCGCCTGTTTCTGGCTTTGCGCCAACCGGCTTTTCAGTTGCAAAATGGCTTTGCCACGGGCTTTAAGCCGTGCTTCGGCTATTGCTGCCCGTTCAATCATTTCGCTCGTCAATTGCTGGAGTTTTTTAAGCTGGTTGACTTGGACTTCGCTGCCATATGCGCTTTTTGCAAGCAACTGAACAGACTCGCCCAAGGCGTCGCCATATTCCGCTGCATCCTTACCCGACCGATCGGTCAACACGGCGGCATCCGTCATCGTCTGGCGGGCATCCTCTACCATCTGGTGCAACTCACGTTCGCTGATGGACGTCCGTATCTCGTCGAGCATATCGCAAGCGTCATGCGGCGCGATACCGCCATGTTCCAACATGTGGCTTTCCACCATCATGCGTTGAATCGACGATGAACAGGTAAGATAATGCCAAGCCAGTTCATAATGGTCGGGAATTGGGTCAAGTCCTGTCTGCGCCAGAAACTCGAAAACCTGGTTCATCAGCAGATTGTGTCGGAGCATGAATCGATCTTCGCGACTGAGGCTGTTGCGTGGCCGCGCCTTTTTATCATGCGGCCGAGTATTTCCGCCAAAAAAGCGGGCAAGGAATTTGGACTTGTGAAGGACCGTTGCCAGTTCAAATTCGTGGGACATGTTCGTCATGCCCGTAACTACGGTCGCAATTTTAGAAACTTTAGACTCGGTCTCGCGTCTACTCAGCCGACAATTTGGTCAGACGCCCAAGCAGTTTCGAGGCAAAGCCACTCAGGGTGTCGTCACGCGCGCCCATGATGACAATGCGGTCGCCAGGCTGCGCCAGTTCAACTATGCGGTCGCCGCAAGCTTCGCGCGTTGGGACATATTCCGCGTTTCTACCAGCGGCTGAAACCGCATCAATGATGCTTTGGCTGCCGACGCTCTTATCTACCGTACCGCCAAAATATACCGGGTCGCACAAAATGAGGTGATCGTCTTTGCCAAGCAAATCTGCAAATACACCAGCAAGCTCGGAGCCCATAACCCGGATCGGGCCATAGCCATGCGGCTGGAAAAAGGCGATTATCCGGCCCGGTAAAGCCTTTAGCGTCGCGAGCGTTGCGGCGATTTTGTCCGGGTTGTGGCCGAAATCGTCAATCACAACGATATCGTTCGCGGTACCAACGACGTCAAAGCGACGTGCAAGACCGCTGAACTGTTCGACGCTGCGAACTGCCGCCGCCACGGATACGCCAAGCGCAACGCTCGCAGCGATAGCGGCCAGCGCGTTGGCGATATTATGCCTGCCGGGAACGATGAGCGTGACCATATGGGTCGTGCCCTGCACATGAAGGGTGAATTTGCTGCCAAGCGGCAAATGGGTGATGTCCGTCGCACGGAAGTCGGCGCCTGGTCCAAAACCGAAGCCGAATGCATCGGGCAAGTCGAGTGTAGCCATCAAACTTGCCGTCTCCGCGTCATCCGCATTCCACACGCAGACCTTCGCCGCCCGCGCAAAATCGCTGAACAATTGTCGCAATTCCTCGAGGCTTTTATGATCAAGGCTGATATTGTTTAGCACCGCGACTTCGGGCGCGAACAACGCAATCGAGCCATCGCTTTCATCAACTTCACTCACAAAGACATCGCCCTGCCCTACACGCGCGCTAGCAAAGGGCGCATCATCGGCCACGAAATTCTTCATCACCGCGCCGTTCATGACGGTTGGATCACGGCCGGCATCCGTCAATATCCAGCCGATCATGCCAGTAACGGTTGATTTGCCGCTGGTCCCGCCAACAGCAACGCTTCGCGCGGCAGCGTTGAACAAACCGGCTAGCAACTCGGCGCGGGTCATGCGGGGGCACCCGAGCGCCTTGGCTTTGGCGATATCAGGCACGCTGTCCTCGATCGCTGCGGACGCAATCAGGATCTGATCTTTATTGGAGAGGCCACTGCCGTCTTGTGGAAACAAATCTATCCCCAGGGCCTCGAGCCATTCGAATTTAGGCGCCAACCGGCCTTGGTCGAGCGCGCGGTCAGATCCGGCGACCGTAGCGCCCCCCTCCCGCACGATGTTGGCCAAGGGCAACATGCCCGAACCACCGATGCCGCAGAAGAAATATGATTTGTTATTGTCCATCGGGGGCGGTTATTGCCGGAACATGATTTTGGCAATGGTGCTCTACTCACATAACATCGTCACCCCCGCGAAGGCGGGGGGCCATCACCTGACCCGCCGGATTTCCGAAACGGTCCGGAGATGGATTCCCGCATGCGCGGGAATGACGACAGATGGAGAAGTGGGTAAGCCATGCGGATAGGCATCTGCGCCCCATCAACACCATTTACCCGCGAGGATGCAGCGCGGGTGACCGCGTTAGCATTCAGCACCTACCCTGCCGCCGAACTCGTCTTCCACGACCAATGTTTTGCCGAAGCCGGGCATTTTGCCGGACCTGACCATGAACGCTGCGCCGCGTTTGTGGATATGGCCAATGACTCAAACCTCGACGCTATATGGTTTGTGCGCGGTGGCTATGGCGCGTGCCGCATTGCACAGGACGCCGTGGCAGCGCTTCGGTCGGCGGCAGGCGACAAAATCTATATGGGGTATAGCGACGCCGGGAACCTGCTTGGCGCGCTGTACCGCGCTAAAATTGGCCGCGTGTGCCATGGCCCAATGCCAGCCGACATCAGGCGCGCCGACGGCGAGTCGGCGATCATCCGCGCGCTCGACTGGATGCTGCACGCATCTCCCCAAGCGCTTGAACAACATGTGCAGGCAGGCACAAAACACGCGGCTTTCAACCTGATGACATTGGCGATGATGGTTGGAACACCGTTGATGCCCGACCTTAAAGGCCATGTCTTGATGGTCGAAGAAGTCAGCGAATATCTCTATGGCTATGACCGTGCCTTTTTTCACGTGACCAGTCATCTGCAATCGGCCGGACTTGCCGGATTGCGGCTTGGACGCGTGAGCGATGTGCTCGAAAATGACCGGCCTTTTGGCGAAGGTACCGAAGAAATTGCCCGCCGCTGGTGCGTCAAAACCGGCATTGCCTATCTCGGCCGCGCCGACATCGGCCATGATGCGGATAACAAGATAGTGCCGTTCGGGCTTGCAACATCGAGCGCCGCGACATAGGCGGCTGGCACGAACTCGGACCGTCAGGAACAATCATGCGTGCATTCATCTTTCCCGGCCAAGGCAGCCAAGCAGTTGGCATGGGCAAAGCGCTCGCCGAAGCCAGCCCGACCGCGCGTGCTGTCTTTCAAGAGGTGGACGAAGCATTGGGCCAGCATCTCTTCCGCTTGATGACCGATGGCCCGGAAAGCGAATTGACGCTGACCGAAAATGCACAGCCGGCAATCATGGCGAACGCGATTGCGACCTTGCGCGTCATGGAAGTCGAGGGCGGCGTCCGATTGTCGGAAAAATGTGATTTTGTCGCTGGGCATAGCTTGGGCGAGTATACGGCGTTATGTGCCGCAGGCGCGCTGCCTTTGTCCGTCACGGCAGCTTTGCTCAAGCTGCGTGGCCGCGCGATGCAGTCCGCTGTGCCCTTGGGCGTCGGCGCGATGGCCGCTTTGCTTGGCGCGGACATAGAAAAAGCGGAAAGCTTGGCCGCTGCCGCCGCGCAAGGTGAAACTTGCACCGTCGCCAACGACAATGACCCGTCACAAGTCGTGATCTCCGGACACAAAAGCGCGATTGAACGCGCGATCGCGATGACGAAGGAGCATGACATCAAGCGCGGCATATTGCTGCCGGTCTCCGCGCCCTTTCATTGCCCATTGATGCAGCCCGCCGCCGACGACATGGCAAGCGCGCTTGCCACCACGACAATCCACGCGCCGCTCGTGCCGCTGTTCGCCAATGTCACCGCAGCGCCCGTGTCCGATCCCGCAACCATTTCCGCACAATTGGTGGAGCAGGTCACTGGCCGGGTACGTTGGCGCGAGTCCGCCATCGCCATGGCCGCCGCGGGGGTCACGCATTTTGCGGAATTTGGCGGCAAAGTTCTGTCACCGATGGTAAAGCGCAGCGCGGGCGAAGACATTGAAACATCGAGCGTCATCAGCATGGATGACATCGAAGCCTTATTGAAAGCGATCTAATGACCGACCAGATCCTCCAGTCGCGCGATGGCGGCATATTGACGATCACGATGAATATGCCCG
>NZ_JBKJMB010000027.1:0-7212 GCF_046596595.1 Sphingorhabdus sp.
ATGGGCACGCAGACGCCGGTGACATTGATCGGGTGGAGCCTTGGCGGGGTCATTGCGCGCGAATATGCCAAATACGCCCCGCATCGGGTGGCAAAGGTGATTACTTTGGGCAGCCCATTTTCAAGCGGTCCACGCGCCAATAATGGCTGGCGCGTCTATGAATTTATGGCGGGTCATAAGGTGGATGCGCCGCCGTTAGAGGTTAGTCTATCGGGTAAACCCCCGGTGCCGACGATTTCCATCTGGTCATCACGCGACGGAATGGTTGCGCCGCGTGCGGCCTGTGGATTACCCGGTGAAAGCGATGTTCGGATCGAACAGAATTGCACCCATATGGGCATGATCGCCGACCCCGGGGTCATCCGGCGCATTGCGGAGACGATTCTCGATTAGGCAAATTGGCACGATGATTGCTGCGTACGGACCATTACATCCGAGGGAGTAAGGTTCATGCTAAGTCTGTTGTTTCTGGTTGCCGCCGTGCCTGTGCAGTTTGAAGATCTGGAGGCGCTTGATGCGGATATTCAGCTTCAAGCCCATGCGGAGCCAATCGATAAGCGGCTGAAACTTGCCAAATGCCCTGATGATCCGATTATCGCGCCTGCGGCTGGGGACGTGGTCGTGGTGCGCTGTCCTGCCCTTGGCTGGCGGCTGCGTGTGCCGCTTCGTGGACAAGCCGCAACCGAACAACGCGCAGAACACATCATCCGCAAAGGCGATATGATTGAATGCGTGACTTTGGGAACCGGATTTGCTGTCTCGACTCAAATGATTGCACTCGATGATGCCGCACAGGGTCAAACCCTGCGTGTCAAATCGCTGACGTCGTCTACGCCAATGACTGCAGTCGCCAAATCCCGCGGGTTGGCCACATTTTAACACTAAAGAAACTGAATCGCCTGCCGTTTTCACATTTGTTGATGCTGTCAGCTTTCCGACAGCATAGCGGAAAGGTAAAATCATGGTTCATTCGGTCACATCCAAACCGCTCCAGCAGGTAGGTGCCCCACAAAAAGTGGTATCGGACGCACCGGCACGACGCAATGAGCAGGCACAAGCCGTGCAACCTGTGGCGCATCATATCAGCCTTGCAAGCGCACTTGCCGATAAAGGCCCTCCGTATGACGCCGAACGGATTGCGTCGCTTCAAGAAGCCATTGCCAGCGGCGAATACCGGATAAACCTTGGCGCCATTGCGGATGGTATCATTCGTTTCGGGTCGCGCAATCCGGACTAAAGTGATGATCGACCGCATCATTGCTTGTCAAACTGACCTCATCGCGGCGCTTGATGCGTTCGATGCCGATGCAGTGACTGTTGCATCGCGGGCGCTGGCAGACGCCCTCGTCCTGCTGCCTGATGACGATAGACCGGTTGATACCGAGCAGCTGGCCTATGGCCTGAAACAGGCTGAGGCTGCACGCATCCGGGTCAAATATCTGACGGCCTGGAACCGCCAGAAAATTGACCGTTTGGCGGAAATTCGGGGCCAAGCGTCATCTAATATCTACACGCAACGCGCAAGATAACGCTGAAATAAAGCATTTTTTCAAATTGGCACGAGCATTGCTGTGGTAAGAGGATGAACAACACGGTCCATCCATGACTCGCCCGGTTACGGCACCCCCAATGCAGCAACGCGTTACCGCTGCAATTGCCGACGCTTCGGCACGCACGGGCGTTGCCTTCGATTATCTGATGGATCAAGCCCAGCTTGAAAGCGGGATGCGCCCCGATGCCCGCGCGCAAACGTCAAGCGCCACCGGCCTTTATCAATTTACCAATCAGACCTGGCTCGCCACGCTCAAGCGACATGGTCCAGTGCATGGTCTCGATTGGGCGTCGGGTGCGATTGCACAAAAAAGCAACGGCACCTTTGCCGTGGCCGATCCAGCGATGCGCAGTCAGATCCTTGACCTGCGCACCCATCCTGAAACGGCAGCGGTGATGGCCGCCGAACTGGCGTCGGATAATGGAGATTATCTGCAGTCGCGCATGAACGGCAATCCCGAGGCGGTTGACCTTTATCTCGCGCATTTCTTGGGGGCAAAAGGCGCTGGTGACTTTCTGGATGCCATGCAAGCCGACCCTGATCAGGCGGCAGCCCCGATTTTCCCGTCGGCGGCCGCGGCCAATAAATCGATTTTCTATCGCCCCGATGGCGCACCGCGCAGCCTGTCCGAAATTCGCGATCGGTTTGGGGCGAAACTGGCAGCAGCGCCGTCTGGCAACGGACAGGTCACATTCAGCACGCAGCAACGCCTTGCGACGACCACAGCGCACCGCGCGCCGATGGCAATGGCCGAAATGGAAAAAATGCCCAAGGGGCTTGATCTTGATTTCGCGCGCAAGGCGTATCAACGGCTTTCGGGGCTTAGCGCATGACCCGGCACCCGATGCTTGCGGTTCCGCTGTCCATCCTTAAGGGCAATGCATTGCCCGTGGCCGTTTTGCTTTTGGTCATGTTGATGATCGTGCCGGTTCCGGCGGTATTGCTTGATGTCGGCTTCATTCTGAACATCATGATCAGCCTTGCTGTCCTGATGGTGGCAATGAACGTTGCCAAACCACTGGATTTTTCATCTTTTCCAACAGTGCTGCTGCTTGCGACCATTTTCCGGCTGGCGCTGAATGTCGCATCGACCCGTGTTGTTTTGGTCGAAGGCCATAAAGGGCCAGCGGCAGCGGGACATGTCATTGAAGCTTTTGGCGCGGTGCTGATCGGCGGTGACTATATTGTCGGCCTGTTGGTGTTTGCAGTGTTGATGATCATCAATCTGGTCGTCATCACCAAAGGCGCTGGCCGCGTTTCCGAAGTCTCCGCGCGATTCACGCTCGATGCCTTGCCCGGCAAGCAAATGGCGATTGACGCGGATTTGAATGCCGGTCTGCTCACCCCTGACGAGGCAAAGGCACGACGTCAGGAGGTCTCAACCGAGGCTGATTTTTACGGGTCCATGGATGGCGCGTCGAAATTTGTGAAGGGCGATGCCGTTGCAGGATTGCTCATTCTTTTCGTCAACATCGTCGGCGGCCTTATATTGGGGATGGTCAGCCATGGCTTGAGCTTTAGCGACGCTGCACAAACCTATATCATGCTGGCTGTGGGTGATGCGCTGGTGGCGCAGGTGCCAGCATTACTTCTGTCAATTGCCGCTGCGGCCATTGTCACCAGGGTGTCGTCCCCGCTTGATCTTTCAGGGCAGATATCGAGCCAGTTTGGTTTCTCGCGGGCGTGGGGTCCGGTTGCGGGCATCCTGACCTTGCTTGGTCTTGTTCCTGCTATGCCGCAACTGGTTGTGCTGCCCGCCGCAGCGTTAGCCGGAACTATATACTGGACATTGCGGCGGGCTGAAAAGGCCCCGGTACGCGTCGCTGAGCCCATCACTGACGCCGCACCAAGCCACCTGATCGAATGGCATGAAGTCGCCGACACAGCGCCCATCACACTTGAAATCGGCTATGGGCTGGTAAGCTTGGTCGACGAACGCAAGGGCGCTGCATTAATGGGTCGTGTAACCGCAATCCGCCGCCAGTTGTCCCGCGAGTTCGGCTTTGTCATGCCGATGGTTAAGGTTGCCGATGACTTGTCCTTGCCTGGAAACGCGTACCAAATTCGCATCTCTGGCGTGCTGGTGGGCGAGGATCAGGCTTGGGCCAATGAACTGCTTGCGCTGGATTCGGGCGATTGTCTGGAAGGGATCAGCGGGCGCGCGATCAAGGACCCCAGCTTTGGGCTCGACGCACTTTGGATCGCCGAACGTGACCGGACCGATGCCGTTGCAGCGGGCTATACCGTTGTCGACCCAGCCACCGTTATTGCCACCCATTTGAACCAATTGGTGAGTGCGTCGGCGGCTGAACTGTTCGGGATGGATGACGCGCAGGCGTTGATCAACAATTTGAAGGGCAGCTATCCGCAGCTTGCCGCCGGGCTTACGCCTGCGCCGTACACGCTTGCGGCCGTGACGACCTTGTGCCGCGCGTTACTCGCCGAGCGCGTCCCCTTGCGTGATTTCCGCCGCATTGCCGAAGCCATGGTTGATCTTGCTCCGCGCAATCTGGAAATGGCCGAGCTGGTGGAAGCGGTGCGCCAACGCCTTGGTGGATTGATTGTCCAGACTATCGTCCCTGTAAAAATGCCGCTGCCCGCGATCACCTTTGACGGTGCGCTTGAATCGCTTCTGGTGCAGTCAGTGCAGTCGGCACCGCAGGCAAGCTGGCCGTTCGAGCCGGAGCTTGCACGGCGGATCATCTCAGTCATCGACGATGCGGTACAACCCATGCTGGTTGCTGCGCGCAGCTTTGCCATCATCACCTCACCCTTGTGCCGCGCAGCGGTCGCACGGCTGTTGCGGTCGCAGTTCAGCGATGTCGCTGTCCTGTCCTTCCTTGAAATTCCTGAAACCAAAAAGGTGGAGGTCATTGCCGTCGTGGGCGGCGTTGGGCGTCTGCCGGAACCCGCTGTGTCCGATGCACCTCAAGAAATTGGAGAACCTTATGCTGAATGAAGCCCGCCATGCTTACACGACCACGCCATCCATTGACCCCGCCCCGTTGATTAAAGCGCACAGCGCGCTGGTGCGCCGCATAGCGTGGCACGTGCACAGCCGGATGTCGTCGGCGATTGAGGTTGAGGATCTCATCCAGATCGGCCTGGTCGCGCTTGTCGAGGCAGCGCAGAATTTCGAAGACCGCGGTATTGCCTTTGCGCCTTATGCGGCAACGCGCATTCGCGGCAACATGGTCGATGCACTGCGCCGCGATGCACGTATGGGCCGCGCTGGCATGGCCAACCGGCGCTATCTTGCAGGTATCCGGGGACGGCTGGAACAGGAATTTATGCGCCGTCCAAGCGATGCCGAAATGGCGGACGCAACTGGTCTTGCGCCGTCGGCTTATCATGCGATGCAAGCATCGACGCAGCCCGTCGGGCAGGAATCGATCGATGACAGCTATTCGGACCATGACATGTGGTTTGCCGATGTGTCCGAGGCCGCCGACACCATGATCGAAAAGGCGCAATTGCGGGAAGCACTGGTCAATAATCTTTCGAAGCTGTCCGAACGCGAGGCGCTGATCCTTCAACTCTATTTTGTTGAAGAACTGAATCTTGACGAAATAGGTGAGACGTTAGGCGTGGGCGCGGCCCGCGTTTGCCAGATCAAAAAAACCGCGCTCGACAAAATGAAGTCGATGATGGCGGCGTGAGGCGACGCCTTTATTTTACCTTTCGCCGGATTGGCACCGGAATGTTGCAAATGTCTGCGCCGCCCGCCGGCACATTGAAAAACGGATCGCGCCGGTTTGCGCGGGCATCGGCATAAGCCGCAAAACTCTCGCTGTCGGTCGAAAGATATTCGAATGCGGGCACGTCTTTTGCTTCATTGCCAAGCCGAACCGACACTATCGGCACGCGCTCTTCTTCTTTCTCGTAAAAGCCAAGCGCACCCGTGCCGCGTGGTAGGCTGGACAAAAGTTCAATGCCTTCGATTACGCGGCCAACGAGCGCGATGTTGCGATCAAGGTGTCGCGGCGCATGGCCAATGACGGTGTAAAGCTCAGCGCCTGTACCCGTGTCGGGTGAAAGGTTGCGACCGACGCCGACCATGGCGTAGCAATGGGTTGGAGCTAACCCCACCCCCACAACATTCGAGGTAGGCCAGCCCTTATGCAAGTACGTCTGGTCAGAATAGGGATCCACGTCCCTTTGGAGCATTTTGCTGTTTGCAGTCGCGCGGGCCCTCTCTGCTGCAGAAACGGCGAGAGCGCTTTGAGAATCCTGGTTCAGCGAACGAACAATATATTCCCCCTCCGGCACCACTGCCAAACCTTCCGGCAAAGCCTTCTTCTCGGTCGCATCACCCCATTGGACGACATAATTGTCCTGCACGCGGTTGATGCTTGTGCCATCCCACCACTTCGCTGCCGCCAGCTTGCGGATATTGCTGACCCAGCCCTGGCTAAACGGCGCTGGGATCAGCTGGATAACAACGCGGCGCGGCTTGCCTTTCGAATCGGGCGCTAGGTCCATGACCAAAAGGTCCGAGGGCGCCATGGCGACCCATTCATCAGCTTTGGCCGCCGCCACAATTTCGGATGGCGCGGGATAAATCTTGGCCTCCTGCGCGGAAAGGGGGAAAGCGGCGCTTAAAGCGGCGCAGGCGACCAAAGGTAGATATCTTTTCATCCGCGGCGTTATGGCAAATCACTGTGCCTTGCGAAAGCGCAAAGGAGCGGCTAGGGGCGTGCGTCCCCAAGGGGATTGCGGAGACGTGGCCGAGTGGTCGAAGGCGCACGCCTGGAAAGTGTGTATAGGGGTAACTCTATCGTGGGTTCGAATCCCACCGTCTCCGCCAGCAAGTCAAGTATTTGTAATACAACAATAATTTCTTGAAAAATCGGCGCGAATTTGCGCCATTCCGATGATTAAAGTCATCTTGGAGACCGGCGTTTGGAGATCGATCTCAACCGATCTCGCTCTGCGTCTCTGCTGGTCTTGGCGTCGGTTCAGTTTGTAGATCTCGAAAATTTTGTTGTGCTAGAAAGTAAACTGCCGTTGCATTGAATTTGCCTGCCAAGTTTAGATGACAGTCAGCCGACAACATTTGGTGCAGTTTCAGATTTCGTTGGAATCACATAATGACGATTGCGATGGCAATAGCGTCATAAACGGACAAAATTTTGTCACTTAATGACAAAACTTTATCGAGAGTTCGAATGTCATCGTCCCCGCCAGCAAGTCAAGTACTTGTAATATAACGATAAAGTTCAGAAAAATTGGCGCGCTCGTGCGCGGTTTCGGGGGCTAAACTCAACTTGGAGACAGGCGTCTGAAGGTGCTGGTGGTGCGTTGGCCCCTCGAGTCTCTGCTGCATTTGGCCAGGGTTGAGTTTGGAGATTTTGCAAATTTTGCTGTTCTTGAAACTGAACCGACTGCTTATTGAAACTCGCCCGTCCCGTAGAGATGAGAGTCAGATGTTCGGTTGAGTTTGCGACAGGCGATGTCCAGTGCCATCATTTTGGATCGCGATCCGTTGATCATCACCACCAAGTGTCGTTGCTACCGCATATTGCCCCACTCAGCAAATTTTTCGGAATTGACTCGAATTGTCGCCGAGTTCTTTATAGTGAATAAGACATCGCGTTTCGTCCGTGATCGAAAATGATACTTAAGGAATTTGTATGCCTGCGGCGGTTATTCATGGTAAT
>NZ_JBKJMB010000023.1:0-4596 GCF_046596595.1 Sphingorhabdus sp.
CCAACCGACGCGCTGATATCTGTGCGTGTTGCGGCCATATAGGCCAGCCTTCCGCCCAGACAATAACCGACACAGCCGATCTTTTGTACAGGCGCGTGGCTGGATAGTCCTTTGCGAATGGCATGAATCGCTGCTTCAATATCGCGGACGCCATCATTGGCATCATATTGGCCAAAATAGCCAAATGCCTCCTGAAGCTCGGATTCAACATCAGGATTAAGCTCGACCCCCGGTGCAAAGCGCCAGAAGATATCGGGCGCGAGAGCGAGATATCCGGCGTTCGCCAACTGATCGCACTTCGCCTTGATACCTGGATTTACACCGAATATTTCGGGAATTACGATAATGGCAGCGCTAGCTGGCGTGGCTGGGGCAGCCATATAAGCCGGGAACAGCGCATCTTCACCCAAAGCATCAATCTGAACCATATTACCCATCATCTTCTCCTTGGCGGACATTCTCCGCAATTGCGTGACTGGACTTAGTCATTATAGTGGTCCGCATCAGATAATAAGAGAGGTTCTGCCCATGAAGATGAACATTGAAATCGATTGTTCGCCCGAAGAGGCGCGGGCGCTTCTCGGTTTGCCGGATGTTACCAAGGCAAATGAGGCCTATGTGGAAAAGATCACGAACCTCATGAATGGCGCAGGCGGGGTTGAACAGCTGCAGGAGCTCGGGAAGCAGATCGCACCCATGGGTCAAATGGGGCTGCAACTGTTCCAGCAGTTGATCGAGACTGGAGCCAAAGCAGCGATGTCGGGCCTAAATCCCAAAGACAAAAAATAGACTGTAGATGCATTCCGCAGATACGATTTTCGCGCTGTCGAGCGGCGCGCCGCCTGCGGCTATTGCGATCATCCGGATCAGCGGCGGTGTAGCCTTTGACGTCGTCCGCGGCCTTGCTGGTAAGCTGCCCCGACCGCGACGGGCGTCCTTGAATGTCCTGCGGTTGCCCGGAAATACGGAAGTGCTCGATGAAGCGCTTGTTCTTGTCTTTCCTGGCCCCAATAGTGCGACAGGTGAAGATTTGGCGGAGCTGCACGTGCATGGCGGCAGGGCGGTCGTGCGAGCAGTTGAAGACGCTATAGCGTCCTTCCCCTTGACCCGACGCGCGGAAGCCGGCGAATTTACCCGCCGTGCTTTTGCAAACGGCAGAATTGACCTCAACGAAGCCGAAGGCCTAGCTGATCTTTTGGCAGCGGAAACGGAATGGCAGCGAAAGGCGGCAAGCCTCATGTTCGGCGGCGCATTTAGCACCGCAATTGAAGGCTGGCGGCAGGAGGTGCTTCGCCTCTCGGCCCTTACAGAAGCTGAACTTGATTTTTCGGATGAAGACGACGTCGATTCGCAGAATAAAGACGCTATTACAATAGGATGTGGGATGATCTGCGCCGCTATAGACGCCACGCTCGCAAACCCACCCGTTGAAAAGTTGAAGGATGGATTGCGCGTTGTTTTGGCTGGTCCGCCCAATAGCGGAAAGTCGACATTGCTGAATGCGCTCGTCGGACGTGACGCGGCAATTGTGTCCGATATTGCAGGAACGACGCGGGACATGATTGAGGTGCCCGTGAGCGTCGCGGGCATCAGCTTATTGTTTACCGATACGGCTGGGCTTCGCGACGACAGCACAGACGTTATAGAACGCATCGGGATCGACCGAAGCCATGCCGCAATGCAGCAAGCGGATATATTGCTGTGGCTGGGAAAGGAAGGCAGTGGCCCCGCACATCCGAGCGTGATTGAGGTCGCACCCAAAAGCGACGCTGAAGGGCATGAAAAGAAACAGCCTCCTGCGATAAATGTATCGGCATTTGAGGGGACCGGCATTACTGAACTTCTCCAGACGGTATCGGAGCGCGCAAAAGACCTCATTCCACCACCTGACCAGTTCGCCGTAAACGCGCGGCAAAGAATGTTACTCACAGAAGTCGCGGCAGCGCTCAGTGCATGCACGGATGTCGAAGACTGGCTAATCATTGGCGAAAATCTGCGTCAGGCGCGTCGCAGTCTCGACGCATTGACCGGACGTGCACACACGGAAGAACTTCTCGACAATATTTTCGGGAAATTTTGCGTCGGTAAATGATGTTTCACGTGAAACATTTTCAGGCACTGTTTTGACCACGGCGCATTGTTCGTCTATGTGCAGCTGATGCAACCCGATTTTGACATTATTGTAGTTGGCGGTGGCCATGCCGGTACCGAGGCCGCAGCTGTTGCTGCGCGTATGGGTCTGCGCGTCGCATTGGTCAGCTTCGAGCCGGAGATGATCGGTGCAATGTCGTGTAATCCGGCTATCGGTGGGCTTGGAAAAGGGCATCTCGTGCGCGAAGTAGATGCCTTTGACGGTTTAATCGGCAAGGCAGCAGATGATTCCGCCGTGCACTACCGAATGCTGAACGCATCCAAAGGTGCAGCGGTGCAAGGCCCGCGTGTGCAAGCTGACCGCAAATTGTTCAAGTCATCCATCCAGCACCAGCTGGCGCAACTTACTGGCCTGCACATTATCGGGGCGGAAGCAGCTGCATTGCACTTCCGCCGTGGTGCCTCCATGCGCGTAGCTGGCTTGGTCCTTGGCGATGGTTCGGTCGTCACATCTTCGGCTGTTATCCTCGCTACCGGAACGTTTTTGGGCGGAAAGTTGTTTCGAGGCGAAGAACGATTTGATGGTGGCCGGGTCGATGAGGCGTCGGCGCTGCTCTTGTCCAAGCAATTACGGGGTGCTGGCCTTCCCATATCGCGATTAAAAACCGGGACCCCTCCGCGTCTGGACGGTCGGACAATAAACTGGGCGAAGCTCGAGTTACAGCCATCAGATGATGACGGCTGGACGATGTCATCCATGCGGCATCGCCGCGTAGTGCCTCAACTGTTTTGCGCCATGTCGCGCACGAACTCCAGGACGCACGACATCATCCGCGCAGGGCTTGACCGGTCGCCATTGTTCGGTGGTGATATCGAGGGCAGGGGGCCACGTTATTGCCCATCGATTGAGGACAAGATTTTTAGATTTGGCGACCGTGATGGTCATCAGGTGTTTTTGGAACCCGAGGGTTTAGAGAGCTACTTGATCTACCCTAACGGGATTTCTACGTCACTGCCGACGGACATTCAACACGATATGGTTCGGTCTATGACTGGGCTCGAGCAATGTGAAATAATGGTTCCCGGCTACGCGGTTGAATATGATCATATCGATCCGCGATGTCTTGATTCCAGTTTAAAGGTGCGCGGCTTCGACGGATTATATTGTGCCGGTCAAATCAACGGGACAACCGGCTATGAAGAGGCTGCGGCGCAGGGACTTGTCGCAGGACTGGGTGCGGCTTCTGTAATTCTGGGGCAGCCAATGCCGGCCATTGACCGAACGAACAGCTACATCGCGGTAATGATTGACGACTTGACCTTACAAGGTGTTACCGAGCCATATCGAATGCTGACTGCACGAGCCGAATACAGACTGCGTCTACGGTCGGACAATGCGCCTTCACGGCTCACGGCAATGGCAATGGATGTGGGCGCGGTTGGCAACGAGCGCGCCGCCGCCTTTGATGCACGGATGACTCGACGAGGCGAACTTTTGACCAGGCTCGATACCCAGGTCAGTGCGGATGTTCTTATAAAACGCGGTCTGACAGTTAAGCAGGATGCAGGCAAAATGTCGCTGTTTGATTGGCTGCGCTTCCCGCAAGTGGAAATATTAAAGGCATTAGGGGAACGACCGGAGGCATGGCCGCAGGACCTCCTGATGGAGTTGGAGCAAGACGGCCGTTATGCACCCTATTTGGCCCGCCAAGAGAGCGAGATTAACGATGTGGTGGCCAATGAGCGGATCAAACTGCCCGTTTCGACTGACTATCGGGCAATTTCGGGTCTTTCGAGTGAGATGGTGGAGCGGCTAGAAGCCGCCAAGCCCGATAATCTGGCTGCCGCGGCGCGTATTAGGGGCATTACCCCGGCGGCATTAGCGGCCATATTGGTACATGCGAAACGGTTATCACCTTCGGTCGCGCAGGCAGCATGACGGACGATGAGGCGAAAACATGGCTACAAAAGCAGTTACATGTTTCACGTGAAACAATGGGCGAATTAGAGCTTTTTGTGACGTTCCTAAAACGTGAGGCGCAAAGCCAGAATCTCATTTCCGCAAGCACTTTAGACCATATTTGGTCGCGTCATATCGTCGATAGTGCGCAACTTTTAACATTATTAGGCGACGTTCACCCAAATATGCGATGGTTAGATCTTGGCTCAGGTGCCGGATTTCCAGGTCTCATCATCGCCATACTGACTGACTTTCACGTCACCCTTGTTGAATCGCGCTCTCGCAGAATTGAATATCTCGAGCGTGCGGTGGAAATGCTTGACCTATCCAAGCGCGTGCGTGTTGCCGGTATAACGCTTGAGCGTCTGGAAACCGCCCCATTTTCGGTCATAAGCGCACGTGCGTTTGCGCCTTTGCCTAAAGTGTTTGCGTTAGCATCCCGGTTTTCCACAAATAACACTTTGTGGCTCTTGCCAAAGGGGCGTAATGCAAGTCATGAATGGAGTACCGCCCAAAAGGATTGGCAGGGAGAATTCCGCGTTGCG
>NZ_JBKJMB010000024.1:0-97726 GCF_046596595.1 Sphingorhabdus sp.
ACGCCTTCATGTGTTGGCGTTCTGCTGGCTGCAGCCAATTCTTGTCCTGTCATAAAAGGCCCCTATATGCGTGCGCTGAACGAATCTCTGATAAGAGGAAACTACAGATGAGCAAGATATTGGTAATTGGCGCAGGCGGCGTCGGATCGGTTGCTGTCCACAAGATGGCCATGAACCCAGATATCTTCAGCCATATCAGTCTCGCCAGTCGGACCAAATCCAAATGTGACGCCATTGCTGTCTCCGTCAAGGAACGCACGGGCGTTGCTATAGACACCTACAGTCTTGATGCCGATGACGTTTCTGCCACGACGGCATTGCTGAACGAGATGAAGCCAAGCTTGGTCGTGAACCTCGCGCTCCCTTATCAGGATCTCAACATCATGGACGCCTGCCTTGCTGCTGGCGTGCATTATATGGACACCGCGAACTATGAGCCGCTGGATGTCGCAAAATTCGAATATCATTGGCAGTGGGCCTATCAGGATCGCTATAAGGACGCAGGCCTTACAGCCTTGCTGGGTTCGGGTTTCGATCCCGGCGTCACAAGCGTGTTCACGACGTATCTGAAAAAGCATTATTTCGACCGTATCGACACGCTCGACATATTGGATTGCAATGGCGGTGACCATGGCCAGGCTTTTGCCACCAACTTCAACCCCGAAATCAACATCCGCGAAGTTACCGCAGTCGCAAGGCACTGGGAAAATGATGCGTGGGTCGAAACGCCAGCCATGTCCGTCAAGCAAAGCTTCGACTTTGAAGCGGTCGGCCCGAAGAACATGTACCTGATGTACCATGAGGAAATCGAAAGCCTCAAGACCCATTTGCCCGAAATCAAGCGCATCCGTTTCTGGATGACCTTCGGCGATGCCTATATTACCCACCTCAACGTGCTTCAGGCGGTGGGTATGACCCGCATTGACCCGGTCATGTATGAAGGCAAGGAAATCGTTCCTTTGCAATTCCTCAAAGCGGTTTTGCCTGAGCCGGCCTCACTTGGCCCGACCACGAAGGGTAAGACCAACATCGGCTGCATCGCAACTGGTCTTGGCAAGGACGGCAAGGAAAAGACACTCTACATCTACAACATCTGCGACCATGAAGAAGCATATGCCGAGACTGGCAATCAGGCGGTGAGCTACACCACAGGCGTGCCAGCAATGATTGGCGCTGCGATGTTGGTGACGGGCACATGGTCCGGCGCTGGAGTATGGAATATCGAGCAGTTCGATCCCGACCCGTTCATGGACATGCTCAACAAATACGGGCTGCCTTGGCAGGTGAAAGAATTGGACGGGCCGCTGGCGTTTTAGTTTCGGATGGCAGTGCAATATTTAAGATCGTCACCCTGAACTGGTTTCAGGGTCCATTTATCCTCTCTCTCCTTCGGTCTCTTTGACACGATGGATGCTGAAACAAGTTCAGCATGACGTCGGTGGGGAAACAACATGGTGATGACAATATGGAAACCAGAGCAGGCGATCCTGGGGCATTTGCCCAATTTGACCTTCAGCGCGTCCCCTCGCCTGCATTCGTGGTCGACGAGGTCGCATTGCGGCGAAATTTGGCCATATTGGCGGATGTACGTGACAGGTCTGGCGCCAAGGTCCTGTGTGCAATGAAGGCGTTTTCCATGTGGAAAGTTGCGCCCATTATCGGCGAATATCTTGATGGCGTTTGCAGTTCCGGCTTGTGGGAATCCCGTCTTGCTCGCGATTATTACCAAGGAGAGATTGCGACCTATTGCGCTGGCTATAAAGAGGCCGATATGGCCGAAATTGTCGACATATCCGATCATATTATATTCAACAGCCCGCATCAGCACCGCCGTTTTGCGTCTTTCCTGAATGATAGTGTCGATGTCGGCCTTCGCCTCAATCCTGAACATGCCGAAGGCGAGGTGCCAAAATATGACCCCTGCTCGGCAGGGTCGCGGCTCGGCTTTCCTGTAAGCCAGCTGGAACCTGCACATCTCCACGGCGTATCCGGACTGCATTTCCACACCTTGTGCGAGCAGGACTTCGAACCGCTCAAGCGGACATGGGAAGCACTCATGCCCCAGATTGCGCCCTATTTCGGGCAACTGCGCTGGCTTAACTTCGGTGGTGGCCACCACATCACCCGTGCCGATTATCAACGCGATGAACTTGTGGCGTTCATTCAAGAGGTTCGTGCTGAAACTGGTCTGGACGTATATATCGAGCCGGGCGAAGCCATCGCTCTTGATGCCGGTATTTTGATTGGCGAATTACTCGACATATTCAAAAACGGAATACTCGTCGGTATTACGGACATCAGCGCAACCTGCCATATGCCCGACGTCATCGAAGCCCCGTACCGCCCTGCCATGCTTGGTGAGCGTCAAGACGGCCCTGTGGTGCGTCTGGGAGGGCCATCATGCCTTGCAGGAGACATTATCGGCGATTACCGACTTCCTGTCGCTGCAGAGCCGGGAGCGCGCTTTGCGTTTCTTGACCAGGCGCATTACTCGATGGTGAAAACCAATACCTTTAACGGCGTTCCGCTACCTTCATTGTGGCTATGGAACAGCGACACTGACGCGCTTGAATGTGTCCGTTCGTTCGATTGGACCGAGTTTCGCGACCGCCTCAGCTAAAATACCAACGAATCGCTTTACATTCCCCCCCTGTTCTCATAATGCGCACATCCGCTGCCCCAGGGGGACTTCCAATAACCGCAAGGCAGCCTTGTTGTTTCAATTTATCTTTTGGGGGTCCCTTGAATTGTACGAGAACACTGACGCACTTGCTGTAGTCCGCGCCCTCCGCCCGGACGAACCAATCACGCTCTTACGCCCGCATGCTGCTACGCGCGCCGCTCGTTTCTTCGTTGAGAAGTTTCAGGGTAAATCGCTGTATGCTGTCAAAGCAAACCCTTCACCTGCATTGCTCGAGACTTTGTGGGAAGCTGGCATTACGCATTATGACGTCGCCTCGTTAGGCGAAGTCCGGTTGGTGCATAAATTTTTGCCTGAAGCGAAAATGTGCTTCATGCATCCGGTAAAAAGTGAGCGCGCAATCGCTCAGGCTTATCACAACCACAATGTCCGCACCTTCAGCCTCGACAGCCATGAAGAGTTGGACAAGATCATGCGCGCTACTGCCACCGATGGCGTTGCGGCAACGGATCTTGAGTTGTGCGTGCGCATCCGTGTGTCGTCCGAACATGCAAAGTTGAGCCTTGCATCGAAGTTTGGTGCCGATCCTTCGGAAGTTGCCGACCTGCTCGTCGCAACGCGCCAGGTTGCTGACAGCCTGGGCATTTGCTTCCACGTAGGGAGCCAGGCAATGACACCTACCGCTTATGCCGAAGCCATGGAGCATGTCCGTGCCGCGATCGTCGAAGCATCGGTCACCGTCGACATTGTTGACGTTGGCGGCGGCTTCCCTTCGGTATATCCGGGCATGGAGCCTCCTGCGCTTGAGGGCTATTTCGACGTCATCCATAATTGTTTCGAAGATCTGCCGATCAGCTATTCTGCTGAGCTTTGGTGCGAGCCGGGCCGCGCATTGTGTGCCGAATATGCCTCTTTGCTTGTGAAGGTTGAGAAGCGTCGCGGGCAAGAATTGTTTATTAACGATGGGGCTTATGGTTCGTTGTTCGATGCCGCGCACATCGGCTGGCGCTTCCCTGTGGCGCTTCAAAGGTCGGACACGTCAATTGGGACCCAGATGGCTGAGTTTAGCTTCTACGGCCCTACCTGCGATGATATGGACCATATGGCGGGGCCCTTTGTCTTGCCGGACGATGTCCAGGCTGGAGATTATATCGAAGTGGGCATGCTCGGCGCGTATGGCTGCGCCATGCGGACTGAATTTAATGGCTTTGGCGAAACCGACAATTTGGTTGTTGAGGATGAACCGATGGCCACCCTCTATGGCTGGGCTCCGGCCAATGACGCCGGTGTTCGCGCACGCCGGTCGCTAAGTTCCAAAATATAAGTTGGAATTGACAATTTATCTGAGGTGCACCACCCTCCCCATCTCATAAGACGGGGAGGGTTTTTTACATGAATACGCCAATTTTGGCGCCAGCGGCCGCGCTGGTTGTCTGGTCACTAATCATGCTGTTCTGGATGGCGGGCACACGGCTTCCCGCCATGTCAAAAATCGGCATGGACCTGAAAAGCGCTGCACCGGGTGGACGCGGACAAGACATTGATCCCAATGTACCACCTTCTGTCGCTTGGAAATCCCACAATTACGCGCATCTCATGGAGCAGCCAACGATATTTTACGCCACGATCATGATCCTGGCAATCACTGGCGGCGCTTCGGACCTGTCGGTCTATCTGGCATGGGGCTACACCATCTTGCGCATTATCCACAGCATTTGGCAGGCAACGGTGAATACCGTCAGCATCCGATTTGTGTTCTTCCTGTTATCGACCACTTGCTTGACCATACTGGCGGTACAGGCGTTACTTGCAACTATCTGAGGGGGTAGAAATTATGGAAAGTGCTATTTTAGGGCCAGTCGTTGCACTGGGCGCTTGGACGATGGTTATCTGGATTTGGATGTACGCCACGCGTATACCCGCCATGGGCCGCGCGGGCATTGATGCCACCAACATTGTTGGCTCGAACGGCGGCAGCCTACGCGAGGTTCTCATTGCCAAGGGTGAGGAGAGAGCGTCTTGGGTTGCTGACAATTACAACCACTTACACGAAGCACCTACGGTTTTTTATGCAATATGCCTCGTGCTGGCTATGGTTGGCCAAGGTGACAATTTGAATGCAACGATCGCTTGGGTTTATGTCGTCTTACGGATCGCACACAGCTTGGTTCAGATTTTCTCGAATCGCGTTGTCGTGCGCTTCGGATTGTTCGCCTTGTCGTCGCTTGCGCTCATCATGCTAACGGTTCACGCCGTGATGTCGGTGCTTTTATACTAACGGCTGAAGTGTCCGACGAGCTCGATATGGGTTGACCAGCGGAACTGCCCCACGGGCCAGATCCGCTTCAACCGGTATCCCGCAGCGACCAGAGTTTTGGCGTCACGCGCAAAGCTGGCTGGATTGCAGCTGACATAGGCAATGCTTGGAACGTTGGACGCGGCGAGCTGGGCAACCTGTTCTTTTGCACCAGCGCGTGGTGGGTCAAGAACGACAGTCTGGAACTTGTTCAGCTCTTCGGGTGCAAGCGGTCGCCTGAACAAGTCGCGATGTTCGGCGAATATCGTCCGCCCACTTCGGCCCGCCGCGGCCTTTAACGCTAGATTGGCTTGAAGGTCCGCTTCACCTGCATAAATTTTGCGTCCTGCGCCCATTGATAACGCAAATGTGCCCGAACCAGCGAACAGATCCGCCACGATCGTATCGCTGCCCACAATCTCATTTACAGCGCGCACTAAGGCAGCTTCACCGTCCACGGTAGCTTGAAGAAAGCCATAAGGCTGATACCCCACCGCAACCCCACCAAGCGTTACTGTGACGGGTTCAGGCTCGTAAAAAGGCACAGGCCCATAGCCTTCATCGAGAGACAATCGCGCAAGCCCGTGTTTTTTGGCAAATTCCGACAGTGTCTCATGCGTGTCGAGATCGTTAGCGATCCAGTTTTCAATCAGGACGTCAATGCCTTGGTCAACAACGGCCAATTTGATCTGAACCTGACGGGCACGATTGAGCCGGGGCTCAAGCAAAGTGCGTAATGGAGCAAGCAAAGAAAAAAGTTCCGGCGCCATGACGTCACATTGTCGCAAGTCTATGATACGGTGACTTTTTTCAGTGCTGAAACCCAGTTGAAATTGTTTGCCCGCCCAAGCTGAGCGAACCGCAATACGGCGGCGTGTCTTTGGCGGCGACAGATGAACTGGCATGACCTCACCAATTTCCACCTGCTGCGTCGCCAGCGCGTGAGTCACGCGTTCGGCTATGAACAGGCGGAGGCTATCTTCGTCCAGATGCTGCAATTGGCAGCCCCCGCATAAAGGGAAATGCTGGCACGGCGGGATTGCGTGGTGGGGTCCATGTATGAGACCACCCGACGGTTCGACAATGTCGCCGGGTGCAGCGAGCGCGACATAGCGGCCGTTTGCAGTGACTCCATCGCCACGCGCGGCAACCCTGATGATCTCTTCTGACATTTCCATACCGCCCCATGCCCTTGAAGGGGCAAGCAATCAACTGGCGTCTTTGGGCTTGTCCGGGCTGTCGGCCGCATCACTGCCTTTGATCAAAGCTGGCAGGCGATATCTGTCGTCTCCTGACTCCACTGCGATCATGTCGTTATCCAGCAAACTTATGTGCGTTTCGTCAAAGCCGTCGGCAGGCGCGAGACCGCGTCCATCGGTTAAAATATTAAAGCGCCGAAATCCGCCATCGGGATGTCGAATAACCAACATGACATCACCGTTCGCGCTGATCTGTTCGGTTGAGCAGACCCGTTCAAAGCTGTCCGAACCGGCCAGCGCACATGCAACTTTGCCATTGCTTGCAGCCTGTGTCGGTTCGTCTTCGTCTGGCGCAGGAGAGCCGGCATCGCTGCCACATCCTGACAAGCCAGCAAAAAACATCGCCGATGCAATAAGTCTAAATGTCGGCGTACACATGAGTTTCGGCAGCGCCCCCGGGATGCGTGACAGCACCTTTATAGGCAGGTCCAACATTTTGCGCATAGCGCCATATTGCGCCAGACTGATAGTCAGTTTGTCGCGGTTTCCAATTTTTACGCCTATCTTCAAGTATTTGACGGTCAACATTCAAATCGATTACACCAATTTCAGCGTCAATCATGATTTCATCGCCGTCCTCGATTAAAGCAATCGGGCCGCCGTCGGCAGCCTCCGGGCCAACATGGCCAATGCAAAAGCCGCGCGTTGCGCCTGAGAAACGTCCATCCGTGATAAGCGCGACCTTCTCGCCCATGCCCTGCCCATAAAGTGCTGCAGTGGTCGAAAGCATTTCACGCATGCCGGGACCGCCCTTTGGCCCTTCGTAGCGGATAACGATGACCGACCCCTCGCGGATTTGACGTGCCTCAACCGCTGCAAAGCAATCTTCCTCGCAATCGAAAACTTGAGCTGGACCAGTGAATGTCAATCGGTCCATGCCAGCAACTTTAACAATCGCTCCATCGGGGGCGAGAGAACCGCGCAGGCCGACAACCCCGCCGGTGGGCGTGATGGGCGCGGTTGCGGGATAAATGACCTTTTGATCAGGGTTCCATGTTATTTGATCGATGTTCTCACCGAGTGTTTTACCGGTGACGGTCATGCACTCTCCATGGAGCAACCCTTCCCCAAGCAACGACTTCATCAGCATATACACGCCACCTGCGTCATACATGTCCCGCGCGACATATTGGCCGCCGGGCTGGAGGTCAGCCATATACGGCGTTGTCTTGAACGCTTCGGCAACGTCGAACAAATCAAAGCTGATTCCTGCCTCATGCGCCATCGCTGGCAAATGCAGCGCGCCATTGGTTGATCCCCCTGTCGCGGCAACAATTCTTGCAGCGTTAACAAAGGCTTCACGCGTACAGATGTCACGTGGCCTGATGTTTCGCGCAAGCAATTCCATGACCTGAACACCCGCCGCGTGCGCGATTTGATCGCGCGTCGAATATGGCGCAGGTGCCATATTGCTGTTGGGCATTGATAACCCGATGGCTTCACCCACACAGGCCATCGTATTGGCGGTGTATTGGCCGCCACAGGCGCCATGGCCCGGACACGCCACACGCTCAAGCTCTTCAAGTTCTGACAAGGGACATGCGCCCGCTGCGTATTTACCGACGATTTCAAAAACGTCTTTTACCGTTACGTCCTTATTATTGTACCTGCCCGGCAAGATAGACCCACCATATACGAATATGGATGGCACATTGAGACGCAGCATCGCCATCATCATCCCTGGCAACGATTTGTCACATCCCGCAAAACCGACGAGCGCGTCGTAACAATGGCCGCGCACCGAAAGCTCGACTGAGTCAGCAATGACCTCGCGGCTGACGAGAGAGGACTTCATGCCTTGATGTCCCATGGCAATGCCGTCGGTCACAGTGATCGTGTTGAAACGACGCGGCATCCCGCCACCTTGTTCGACGCCCAGTCGCGCGATATCGGCCTGGGCATCCAACGTAGTGTTGCAGGGTGCGCTGTCATTGCCTGCTGATACGACGCCAACAAATGGCCGCGCGATTTCTTCAGCCGTCAGCCCCATCGCATAATAATAGCTGCGATGCGGCGCGCGTTCAGGCCCGACAGACACGTGGCGGCTTGGCAATTTGGATTTGTCGAACTTGTTTGGCATATGGAACTCCGTTTAGAGCCGCGCTTTAAGCTACTTTATGTTATTAAGCCAAGATGTTCCGAAACAAAATTGCACATGTTAATCAACACACGCGCATATCTTGCTTGGCCCTCGAGTGAAGCAGACAAATCTTGGCGCATCTCAATGCCTATATAGGGAATTTTATTGGCCTCTGCATGGCGGTTCATCGTCGCATTCAGTACTTTCCCGGAATAAGGGAGTTGGTCGCCAACAAGATATCCAGCGTCCTCCAAAAACGGAATCGCTATTTTTGAGGGCGTTTCTTGCTCGTTGTACAACACCCCGACTTCCCAAGGTCGTGCTTCATTTGGTTTGCTGTCCAAGGCCGGTGTAAAGCTGTGGAGAGACAAAATCAGCGCCGGGCGGTGTGAGGCTAGCAGTTGCTGCAAATGCTCGTGATAGGGCTTGTGGAAGCGTTCCAGCCTAATTTCTTTTTCCATTGGGCTGAGGGCGTTGTCAGGGATAGGCATGCCATCACTCTCGACCGGGATTGCTGCAGGATCATGCGCGTCACGGTTCAGGTCGACAACCAATCGTGAATAGCCGCCCAGAAACGCTGCAAACTTGTCGTCCTTGGCAATTAAGCGCGCAACGGGAGCGACGCCAATGTCCCATGCAACATGCGCCTCGAGAGATGCTCGATCGATACCGAGGTTTATATCGTTTGGAACGCGGTTCGAGGCGTGGTCGCCAATGATAAGGAAGCCGCCTTTGCTCGGTGACCCCAATATTTCAAACGGAGCGTCGCTCATCGTAACATACTGGCCATCGACCACCATTGCGGGTCTAGTGTCGCCCTTGAAACCTCAAGGGCCGCCGCGTCATCAAACAAGGCAAAGCAGGTTGCGCCAGAGCCCGACATGCGCACAAGCGCAGGACTCGCCTGCGACAGCCGATCCAATATTTCGGTGATGGCGGGACATATCGCGGCAGCCAATGGCTCAAGGTCGTTTCGGCCATTCAGAGCAGCTTCCCAGATGTTTCCGGACGCTAAGGGACCGCCATCGACGCCATCCCACGCTTTGAAAATCGCAGCAGTGGAGACCGACTGAAGCGGGTTAACCAGCAAAAGATGCCGCGCAGTTATTGGGCTGTCGTCCAGCAATTCGAGCAAAGTGCCGGTGCCGGTACCGAAGCTTGGACGGCTGAAGATACAGGCGGGTATGTCGGCCCCCAATAAAGCGAGGATGTCCGACAGTTCTTGCTCGGTTGCGTTAAGACCCCAGAGCCGGCATAAAAGGCGCGCTGTAGCGGCTGCGTCTGCCGATCCGCCACCAATGCCAGAAGCAACAGGAAGACGTTTGTCTAGGCGCAGTTTCGCCCCTTGCTTTACCCCAAAACGTGACTTCAGCCGGAGTGCGGTTTGCATGACAAGATTATTGTCATCTGCCTCAAGTAAATGCCCAAATGGACCTTCAATTGCCAAACTCAATGTTTCCGACAGGCTTGCGTGCAGAATGTCTCCATCCTGCGCAAATGAAAACAGTGTCTCAATTTCGTGATAGCCATCATCTCGCCGCCGCCGGACATGCAGGGCAAGGTTGATCTTCGCGAAGGCGACCTCAGATTGATCCACGATTAGCCTTTCGTCCCCATCAGCAACGCCAATGCCGCCTCGCTCACATGTTGGGATAATTTGGTCCGCCGCCACCTTCTGGCGTCACCCAGTTGATATTCTGGTTCGGGTCCTTGATATCGCACGTTTTGCAATGGACGCAGTTTTGGGCGTTGATCTGGTAACGCGGGTCTTTGCCTTCTTCTTCAATCCACTCATAGACGCCGGCGGGGCAATAGCGCGTCGATGGCCCTGCAAAGTCCATGAACTCGCTGGTCTTTTGCAAGTCCATGTCCTTGACCTGCAAATGGATCGGCTGATCTTCGGCATGGTTGGTGTTTGACAAAAATACTGACGACAATCGGTCGAAGCTGAACACGCCGTCGGGTTTTGGATATTCGATGCGGTGCACCGCTTCTTTGCGCTTGAGCGCCTTGTGGTCGGGATGATGCTTCATCGTGAATGGCATCCGCAGGCCAAAGTTTTCAAGCCACATGTTTACGCCCGCAAGCATCGTTCCAAAAACATTGCCATATTTTTCGACCAGCGGAAGAACGTTGCGGACAAGCCGCAGCTCCTTGTAAATCCAGCTGTTTTCATAAGCGGTTTGATAAGCGGTGAGCGCATCATGTTCCCGACCAGCAGCCAGCGCTTCCACAACCGCGTCCGCGGCCAACATGCCTGACTTCATTGCAGTGTGCGTACCTTTAATGCGGGGCACGTTTACAAAGCCAGCAGAACAACCAATGAGCGCACCGCCCGGGAACGCCAGTTTGGGAACCGATTGCCAGCCACCGTCGCTTATGGCCCGCGCGCCATACGAAACACGGCGGCCACCTTGGAGGACCTTCTTGACCTCGGGATGGGTTTTCCAACGCTGGAATTCTTCAAATGGCGACAAATAAGGATTGGAATAATTAAGCCAGACGACAAAACCCAAGGCGACTTGATTATTCGCGTGATGATATAGAAACGCGCCGCCATTGGCATCCGTCAAGGGCCAGCCTTGGCTATGAATGACTCGGCCAGCAGAGTGCTGCTCAGGTGGAATATCCCACAATTCCTTGAGACCAATGCCATAAACTTGCGGCTCGCAATCCTTATCAAGTGCAAATTGCGGCTTCAGCAGCTTCGTAAGATGGCCCCGCACACCTTCGGCAAAAAAGGTGTATTTGGCATGCAATTCCATGCCTGGCATGTAATCCGCCTTATGGCTGCCGTCGCGGGCAATACCCATGTCGCCAGTTGCGACACCCCGCACCGAACCATCTTCATTGTAGAGTATCTCTGCCGCGGAAAAGCCCGGAAAGATTTCAACGCCGAGATTTTCTGCTTGCCCCGCCAACCAGCGGCACAGATTGCCAAGCGATCCGGTGTAGGTGCCCTTATTGTGCATGAAACCCGGGGTAATAAAATGCGGCATGTTGAATTTACCGGTCTTGGTCAGGATCCAGTGCTGGTTGTCCTTCACTGGAGTATCGGCAAGCGAACAGCCCATGTTGCGCCAATCGGGCAACAGTTCATCCAGAGCCTTTGGGTCAATGACCGCACCTGACAGGATATGCGCGCCAACCTCGGAGCCTTTTTCGAGAATGCATACGCTGGTATCGGGCGATTGTTGTTTTATGCGGATCGCCGCCGAAAGTCCTGCTGGCCCGGCGCCAACAATAACAACGTCATAGGGCATCGACTCGCGTTCACTCATTGCCTTTATCCTTTACCCGGCATCAAATTCCGGCCATCCCGATATATGAACAGCCTGTGGAAATTGCCATGCCAAGCAATTGACCCCGCCGTCAACAAGTGACTGAAGGGATTTATGGAGGAACGGGGAGAAACTGGTGCATTTGCCGTTGTGGAGTCGTTCACTGGCTGGTGGGAACTGGCGGGTGTAGACTCCGCCGTCGGTGAAAGTGCAATCAACTGGCTTTCAGACGACGTCACTGCCAACGCCTCTCGCCCACCTGTTGAGTCAGCGATTGCCAGCAAACAGCCCGAACAGGTAGAAACGCCCACAATTGCGTGGCCATCGGACATCACGACCTTGTGCGAAATGGTCGTCAATGGGGCTCCCCTGCCCGGCAATAATTTTGGGCCTGTGCGCACAGCACCCATTGGCCCGCTAAACCCTGAAGTGATGGTCATTTCGGATATTCCAGACATTTGGGTTGGAAATGAAGCCAACACGCCGACATCGGCAAATACAATTCTGTTACGCCGGATGATGGTCGCGATCGGGATCGATCTAACGCAATGCTATTGTTCCTGGCTTGCGAGCAGTATGCCATCAACTGGTGAAGTCCCCGACCAATCCTTACCAGAACTCGCAGATTTTATGCGCCACCAGATTAAACTGGTGCGTCCCAAATCTATTGTCATACTCGGCTCGGCTGCTTGCCAGGCACTGTTGGGCGAACAACTGATGAATGCGCGTACCCAGTTACGCAATGTTAACCATGATGGCCGCAATATGACCGCCTTGACGACATTCCATCCGCGAACTCTGATCGCGCGGCCCGCCATGAAGGCGCAAGCGTGGAGAGATTTGCAGATGTTTGCACAAAGGGTGGCCGAATGAACATCATTGCGAACAAGTTGAAATGGTTGGCTCTCGCTTTTGCAATGTCGCCTTGTTCGGCAGCTTTTGCAAATACCAGCGAAGCTTTCAGCGCGCTTATACCTGCGCAACCGGCGCCAACGGTATTAAATGCAAAAGAGAAAAGCGAATTTGCAGCGATTTACAGCGCAATTCAAACATCAAAATGGGACGAAGCAGCGCGTCTTATTGACGCAGCACCCCAAGGACCGATGTCGGCAATGGCGCGCGCTGAGCTGTACGTTGCGCCGAGCAGCCCCAAGGTTGAAGCAAGCCAGCTTCAAGCATTGTTAGAGTCGGCACCATATCTGCCCCAAGCCGAACAACTTGCAACCATGGCGCGCAAGCGTGGCGCCGAATTACTTCCCGAGCGGCCCGGAATTCGGCGCTTTTCGTGGCTGGGCGGCGCACCCAAAAGGGATCTGCCAAAAAATATGGCCAGCGAAGACATTCGCGCCGAACTGCAAATCTTCATCAAAAACGACCAACCGTCAGCCGCCGAACAATTATTGGAAAGCAAGGCGGCGGAACTTTCTCCCGAAGCATTGACTGAATTGCGTTACCGCGTGGCATGGTCCTATTACATCGAAAATGACGATGCATCCGCAAATCGTGTTGCAGCATCGGCTAGGGTACATGGCGGCGACTGGGGTACTCAAGCAGCCTGGGTAGTTGGCCTCGCGTCGTGGCGAACACAGCAATATGCTGCCGCCTATGAAGCATTTGATTATGTCTCGCGTATGGCGGCAAATGACGATTTGAAAGCTGCCGGTTTATTTTGGGGCGCGCGCGCAGCGACGGCTTCAAAGCAACCGCAACATGTGCAAGCCAAGCTGCAAACAGCTGCGCAACTGCCCGAAACCTTCTACGGCCTTCTCGCGAGTGAAACGCTTGGTGTAGAGTCAATTGACCGTAAGGCGGCGAAAGTGTCCAAACTAGATTGGGCAAGTTTGAAAGCCGAGCAGAATGCTACGCTTGCAGTTGCGCTGTCAGAAATTGGCCAGACCAAGCTTGCAGACGAGGCATTGCGTCATCAGGCACGCATCGGCGATGCCCGGCAGCATTCAAATCTGGCACAACTGGCCGGATCGTTGAATCTCGCATCTACTCAGTTCTGGCTTGGCCATTATGGTCCGTCAGGCGACTACAGTAATGCGATGGCGCGCTATCCCATGCCAAATTGGCAGCCAACCGGTGGCTGGCGGGTCACGCCTGCGCTGGTTTATGCCCACGCCTTGCAAGAATCCAACTTCCGCACGGACGTGGTTAGCCCCGCTGGCGCACGTGGCCTCATGCAGGTGCGGCCCGGAACGGCGCAGGATATGGCACGTGCACGTGGCGCTGCCTTCACGGCATCCGAACTCGATAGGCCAGCAGTAAATTTGGAATATGGGCAATCATATCTGGAAAAATTGCGTGACCTTCCGGCTACCGGTGGCTTGCTTCCAAAGGTCATTGCCGCTTACAACGCTGGCCCGACGCCGCTCACCCGCTGGAATAGCGAAGTCCGTGACAACGGTGACCCGTTGTTATTCATTGAATCGATCCCTTATTGGGAAACCCGCGGATACGTATCGATTATCCTGCGCAATTACTGGATCTACGAGATGCGGGAAAACAAGGCGTCGGGAAGCCTGAAAGGCCTGGCTCAATATCTATGGCCGAAATTTCCCGATGCCAATGGTGTCGTAACGGCACGCCGTGCCACAGGAGGCGCAATTGCCGCTCGATGAAACCATAAAATTCAAGGCTGTAAACATCGCTTTGCTGACAGTTTCGGATACCCGTGGCTTGGAGGATGACAGCAGCGGCAATATCTTGGCAGAGCGCATTGTATCTGCAGGGCATAAAATCTGCGAGCGTGCCATTCTACGCGATGATACAGCCATGATCACTGCCCGACTGCATAACTGGATTGATGACGATAAAATCGATGTTGTTATTTCTACGGGAGGTACAGGGCTGACTGGTCGTGACGTTACGCCCGAAGCGCTTGACCGCGTAAAGACAAAGGAAATTCCGGGTTTTGGCGAACTGTTTCGTTGGCTAAGCTACGCGAGCATCGGCACATCGACAATCCAGTCACGCGCGTGCGCGGTGCTGGCGCGTGGGACATATATCTTTGCGCTTCCCGGGTCTAATGGTGCGGTGAAGGACGGTTGGGACCAGATCTTGGTCCACCAGCTCGACAACCGCCATCGGCCATGTAATTTTGTCGAACTGATGCCGCGTTTGCGCGAGCTGTAGTTTGTTCTTTATTTGTTCCTGCGATTATGGCACTGATGTTGTGTGCAGAACAGCAATCATCATGATGTAACAAAGGGCCGAGGCGCGCCAGACAACATCGTGCCGACCCGCTTCAATTTGCATGAGCGTATAACGGATGTTGACTGGCTGGATTCACGCGACGAGTTGGATGGCGGTCGTCCGTTATTGAAAACAACGGTGACGGAGGAATTTGCCAAGTCCATTTTGTCTTTCAATAACTCGCCTGACATTCCTTTCGATCGTTCCGTTAATGCCTATCGCGGATGCGAGCATGGCTGTGTATATTGCTTTGCAAGACCAACACATGCGTATCATGACTTGTCACCCGGTCTAGATTTCGAAAGCCGCCTTTTTGCAAAACCAAACGCTGCCGACATCCTTCGCAAAACGCTGGCTAAGCCCGGCTATCGCCCGGCGACCATCGCGATTGGGACAAATACCGATCCTTATCAACCCATTGAACGTACCTACCGGATTACGCGATCCATATTAGCGCTCATGGTTGAAACGCTGCACCCAATAGTTGTGACGACAAAATCAGCACGGGTGATTGATGATATAGACCTGCTTTCGCAACTTGCGGCCAAGCAGCTGACTGGCGTTGCGATATCGGTGACGTCTTTGGACGCAAAGCTTGCGCGGACGCTTGAGCCAAGGGCTTCATCGCCGATGACGAGGCTGGCGGCCGTTCGCAGATTGGCGGATGCCGGCATATATGTTCACGTCAATATCTCGCCCATTATTCCTGCGGTCACGGACCATGAGATTGAAGCGATTGCCGCTGCCGCAGCCGAACATGGCGCATCAAGCATCAGCTGGATTCCAATCCGTCTGCCCCATGAGGTGGCACCTCTATTCCGCAACTGGCTCGACGTCCATTTCCCCGACCGCGCGACCAAGGTCATGAACCTCATTCGCGAAATGCGCGGCGGGAAAGACAATGATGCTGAGTTTTTTACGCGCATGAAAGGACAAGGTCCGTGGGCCGATCTCATTCGCGCTCGAATGAAAATTGCCAAAAAACGTCACGGATTGGACAGTTCCAAGTGGAATGTCCGAAGCGACCTGTTTGTGCCACCAAATCTAGATGGCCAGCTGAGCTTATTTTAAGCGAATTCGGAACCGTTGGTTTCCAGTGGATTGAATCGTATCAGGCGACTTGTCTGCACAGCAGCTTGGCGATTTATCACTGCCGATTGATATTCGGGATCAGTCACCATTTCCAAAAACGCAGCACTGTTGGGATAATAAGCAATGAATGCAGAATCCCAGTACCTTGCTTCCGGACCAATAACCATCGCCTCCATATGGCCGCGCCAGATTATGCCGCCACCGACGCGCGCAAAAATCGGGCCACTGGTCTTGCCATATTCCTGATAGGCGCGCTCGCCGCTCCATTGTTGGGAAGCGTTGGGATGACTGGCGGGGTAATTTGCGGCCAAATTAAACTTTAACAGGTTGAGCATGTTAATGGGCACATCGCGCGGCAGCGATTTAAACAGGTCAAATGCCGCGCGACTTGGATCAATATAGCCGTCGTCCATCGCTTAATCCTCCAGAACAAAGTCCTTAAACTGCTCGCGAAGCGCCACTTTCTGAATTTTGCCTGTTCCCGTATGCGGCAATTCGTCCACAAAAAGCACGCGGTCTGGCATCCACCATTTAACGATACGTTCGGCCAAATATGCCTTCACCATCGCTTCGTCTACATCGGCCCCCGGCTTTTTCACGGCAACCAAGACAGGCCGCTCATCCCATTTTGGATGTGCTATCCCGATGGCACCTGCCTCTGCGATGCCAGGGCATCCAACAGCAATATTCTCCAATTCAACCGAGCTAATCCATTCGCCGCCGGACTTGATGACATCCTTTACGCGATCCGTAATTTGCATGGTGCCGTCCGGATGGAGAACCGAAACGTCGCCGGTATCAAACCACTGATCGGTATCAACGGCATCTACCTCGGCCTTAAAATAACGCTTGATGACCCAAGGGCCGCGAATTTGTAAAGCACCCGATGTTACGCCATCGCGGGGTGCAACATTACCGTCCTTGTCGATGACGCGCAATTCAACGCCAAATGGCGTGCGACCTTGTTTGCAAACCACGTCGATCTGCTCGTCGAGCGTCAACTCGTCCCAATTCGGCGTTGGTGCCCCCATTGTGCCAATCGGCGACGTCTCGGTCATTCCCCAAGCGTGGGAAACGCGTACACCTGACTTCATAAGTCGATCAATCATCGCGCGCGGCGCAGCCGATCCGCCTATCGTTACGAGCCGCAACTTACCAAGCGACGCGTCCCGACCTGCGGCAGCCTCGGCGTCCAGATGTGCAAACATCGCTAACCAAACCGTCGGCACCCCTGCACTGTGCGTAACACCCTCTTGCAGCATCAGGCCATGCAAGGTTGCGGCATCATTGGTGGTGGAAAACACAAATTTGACACCTGCCGCAGCGCCGGCAAAGGGCAGGCCCCAGCTTGCGGCGTGGAACATAGGAACGATCGGCAACAAAGCTGCCTGCGGACTCAGGTCAAAAATGGCAGGAGCAATCTCGGCCATTGCATGCAACATTGTCGAACGGTGCTGGTACAACACGCCTTTAGGGTTGCCGGTCGTCCCGCTGGTATAGCACAGCATGCATGCGTCGCGCTCGTCGCCTGTCGCCCATTCATAGTTGCCATCTTGAGCCGCAACCAAGGCTCCGTAGCTATCGTCGCGATCAAAAACGACATAATGTTCGACAGTTGTAAGGTGCGGCTTCAGACGGTCGATGATTGGCTGGAACATTGCATCATACATCACCACCTTATCTTCGGCGTGGTTCATGATGTAGATCAGGTCCTCGTCGAACAGCCGCACGTTGACCGTGTGGATGACTCCGCCAAAGCCAATTGCGCCATACCAAGCCGCAAGATGACGGTGATGGTTCATTGCAAAGGTTGCGACCCGATCACCTTTTTGCAGGCCAAGCCCTGCAAATGCCTGCGATAATTTGCGCGCCTCAGTAGCAACCGCCGACCAGTTGGTTCTTTCGATGCTGCCGTCAGTCCAACGCGTGACGATTTCTCGCGTACCGTGTTCGCGCGCTGCGTAATCAATCAAATGCGAAACCCGAAGGTCCCAATCTTGCATCGTGCCCTGCATCAAAATCTCTCCCACAGATTGCGCCGCCATATTATCGACGCCTATATTTATCCACGCATGATCGCGGTTTAGTGCACTAATGCCAAAACCGGACCCAATGGCGCAAGCTCAACATTCTCGATGCCTTCAATTGCCCGAACCTGGTCAAGTAGAGACGCATCAATCCGGTAGCGCCGTCCAAGGACAATATGGACCCAACGCCCATCTGCCGCCCGTGTTTTGATTACCAGTTCGCTTTTGCCACCATTGAGCGGCTCAACCATTGCTGCAAGTCTGGCCAGAGCGGCTTCATGGGTAACATTCAACTGCATTTTCAGGCGAGAAACGCTCGTCAGACTGCTGAGCGGCTTTGCACTTTTCACCGTAAAGCTTGGCGCTTCGTCGCCCGGGCGCATATCCATTTCGCAATGCAGTAAAAGACACTCCGCATCCTTCGCCCATTCGGCAAGCTGACTGACGACAGCCTCATCAAAACATCGCACCGAAAACTGGCCACTATTGTCCGAAAAATCGGCAATCATGAAACGCTTTCCCTTGCGCGATTCACGCCAACGCACCCCTTCAATTAGCGCCGACATCGTTGCCGCGCGCCGAACGCCCTCGGGTATCGGACCGCTCTCAAGCCATATAGCATACGGTTTGGCACCATGGCTCGCAGCCAACGCATCATATTGCGAACATGGGTGGGCCGAGAAATAGAACCCAAAGGCGTCCTTTTCCTGACTCATCTGTTCGCCGGGCGCCCAGTGAAGATTTTTGTCGATGCGAAGCGCGGCCATGTCTGACGCGCCTTCGCCAAACAATCCGCCCTGCCCGCTTTCGCGTGAATCGCGGGCCGACTGCGCCGCAGACAGAAGCGTTTCGGCGGCGGCATGGACTGCGGCGCGGTTCAGCTCAAGCCCATCAAAGGAGCCTGCTGCCGCGAGATTTTCCAAGCTTCGCCGATTGATTTGTCCCGGGTCAACACGATTGGCAAAATCATCCAGGCTTTTAAATGGCCCTGCTGCCACGCGCTCGGCGACAAGTATCTCCATTGCCCGCTCACCGACATTTTTGATACCACCCAGCGCATAACGCACCGCGTGTTCGCCATGTACATTGGTCTCGACGGTAAATTCGGCTTCGCTGCGATTGATGTCAGGCGGAAGGCAATTGCAATCAAGCCGGCGCATATCATCAATGAACGTCGCAAGCTTGTCGGTCTGATGCATGTCGAAACACATGGATGCTGCATAAAATTCTTCAGGATGGTGCGTTTTCAACCACGCGGTCTGATAAGCCAAAACAGCATAAGCCGCCGCATGGCTCTTGTTGAAACCATAGCCTGCAAATTTGTCGATCAGGTCGAACAATTCGTTCGCGCGGTTCGGCGAAATGGCGTGCGCGGCGCAGCCACTGACAAACCGCTCGCGTTGCGCATCCATTTCAGACTGGATTTTTTTGCCCATCGCGCGGCGAAGCAAATCGGCTTCACCCAGACTATAGCCAGCAAGAATTTGCGCTGCTTGCATGACCTGTTCCTGGTAAACAAATATCCCATATGTCTCGTTAAGCACTGGCTCAAGTAACGGGTGGGGGTACTCGATGCTCTCCTCCCCATTTTTGCGGCGGCCGAACATTGGAATATTGTCCATCGGCCCGGGCCGATAGAGCGACACGAGCGCGATAATGTCTCCAAAATTGGTTGGCTTTACGGCGGCAAGTGTGCGGCGCATGCCTTCGGACTCCAGCTGAAACACGCCCACAGTGTCGCCGCGCTGAAGCAATTCATACACTGCGGGGTCATCATGTGGCAGCAGGTCGAGATTGATCTCCACCCCGCGTTTAGCGAGCATCTGGCTGCCTTTTTGCAGCACGGATAATGTCTTCAGCCCCAAAAAGTCGAACTTCACAAGGCCAGCGCTTTCGACATATTTCATGTCGAACTGAGTCACCGGCATATCTGAACGTGGATCGCGATACAGAGGCGCAAGTTCCGACAGTTCACGGTCACCAATGACCACTCCCGCGGCGTGTGTTGAACTGTGGCGCGGCAGGCCTTCCAGCTTCATCGCGAGATCGAACAGACGTTTGACCTGCGCATCGCGGCGATATTCTTCGCGCAACTCTGCGACGCCGGACAGCGCGCGTTTCAAATCCCAAGGGTCGGCAGGCAGATTTGGCACCTGCTTACAAAGCCTGTCGACTTGGCCGTAGCTCATTTGCAAGACCCGTCCCATGTCACGCAGGACCGCGCGCGCCTTCAGTTTTCCAAAGGTTATGATTTGCGCGACCTGACGAGACCCATATTTTTTCTGCACATAGCGAATGACTTCGCCGCGCCGTGTTTCACAAAAGTCGATATCGAAGTCAGGCATGGACACACGATCCGGGTTCAAAAACCGTTCGAACAGCAAACCCAATTTGATGGGATCGAGATCGGTAATCGTCAGAGACCAAGCGACGAGCGACCCTGCGCCAGAACCACGCCCCGGACCTACGGCGATATCCTGTTCCTTCGCCCATTTGATGAAATCAGCAACGATCAGGAAATAACCCGAAAATCCCATCGTGCAGATGACATCAGCTTCAAACTTCAGGCGGTCAAAATAGACCTGCTGCTCTGCAGGGTCAGTGATTCCGGCGATATTAAGCCGCTGTTCAAGCCCAAGCAGCGAATCATCTCGCAACTGCGCGTCTTCCGCGGTCCGGTCGCCAGCAAGGCTTGGCAATATCGGGTTTCGGTATGGCGCAAGAGCTGCGCAGCGTTGGGCGATGACAAGTGTGTTCGCGAGCGCTTCAGGCAGGTCTGCAAACAGTTCAGCCATCTGGCGCCCTGTCTTGATCCATGTATCCCGGCTGCTTCTTCGGCGATCCTCGCTTTCGATATAGGCCCCGTCGGAAATGCACAGCATGGCGTCATGGGCTTCAAAGAAATCGGGTTCCGCAAAGAACGCTGGATTTGTGGCAACCAATGGAATGTCGCGGGCATAAGCAAAGTCAATGAGCGCATCTTCTGCTGCTGCCTCGATAGCGTCCCCTCTTCGGCTCAATTCGACATATAATCGGTCCGGAAAAAGCGTTTGGAGTTGCGCGAGGTAGTCGGCCGCTGCGTCATATTGTTCTTCGTTCAGCAGCCTCGTCACCGCCCCTTCCGCCCCGCCAGTAAGTGCAAGCAATCCGTCTTTATGCGCCGCCAGCTGCTGCAAAGTGACATGCGCGTCCATATCTTCAGGACGGTCGAGATGCGCCATAGATACCAAACGGCACAGATTGACGTAACCGATGTCATCCTGCGCGAACAAGGGCAGCCAGTCGCGGACAAACTTGCCGTCGCGCGTTGGCCGCTTGATGCCTAGCAATGTGCCGATAATGGGTTGCACACCCTTGGCCTTTGCACCGTCCTGAAATGGCATTACGCCATACAGACCATTGCGGTCACAGATCGCGATAGCCGGAAATCCAAGCTTTTGTGCGGTTTCGCCGATAGCCTTCGGTTCAATTGCGCCCTCTAATATCGTGTAAGCTGAATACACGCGTAAAGGAACGAAAGGTACATAAGCCATTGGCCTATGTTAGTAGGCTGAGCCGATTCGACAAACGAAGTTTTCTGCTTCGCTGTGGACAATCATGCGTTTTCAGCGAGCAGCCGTTCGATATCTTTTGCAAGCGCTTCCGGTTTAACCTGTGGTCCGTGCCTCGCGACGACATTACCCATCCTGTCCACAAGAAATTTGGTGAAATTCCATTTAATTCCGCGTGACCCCATAAGGCCAGCCTGCTGTTGCTTCAGGTAATGCCACAGCGGGTCTTCACCCGTTCCATTGACATCAATTTTAGCCGCAAGCGGAAATGATACATCATATGTCAGCGAACAGAAGTTCTGAATTTCCTGTTCATCGCCAGGCTCTTGCGCGCCAAATTGATTGCAAGGGAATGCGAGTATTTCCAGACCTTGATCCTTATATTGCCGGTATAGAGCCTCAAGCCCCTTATATTGCGGCGTGAACCCACATTTGGAAGCAGTGTTGACGACAAGCAGCACTTTGCCCTTGTGCGTTGCCATTGCTTCGGCCTGGCCGCCCGGCATTTGCACCGAAAAGTCATAGAGTGACATCGACATTCTCCTCTTCTTAGCCCAACTTACCCTCATGCAAACGCACGACGCGATCCATTTTTGCCGCTAACCGTTCGTTATGCGTGGCCACAATGGCAGAAGATCCCTCTTCGCGGACCAACGCCATAAATTCACCCAGCACAATATCGGCGGTATGCTCGTCCAGGTTACCCGTGGGCTCATCCGCAAGCACCAATTTTGGCCGGTTTGCTAAGGCTCTTGCAACAGCAACGCGTTGCTGCTCGCCGCCCGATAGCTTTGACGGGCGATGATGAAGGCGCTCAGATAGGCCAAGCTGCGTCAATAAATAGGTCGCCCGATCAAGTGCAACTTCAGGCGAAGCGTCAGCAATCAATTGCGGCAATATGACGTTCTCTAGCGCGTCAAAGTCCGGCAACAAATGGTGAAACTGATAAACAAAGCCAAGCTTTTGGCGACGAATGTCGGTCTGGCGATCAACCCCTGCTTCACTGACTTCTTCGCCATCGAGTTTGATTGACCCCGAAAACCCGCCCTCCAACAGGCCGACTGCTTGAAGCAAGGTTGATTTGCCCGATCCCGAAGGTCCAAGCAACGCGACGAGTTCACCCTTGCCAATGGCCAGATTGACGCCGCGCAGGACTTCAATAGTCACGTCGCCTTGCTCAAACTGACGGCGGACATCAACCAGTTCCAAGATATCATTCATAGCGCAGCACCTGAACTGGGTCCGTACTGGCGGCTTTCAGCGCCGGATATAGAGTGGCAAGGAAGCTGAATAGCAACGCAAGTCCGCAGATCGCCAATACCTCAATTGGATCGGTACGCGACGGCAACTCGGTCAAAAACCTTATCGAGGGATCCCACAAATTTTGACCTGTGACAAACTGAATGAAGTTCACCACCGACTGTCTGAAATATAAGAAGATCGCTCCCAAAATCATCCCGAGCACGATGCCCGAAGAACCAATCAGCAACCCGACCGTCATAAAGATTTTCAGCAATGATTTGCGCGATGCGCCCATTGTGCGCAAGATTGCAATATCGCGCGTTTTGGCGCGCACCAGCATGATTAGTGATGACAAGATATTGAAAACCGCAACCAACACGATGATCGACAAAACCACGAACATCGCCACTCGCTCCACCGCCAACGCTTCGAATAAAGATGCATTCATGCTCTTCCAGTCTACAATCTGTCCCTTGTTTTCAAGCTTGGGGAGTAAAGGCGCGAGAATTTCATTCACCTTGTCCGGATTTTCGGTCTTAATCTCGATCATGCCGATTTCGTTACCCATCAGCATCAAAAGCTGCGCACGTTCGATGGGCATGATGACAAAGGCCTTGTCATAATCATACACCCCGACCTCGAAAATCGCCGCAACTTCGTAAGAAATCTCACGCGGAACCGTTCCAAATGGTGTTGTCCGACCGGCAGGATTGATGATCGTAACGCTTTGCCCGACCCGAACGCCTAAATTTTGCGCAAGCCGGGAGCCTATGGCGACCTTGTCCTCATCCGCGCTCAGCGCCTTGAGGTCACCGGCAACGGTCTTGCCCTTCAACGTCTCGTTTTTGAGAATGTCCTCCACTGACATTCCGCGGGCCAGAATGGCTTCAACTCTGCCGTTAAACGTGGTGAGCAGTGGCTGTTCAATAAGCGCAGTCGCGTCAGTAACGCCTTCTGTGTTCTTCACATCGCGCAGTATCGTCCGCCAATCCTCCAGACGACCGCCATAGCCCTGAACCACGGCATGACCATTTAAGCCCACGATCTTGTCGAATAATTCGGCCCGGAAACCGTTCATGACGCTCATCACAATGATAAGCGCGGCCACACCCAATGCGACGGCAACCAGACTGATGCTGGCCACGAGAAAAATAAAGCCCTCCCCCTTGCCCGGAAGCAAATAACGCCGCGCCACCATACGCTCATAACGCGACAATATCATGTGCGTGCACTCATCATTAAATTTGGCATTTTGGGGTCTTAAGTCCCCCCAATCGAACTGGCAAGTATTGTTGCAGCGGCGCAACAGCTTTTAAAAAAGCGGTAGGTAGAGTCGAGTTCTATTTGCATTGCAAAGGTCAAAGGATGACAAAGATGTCGAATTCGTCGAGTGCCCATTGTGGCCGATGGTTCAGGGGGAAAAGCAATCCCGCCGGTGGGGACCGGCAGTGGATTGAACTACGCGCTAGCAAAGCCGCAGAGCTAGGCCGTCCGGAATTTCCGGGCGGCCTTGTTTTTCGTTGTACGTCCATTGCATCTGCATTTTTTGGTCTTGCAATTTTTGGGCGGCATCCCAATCTCTCCTAGCGGAGGCCGCGAGGCTCCAAAACGAAGACGCCCTCCGCTGCATTTGCGGGGCGGGCAAACCAAATTGCTTTAAGGAGAATTTGACATGAACCGTTTTGATTTTACACCATATCGCCGCAATACCGTCGGCTTTGACCGCCTGTTCGAACTTCTCGAAACAACAGGTCGCTCGGCGCAGAATGAAAATTATCCACCTTTCAATATCGAGCGTACTGGCGAAAACGACTATAAAGTCACCGTCGCCGTGGCCGGTTTTAAGATGGATGAAATCGACATCATTGCGCAACAGAATTTGTTAATTGTTACCGGCAGCAAACAGGCCGAAGGTAATGACAATCGCGATTTCCTGCACATGGGCATAGCTAGCCGAAACTTTGAACGCCGGTTTCAACTGGCCGATCATATTCATGTTACGGACGCAGAAATGGCCGATGGACTGCTGATCATCAGCTTGGTGCGTGAAGTGCCTGAGGCATTGAAACCGCGCAAGATTGAGATTGGTGCCAAAACTGCGCCAACGGTAATAGAGCACGAGGACGCGCCCAAGAAAAAAGGCCCACGCGCCGCGTAAGTGTTGAAGTTCGGGGCGGGTGACACTTCGTCCGCCCCCTCCGCTTCTGCAATACACTCGGCTCGGAACGAGCCCTAACTACACCAGACGGCTTTGCTTCACCGCTGCCTTCACGAAGCTTGCAAAAAGGGGATGCGGCGCAAACGGCCTAGATTTTAATTCCGGGTGAAACTGTACACCAATAAACCAGGGATGATCGGGCCGTTCGACGATCTCCGGCAGTTCGCCGTCCGGCGACATACCACTGAAGACAAGCCCCCCCTGCTCCAGCGCGTCTTTGTAATGAACATTGACTTCATAACGATGTCGATGGCGTTCGGAAATATTTTGGCTTCCGTAGATGGACGCGACATGGCTATTGCCGTCCAACACGGCATCATAGGCACCCAGGCGCATCGTGCCGCCCATGTCTCCACCTGTTTCGCGTTTCTGAATACCCTCTTGGCTCATCCATTCGGTAATGATGCCGACCACAGGCTCGCTCGTTGCGCCGAACTCGGTACTTGAGGCTGCGGCAATCGCAGCGGTGTTGCGAGCGCCCTCAATACAAGCCATTTGCATTCCCAGACAAATACCGAAAAAGGGCACGTGCCGCTCACGTGCAAATTTTACTGCAGCAATTTTACCTTCCGATCCACGCTCACCAAATCCGCCGGGGACCAAGATTGCGTCCATTGGTTCGAGTGCCGCAGCGATGTCATGTTCGGATTGTTCAAAAAGCTCTGCATCAAGCCATTTCACATTGACCTTTACGCGGTTGGAAAGGCCGCCATGCGTCAAAGCCTCGTTGAGCGATTTATATGCGTCCGCGAGCCCAACATATTTGCCCACTACACCAATCGTAACTTCACCCTCGGGGTTAGATTGACGGTCAATAATATCGTCCCAGCGGCCAAGATCAGGCTCGCCGTCCGACTCTAGCCCAAACGCACGCAGCACTTCATTATCAAGTCCCTCAGCATGATATTGCAATGGTACGGAATAGATACTCTTCGCATCTAGCGCAGGAATGACTGCCTCTTTGCGCACATTGCAAAACGCGGCAATTTTGGCCCGCTCGGTTTCCGGGAGCGGGTGTTCGCAGCGGCACAGCAATACGTCTGGCTGAATACCAAGAGACGTCAACTCGCGGACGCTGTGCTGGGTTGGCTTAGTCTTCAACTCACCCGCAGCAGCGATATACGGCACCAGAGTAACATGCACGGACAACGTACGTTCGCGCCCGAGCTCGTTTCGTAGCTGCCGAATGGCTTCAATGAAAGGTAAAGATTCGATATCGCCCACCGTGCCACCGATTTCGCACAGGACGAAATCCATGTCCTGAGTCTCTGCCTTGGCAAATTCCTTGATGGCATCGGTGACATGCGGGATTACTTGAACCGTTGCGCCCAGATAGTCGCCACGTCGTTCCTTCTGAATGATATTCTGGTAAATCCGTCCGGACGTAATGTTATCGGACTGCCGCGCTGATACGCCCGTAAAGCGTTCATAATGACCAAGATCAAGGTCAGTTTCGGCGCCATCGTCCGTCACATATACTTCGCCATGCTGATATGGCGACATGGTGCCAGGATCAACATTGAGATAGGGGTCGAATTTCCGGATGCGTACGCGGTACCCGCGCGCCTGCAAAAGGGCAGCAAGCGATGCTGCCATAAGACCTTTGCCAAGCGAGGAGACCACGCCACCGGTGATAAAAATGAACCGTGTCATGGGAGAAAAGGCCTAGACTATTCTTCCCATAAAACACAAGCGAACGAATCCGCCTACGCAAAAATAAACTGTGTAAAGATCGTTTTGCTGTGGACGGCGATTATTTGTCGAGCGGCACTTCAGTTCCGGGTGCGGGCACGGCTGGCGCAGGATTTCCTGGTGCTGAAGTAGCCGGAAGTGTTTGTGTCGCAGGTACTTCGGTACGCTGCAGGCTATCATCGATTGGGCCAGTATTCCCCTTCTTGGCCGCCACGAACGCAAGCGAGATAGACAATAAGATAAACAGCGTTGCCAAGATCGTCGTTGTGCGTGTTAGAAAATCGGCGGCACCGCGCGCCGACATCAGACCGGATGGGCTCCCGCCCATACCCAGACCGCCGCCCTCGGACCGTTGCATTAAAATGATGCCGACAAGTGACGCGGCTATGATGGCCTGAACAACAATGAGAAAATGAAAAAGGCCCATGAAAAATCCCGAAAAATTAAAGAAAGCGTTCCGCCGGTGATTTCGCCCACATAGCGACCGGATCGCAATTCTTCAATGCTATTTGCTGAGCGCTTCGGCCGCAGCCAATATGGGCTCGAATTTCGCTGCACTTAAGCTAGCCCCGCCAATCAGCCCGCCGTCAACATTATCTAAGGCCAGAAGCTGCGCAGCGTTTTCACCGTTCATCGATCCACCATATAAAATGCGGATAGCGTTGCCCTCCTCACCAAATCGCTGCGCTAGCGCAGATCGGATGGCCCCGTGCATTTCTTCAACGTCATCTGGTCCAGCTACTCGGCCAGTGCCAATTGCCCAAACAGGCTCATAAGCTACGCAGAGCCAGTTGCCGGCCGCGGTGTCAGGTAGTGACGCACCAAGTTGCTTTAACACGACATCCAAGGCCTTGCCGGATTCGCGCTCGTTGAGCGTTTCCCCAACGCAGACGATTGCATGCAAGCCGGCGGCATGCGCTGCTTCGGCCTTTGCGCAGATATCGATATCGCATTCATGTTGCGCTGTTCGCCGCTCACTGTGGCCCACGATCGTCAGCACGGCACCGGCATCGCCTAACATTTCGGCGGAAACACAACCTGTAAACGCTCCTTCGGTAAGCATGTGGCAGTCTTGGCCGCCAATCGAAAAACTCCCGATTTGCCGGACAGCGCGATCAATCAACGTTGCCGGGACACATAAGGCCGAATCCACCGAAACATAATCCTGCGCCGCAGAAGCGATTGCCTCTATTTCCTTCAAATCACGCGATGTGCCGTTCATTTTCCAATTACCGACGATAAACTTGCGCATTAGGTACCTCTGCTTTTCATGACGCGAATCTTGAACGGGCTATTCCATGCTTTCCATCGCTTGGGCAAGTCTATCCCTTGATTGCCATCGTCTTGCCGACTAAAGCGGCCAGCAAAAGGCAGATTGTGCCGCATATTCAGGAAATCGATGCTTATGATTAGCTCCATTCGTTCACTCATAAACTCGAAATTTGGCGCACTTTTTGCGCTGGTGTTCATTGGCTTAATTGCAATTGCTTTTGCGCTGGGTGATGTGAGCGGATCTGGGAATTTTGGTGGCTTAAGTGGCGGGAACGTCGCGCGTGTTGGCGATAGAAATATCACCTTGGGTGAACTAAATGACTCGCTGGAAAACCGCATGCGGGCGGAACGACAGGATAATCCCACACTTGATATGGTGCGCTTCGTCGAAGGTGGTGGTCTTGATTCAACATTGGAGCAGTTGATTAACCGCTATGCTATTGCGGTGTTTGGCGACGAAATTGGCGTTGCTGTCAGCAAACGGCTTGTTGACTCCGAAATTCGCAAAATACCTGGAGCAATGGGGCTCGACGGCAAATTTAGCGCGGAGGCCTTTCGCGCGTTTGCGCAGCAAATCGGCGTAAGCGAAAAAGCAATCCGTGATGACCTTACGCAAAACTTGTTTGCGCAGCAAATCCTGCCAGCAGCAGCCAGTGGACCAACTGCGCCCGATGGAATGGTACTGCCTTATGCATCGTTAATGCTTGAACAGCGTGCCGGTCAGATTGCATCGGTCCCTGCGACAGCCTTTCTTCCCAAGAGCGCCCCAAGCGACTCAGTGTTGACCAAATTTTACAGCGACAATGCCGCAAAATTTACGATTCCCGAAAAACGTGCCGTTAGCTATGCCATTTTCGGCAGCGATATCATTGCCCAACGTGCCAAGCCAACCGAAGCCGATATAGCGGCATATTATAAATCAAACGCAGCCCAATTTGCCGCATCCCAAACCCGAAACATAAGCCAGGTCATCGTCCCAACCGAGGCAGCAGCGAAGTCAGTCGCCGGGCAGGTTGCGGCCGGTAAAACACTTGCGGCAGTGGCCAACGAGTTGGGACTTGCAGTTACCTCGACAGCCAATGTGACTAAAACGAGTCTCGCAAGTTCTGCATCGCAAGCGGTTGCAGACGCGGCATTTAGCGCAGCGCAGGGCACCGTCGCCACCCCAGCGCGCGGCAAGCTTGGATGGGCCGTTGTCCGCGTAGATGCTGTTAACAATGTGGCTGCAAAAACGCTGGCCGCAGCGCGGGGCGAGATTGAACAAGAGCTTTTGAAAACGCGCAGCGAGGAAATGCTGACTGAAATGACGGCGGAGATCGAAGATGCCTTTGCCGATGGCGCGACAATATCCGACGTTGCCAAGCAAAATGGGATAACCGTGAGCACATCGCCCAAGCTGCTCGCGACAGGGCAAGACATCAGCAATCCTGCCTATAAGCCAATCCCCGAAATGCAGGCCATTTTGCCCGCTGCCTTTCAAATGGAAACCGGCGGAGAAGCGCAGTTGATTGAACTGGTCCCCGGCGAGAAATTCGCGATGATTGCGGTTGCTGATTTCGACGAAGCAGCGCCGCCGCCATTGGCCGGAGTTCGCGCGCTTGTGCAACAACAATGGGCGCAATCTGAAGGTGCCAAAGGCGCTCGTTTGGCGGCAGACACGCTGCGCAAGGCGGTCGATGGTGGCCAAACGCTCGAGGCGGCGCTTGCTGCAGCCAAAATAAATGGCGCGCAGGTTGAGCGCTTGAGCGGTACCCGCGCCGACATTTCACGCGAGGGCCAGCAGGTGCCACCGCCCTTGTCGCTCATGTTTGCAATGAAAAAGGGAACGGCGAAGATCGTTCAAGCTGGCGGTGATCGCGGTTGGTACGTCGTATATCTCACCGATGTTGTCAAAGGTGACGCGCGCGGTAATACCGACATGCTCCGTGCGCGCAAACAGGAATTGTCCGGCGTGCTGCAACAGGAATATGCAGCGCAGATGATCGTGTCGGCCGCGAAACACGCAGGCGTCGAGAAGAATGAAGACGGCATCGCGGAACTCCGCACGCGCCTGACGAATCGTGACGGCAACTAAACCGCAGCTTATCTGGCGCAAACGCATAGCTGACACCGAAACGCCGGTGTCGGCTGCGTTAAAGCTGTTCGTGGCAGAACGCGGAGATTTTATACTTGAATCGGTTGAAGGCGGGGAAACCCGCGGCCGCCATAGCCTGATCGGCCTTGCGCCGGACCTCGTATTCCGCGCTGCGGGTAACAAAGCCGAGATCAACGCCCAATGGATGACCGACCGGGACGCGTTTGTGCCCTCCCCGCTTCCGGCGTTGGACGCTTTGCGCGCTTTGGCCGCAGAATGCCGGATGGATGTTCCTGATGAACTGCCCCCAGCGCTGGCCTGCCTCGTGGGCTATTTCGGTTATGAGACCATTGGCCTCGTAGAAAAGCTGCCCCGTGCGCCGCAATCTCCGTTGGAACTGCCGGATATGCTTTTCGTTCGGCCAACCGTTATTCTCCTGTTCGACCGGCTGAAGGACGAGATGTTTCTTGTCTCGCCTGTATGGACCGGCAGTCAAGATCCACAGGCCGTTGTACACGCCCATGACCGTTTGGACGAAGCCGAACGCTTGCTGGACGCAGGACGCGTCGACTCTGCGCCGCAAAACACCCAAACCGACGGTGTCAACTTACAGCTGCAACCCGTATTACCAGAAGGACGCTACGGCCAGATGGTGGCTAAGGCGAAGGACTATATCGAGGCTGGCGACATATTCCAGGTCGTACTGGCGCAGCGCTTTACCGCACCATTTGATTTACCCCCGATCCATTTATATCGTGCGCTGCGCAGGATTAACCCGTCTCCTTTCCTCTATTTCATCGACTTGCCCGGCTTTGCGCTCATTGGGTCAAGCCCCGAAATATTGGTCCGTGCCCGTGGCGGGGAGGTCACAATCAGGCCGATTGCAGGGACGCGGCCGCGCGGCAAGAGCAGCCTTGAGGACGCGGAAAACAAGGCATCCTTGCTCGCCGATCCTAAAGAACGCGCTGAACATCTCATGCTTCTGGATTTGGGCCGAAACGATGTTGGCCGAGTCACTAAAGGCGGAAGCGTGACCGTTACAGATAGCTACATGGTCGAATTTTACAGCCATGTCATGCACATCGTCTCCAACGTCGTAGGCGAACTTGCCGATGACAAGGATGCTATTGACGCGCTGTTTGCGGGCTTTCCTGCTGGCACTGTGTCGGGCGCGCCGAAAGTCCGCGCTTGCGAAATCATTGCCGAACTTGAACCAGAAACACGCGGCGCTTATGCTGGCGGCGTCGGATATTTCTCGCCAAATGGCGACATGGACAGCTGTATCGTCCTGCGTACCGCCGTTGTGAAAGACGGCGTCATGCATGTTCAGGCTGGCGCAGGCATAGTCGCGGATAGCAACCCCGAATATGAACAGCGCGAGTGTGAAGCAAAGGCAGGCGCGCTCATTGCCGCCGCACGCGAAGCCATTCGCGTCGCCGGTGAAGCAAAATTTGGTCAGTAGCTTGACGCACACGTAAAGACGGTTAGCATGCGACCATGCGTAATCTGTTTCTAGCTTCACTGGCCCTATTATCGGCCGTTCACGCCCCTGCTCTTGCCCAGACTGCCACTCCCAAAGAAGCGGATGCAGTGATCAAGGATTATGCCTTCGCGTCAGGTGAACGCCTGCCGGAGGTGAAGATCCACTACACCACCTTGGGCACGCCGAAGCGTGACGCGCGCGGGAATATCTCCAATGCGGTGATGATACTCCATGGCACTGGCGGGACCGGCCATCAATTTTTCCAACCGCAATTTGCCGATGCGCTTTTTGGCGCAGGCCAAGTTTTGGATACATCGAAATATTTTATCATTTTGCCGGACAATATTGGTCACGGAAAGTCATCAAAGCCAAGTGACGGGCTGCGGATGGCATTCCCAAAATATGACTATGCCGACATGATTGCCACGCAACATCAATTGGTGACGAAAACGCTTGGGATCAAAAAGCTGAAGCTCATTCTCGGCACATCGATGGGATGTATGCACGCGTTCATGTGGGGTGCGCGCTACCCTGAAGCTGTCGAAAAGCTGGCGCCGTTTGCGTGCTTGCCTGTCGAAATTGCAGGGCAGAACCGCATGTGGCGCAAGCTTTCGATGGATGCGATCAAGGCCGACCCGGCGTGGAATGAGGGCAACTATACTTCGCCGCCCTTGTCCGGTTTACGGACCGCCGCAACGCTTAGCCTTGTTGCTGGCGCAAATCCCTTGGCGCTGCAGGCGCAATATCCTACCCGCGCGGCAGCCGAAGCCTACACTGATCAGGCGTTCGCACGCATCGTGACGCGCAACGACGCCAATGACATTATTTATCAATTGGATTCTTCGCGGAATTATAATCCGTGGCCAACGCTTGAGGCGATAAAAGCACCGACCTTATGGATCAACTCTGCCGATGATTTCATTAATCCGTCCGGTTACGGCATCACCGAGCTGGCAATGAAAAGGATGCCAAGTGCCAAATTTATCCTCATTCCTGCGACACCTGAAACAAAGGGACATGGCACGCACACATGGGCGAAATTCTGGAAGGATGACCTCGCTGCCTTATTGGCGCAATAGTCCTCTTCCACCCGCGCGGCAAAGTCGCTAGGGACCGCGCATGATCCTAGTCATCGACAATTATGACAGCTTTACATGGAACCTCGTCCATTATCTGATGGAGCTTGGGGCGCAGGTCGACGTTGTCCGCAATGACGATATTTCGGCAGGTCAGGCACTATCATCCGGCGCACAGGCGTTTCTCATTTCGCCTGGTCCAAAAACGCCGAATGAAGCCGGGGTTAGCCTTGATCTCGTGGCTGCTTGTGCGGAAGCTGGCAAGCCGTTGCTCGGAGTTTGCCTCGGGCATCAAACGATCGGGCAGCATTTCGGCGGCACGGTCGCACGCGGTGGATTAATGCACGGCAAAACCTCGCCAGTGACACATGACGGCAGCGGCCTTTTTGCTGGCCTGCCTTCCCCCTTTCAGGCAACGCGCTATCACTCGCTCATTGTCGAAAATGTCCCGCCTGTGTTGGTTGTAAATGCAACGAGCGATGATGGTCACGTCATGGGTTTCCGCCACGCGACGCTGCCAATCCACAGCGTCCAGTTTCACCCCGAAAGCATTGCCACCGAACATGGCCATGCGATGCTTGCGAATTTTATGCGCATAGCCGGGATAGAAGTGAAGGAACGCGCGTGAAGGTTCGGAGGCCAAGTCATGCTGAACTTGTTTCAGCATCTTACTTTTCTGTGTCAGCGATTAAGACCCTGAAACAAGTTCAAGGTGACGGGTGGTTGGCATCATGAAACCCCTTGTCGCTTCCCGAATCCACCCAAGTTTCGTCATGCCGAACATGTTTCATCATGACACACGGCCCTACCCGAGCTTCGTCATGCTGAACTTGTTTCAGCATAACACGCAACCATCGCCTGCTATCCTGAAACAAGTTCAGGATGACGATATGGACGGGGATGTTTTTGAATGCCCGGTTCACGACAATGATGACGTGCGGTTGGCGGCATGAACCAATTCGGCGTCCTTCCCGATCCGCAGCACCTGTTCGACCATGACGAGGCGGCGCAGGCTTTTGCCGACATATTGGACGCGCGCGCGTCCGAAGCCGAGATTGAGGCGTTCCTGATCGCGCTTACTGCGCGTGGCGAAACGATGGTTGAAATCGCCGCCGCCGCGCAAGCGATGCGCGACCGCCTAATCCCCATTGATGCGCCTGAAGGCGCGATTGACGTCTGCGGCACTGGCGGCGATGGGCACCACACGCTGAACGTTTCGACCGCCGTTTCCATTGTCGTTGCGGCTTGTGAAGTACCGGTCGCCAAACACGGAAACCGTGCGGCGTCGTCCAAGGCGGGCGCGGCTGATACGTTGGAGGCGCTTGGCCTCGACATGGAGCGCGCCGGACGCATGGCTGAGGAAACGTTGCGCGATCTTGGCATTTGCTTCCTGTTTGCCGCCAATCATCACCCGGCGATGAAGCGTATTCAGCCAATCCGCCAACGCATCGGGCAACGGACGATTTTTAACCTGATGGGCCCGCTTGCCAACCCTGCGCGCGTAAAGCGGCAGCTGATTGGTATTGCACGCCCTGCATATGTGCCCGTTTATGCCGAAGCATTGCATCATCTTGGCACAGAGCATTCGCGTATCATTTCGGGCGATGAGGGTCTTGACGAATTAAGCCTTGCAGGCGGGAATGAAGTCGCAGTGGTCGAACCTGCGGGCGTTCGGTTTCAACGCACGAGCGCTGCCGACGCTGGCCTCCCCGTATATCCGGTTTCTGCCATTCGGGGCGGCGATGCACAGCATAATGCGTTGGAGTTGCGTAAGCTGTTACAGGGTGAACATGGTGCGTATCGCGATGCCGTGTTGTTCAATGCCGCTGAGGCTTTGTTGGTGGCAGGCGTCGTTGAGACAATGCCAGAAGGCGTTGAAGATGCAGCTGAAGCAATCGACAAAGGACTTGCCAATGCGTTGCTGAATTGCTGGGTACAATATTGATGACCGACAAGCTCGCCGAAATCTGCGCAACAAAGCGTGAAGAAGTTGCGGCACGCAAGCGGCACGGTATCGCGCATTGGCCGGTTCCGTCTGCGCCACGCGGCTTTGAAGCGGCGCTGCGATCCAAGGCCAAGGCCGGTATCGCGCTCATTGCGGAGATCAAGAAAGCCAGTCCGTCAAAAGGCCTCATTCGTGCTGACTTCAATCCGGCGGCACATGCTGCGGCTTATCAGGCGGGTGGTGCTGCTTGCTTGTCCGTGTTGACCGATGCCCCATATTTTCAGGGGCATGAAGATTATCTGGTCGCAGCGCGCGCCGCATGCGACCTGCCCGTCATCCGCAAGGATTTCATGGTCGACCCATGGCAATGTGCAGAGGCGCGGCAAATGGGCGGTGATGCCATCTTGATTATCGTCGCTGCGCTTGACGATGTGTCGATGGCCGAAATTGAAGACGCTGCCCGGATCGAAAATCTGGATATCCTCATCGAGGTCCATGACGAGGATGAAATGGAGCGCGCACTCAAGCATCTGAAGTCGAAACTTATTGGTGTGAACAACCGCAATTTGAAGACTTTTGAAGTTGATCTCGCCACGACCGAGCGTTTGGCGAAACTTGTGCCGGACGAGATACTGCTCGTCTGCGAAAGCGGCATCTCGACCCACGCCGATTGCGTGCGGATGGCGGATGCGGGGATTAATACGTTTCTCGTCGGGGAAAGCCTGATGCGGCAGGATAATATTCAGGCGGCAACGCAAAGGCTGCTCACCGGTCATGGCTGATCTGACGCATCTTGGTGCCGATGGCAGTGCATATATGGTCGACGTATCGGCCAAAGCGGACACTGCACGTGAGGCGGTTGCCGAGGGTCGGATAAGCATGTCGGCGGACGCGCTTGAGGCTGTGCGCGCGGGCAATTTGAAAAAGGGCGATGTTTTGGGAACCGCGCGCATCGCCGGAATCATGGCGGCGAAGAAAACCAGCGACCTTATCCCCTTATGTCACCCGTTGATGCTCTCGAAAATTACAGTCGATTTTGAATTTGAACAATCGGCAATCCGTGTGGAAGCACGCGTGCGGCTGAATGGCCCGACTGGCGTCGAAATGGAGGCCCTGACTGCAGTTACGGTCACGCTTCTCACCTTGTACGACATGGCCAAGGCGCTCGATAAGTCGATGGTCATGTCAGACATTCGATTGCTGTCCAAAACAGGTGGCAAATCCGGCGACTGGCACGCATGATTTCTGTCAACGAAGCTCAGGCCAGATTGTTGGCACTGGCTTCGCCCTTGCCGTCCATCGAACTCGATTTGGCCAAAGCCACACAACATTATTTATCGGAACCATTGGCCGCAATCCGCACGCAACCAGCGGCTGATCTGTCCGCAATGGATGGATACGCCATGTCCAGCGCCGATTTTCCGGGACCGTGGCGCGTGATCGGCGAAAGCGCGGCGGGACATCCGTTTTCGGGAGAAGTTGGTGCAGGTGAAGCTGTGCGTATCTTTACAGGAGCCCATCTTCCTCAGAACGCGGATTGCGTCCTTATTCAGGAAAACGCAGCGCGTGATGGCGAAATTCTGACCGCAGTGGATGTAACGGCCCCACCACCCGGTACCCATGTCCGGCGGGCGGGAGGGGATTTTATGGCAGGGGCCCCAATATTACCCGAGGGAATTTGTCTTAGCGCCGGACCCATCGCCCTTGCGGCCATGGCAGGCTTTGGCGCTGTACCGGTGGTCCAGTGGCCGCGCGTCGCTATCGTTGCCACCGGAGACGAACTGGTCGCTGCTGGCCGGCACTGTGGACAGGCACAAATACCCTCCTCAAACAGCCCAATGCTTCGCGCAATGCTGATGGACGCGCCGTGCGAAGTTCATGATGCCGGCATCGTGGCCGATAATCTCGTGGAACTTGAAGCCAGATTTAAAACTCTGGCCAGCCAAGCAGATATCATTGTCACCACTGGCGGAGCATCGGTGGGCGACCATGATTTGGTGCAACCCGCATTGCTGAACATTGGCGCGCGGATGGATTTCTGGAAAGTCGCCATTCGCCCGGGAAAACCGCTAATGGCGGGACAAATTGGCGATACAATTGTGTTGGGACTACCCGGCAACCCTTCGTCCGCATTTGTCACGGCTTTTTTGTTCCTGCTGCCACTTGTCCGGCATATGGCGGGGTGCAAAAACCCGTTTCCAGAAATGCACCTGGCAACAACCGGCACCGACCTTCCCGCAGGCGGCGAAAGAACAGAATATGTGCGTGCACGGGTCGAGAATGGCACGATCACTGTATTTGGAAGACAGGACAGTGGAATGACCGCGCCGCTTTCGCTGGCGAACGCTCTGCTTGTGCAACCCATTAATGTCCCAGCCCGGCCTGAGGGTTCTGAAGTGCAATATATGCGACTGTCGTGAAATCAGAACACAATATGTGCGATTGTCGTTGACTTAACCGCTTTTGTTCTCTAATCGTTCTGTTCATGTTCAACAGGATGGAACCCTGAATATGCTTACGGCGAAACAGCATGAATTGCTTGTGTTCATTAACCAGCGACTTGATGAAAGTGGCATTTCCCCCTCGTTCGAAGAAATGAAGGAAGCGCTCGATTTGAAAAGCAAGTCGGGGGTTCACCGTTTGATCGGCGCGTTGGAAGAACGCGGTTTCATCCGGCGTCTCGCCAACCGCGCACGCGCACTTGAAGTGGTGAAATTGCCCGAAGGCGGGAATGTGCGCGCTGGCAATGTGACACGGCTTGCGCCTGCCGCGAGTGAAAGCAGGCCGCAGATGCAGCTTCCTGTTGCGGCGAATGACGTGTTGGAAATTCCTTTTCACGGCAAGATCGCCGCGGGCGTGCCGATTGAGGCGCTTGAAGGCCAGAGTTCGTTGTCAGTCCCGATGGCATTGCTGGGGGCCGGCGAGCATTATGCGCTTGAAGTGTCTGGCGACTCCATGATCGAAGCGGGTATCTTGGACGGCGATTATGCCTTGATCCGCAAGGCAAATACCGCGCGCGATGGTGAAATTGTCGTCGCGCTGGTGCGCGGTGAGGAAGCAACGCTGAAGTATCTGCGGCACGAAGGGCAGCAGATCCGCCTTGATCCAGCAAATGGCAGCTACGAGCCTCAATATTATGCGCCGCATGAAGTTGAGGTTCAGGGTAAGCTAGCCGGTCTATTACGCAGATATCATTGAGTTAATCGACCTTAGCTCGCGCGCCCTCCGCGGCGTGCACCCAAGGCATATGTCGATTGCTATCATGCGCCGTGAGCACGCGCTGGCCTGGCAAGTAAATAGCCAGACCGCCGCTCCGTTCGAGAAAGTTGCGGTCTGCCTTTATCCATCTTGGGCGGCAGGATTGCGGCAACCATCGGTCGCTAACGACGATGTCGACGCGTTTACAAGCCGCCGCCATCTCCATGACGGGAATTGGGTTCGCCGTGCGCGTGGCAAGTACCGTCCATGACCGGCCATTGCGTGACAGGTTGATCACGCAATTGTCGGCTGTACATTTGGCTCCGGGCCATTGCTCGATTGGCGTCGCAATCTTGTTGCTTCCCGCCTGTTCAAAGATCATGTCACGCACGAAATCGCCAGCTTTGCCGCGCAATAATGCAACTTCGCCATTGGGCCGCACCAATGCCATGTGTTTGCCGTCGCCTGTAACCAATATGTCGGGGCGCGGTGCCGTGACCATTGCGATAGTCCCAATGAACCAAAGCGGGATACCGACAAAACGGACTCGGGTTCCCAGTAACCCGAAGATGAGCGCGCCACTGACAAATGCAACGAAAGCCCAATTGGGCATGGCTGGCATCATTGTTACCGCGCCGGGTAGGCCGCTGATATGATGTGCTATTGCAAGTATGGCTGCAATGCCTTGCCCCGCTAGCCACCAAAAGGGTGACCCCAGACCAAAAATGTCAAACAACAGCGCCAAGGCCTCCATCGGCATGATAAAAAATGTCGTCAGCGGGATAGCAACCACATTGGCAAAAGCACCATAAAGGCCGGCCTTGTGGAAATGGAATAATGCAATGGGCGCAAGGACAAGTTCAATGGCAAGGCCGGTTAGAACAAGCGATGCCACTGCGCGCAACGCTTTACTGGCCAACGGCTCATCCCGGATTTGCGCAAAGCGCTTCATGGCAGGCAATTCGTGGAGGATGACAATTGTTGCTACGGCGGCGAAACTGAGTTGAAAGCTGGGGCCTGCCATGGCTTCGGGCCAGAATAAGAGCACCACCAGCGCGCCAAAAGCCACCAGGCGCAGCGTCAGTGCATCCCGACCCATCGCCAGCGCCACCAATACCAACAAAGCGGCGATGCACGAACGAACGGTGGGTACTTCGGCGCCGGCGAGTAATGTATAGGCCACAGCGCCAAATGCAGCGGCCGCGGCGGCGTATACCGGGATGCGAATGCGCAAAGCTAGCCACGAAGATAAAGACAGCGTGCGGCTCACGATGATAAATATAAAACCAACAACTGCGGTTACATGTAGTCCGCTAATCGAAAGAAGATGTGCCAAGCCGCTGTCGCGCATGGCTTGCGCGTCCGCTTCTTCGATGTGCCCCTGATCCCCTGTCACCAATGCAGCGCCTATGGCTCCAGTCCCTTGCGGCATGGCACGCAGGATATGTTGAGTCAGCGCCTCGCGCTGTGTTGCAAACAGGGGGCGGCTCGATGCTGCTTGATGGAGGTAAACCTTTCCCAATGCAGATCCCGTGGCACCGATTTGTTGGAACCAGGCGCGGCGTCCAAAATCATACCCCCCCGGCAAGGCTGGTCCAGCAGGCGGTAGAAGGCGCGCACGTATGCGTACCACCGATCCAGGCTGGAATGTCTTTTTATATTGTTCAGGTGACAAATTGACGCGAACATAAGGTGGCAAGCCCGATTGGCCACCACTGGCAAGGCGCAATCGAAATATGTTACGCGCAGAGAGGTTTTCGACCGCGTCAATCCGCCCATAAAATTCACCAATCCATATCTTACCCAACACCGGTTGGGCGACATTTGCTGACCTTAAGGTGATCAGGGCGAAGCCAGCCAAGGTTGTAAGGGCAAGCATCTGCAAGATAAATCGCAACCTGCCACCTGATGGCGCCAATGCAGCAACCAGAATGATTGCGCTGCAAGCCAGTACGAGGCCAGGTAGCATCGACAAGGCACCGAATTGCCAAATCGCAACGCCGACTCCTATGCCTACGGGGATCCAGAGCGGCAATTGGTCGCGTTCGCGGTCTAGCCAATTCTCGATGATGCTGAACAATGTCAATTTCTTGCGAAACCGGGCTGCAACAGAATAGGTTAAATTACCGGTTTGTTCATTCACATCAATTGGTTAGCAGCATGCACGTAAAGTGCAATTCATAAGCCGATATGAACCTATTGTTTGCCTTGACGCCTGCAGAATTTGCTAGCATTGGGCTAGGCATAATACAGCCAACTTCTCCCCAAGAAAAATTGGCATTTGCAGGGCCTTATGTAAACCTATCGGGCGATTTGTGTGTCCGATACCGAAAACGAAAATATGCCTGTGCAACAGGCGGCCCGTTTATAGTTTAGCAAGATATGGAGTTTGAAAATGGCCGAGAATAACGCAACGCTCACCGTTGGCGATACCAGCTTTGACTTGCCTATCATGAAGGGTTCGGAAGGACCGGACGTGATCGATATCCGCAAACTATACGCCGCCTCAGATCATTTTACCTTTGACCCAGGCTTCACGTCTACCGCAAGCTGCGAGTCTGCGCTGACGTTCATCGATGGTGACAAGGGCATATTGTTGCATCGTGGTTATTCGATCGAAGAACTGTCGGAGCAATCCAGCTTTATGGAAGTGTCCTATTTGTTACTCAATGGCGAGCTACCATCCAAGGAACAGTTGGAACAGTTCAGCTACACGATCTCGCGGCACACGATGCTGCATGAGCAATTAGCGACTTTCTATCGGGGTTTCCGGCGCGATGCGCACCCCATGGCAATCATGTGCGGTGTCGTTGGCGCATTGTCTGCCTTTTATCACGATTCAACGGACATTAGCGACCCGACACATCGGATGATTTCGAGCCATCGCTTGATAGCCAAAATGCCTACAATTGCGGCCATGGCGTACAAATATTCGGTCGGTCAGCCATTTGTCTATCCTGACAATCGCTTGTCTTACACAGGCAATTTTCTGCGCATGACCTTCGGCGTGCCGGCGGAGGAATATGTGGTGAACCCGGTAATCGAGCGCGCAATGGACCGGATTTTTATCCTCCATGCCGACCATGAACAGAATGCGTCGACATCGACCGTCCGTCTCGCCGGTTCATCGGGGGCAAACCCATTTGCGTGTATCGCTGCCGGTATTGCATGCCTTTGGGGGCCAGCACATGGCGGCGCAAACGAGGCCGCGCTAAACATGTTGCGTGAAATCGGTACGCCTGACCGGATTCCGCACTATATCGAACGGGCAAAAGACAAAAACGACCCATTCCGTCTGATGGGCTTTGGCCATCGCGTGTACAAAAATTATGACCCACGCGCTTCAGTCATGCAGAAAACCGTGCGTGAGGTTCTGGCCGAGTTAAAAATCAATGATCCGATTTTCGACGTTGCGATGCAACTTGAGGAAATGGCGCTTAATGACCCATATTTCATCGAGAAGAAGCTGTTTCCCAATGTGGATTTCTATTCGGGTATCATCCTGTCGGCAATTGGCTTCCCGACCGAAATGTTCACCGTTTTATTCGCGCTATCGCGGACCGTTGGCTGGGTAGCCCAATGGAATGAAATGATTTCAGATCCTGCACAAAAGATTGGCCGTCCGCGCCAACTGTACACGGGTCCCAATCAACGGCCATATCCGGCGTTTGACGCGCGTTAATTACCGTGGAAGGCGGATCGTAAATATTGCGCCTCCGCCTTCTGCATCTCCGACCGTAAGGTCACCGCCCATGAACCGGGCAAGGCGGCGGGAGATATAAAGGCCAAGCCCGCTGCCGCCGTCACCCGTTCGGCCCAAGCGTTCGAATTTCAGGAATATGCGTTCGCGGTCAGCCACTTGCACACCGCTTCCTTGGTCAGAGACTGAAATCACCGACCAATTTTGCTCGGCGGAAATTTGCACGGTCACAACAGTCCCATCGGGCGCGTAACGAATGGCATTGGTTACAAGATTGAGCATGATCTGCAACACACGCCTGAACTCTGCTGTGGCGTTCACTTTCCGCGTGTCATCCGGCACTTTCAGGATGATGCTGTGGTCCGCAGCCTTCAACGCGAGAAGACCAGCGACGCGGCGCGCCATATCGCCAAGTTCAATCTTGTCCGGGGCTGTTGTGAAGCCGGGTCGCTCCACCGCCTCAAGATCACCCAGATCCTCGACCAGCGCAGTAAGATGTCGGGCCGCATTGGCGATATCGCGGGCATAGGTCGCGTAATTGTCGCGGACGGGTCCAAGCAACTCGCTCCCGATTGTATCGGCATTTGCGATAATCCGGCTCAACGGTTGGCGCAGTACGGGCGCTAGATTTTTTCCGAACAAAGCGCCCGGATTTAACTGGCTGGGCTTCTTGATGTCGACAGACGTACCCAATATTGGCTTCGAGAGGTATAAGGTGTAGCCTGTCATTCTGCCGTCTGCGCTTGCATCCGGCTCTCCCCACAACAGAACGTCGGTTGCGCTGCCCAGACGCGCACTCAAGCGGCCAATTGCAGCAAAATTCTGAATGTTACGGATATGTTTGGCTGCATCAGCACCGAGGAGGCGGGCGACAACATCTTGCGCGGTTGCGCCAAAATCCTGATGGCGGAGGACATCGCCGACGGGACCAGTGGCACGCACAAGCCGAAGTGACGCATCAAAGCTGAGTATTAGGGTCTCATCGGCTGCGTTCCACGCCGCTCCGGAGGGCGCGTTCAGCGCTCTTTCTGCTTTGTTCTGCCAACTCAAAATCGCAATACGGACATTATCAGCCGCGGGTTCCGCCTCCACCCAAAGTTCCAGATTGTCCGAGCCGTCAGAAACAGTAACGGCGCGCGCCAGGCGCATCTGGAGCCGCGATACGATTTGCACCAGACCGAATAAGGCAGGACAAGCGATAATACCGCCATCTATGCCGCCCGCACGCGCGTGAAGACGTGCCAATTCGTCATCGGCACGCAGCAAATGTCCGGTGCGGGATAATTCGCCCGTGATTGGACGCGCGAGAACATCAGCGCCAGTCATCGCAGTCCGAACGTCAACAGGGAAAGCCGTGATGCAGACCAGGATATCACAACGTCAAGTGCGTCCTTGGCGTCGATACCCGCATAGCTTTTTTCAAATATCGCGGCTTCCCGAGGCGTCAGCATCTGGCTGCGCAGGTCGACCAATATACGCAACGCATCGGATTTCGGGATGCCCATTGCGGCAAGCATGACCATGAAACCAAATGCGGACTCAAAGTCCATAATCCGTAGAATATGATCATGTTCGAGATTGAGCTCATTCCCCAACTGAGCCACGAAAAGATGACCGCCACATTTTTGCGGGTTTAAATGGTCAGCGCGCATCTGCGCACCGAGAAAGTGGACAATTTTGCGTGCGGCAGCAGGGGCGGTATGCGCTTCATCATATTGCCCGATAAGAGTCTGGGCTGCCTTAATGACGTCGTCAGACCTTTCGCCTTGCGAAACTTCCAGCGCAGCGACGACGCGCCAGCAGCTTTTGTGCAGCAATTCTGGTGGCAAATTTAGATAAGTGCGCCCTTGGGCACGCAGATGCAGGCTGTCTGCGGCGAGTAATATCTGCGCCGCGTAGGCCACATTTGCATTCGGGTGATCCAATAATCCGGTAACATAAGCGGGTTGCCCTACACCGATACGTGCATCAAGCCTGTCTTCCGCAACACGCGCCATCGCGAAATCCACCAGCGCGGTGTCACGCAAAAACCCGGAACGCACCAACAAAGGCCATGTTTTTGGCTCGCGCGTGTCACCTGCGAGTTTTATTTCAATATCCCGTACGATTTGAAGTAATTTGACCGAAACTGCGCTTATTGTTGCTTCGGAAGGCGTATGGGCGGCTGATGGGAAAATAACTGCGGCTACATCGAGACACAGCGCATCGGCATCGCGTGCATGTGCAGTCGCGACTGAAAGTAAATCATCATTATGGCCAAGCGGTAAATTCAACGCCGATCCTGTGCTGTTATCAGCCGAACCTATAGAGTTTTTCGGTTAACGTCGCTTTAAGCTTGCTTTGCCTTTTTATCGTCAGCTTCGCCCCGCACGGTTGCGATCAACAATATTCCGAGCTGCAGCACCATCAAGCATTGCAAGGCCAACGTAAATCCAACAACGGCTGTTCCAATTGTTACGATTATGGCCAACGCTGCGGGTGAATGTAGCAGCTGTTTGGCCCAAGCCGGCATCATGGTCCTTTGCGAGAGGAACGCTAGCGACGCCACGGCAAATGCAGCGAACAGGCCAGCATTATTATAGATGACGTCGCTGTAAGCCGAACCAAACATGGCCAGAATAACTAAAGTCCATGTGACGGCGGACAATGGTCGAATATCCTCTCCGCCTTGTCCCTCGCCGGACACTGCCAGACGCATTGAATTGCCTGCTATTGCTGCAAATGCGAAGATGCACGCGAGTGTGGGAAAGCCGCCGAGGCCCAACGCGACTGCACCTAAACCTGCTACGATACTGGCAAAATTGGTTGCCGTGACGGCGGTCGAACTGTGCCAGATAACCGGAACCACGCGCGTGAATATGGGTCCGAACACGCGCGCTTCGACAAATCCGGGCTGGCTCGCAACGCGCTGCTGAAGTATTTTCAGGTTGAGATCGGAAAAATCAACTGCTCCAGTCAGTACGGTGAGCGTCCCGTTGACAACATGTTGTTGAGGTAACGGGCGAAAGGGGATTTTTGCGAGAACGGACTGGCGCAGCAAGGACGATATGATGCTCCAATCTTCTGGCAAATCCTTGAGTAACGCTATTGTTTCTGTACCCACGATCGACACTCCTGCCCATCGCGTGTTCAGGTCAATGCGTTCAAAACCGGCATTTTCGTCGCGCCCATCGACGGTAGCAACGAAATTCTCGGTCGCCTTGAGCAAAGTCTCTATCAGAGATAACTGAATGTATAACTGGCCAGACTGGACCCATATCCGGTCATTTGCGTCGAGATAGCGTTGGATGTCGGCGCCATTGCGCACAAAATCCACGATGTGGCCTTTGCTCCGACAGCGGTCGGCAAGCGCAATCAACGCCCCGTCGATATTTTCAACTTCGATCAAAAATCTTTTGATGCCGGCACGCGCAAGCATCGTAATCTGATATTCGATCAATGATCCGCCCGCTACGTCGGAGCGCGCAGTAGCGCCGTTCACATCGGCACTGTTGCTAACGTCACATGCAACGGACATCAAGGCGACTGTCGGACTGTTTTGCATGCGCACGGTTACCATGGGCCCGATATGGATGTTACGTCAGTTTTGCCAATAGAAATCTGTCGGTGCTTACGACTTTACGGGGCGTAATCTTCGATCGCGGCGATTGCCTGGTTGAGTTTGCGCACCACAACCGGATCACCTGGCGCACCGTCGTTCGCCTCGTCAGCAAGTGCGATCAAATGAGTCGCGCCGAAACTCGCAGCTAACCCGCGCAATCTCCAGCTTGAATGGCGCCAATTGGCGTCGCAACGCGACCGCGAGAGCAAGCTAACCTGTCGCTTGGCGCTATTGATAAAACAGAGGCGCAGTTCCGCCATCAGCGCGGCATCTTCACCGACCGCCGCTTTCAACGCTGTGTCAAATGAGCCATAATCCATGGACATTACGAAAGCTTACCCCAAACATCGTTAAGTTTGCGTTTCTCTGTCCAAATATTGTGTTAAATAGTCTCTTATGACCATTCGCTCCAAAATCATCGGCCTGAACCGCAACCCTAATGAAGCGTCTGATCCAGATGCCTCTGCAGACGAATTCAGGGGCACAACCGAGGTAGAATCTGGCGCAGAATATATAGCCGACAGCACGGATTACGATTATTATCCCGAAGGCACGTCAAGTGGCACCGGATTTAAGCAATATGTAGTCCCGGCACTGCTTTCGATTGCCTTTGCCGCATGGTCAGCGTTTTTTGGGGTGACGTACTGGCCCGAAGCACAAGCCGGGGTAACCAGCGAACGCGCCACGGCGTTGATTGCAACATGGGCGATTCCAACATTGCTGATCGCGGTCTTATGGCTGCTTGCGATGAGAAATAGCAGCCGCGAAGCCACACGATTTGGCAAGGTTGCAACATTGTTGCGCACCGAAAGCGATGCACTTGCCACACGCATGCGCACGGTAAACGAAGAAATCTCGCTGGCTCGGGAATTTTTGTCGCAAAATGCCCGTGACCTTGAATCGGTCGGGCGGCAATCTTCGAATAAGCTCGTTGAGTCGGCCCAACTGCTTTCAGCTGCACTTGCAGATAGTGACGAGAAAGCGAAGACACTTGAAGCCGTCAGCAATGCAGCAAATACCAACCTTGAACAGCTGCGCAAGCATCTGCCCGTCGTGACCAGCGCCGCCAAGGACGTAACCAATCAGATTGGGAGCGCGGGAAATAGTGCGCAGGTCCAGATCAAAGCGTTAATCGCGACACTTGAGCGCGTAAGCGATGCCGGAAAATCGGTGCGTGAATATATCGACAATGTCGAAACGCGCGCTGACGATCTGTCGGTCAGGCTGGAACAATCGCTGAGTGGAAGCGCACAGCTCCTCGATGCGAAAAGTGCTGAAGCTCTTGACCGAAGCGCCGAAATGGCGACGCTTATGGAAAGCGCATCGCAAGCGATCTCAAACGGCATTTCCAAAGCATCAGGTGATATCGACACCTTGTTGGCGGGAAGCAACGCCCACATTCACTCAAGCCTAACCGATTTGCGTCGTGCTCTGGGCGAGGTCGGCACGCAATCGCAACAGGAAGAGGCACGGATCCGCGATATGATTGCCGCAATCAGCGCGCATATTGCAACCAGTGCAAAGCAGATCGCCGATGTTGACCACGCAGCAACAGACCAGACGTCGAAATTGGCCTTCGCCGTATCGGCGCTTGGTGAAAGCACACGTTTGGTTGGGTCGGCATTGTCTGATAACCGCGCAATAGCGCAGGACCTTATTGGGCAATCGGACAGGTTGGTTGAAACGCTCGGCGTTGCAAATCAGGAGATCGGCCAGACTATTCCCGCCGCGATGGATCATCTCAACATACGCATGTCGGAAGGTATCACTCAGATCAAATCAGCACTTTCGAGCGCGGAAACGCTTGAAGATATGAGCGATGCTGTACTCGAAAAGTTGAATGCACTTGAGCAGCTTGTTGCCACACAACGCGATACTGTCGGCGCGCTCATGGCCGAAAGCGACCTGCATTTTGCCGCGCGGCATGAGCAAGTCGACGCCTTGGGCGCATCGCTTAAGCAGACGCAAGCCTTGGTGGAAGACATGTCGGGCGATGCGAATGAAAGGCTGGTCACTTCACTCCTGCGCGTGCGCGAAACGACGCGTGCAGCCGCCGAGAGCAGCCGTAAAATCCTCGATGATGAACTCGCGCATATTGCCGACCAGCTCACCGAGCAGAACCGCATTGCCCTTGCCAACGCTTTGGACGCTCAGGTTGCGTCGATGAATGACGCTGTGCGTGACGCCATCGACCGCAATATCGCACTATCGGAAACTGCGTCTTCGCTGGTGGTCAAGCAGCTCAGCGAACTCGACGATATGACGACGAGCCTCGAAAGCCGTATCGCAGATACCAAGAACAGCTTTGAATCGGTTCATGAAGACAGCTTTGCACGCCGGATGGTGTTGCTGACGGAATCGCTGAACTCGACGGCAATTGATGTCGCCAAAATATTGTCGAACGACGTCACAGATACCGCTTGGGCGGCTTATCTAAAAGGCGACCGTGGTGTATTCACCCGCCGCGCGGTGCGCCTGCTGGACTCAGGCGAGGCCAAGATTATCGTCAAACATTATGGCGACGACGTCGAATTCCGCGAACATGTTAACCGCTATGTCCATGATTTCGAAGCGATCATGCGCCTGCTTTTAAGCATGCGCGATGGCAACGCCATTGGCGTAACGTTGCTCTCGTCTGATATCGGTAAGCTTTACGTTGCACTCGCGCAGGCTATTGAGCGTCTGCGCAAGTAAGGATCAGCTCGGCGGATTAAACAGCGAATCGAAACTGTCGCGATCAATCCAGCCATAGATATAATTGACATAATATAACGCGAACAACGCGGCCGAAAGCAGCGTCGTGCGCAGCAATATGGTGCCCGGTTGAAAATTACCCGGTGCACTGTCCGCCTGCCCCGGCGTTTTGGGTAGCCCCAACTCCTCATGCGTGCGCACGCCGATGGGCAGAATGACAAACGCGGTCATCACCCAAAATAGCGCGTATATGGCAACAATAGAGCTCCAGTTCATGCCGTCTCCACTATCAGAACATCCACAATCGGCTTTTTGCCCGTCCAACTCACCGCCACCCGGCGCACGGCCAAGCGCACGGTTTCGCGTAGCTTGTCATAGTCACCGCGATGGTCCTTGACTGCCTTTACCGCAGCAGCACTCGCTTCTTCCAGAAAATCTTCGAGGTCTTCCTCAATCGGAACGCCATGCAAGCGGATTTCAGGACTGCCCAACATCTTGTCGCGTCCGTCCAGCGCAAAGGCTACCGAAATCAGACCATACCATGACAAGCGGCGACGCTCGTTTAACGTCGCGCCGTCCGCCGCAATGATCGTGTCGCCATCAAGGATAAGGCGGCCAGTGCGTTCCTTACCGATAATCTTGGCTTCGCCAGGTGCGAGGCGCACAACATCGCCATTGGACTGGACAACCGCGTGCGGCACACCATGCGCCCGTGCAAAACGCGCTTGTTCGGCCATATGCCGACGCTCGCCATGCACGGGAATAAGCACTTCAGGCCGAACCCAATCATAAAGTGCGGCAAGCTCTGGCTGTCCGGGGTGTCCCGACACATGCACATGCGCTTGCTTTTCGGTAACGGTCAGTATGTTGCGCTCCGCCAATTTGTTCATAATCACGCCAATAGCGATTTCATTGCCCGGAATCTGCTTTGAAGAGAAAATGACTGTGTCGCCTTCTTCCAGTTTCACAGGATGATTGCCCTCAGCAATGCGGGCCAAAGCTGCGCGTGCCTCACCCTGCCCGCCAGTCGCCACGACAATAACGTCATGACGCGGCAAGCTGTCGACGCTTTCCATGTCGACGGTTTTGGGCATATCCTTCAAATAACCATTGGCTTGTGCCGCCTCGATAATGCGGTGCAGCGAACGGCCTGCAAAACATAACGTGCGACCGCTTTCGCGCGCCACTTCGCCCAAGGTCTGCAACCGGGCCGCATTGGAGGCAAAGGTCGTCACGACGACTCTGCCCTTGGCCGCCCTAACCGATTTCAGCAGGTCATCCTTGACGCTGCCTTCGCTTCCGCTGGTTTCAGGATTAAAGACATTCGTGGAATCGCAGACCATCGCCAATATCTTGCTATCACCAATTGCGGTAAGTGCGTCGGCAGTGGAAGGCGTACCCAACACAGGCTCCGGATCAAGCTTCCAATCACCGGTGTGGAATATCTTGCCATAAGGCGTGGTGATGACGCAGGCGCTCATCTCCAAGATCGAGTGGGCCAAAGTGACGAATTTGAAATCAAACGGCCCCATGGAGAACGCACCTTCCATCGGGATCACGTTCAGCTCGATTGAATCGGCAATGCCTTCTTCCTCGAGCTTGCCGCGGATCAGCGTCGCCGTGAACGGCGTCGCGTAAAGCGGCACGCCGAGATCGGCAGCAAAATAAGCTACTGCGCCGATATGGTCTTCATGCCCATGGGTGAGCACGATACCCAACAGGTCATCTTTCCGCTTTTCGATAAATTCAAGGTCAGGCAACACCAGGTCAACGCCGGGATATTCCGAATTGGCAAATGTGAGGCCGAGATCGACCATCACCCATTTGCCTTGGCAGCCATATAAATTAACATTCATCCCGATTTCGTTAGACCCGCCAAGGGCCAGGAAAAGCAGTTCATTTTTTGGGGTCGTCATCAGGTACGTTCTCTATTCCTATACAAAAGCGCCAGCCCCCGCAGCGTCAAATCGGGTTCAACCCGGTCAAATAAATGGCCATGTTGCTGAAACAGGATAGCCAAACCGCCGGTTGCAATGACCGATACCGGTTCGTCAATTTCAGCTTTCATCCGTGCGATAATCCCCTCGATCATCGCCACATAGCCCCAATAGATGCCAATCTGCATTTGTCCAACAGTCGTTGTGCCTATGACGCTTTCATTTGGTGGCGGTTCGATTGCAATTCGGGGCAACATGGCCGCAGCGGCGTACAAAGCATCAAGCGACAGGTTAACGCCCGGCGCGATGCTGCCCCCGCGATAGGAACCGTCTGGACCGATATAATCAAATGTAGTTGCGGTGCCAAAGCTGATGACAATCTTGTGGCCCTCGGCAAGCGACTGCGCGGCTATGGCATTGACCGCGCGATCAGCACCTACGGCGTGCGGTTCGGCGACGCGAAGCTGAATGCCCCAGCCAACCGCACCACGCCCCGCAACAAGAGCCTCGCAGCCAAAATAGCGTGTGGCGAGCAGTTGCAGATTATGGAGCGCGCGCGGCACGACTGTCGCAATGATGACCGCATTGATGTCCGCCCGGCGGTATCCCGCCATCTGGATCAATTGATCCAGCCAGACGGCATATTCATCACAGGTGCGCCGGGCGTCCGTCGCAATGCGCCAGCGTTGCAGTATCTCACCAGCATCGTCGACCAACGCAAATTTCACATTGGTGTTACCCGTATCAATCGCGAGCAGCATAGCCCACCCTTCGCTAAATTAGAAAAACATCGGCGGCGTGAATGGCACGAATTGAACCATCCGCCAAGCTTAGCTGCAACGCGCCGTCGCTATCGAGCCCTGCGTAAAGTCCATACAATTCTTGCCCATCGGGAAGCTTCGCCGACAAAGCCGTGCCACGCGGGTGGGCAACTGCTTCCCACCGCCGGATGATCGGCTCCAGACCTGACTGCCGCCAGATATCCACATAACGCCCAAACGCCTCCGCTACAATCTCAACGGCTGTTTGCGCGTCGGGTGGTGTGGCGCCAAGCGCCGATAGATCAGAGACCTTTCGGTCAAGATTTTGTGGATGCCATACCAGATTAAGGCCAATACCCGCGATGACAGCGTCGGACGTGCGTTCCAGCAATATCCCGCAGAGCTTCGCACCGTCGCGCGTGAGCAGGTCATTGGGCCATTTGAGACTGATGCCGACCTGCGGCGCGATTTGCCTGACAGCGTCGAAAACGGTGATTGCGGTTACAAAGGCAAGACCTGCTGCGGGCGGGTCATTGTCGCGCAACCGAACAATCGTGCTGGCGAACATATTGCCGCGCGGACTGTCCCATACGCGCCCAAGCCGCCCACGACCGCCATCCTGCGCGTCGGCGCGAAGCCATAATCCCTCAGGCGCGCCTTGAGCCGCGCGTGCCAGAAGATCCGCATTGGTGGATCCCGTTAGCGCGACTTCTTCGAAAATCGGCGTCAGAACAGGGCCCTTGCGGCATAAGCCGTCCAAATTCCGAGCGCAGGTATCGCAAAATAGCCCAAAGGCGAGTTCGCCGCGGCCAAGAGCCCGCCGGTCCAGACAAGGACCTTGTCGTCGCTTTCAGCAATGATATCAACAGCATCATCGAAGAACATCACTTTGACAACCTTCAAATAATAAAATGCACCAATGACCGAAGCGGTTATGCCAATCACGGCCAGCGGCAACAGGCCAGCGGCAACAGCGGCGTTGAACACCACCAACTTGCCCCAAAAACCGAACAATGGCGGGATACCGGCGAGGCTGAACATGAATATCGCAAGCGCATAGGCTAATGCCGGACGCGTTTTCGATAGGCCGGCAATATCGGCGAATTCCTCGCGATATCCGCCTTCCTTGTCCTTTAATTGCATGATGCAAACAAAACTGCCCAAGGTCATGGCGACGTAGATGACCAGATAAACCAGCATCGCGGCAATGCCCTGCTGTGTCCCAGTGGCAAGCCCGATAAGAATGAAGCCAACATTGTTGATTGAGCTGTACGCCATCAGACGTTTGAGGTTTTGCTGACCGATCGCGCCAACTGCGCCGATGATGATCGACATTAAAGCAACCGCGATAATGATCTGCTGCCACACCAAGATCTGCGAACCAAAAGCCTCAAGCACGATGCGGCTCGTCAGGGCAACCGCCGCAACCTTTGGCGCGCTGGCAAAAAAGGCGGTGACGGGCGTAGGCGCGCCTTCGTAGACGTCCGGCGTCCACATGTGGAATGGCGCAGCACTTATCTTAAATGCGAGACCCGACAGGATGAACACAATGCCAAAGATCAGCCCCAGCCCGACGTCAGCATCCATTGCGGTGCCAATGGCGGCAAAGCTTGTCGAGCCTGCAAAACCATAAACCAAGGACGCGCCGAACAGCAGCATCCCGCTCGCCAACGCTCCAAGGACGAAATATTTCAGTCCAGCCTCTGCAGAGCGGCCGTCGGAACGCACAAAACTGGCCAGAACATATGCCGAAAGGCTCTGGAGTTCGAGACCGATATACAGCGATATCAGGTCCGTTGCGGAAACCATGACGCCCATGCCGACGCAGGAAAGCAGGATGAGCACCGGATATTCTGCTCGCATTGCGCCAGCTTTTTCCAAGAAACGCGGCGCGATCATCAAGGAAATTGCGGCAGCGATGAAAATCAGGATTTTGGAAAAATTACCAAATGCGTCGTTGACCAACAGACCATCGAACACGGAGGTGTCCGTGCCGTTGGCCATAAATGCGACGACGAACGCAGCGGCCGCAACAAGTGCGGCAACCGCCAATATACTAATCAGTCGTCCGGCCTGTTCAAGCCATGCAGCCATCAACAGAAGGACCAACGCCGAAAAACTCAGGACGAGTTCGGGGCGCATCAACAGGAGAGAAGCGTTTAATTCCATTATCAATGGCTCCCCTCAGCCATATTTTTTTCCGGACCATGGACCACGCGGTATCGCGCAGTTGTTGGGTCAACCAATTTGAGTTTGCTGTCTCCAGCAGGTGCAGCGCGTGCGACGCGTTCGACAATAGTCGCAACATCGCGCCTTATGGGTGCCAAGAATGTTTCAGGATACACACCCATCCACAACACAACGACGGCGATTGGCGCAAGAAGCCACATTTCGCGGCCATTGATGTCGGACATAGCGGCGGCATCAGCATTGACCTGAGGACCAAAGGCAATGCGGCGGTAAAGATACAACATATAGCCAGCGCCAAGGATGATCCCTGTGGTGGCGATCAGCGTTGCCCAAGTAGACACCTTATACGCGCCGGCAAGGCTCAAAAACTCGCCGACAAATCCGCTCGTGCCAGGCAAGCCAACGCTCGCCATCGTGAACAACAGGAACAATAATGCATATTTGGGCATGTTGATGCTGAGGCCACCGTATCGGCCGATCTCGCGGGTATGCAGGCGGTCATAGATAACGCCAACGCATAAGAAGAGCGCGCCCGACACAAGGCCATGGCTTAGCATCACGATGATCGCGCCTTCGATGCCCTGTTGGTTGAACGTGAACAGCCCAATCGTCACGATGGCCATGTGCGCGACTGACGAATAGGCGATCAGCTTTTTCATGTCCTGCTGCACCAATGCAACGAGCGAGGTGTAGACAACGGCAACCATCGAGAGGCCGAACACCAAAGGAATGAAGTCAGCGCTCGCCTCCGGGAACATCGGCAAGGAGAAGCGCAGGAAGCCGTAACCACCCATCTTCAAGAGCACGCCTGCCAGTATGACGGAACCGGCGGTAGGTGCCTGAACATGGGCATCGGGAAGCCATGTGTGCACTGGCCACATCGGCATCTTCACTGCGAACGACGCAAAGAACGCGAACCATAACCACTTTTGCGCCTCGGCGGGGAAATCCGTGTTGAGCAAAGTCGGAATGTCGGCGGTGCCAGCAAACTGGATCATCCACAACATCGCAATCAGCATCACGAGCGAACCGAGCAACGTGTAGAGGAAAAATTTATACGAGGCGTAGATACGATCCTGCCCGCCCCAGATCCCAATGATGAGATACATCGGGATCAGGCCAGCTTCGAAGAAGACGTAGAATAAAAGCAAATCCTGCGCCGCAAAAACGCCGATCATGAGCGTTTCCATCAACAGGAACGCCGCCATATATTCTCCGACGCGTTTCTGGATTGATGTCCAGCTTGCACCAATACAGATCGGCATCAGGAACACAGACAGCATGATGAGCGTCAGCGAAATACCGTCAATGCCAAGCCGCCAGCCAATTGGTCCAAATAAGGTCGCGCTTTCGGTAAACTGCCACTGCGCACCGGCAAGATCGTAGCTGATCCACAGCGAAATACCGAGAAGAAGGTTGGCAAGTGTGGCGACGAGGGCAACCGTGCGCGCAAGCTCGGCGCGCACAAAAAGGCAAATTGCCGCCGCAACCACCGGAATGGCCAGCATGATGGAAAGTACAGGAATATCCGCGGCGTTCATTATACTCTCACCATCATCCAGCTAACCGCGATGACCAAGCCGAGAAGCATCACAAGCGCATATGTATACAGATAACCCGACTGCATCCGGACAGCCATCTTGCTGCCGAAGGAAACAACAGCCGCCGAACCGTTCGGACCGAAGCGGTCAATAATCCCAATGTCCCCCTGTTTCCAGAACAGACGCCCGAACCAGAATGCAGGACGGATGAAGAGCCAGTTATACAACTCGTCAAAATACCATTTGTTGAGGAAGAAACGGTAAATCGGCGCAAAGGTAGCGGCCAGACGCTGCGGCGCATCTGCGGACCGTTGGTACATCAGATAGGCCGTCGTCAGACCAACGAGCATTGCCACCGTCGACGACAATTTCACCCACAACGGAACTTCATGCATCGCATGCATAAGTTGTTCGTTGAAATATAATGTACTGTTCGCCCAAAATGCCGTTCCCATTTCCGCCTCAAGAAAGGCATTGTGGAAGACAAACCCGGCAAACACCGCGCCCACCGTGAGGACAGCCAAAGGCACCAGCATGGACCATGGGCTCTCATGCGGGTGATAGCCGCCGGTCCCATCTTCATGGCCGCCGTGAGCGTGCGCAGCGTGGTCATTCCCCGCATCTTCCTGTGCGGGTGGGTTGTGCTCGGCATGGTCGTGCATAGCGTGCTGAATATGCTCGGACTGCGCCCAGCGCGGCGTGCCGAAAAAGGTCAGGAACATCAAACGCCAGCTGTAGAAGCTTGTCAAAAGCGCGGCGATCACGCCGATTGCAAAGCCATACATGTGATAAGTGGATCCACTGGCGAATGCGGCCTCAATAATTGCGTCTTTTGAATAAAATCCGGCAAAACCGCCAACGCCCAAGATACCCACGCCGGTAATCGCTAATGTGCCGGCCATCATGGCCCAGAATGTCAGCGGGATATGTTTCCGAAGACCGCCATAATAACGCATATCCTGTTCATGGTGCATCGCGTGAATGACCGAGCCCGCGCCCAAAAACAGCAGAGCCTTAAAAAATGCGTGCGTGAACAAATGGAACATCGCAGCGCCATAAGCGCCGGTTCCTGCGGCAAAGAACATGTAGCCGAGTTGCGAGCAGGTGGAATATGCAATCACGCGTTTGATGTCGGTTTGAACGAGCCCGACGGTCGCCGCGAAAATCGCAGTGGTTGCCCCGACAATCGTTACAACATTCAACGCAAACTGGCTTGTCTCGAACAATGGCGACAAGCGGCAGACCATAAACACACCCGCAGTGACCATGGTTGCAGCATGAATCAGCGCCGAAACCGGCGTTGGGCCTTCCATTGCGTCGGGCAACCATGTGTGCAGTCCAAGCTGCGCCGACTTGCCCATCGCGCCTATGAACAACAACACGCACAACAGGCTCATTGTGTCGACCCGCAAGCCGAGGAAACCAATGCTCGAACCAACCTTGTCAGGCGCGGCGGCCAGAATGTCCGGAATGGAAACGGTGCCGAACAGCCAGAAAATACCAAAAATTCCAAGCATGAAGCCCAGGTCACCAACGCGGTTGACCACAAACGCCTTGATGGCCGCAGCATTCGCGCTTGGCTTTTTGTACCAGAACCCGATCAGCAAATACGACGCAAGACCGACGCCTTCCCAACCGAAGAACATCTGCACCAGATTGTTGGCCGTAACCAACATCAGCATCGCGAAGGTAAACAGCGACAGATAGGCAAAAAAGCGAGGCTGGTCGGGGTCCTCCTCCATATAGCCCCAGCTATATAGATGCACGAGTGCGGACACGGTTGTAATGACAACCAGCATGACCGCCGTGAGCGCGTCTACGCGCAATTCCCAATCGAATGACAAGCTGCCCGATTGAACCCATGTCATCACGGGTTGCACATAGGTGGTCTCGCTGCCGTTCAGAAAGCCGATGAAGATTGGCCAGCTAAGCAAGGCGGCGATGAACAGCCCGGCTGTTGTCAGGGTTTTCGCCGCCAATGCGCCGATAAAGCGCTGCCCCAGACCAGCGACGAGCGCAGCCAAAAGCGGCAAGAAAACGATGATATGGATTGCAGTCACTGGATGTTATCCCTTCATCCGGTTGACATCATCAACGGCGATGGTGCCGCGACCGCGGAAGTAAATGACCAAAATGGCAAGCCCGATCGCGGCTTCGCCCGCTGCGACGGTCAGAACGAACATAGCAAAAATCTGGCCGGTCAGGTCACCTAGAAACACGCTGAATGCGACCAGATTGATATTCACCGCAAGCAGGATAAGCTCAATCGCCATCAGGATGATGATCACATTCTTGCGGTTCAGGAAAATGCCAAGCACGCCCATCACGAACAGTATGCTGCTGACCACGAGATAATGTTCGATACCAATCACTGGCACGCTCCAATCCAAATTTCGTTATCCTGAACTTGGTTCAGGATAACGGGCGCCAGTGCGTTGTGCTGAAACAAGTTCAGCATGACGATAGGGACGACAATCATAACTCGATCCCCTGCCCGACGGGTTGATTAACGTTACGCGTCGCTTCTTGGGGACGGCGTTGCACCTGACGGCTAATATTTTGGCCACGCGTGCCATGGCTTCTTCGATGGGTGAGAACAATCGCGCCGACCATCGCAACCAGCAGGATCAAGCCCGCAGTTTCGAACAGGAACACATATTTGCTGTAAAGCAGTCCGCCAATGGCTTCGATGTTGGGCACTGTTGCCGATACCGTCGCAACGCCTGCATCGGGCGTCCCAAGCTTCACCGCGCCTGCTTGATATGCCCCAATGCCAAGCACGAGCTCAGCCACCAACACGACAGCAAGCAAAATCCCAAGCGGTACATTCTTGACGAAACCAGCGCGCAATTCTGCAAAATCAATGTCGAGCATCATCACGACAAACAGGAACAACACCGCGACCGCGCCGACATAAACGATGACGAGCAACATGGCGATGAATTCTGCGCCAATCAGGACCATGAGGCCGGCAGCGTTAAAGAATGCCACAATAAGCCACAGCACGCTGTGCACCGGATTGCGCGCAAAAATGACCATCGCAGCCGAGGCAATGACGATGCTTGCGAAGATATAAAATGAAACGACCTGGATCATGCCAAGGTACTTCCTGCCCTAAAAACCGCAGCCCTGAGCAGCAGACGCAAAGCGAATGCGACCGTCGAAGGGCGTTTAACAGCGTTAAGTTTCCCTTTGGTGCGTGCTTCGACAGGCTCAGCACTGCGGTTAAATTTCGAACGTTGTTCCGTCATTGCGCCGCCCTTAACGATAGGGTGCATCGGCAGCAAGGTTCGCGGCAATTGCCCGTTCCCATTTTGCGCCGTTGTCGAGAAGCTTGGTTTTATCATAGAGCAATTCCTCTCGCGTTTCGGTCGCGAATTCGAAATTTGGACCCTCGACAATTGCATCGACGGGGCATGCCTCCTGGCAAAAGCCGCAGTAAATGCACTTGGTCATGTCAATGTCGTACCGTGTCGTCCGGCGGCTACCGTCTTCACGTGGCTCAGATTCAATAGTGATTGCAAGAGCCGGACAAACCGCCTCGCAAAGCTTGCATGCAATACACCTTTCTTCGCCATTCGGATAGCGACGAAGCGCGTGCTCACCGCGAAAACGCGGGCTAAGCGCGTTCTTTTCATAAGGGTAGTTGATCGTTGCCTTTGGCTTGAAAAAATATTTCAAGGTCAACAAATGCGCCTTGACGAATTCCCACAAGGTGAAGGTTTTGATGAGATGGGCAACAGTGGTCATGCGAAATGTCCTGTGAACATAAGATAGCCGCTTACGAGAAAGACCCAGAAGAGCGAGATGGGGAGAAAGACTTTCCAGCCCAGACGCATCAACTGATCATAGCGGTAACGCGGCACGGTGGCCTTCACCCAGGCAAAGATGAAGAACATCAGCAGGATTTTGGCAAAAAACCAGATAATGCCGGGGACCATATAAAGCGGCGCCCAATCAAAAGGTGGCAAATATCCACCCCAGAAAAGGATGGCGTTCAGCGCGCACATCAACAGGACGTTGGCGTATTCACCAAGCCAGAACAAAGCGAAGGCCATCGAAGAATATTCGGTCTGATAACCCGCAACGAGCTCGCTTTCGGCCTCGGTTAAATCGAACGGTGCACGCGCTGTTTCGGCCATGGAGCTGATCAGGAACATGACAGCGATGGGGAACAGCAACGGATTGAAAGCATAGGCGTTGATAAAGCCAAAAATATGACCGCGCTGCCCTTCAACGATGCCGCCGATATTGAACGTGCCCGCCCAAAGGACGATGCAGATTAGGATAAAACCGATGGAGACTTCGTAGGAGATCATCTGCGCTGCCGCGCGCATGGCCGAATAGAATGGATACTTCGAGTTGGACGCCCAGCCCGCGATTACGACGCCATAAACGCCAAGACTGCTGATCGCGAGAATATATAGCAAGCCGACATTGATGTTCGACAACACGACGCCGTTGGCGAATGGAATAACCGCCCACGCCATCAATGCGACGGTGAAGGTGATGATCGGCGCAATGAGGAAAAGGCCACGGTTCGACGCGCTTGGAATGATCGTTTCCTGTAGAAACACTTTCAAGCCATCGGCGAAGGATTGCAGGATGCCAAAGGGACCAACAACGTTCGGGCCTTTTCGGAGCGCGAAGGCGGCCCACAATTTGCGTTCCGAATAGATTATCAGCGCCACGGCAAGCATGAGCGGGAACGCGATGAGCAGGATGCCCGCAATGGTCGCAGTGAACCATGCGCCATCGTAGCTCATGCCCAGGCCCTGGAAGAAGGAAGTCATTCCGCCGCCTCCAAAAACTCTTGGCCGTGCACCAGCTCAGCCGAACATTTCTGCATCGTCTCCGACGCCCTGCAAATCGCGTTGGTCAGGTAGAAATCCTTGATCGGGTAGTCGGCAATTTTACCGCTGACAGACGAAGAAAGGGAAGGCGCAGACCAACCATAATCGGCGAGACCTTCGACACCCAATGCCGGCACAGCCAAGGTCATGTGCGCACGCAGCTGTTCGATATTATCAAAGGGTAACCGCTTGCCCAACACATCCGAAAGTGCGCGGAATATTGCCCAATCTTCGCGCGCATCGCCGGGAGGGAAAACCGCACGCTCCCCGCGCTGAACACGGCCTTCAAGATTAACATAAGTGCCCGACTTTTCGGAATAAGCTGCGCCCGGCAGTATGACGTCGGCATGATGCGCGCCCTTGTCGCCATGGTGGCCAACATACACTTTGAAGCTGTCGGCAAATAGGCTGTAATCCACCTCGTCCGCGCCAAGGAAAAACGCCAATTTCGGAGATAAAGCAGCCAGCTTTTTAATACCGCCGTCGTGCGCATAACCGAGCATAAGCCCACCCATGCGCGCCGCAGCAAAATGCAGAACGTTAAAGCCGTTCCAGCCATCACGCACCAAGTTGAACTTCTTGGCAAATGCCAACGCCGCCCCATGCACGCCGTCATAACGCAGCGCGCCGCCCCCGACGATAATCGCCGGGCGCTCCGCTGCCTTCAACGCTTCTGCTAATGCCTTGGGTGCCTTGGCGAGCGCACTCAGATCGTCGCCAAGCCACTCGACCTTATACGTAAGGTCGGTCACGGGCCCGATGGCAAACACCTTTGCGCTGCGCTTGCGTATGGCTTTTTGAATGCGCGTGTTTACCAACGGCGCTTCACGGCGCAGGTCGCTTCCAACCAACAAGATCACATCGGCGTTTTCAATGCCGGCAATGGTGGTGTTGAAGTTAACAGCCGACAGCGATGACGTGTCATACGCCAGACCAGTCTGGCGGCCCTCAAGCAAGCTAGAGCCCGCCAATTCGCGCGCAGCGAACATCGTCTCGCAATCCACCTGATCGCCAGCCAGGACGGCTGCGTCGCCTGTCCAATGGGTCTTGATGGCGTCAAAGGCATCTGCCCAACTTGCGGCAACAAGCTTTCCGTCTTTGCGGATGTATGGCTTGTCCAAACGGCGGTGCATCAGGCCGTCAACGGCGTGGCGGGTTTTGTCCGACGCCCATTCCTCGTTCACATCGTCGTTGATACGCGGCAAGGCGCGCATCACTGCCCTGCCCCGGCTGTCAAGCTGGATGTTGGTGCCAACCGCGTCCATCACGTCGATGCTTGGTGTCTTTTTCAACTCCCAAGGGCGGGCTTCAAACGCATATGGTTTCGATGTCAGTGCGCCTACGGGGCACAGATCGACCACATTGCCCGAAAGCTCGCTTTGCATCGCGTGCTCGAGATAAGTCGTAATCTGCATATTCTCGCCGCGACCAATCGCGCCGACTTCTTCGATGCCAGCCACTTCTTCGGCAAAACGCACGCAGCGGGTGCACTGAATGCAGCGAGTCATCGCGGTTTTCACCAAAGGACCCATATATTTTTCAGTCACCGCGCGCTTGTTTTCCTCGAAGCGCGATGCGCCGCGACCATAAGCCACGCTTTGGTCCTGCAGGTCACATTCGCCGCCTTGATCACAGATCGGGCAATCGAGCGGGTGGTTGATGAGGAGGAACTCCATCACCCCTTCGCGTGCCTTTTTGACCATCGGTGTGTCCGTGCGAATTATCTGGCCATCTGTTGCGGGCAGAGCGCAACTTGCCTGCGGCTTTGGTGGCCCGGGGGCAACCTCCACCAGGCACATCCGGCAATTGCCCGCGATGGACAGCCGCTCATGGTAGCAAAAGCGCGGAATTTCCTTCCCCGCCATCTCGCACGCCTGCAATACGGTCGCGCCGGCAGGGACTTCGATTTCTAGGCCGTCTACGGTCACTTTAGGCATCTATTTCTGCCCTTCATTTCTAAGCATTCCAACAATCCCTTCGGCGATTGCCGCCCGAACAAATTGCCGAGACAACCGGAGAGTTTCACCTGCTGGAACACAGCCGCTAATGGACGGCGTCAAGCCACGTATGATTGTATCCTCACTCGATGACCCTGGAAGGCTATTGATAAGTTGCACGGCATTTGCACTCTCCTTACGTGCGACGCACTCGCCAAAGCGGGCGACAGCAATCGCTGATACCGCAGCAGGATCAAGAGGTTGGCTATAGCCCTTCAAATAATCTGGCGTCGGCAGTGTTGAAAAATCTACACGTCCTTTTGCCGAATACAGGCGTTCATATATCCCGATAAACAGTGCGCCACGCAACAAGGTTGACGACATACTCAATTCGCCGGTCGAAAGGCAATCTTCATCGGCCAGGTCTTTGAGCATCGGCCGATACTTCTGGTCTGTTACATTCATGCGCGTAACAAGCTGAACGCGTTCCGGAAATTTCCGAACGACGCAATTGCCAAAATCGATGAGCGTCCGGCTAACCGCCTCTGGCGAGTTTCCGCGAATTTGAGCAGCCGGTCGCTTTATGAGTGAGCCAGTTTCCTGAGCTACAACTGGTGCCGACGCAGACGTTGAGGTCACAAAACAAGTAAATGCCAAGCAAGCGCGTTTCATTCCGCCGCCTCCAGCATGCCATCACCCTTGGCTTCGTGAATGCGCCGCTCCATTTCAGGACGGAAATGCTTGATAAGGCCTTGAATTGGCCAAGCTGCCGCATCGCCAAGCGCGCAGATGGTGTGGCCTTCAACCTGCTTGGTCACATCGTACAGCGTGTCGATATCGCCGATGTCGGCGTTACCCGTGCGCATCTTTTCCATCACGCGCCACATCCAGCCAGTGCCTTCGCGACACGGCGTGCATTGGCCGCAGCTTTCATGTTTGTAAAAATAGGAAAGCCGCGCGATTGCGCGCACAATGTCGGTGGACTTGTCCATGACGATAACGGCAGCGGTGCCAAGGCCAGAGCCGACTTCCTTGCAGCCGTCAAAATCCATCGGCACATCCATCATCATGGCGGCGGGCACCAGTGGCACCGAAGATCCGCCGGGAATGACCGCGAGAAGATTGTCCCAACCACCGCGAATGCCGCCGCAATGCTTTTCGATCAGATCGCGAAACGAAATGCCCATTTCTTCTTCAACGACACATGGCTTTTCGACATGGCCTGAAATCTGGAACAGCTTCGTCCCGTGATTATTTTCCCGGCCAAAGCTTTTGAACCATGCCGCACCACGCCGCAATATTGTCGGCACGACTGCGATGCTTTCCACATTATTGACGGTCGTGGGGCAACCATAAAGGCCCGCACCCGCAGGAAATGGAGGTTTGAGGCGCGGTTGCCCTTTTTTGCCCTCGAGGCTTTCGATCATCGCGGTTTCTTCACCGCAAATATAGGCGCCAGCACCGCGATGGACGAACACGTCGAAGTCATATCCTGACTTGGCGGCATTTTTCCCCAGCAGGCCTGCAGAATAAGCTTCTGCGACCGCAGTCTCGAGAGACTTTGCCTCAAAAATATACTCGCCGCGAATGTAGATATACGCCGCACGGGCACGCATCGCGAAACCGGCAATCAACGCCCCTTCGATCAGCTTGTGGGGATCATGGCGGATAATCTCGCGGTCCTTGCAACTGCCGGGTTCGGATTCATCGGCGTTAATGACAAGAAAATTCGGTCGTTCAGGCGTGGGTGCTTTAGGCATGAAGCTCCACTTCATACCGGTTGGGAAACCTGCGCCGCCACGGCCGCGCAGACCGGACGCTTTCACTTCTTCAATAATCGCGTCCTGCCCGACCTTCATCAAGTCAGCGGTTTTGTCCCAGTCACCGCGTACTTGCGCAGCCTTCAGGCCGAAATCCTGATAGCCATAAAGATTGGTAAAAATCCGGTCTTTGTCAGCGAGCATCAGCCCAAACCTCCAAGAAGAAACCAAGCGGCGCCCGCGATCAATAAGCCAATAACGGCAAGTTTAATGATGCCGGTGAGCAATTTCCAGGCGATGAATACCGCGATGAGGACGCCAATAAGGGGAAGAAATTCCATTAGTCCAATCCCCCAGTCTCACAAAAACACGCCACGTCGCACGAGCGAAGGCTGGTGCCTATCTCGCTTGTCGTCCGTGACCGAAAGACGCGATGGGCCCCAGCCTGCGCTGGGGCGACGGAGTTGGGTGAGATCAAGGCAAACATCAATACTCCCCCCGATAATCATGGTTTTTGTCAACCATCGCGTGCAGCGTTGTTGCGCCGCCATACGGCTCAACCGTGTGGCGTCCGGGCAATTGCGTGCCGATCTTGGGTTGCTTACCCTCGGCAAGATCGCCCAGAATCGCGGTCATGCTGTCATAATCAAGATCTTCGTAGTTATCGTCGTTGATCTGGACCATGGGCGCAGAGGCACAATTGCCCATGCATTCCACTTCGTTCAGTGTGAACATGCCATCTGGCGTTGTGGCTCCCTTTACAAGGCCCCGGTTCTTACACGCCGCGATGATGTCGTCGGACCCGCGCAGCATGCATGGCGTCGTTCCGCACACTTGCACATGGTAACGGCCCACCGGTGCAAGGTTGTACATCGTGTAAAAGGTCGCAACCTCGTATGTGCGCATATACGGCATGCCCAGATAGTTCGCGACATATTCGATCACAGGGACGGGCAACCAACCCTGCGTGTGCGTTTCTTCGCCGACCTGACGCTGCGCAAGGTCAAGCAAAGCCATAACAGCGGACTGCTGCCGACCAGCAGGATAGCGGCCAATAAAGACATCCGCCTTCGCCTGATACTCGGGCGTAAAGGCAAAGCCGCCCCATTTCGCGCGGGTTTCGGTTTCGTCGGGGATCCGTGCTGCCTCAGCCATGTGCTTCTTTCCGTCCCCAGACCCGTCCCAGATATGCGCCAAAAATCATGGCGGCAGCGGTTGAGCCAACTTCCTTTGCCGAAATACCGTCATGGAAGAGATATAGATAGGCCGCGACCAACGCGACCGACCCAAATGCTGCCGATGCCAAAAACATAAGCTCGCGAGTCATCAGCGGTCACACTCCCCGAACACAATGTCGAGCGCGCCCAAAATCGCTGTCGTATCCGCCAGCATGTGCCCACGGGTCATAAAGTCCATCGCCTGCAAATGCGAAAACGCCGTAGGGCGGATTTTACAGCGATAGGGCTTGTTTGTTCCGTCAGCGACAAGATACACCCCGAACTCGCCTTTCGGGCTCTCAGTGGCCACATAGACGCTTCCGGCGGGTACTTTGAAGCCCTCTGTGTAAAGTTTGAAGTGATGGATTAAAGCTTCCATCGACTGTTTCATTTCCGCGCGGTTGGGCGGCGTAACCTTACGGTCGTCGCTGCATACCGGACCTTCGGGCATTTGCTGAATGCACTGCTTCATGATGCGGACCGACTGGCGGACTTCTTCGACGCGCACCATGAACCTGTCATAGCAGTCGCCGCGCGTGCCGACAGGAATGTCGAATTCCATCTTGGCATAGACGTCATAAGGCTGGCTCTTGCGGATATCCCACGGGATCCCCGCACCACGGATCATTGGGCCGGAAAAGCCCCATTTGATCGCATCTTCCTTCGACACGATCGCGATATCAACATTGCGCTGTTTGAAAATGCGGTTGTCGACCACCAGCGCCATTGCGTCTTCGAACAGACGCGGCATGCGGTCGTCGAGCCATTCCGCAATATCGGTCAACAGCTTCAACGGCACATCCTGATGTACGCCGCCTGGACGGAACCATGCCGCATGCATCCGTGCGCCGCTCGCGCGTTCGTAAAAGCCCATGATATCTTCGCGGATTTCATACAACCACAATGGCGGGGTCATTGCGCCGACATCAATGATATGGTGCGCAATGTTCAGCGTATGGTTCTTAATCCGCGTGAGTTCAGCAAATAACACACGCAAATATTGCGCGCGGATTGGCACCTCGAGATCAAGCAGTTTCTCGATTGCCAGAACATAGCTATGCTCCATTGCCATCGGCGACGCATAATCTAGCCGGTCGAAATAGGGCAACGCCTGTAAGTAAGTTTTATACTCGATCAGCTTCTCAGTGCCGCGGTGCAAAAGGCCGATATGTGGGTCAAGCCGTTCGACGATCTCGCCATCGAGTTCCATCACCAGACGCAACACGCCGTGCGCGGCGGGATGCTGCGGTCCGAAGTTGATTGTGTAATTCTGGATGACTTCGTCGCCAGTTGTAGGCGCGAGATCCTGCTGCATACTCATGCCTTGTCTCCCGTCGCCTTAGGCTTGCGAACGCTTCGCTTAACCGCCTCCTTGTTTGACGCCTTACCTGCGCCTGTCTGCGCTGGCGTGTCCGTCGTCTTTGGTGTCGGCGGCGGAGGCGAGCTTGGCTTGACCGGGTCCTTTTTGACTTCTTCAGCCGTCATGCGCTGCGTCGCACCCTTGCCATCCCCTTCACCGGTCTTTTCGTCGCCGGGCAGCACGTAATCCGCGCCTTCCCATGGCGACAGAAAATCGAAATTGCGGAAATCCTGCGCCAACTGAACCGGCTCATATTTGACGCGCTTTTCTTCTTCCGAATAGCGCAACTCGACATAGCCCGTGAGCGGGAAATCCTTGCGTTGCGGGTGCCCCGAAAAGCCATAATCGGTCAATATGCGGCGCAAATCGGTATTGCCGGAAAAAAGCACGCCATACATGTCGAATACTTCGCGTTCCAGCCATCCCGCGACCGGCCAGATACCAGTGACCGACGGCACGGCCTGATCTTCATTCGTTGCCAAATGAACGCGGATGCGATGGTTCTTGGTAAGACTAAGCAGGCAGTAGACGACCTCGAACCTTGGATCGCGATCTGGCCAGTCAACGCCGGCGATTTCCATCAGCTGCTGATAGGCACATTCATCGCGCAGTTGGATCATGCACTCGACCAACGCATCGCGGTGAATATGCACAGCTATCTCGCCATTGGCCTCTTCGATTGAAACCATATGCTGGCCAAGCGCCGCTTTGATGGCGTCAAGCGTGCCTTCGGGCGTTGTTATCAGAGGTGCGGAATGGCTCACCGTTCTATGGTTCCCGTCCGGCGGATTTTACGCTGCAACTGCATGATTCCGTACAGCAATGCTTCCGCAGTCGGCGGGCAACCGGGCACATAGATGTCGACGGGCACAACGCGATCGCAACCGCGCACAACGCTGTAGCTATAATGATAATAGCCACCTCCATTGGCACAGCTGCCCATGGAAATGACATATTTCGGCTCCGACATCTGGTCGTAAACCTTACGCAATGCAGGGGCCATTTTGTTGCACAACGTGCCAGCTACGATCATGACGTCCGACTGACGCGGTGAAGCGCGCGGCGCGATGCCGAAACGTTCAAAGTCATAACGCGGCATATAACCGTGGATCATTTCGACCGCACAGCATGCAAGCCCAAATGTCATCGGCCACAACGAACCGGTACGCGCCCAATTGAACAGGTCCTCGGCCGATGAAACGACGAAGCCCTTGTCGTTCACTTCGCTTTCAATGTCCTTGAAAAAGGCGGCATCCGGCGTTTGCACGTCCGACAGCGTTGGTGTGATTACTCCCATTCGAGTGCTCCCACTTTCCATGCATAAATAAATCCGATGACCAGTTCGAACAGGAACAGCATCATCGTGCCCCATCCAACCCATCCCGTTTCACCCAAGCTGACGGCCCAAGGAAACAAAAAGGCAGCTTCGAGGTCGAAGATAATGAACAAAATTGCCACAAGATAGAAACGCACGTCAAACTGGCTGCGTGAATCTTCGAAGGCCGGAAAGCCGCATTCATACTCGGTCAGCTTGGCTTCTGTTGGCTTGTGCGTGCCGGTCAGACGCGACACACCCATCGGCAAAAAAACAAAAGCCGACGACAATGCGAGCGCCACCACAAGGAAAAGCAGTATTGGCAAATATTGCGACAAATCAGTCATATCAAACCCGCTTCCGAAACCCAGTCACTTGCGGCGCTTCTAGGCAGAAGAATCCTGACCTGCAAGGCCAAGACTCGGCATTTTTATTACCTTTTTTGCAACTTATTTTATCGCCCCGACCAACAACTTGTGCAGCTTGCTATGCAAGATATCATTTGCGGCCAAAACCTGAACATCGGCGATATGCGGGCTTCGGCCGCGATAGTCGGTCACAAAGCCCCCGGCTTCACGGACAAGCAGGCATCCTGCGGCTGTATCCCAGGGCGAAAGCCCACTTTCCCAAAAGCCATCATAACGCCCCGCAGCGAGCCAAGCCAGATCGAGACTTGCGGCCCCGAAGCGGCGGATACCCGACACCGAAGGCCCAATAGCGTTGTAAATCTTGGACCATTCATCGAAGTCGCCATGGCCCTTATAGGGCGTGCCGGTCGCGATCAGTGCCTCGTTCAGTTGTCGGCGCGCAGAAACGCGCAGACGGCGGTTGCCCAGCCAAGCGCCCTTACCGCGCTCGGCCCAGAAGCTCTCATCTGTAATCGGGTTGTATACGAGGCCCGCAAAAATATCACCCCATCCAGAACCATCGGGCTTTGGATCTTGCACAGCAATCGAGATCGCAAAATGCGGAATTCCGTGCAGAAAATTGCTTGTGCCATCAAGCGGGTCGACGATGAAACGCGGCTTGCCGTCAGCTCCGGCAATCATTCCGCCTTCTTCCATTAGGAAGCCCCAATCAGGGCGTGCAATTTCAAGTTCGCGGAAGATCGTATCCTCGGCGCGTTCATCGGCCTTCGACACGAAATCTGCTGGTCCCTTTTGCGAGACCTGCAAATGCTCAATCTCGCCGAAATCACGGCGTAGCTTGCCACCCGCCTTACGGGCCGCTTTTTCCATGATGGTCAAAAGACCAGTTAATGCTGGCATATAATGCTCCCCTCCCGCTTGCTGGATGGGCCGGGGGAGGGCCTGCATCCGCGAAACGAGAGTAAAATTCAAATGGAGGGAACTACCCTCCCCTAACCCCTCCCGCCTGCGGGAGGGGAACGTACTTAATCGGCCTTCTTGACATATTCCCGTTCGTAGACGTCCACAACGATACGTGTGCCCGAGCTGATGAACGGCGGCACCATGACGCGGACGCCATTGTCAAGGATTGCAGGTTTGTAGCTGGATGAGGCGGTCTGGCCTTTGACAACAGCGTCGGCTTCAACAACCATTGCTTCGATTTGGTCTGGCAGGGCAACAGAAAGCGCCTCGTCATCATACATTTCCATGACGACATCCATGCCGTCCTGGAGGAAGGCCGCGGCATCACCCAACAGATCGCTTGGCAAGGTCACCTGATCATAGGTTTCCTTGTCCATGAACACCAGGTTGTCGCCCTCGGCGTACAAAAACTGGAAGTCCTTCTGGTCAAGGCGCACTTTCTCAACGCTTTCGGCGGAACGAAAACGGATGTTGTTCTTGCGGCCATCACGAAGGTTCTTGAGTTCCACTTGCATGTAAGCGCCGCCCTTGCCGGGCTGAGTATGCGCGGTCTTTACGACACGCCACAGGCCGCCTTCATATTCCAGAATGTTACCCGGCTTGATTTCAACCGCGTTGATTTTCATGAGTGAACTCGCTTGACAGATGGAAAGAGCTGACACGCAAAACGTGCCGTTGGACGCGGCCTTTAGCGATGACGACGCAATTAGGCAAGCAGTGCGTTGAATGCCTTTACTGCTTCGGCGGGTCCTTCCGGGTGGTTCCATATCGAGCTGCTGACTGCCAAGAAATCAGCGCCAGCGTCAATTAATGGCTTGGCATTGTCCGGAGTGACACCACCAATAGCCACGCAGGGCACTTCGGTGATCATGGACCATTTCTGTAATGTGTCCAGTTCAGCGACATGGTCCACGTTCTTCGTCTCCGTCGGGTAAAATGCGCCAAAAGCGACATAATCCGCGCCAGCCTCTGCTGCTTCCATCGCAAGGTGGCGGCTATTGTGACACGTGACACCAATTTGTGCGTCAGGTCCCAGCAGTTCGCGGGCCTCGCGGACATCACCGTCGCCCTGGCCCAGATGCACACCATCTGCTTTCAGCCGTTTGGCAAGCGCGACACTGTCGTTCACGATAAAGGCCACATCATGCGCTGCGCAAATTGCTTGCAAAGGCTCAGCCAAGGCGGCTGCCTCGTGCTGATCCACACCTTTAACGCGAAATTGAAAGGCCGCGACCGTGCCAGCGGATAAGGCCAGTTCTAATTGCGCCGGAAAATCACCGCCGACATCAAGCGGCGAGATCAGATATAATTGGCATGCATATTCAGTCATGCCGCGCCTCTTAACGAGGCTTTAGGCCAGCGGCAAACATCTTGCGCATTTGCCGCTGGCCCCTCTCCAAACTCAAGTCGCCGATGCTGCGTGGATTTCATCGATTGCGCTGGCAAGTGCCGCATCAAATTCGTCCGGGGTCATCTGGTGGCGCAAATCTTCAAGCAATGCCCGCGAGAAGCTGGCAATAATGCCCTTATTCTTGGCAAGCTCGGCGCACGCCTCGGTGCGCGCATAGCCGCCTGACAATGCAACAACACGCAGCACGCGTGGGTGATTGATAAGCGAATCAAACGTCCCGGCCTCTGCCGGAATAGACAGCTTTAACATGACCTTATGATCGCCTGACACATTATCCAGTGCCTTTAGGATCTCGTCGCGCAAAATGACGTCACTTTGCGCGCGGTCCGCGCTTTTGATGTTCACCTCAGGCTCGATAATGGGCATTAGGCCGTGGGCCAAGATTTGTTCAGCCACTTCGAACTGCTGTTTTACAATAGCGGCGATGCCCGAAGGCGATGCCTGATTAATCACCGATCGCTTTTTGGTGCCGAATACGCCCTTCGCCTTGGCGCGTTGCAACAGTTCATCAAGACCATGTATCGGCTTCATCAACTGAACGCCGTCGGCTTCATCCTCAAGTCCCTTGTCAACCTTGAGGAACGGCACGACGCCGCGGTCCTGCAAGGCTGCTGGTACTGGCTTGCCGCCCGCTTCGCCATCCATAGTCCGCTCAAAAAGGATCGCGCCCAAGACCTTCTCGCCCGAAAAGCTTGGCGCAGTAATGATGCGCGCCCGCATGTCGTGGATAAGCCCAAACATCTCTTCTTCGCTGGCATAGGCGTCTTCTTCAATGCCGTAGCCGCGCAGTGCCTTTGGCGTCGAACCACCGCTTTGGTCCAATGCAGCGATGAAGCCTGATGATGTCGCAACTTTATCCATCATGTCATTGTTATTCATATTTATTTTCCTGTGCGTTCTTTGGGCATACGTATGCATATTTGTTCGAAAAAAACGGGGCATTGCCCCGCATGTTTAATCTATGTTTAAAGCGTCGACCCCCGGTAGCGGCTTGCCTTCCATCCATTCGAGGAAAGCACCACCTGCGGTAGACACAAACGTAAAGTCCTTTGTCACTCCAGCGTGTTCCAATGCTGCAACGGTATCTCCCCCGCCCGCAACCGAAACCAGCGAACCTTCCCGCGTCAGCGCAGCGGCTGTCCGCGCAAGTGAAACCGTTGCAGCGTCAAACGGTTCAATTTCAAACGCGCCTAATGGCCCGTTCCATACCAATGTGCGGCAGTTTTTCAATACGTCAGCCAATGCCTCGACGGCCGCTGGCCCGATATCAAGGATCATTTCGTCGGGCGCGACCTCATGCACATTGACCGTCCGAACCGGCGGGTTTGCGCGAAATTCGACTGACGTCACGACGTCATATGGCAGATGTACGGTGCAGCCAGCGGCATCAGCAGCATCCATGATCGCGTTGGCCTGGGCTGCTAAGTCATGTTCGCACAGAGATTTTCCGACGTTGACGCCGCGTGCGGCTAAAAAGGTGTTCGCCATCCCGCCACCGATAATGAGATGATCGACTTGCTTGACCAGATTGTTCAGGACATCAAGCTTGGTTGATACTTTTGCCCCGCCGACAACGGCTGCCACTGGATGTTCGGGAGAACCCAATGCCGCCTGCAGCGCCTTAAGCTCTGCCTCCATCGATCGACCTGCATAAGCTGGCAAGATGTGCGCAAGCCCCTCGGTCGACATATGCGCGCGATGCGCTGCCGAAAAGGCGTCGTTGACGTATAAATCGCCATTGGCGGCCACATCACGCGCAAGTACGGGGTCGTTGGCTTCCTCACCTGGCCAAAACCGGGTATTTTCCAGTAATGCGATGTCTCCGTTGCCCAAAATTCCCACAGACTGCGCAACAACGTCGCCCGCAATTTCGGGCACAAACATAACTTCGCGCCCAAGCACATTTTCCAAAGCATCCAGAACCATCGACACCGACATTTCGCTGTGCTTAGCGCCCTTGGGACGACCGAAATGGGCAAGCAACAGGACTTTGGCGCCTTTGTCCGCCAATTCAAGCACCGTGGGCAATAACGCACGCAGCCGTGTTTCGTCGGTTACCCGCCCGTCGGCCATGGGAACATTCAGGTCGACACGCACGAGTGCGCGTTTACCCGCAATATCCCCCAGATCGTCGAGCGTGCGGAAGGTCATCAATAAATCCTTACAGTAACTTGCCGATGACGCCGGCGGTGTCGACCATGCGGTTGGAAAAACCCCATTCGTTGTCATACCAGCTCAACACACGCACAAGCTTGCCATCAATGACGGCCGTTTCAAGGCTGTCGATTGTCGAGCTTGCCGGGCAATGATTATAGTCAATCGAGACCAAAGGTTCGTCAGAATAGGCCAGAACGCCCTTGAGCTTGCCTTCAGACGCGGCCTTCAACAATGCATTGACCTCTTCCACCGACGTGTCACGCTTCGGCGTGAAGGTCAGGTCCACAATGCTGACATTGGGCGTCGGTACGCGGATTGCCGAGCCATCGAGCTTGCCCTTCAACTCGGGCATCACCTCGCCCACGGCGCGCGCTGCGCCAGTGGTGGTCGGGATCATCGACATCGCGGCGGCACGCGCGCGGCGCATATCGTCGTGAATCTGGTCGAGGATTTTCTGGTCGTTGGTGTAGCTGTGGATTGTGGTCATCAACCCGCGCTCGATACCAATGGCGTCATTGAGTACCTTTGCCAATGGTGCAAGGCAATTGGTGGTGCAGCTGGCGTTCGATACAATGACGTCGCCTGACGTTAAAACGTCGTGGTTGACACCAAAAACTACAGTCTTATCAACATTCTTGCCTGGCGCGGATATCAGGACACGCTTTGCGCCTGCGGCCAGATGCTTTTCCGCGCTGACGCGGTCAGTGAAAAATCCGGTGCACTCAAGCGCGATGTCGACATTGTTGGCGGCATGCGGCAGATTGGCCGGGTCGCGCTCCGCAGTCACATGGATGCGATTGCCGTTGACGATAATGTCATTGCCATCGGCTTCGACTGTGCCGGGAAAAGGCCCATGGACGCTATCCCGCTTGAACAACAGTGCATTGGCCTTCGCGGGGGCAAGATCATTGATTGCAACCAATTCGAGGTCATGGTCATCGCGCTCCAAAATCGCGCGTGCAACCAAACGTCCAATGCGGCCAAATCCGTTAATTGCTACTTTTACAGTCATGCTTGCTCCTATTGGCCCAGTCGGGCGACAATTTGCGGGGTGATCTTGTCAGCGGTCAGGCCAAAATAATCGTAAAGGGCGTCGATTGGGCCTGAAGCGCCGAAGCTGTCGATGCCAATCCGAAGGCCCTCGCCGACATAACGCTCCCAACCCATAGTTGTGCCAGCTTCAATCGAGACGCGGAGCGTATCATTCGGCAAAAGCTCGGATTTATAAGCAGCGGCCTGAGCGTCGAAGCGCTCCCAGCTTGGCATCGATACGACGTCCGCGCCAATGCCTTGTTGTTCAAGTTTATCTGCAACTGCGTTTGCGATTTCGACTTCAGACCCGGTTGCAATCAAGATAACTTTGCGCGGCGCGTCGGCGGCGCGAAGCTTGTAAGCACCCTTTGCAGAAAAATTCTCGCTAATGTCGGTGCGCAATTGCGGCAGATTTTGCCGCGACAATGCCAAGACCGATGGTGTTGACGCACTTTCGATCGCCAAGGCCCAGCATTCGGCAGTCTCAATTGAGTCACAAGGCCGGTACACGTGCAAATTAGGGATGAGGCGCAACGACATAACCTGCTCGATCGGCTGATGCGTTGGACCATCTTCACCTACACCGATGGAATCATGCGTCATCACGTAAATGACTCGCGTTTCCTGAAGCGCCGACAAACGTATGGCGGCACGGCAATAATCGGAGAAAATCAGGAACGTTCCGCCGTAAGGAATGATACCACCATGCAGCGCCATGCCATTCATCGCTGCGGCCATTCCGAATTCGCGAATGCCGTAATTTACATATCGACCTGAATAATCATTTTTATCTAATGTATTAGTTGATGCAGTTCGCGTGAAATTTGACCCCGTGAGATCAGCAGAACCACCCAGCAGTTCGGGTAGCGCGGCCGTTGCTGCCGTCAGCGCGATTTCGGAAGCCTTGCGGGTTGCAATTTTTTGCGGCGCAGCAATCAACCCGTCCAGATGCGGTTGAAGCCATGCACCGCTTGGCGTTCCCGCCATTGCAGTTTTGAACTCGGCAGCAGTGGGCGCTGCCGCAAGGCGTGATCGCCATGCGGCATGCTTCAGAGCACCCGCCTCGCCTGTTGCACGCCATGCACCGAGAATGTCTTCGGGAATCTCGAACGCTGGATATGGCCAATCGAGGGCAGCGCGCGTGGCAATAATTTCGTCCGCGCCTAGCGGACTGCCATGCGGTGCCTTGGTGCCTTGCTTATTTGGCGATCCCTTGCCGATCAACGTCCGGCACGCGATTAACGACGGACGCTGATCCTGTAAAGATGTCTGAATAGCACGTTCTATGTCATTGAAATCATGTCCATCGCAAGATTCAACGTGCCAACCGCTTGCAACATATCGCGCCGCGATGTCTTCACTCGTGGACAGGTCCGTTGCGCCATCAATCGTGATGCGGTTGTCATCCCAAAAAACGATCAGGCGGCCAAGACCAAGATGGCCGGCAAGCCCGACCGCTTCGTGGTTTATGCCTTCCATAAGGCAACCGTCACCAGCAACTACCCAAGTGCGATGGTCAACCAATTCGTCGCCAAAGCGCGCATTGAGGTGACGTTCGGCAATGGCCATGCCAACTGCCATTGCAAGTCCTTGCCCAAGTGGACCGGTGGTGCATTCGATGCCATCAATCAGGAAATTTTCGGGGTGTCCGGCGCAAGGGCTGCCCAATTGGCGGAAGTTTCTGATGTCGTCGATGGTCGGACTGGCATATCCTGTTAAATACAAGGTTGCATATGCAAACATCGACCCATGGCCTGCTGACAACACGAAACGGTCGCGATCCGCCCAATCGGGGGCTTTCGGGTCGAATTTCAGAAATTTTGAATATAGGACCGTTGCAACGTCCGCCATACCCATAGGCATGCCTGGATGGCCACTATTAGCGGCTTGCACAGCATCCATGGCTAATGCCCGAATTGCATTGGCCATTTGCTGGTCACTAACGGTCATGTTCTATCCCCGGTTGTCGCTCCCCAAAGGAAGCTGTTGGCGGGGCATTTTGCATTATGCGAAACCGCCGAGTCGTTGGTGCGAACCCTTTGCGGATGCAAGTGCCAAGCGTCAAGTGAGCCACGTGTTTTTTGGCCGGATCCGTGCGGAAAAATGCTATCACTTATTTGCAATGTACCGATACTCTGATACATTTCCTGATTAAAGGAGCCTAAGCCATGGCGGAAGAACGGTTTATCGTAGCGATCGGACGTATAGAACGCGCGCTGTCCCGGATTGAAAAAATGGCTCTGTCTCCCACTGATGATGAGAACACGGACCTCTCCGAACGCCATAAAAAACTTAAATCCCAAACACTTGCCGCCATTCAGGATATCGACAAAATTCTGGCCGGAGCGGGCTGATGCCTGACATTAAAATAACGATCACTGGCCGTGAATACATGGTGGCTTGCAACCCCGGTGAGGAGCAGCGTCTCATGGCTCTAGGGGCTATGGTCGATGCCAGCGCGCATGAAGCAGGCGGAGGCTCCGGCAGCTTAAATGAAACCCGCACGCTGCTGTTTGCCGCACTTCTGCTCGCAGACAAGCTGCATGATGCCGCGCCAGCGACGGAGGATATGCAGGTGAACATCCAGGCAGACGGAAAGATGGCGCAATCAGCCAATGCTTTAGAGAGTCTTGCGGCCCGATTGGAAAATCTGGCGCTTAGGCTTGAGAATTAACGAAATGCGCTTATATTAGAAATTGGCGGAACTGTCCGGCACGAACTGATGAGAACATCCCTGAGGCGATTATCTATCTAAGGGAGCTGTCCCTGCCTGGGCCGTTTGGGAAACCTTAAGGTCCAGATCACACGGTGCCCACCTGACGTCCTGGCGTCAGAGGATATTCCGGGAAACGACCCATGGTGGTTCCGCCAACTTTCTTCAGGAAAACCTGTGCTTTCAGACTATGACAAACAGGCGCAGCGGTTGAAATATCGCAATATCCGGGACCAGTTTGTGGCTGCGATGTCGCCGCAAGTCCGCGCGCTCGCGTTTTCCAAAATTCCTAGTCCATTGGCGAAATATTTGCAGCCGGGAAAAATTGTCGCTGGCTATGTGGCTATCGGCTCTGAGGTAAACCCAGCCGCCCTGATGGCACAGGCGAATGCATTAGGCTGCGATATGGCCCTGCCCCACGTTACCCGCAGATCAGCGCCCATGCGGTTCCTGCGATGGACTCCGGGCGATGATCTGGTTGCCGGGCCATTCGGGCTTCAGCAACCTTCCGAAAACGCCGCGGAATGCAGGCCTGACGTGGTTTTGACGCCACTGACGGCTTATGATGACAGGCTGATGCGGCTTGGTCAGGGCGCAGGCTATTACGACAGGACGTTGAGCCTGCTTGACCACGCGATCAAGGTTGGCCTTGCTTGGTCGATACAGCGCGCGCCCGTATTGGCAACGGACATTTGGGATGTACCTATGGATGCAATACTCACCGAACAATCATGGATAACTTTGTGACATCACCCCTAAAACAGCCAAGCTGGCGCAAGCCGGCAGGAATGCTTGCGATTTTGCTCATCATATCGATATGGTCAATCATCGTCGTAAGTGCGTCGGAATTCATCGGTGCCCAGCACATTGCTGTGCAGAGCATTATCTATCTTGTTGCAGGTATAATCTGGATTGCGCCAATGCGTCCGCTGCTGATCTGGATGGAAACAGGCTCTTTTCGCGCACCCCCGGAGATATAAATCCAAGAGAGTGGCGCGAGTGACGGGGCTCGAACCCGCGACCTCCGGCGTGACAGGCCGGCGCTCTAACCAACTGAGCTACACCCGCTAAACTGCGGTTGGGGGGCACTAGAAGCGACGCAAGATTCTGTCAACGCCATTTGTCATAAATGGGCTTTTTCTGATAACTCTATGCAAGCCGCTACGCGCACTAAATTTTTGCAAACGATAACAGAATAATGTTACCGACTGTTCTTAGAATTAGATTTTTTCACATTTTACGTTCATTTTCATTTGTTTAGCATGGTTAATCAAAGCTGTCAGAATTAACAGTTTCTTGATATTGTTCTGCCACATGTCTGCGGATGACCAGACCGCATTCCGTACCGCGATTAACGCGTCGTGCGCCGATCCACAGGCGATTGGCGCGCGTCAGCGTTATATTTTGGCTGCTTTTAGCGGGCGCGCCGGCGTTAGCTGCGGGCACGCCGGCCGGTACCGATATAGAAAACATCGCTTCAGCGACATTTGATGGCCCCGGCGGCCCTGTTACTATCGATTCCAATACTGTTATCATCAAAGTCGACGAACTGCTTGACGTCACGGTCGTGAGAACTGATCCCGGCGATGTTATCACCAATCCCGGGAAAACAGGCAATGTCCAGTCATTCCGAATAACGAATACCGGTAATGGTGACGAAGCTTTTAATATTACAGTTAACACAGCCAATGGCGGCGATGATTTTGATCCAACGCTTCAGCAGATCGCCATCGATAGCAACAATAACAATGTTTATGATGCCGGAGTTGATTCCGTTTACGTCGCTGGTTCGAATGATCCGGTAATTTCCCCCGACCAAAGCCGAACCGTTTTCGTGATCACATCGACGCCGTCGGGAATTGCAAACGGAGCAAGAGCGAATGTCAGCCTAACGGCTACTGCGGTTACCGGGTCGGGTGCGGCGGGCACTGCATTTGTCGGCCAAGGTCAAGGCGGCGGCAATGCCGTTGTCGGATCGTCCGGAGCTGTTGCTGTTGCCAATGGATTTTTGGCAGTTCAATCTACATCCCTGACTCTTGTTAAATCGGCATCAATCGCTGATCCGTTTGGCGGACAACGGCCGGTTCCCGGCGCGATTGTCACATACCGGTTGGTCGCGACGGTGTCCGGGACCGGCACGTTAAACAACCTGAAGATCAATGACCCCATTCCGTCCGGGTCTAATTACCAAACAGGATCCATGACGCTTCAAACATCTGCGGCAGCAGCGGTCAGCCTGACCGACGCAGCAGATAGCGATGCAGGTATCTTCAACGGCACACGCGTAACTGTCGCGGCAGGCAATGTCACGGCAGGCGAAACGCGCACAGTCACATTCAGGGTCGTCATTCAGTGATGCCCCGCAACTTTAATATCATCCTCAATACACGGGATAAATGCATTTATCGTGGCTTGGTCAAACAGGCTGCGAGACCGTCCCGATTGCGGCGGTGTGGGCGCAATCAAGATTAGAAGACAACAGGAGTATTAAGCAATGACCAGTACGCTTAAACTGCTCGCTGCCTGTTCAACAATTTCCATGGCAATGCTGTGCTCTGCACCTGCATTTGCCGGGGGAACTGCGTCAGGCACCGACATTTTGAATACCGTGAACGTGAACTATCAGGTGGGAGCGGTTGCGCAGACAACCGTGTCCGCATCGGACACTTTCAAGGTCGACCGGAAGATCATCTTCAGTTTGGTGGAAGCAGCTACAACCGGAACACAATCGGTCAATCCGGGCCAGACCGCTCAGGTTGCCCGCTTTCAGATAACGAACACATCAAACGACACGCTGGACTTCAACCTTGCGGCTCTTCAGCAAGCGACATCGACCAATGCGGCGCATGGCGGACAGGACGGGTTTGACCTGACGTCATTTCAGTTTTTTGTCGATAGCAACGGCAATGGCACGTATGAATCTGGCACCGATACGGCGACGACCGTAGACAATCTCGGCCTCGATCAATCGCGCATCATATTCGTTGTCGGAAACGTTCCGCTCAACGCGACCAACGGCCAGATTGCGGGTGTCCAACTCACCGCAACCGCGCTTGAAAGCAACGGCACCGCCATTACTGCAGTGGGCGATGGCACTGTAAACGGTGCCACGACAGTAGAAACTGTATTTGCTGATACGGTCAAAACGGGTGTTGGCGGTGCTTCTATCGCCCGTGACGGGATCGACGTGGCAACCGACAGCTTCACGGTTTCTGCCGCCGTATTGAGCGTGTTTAAAAGCAGCCGGGTTATCAGTGATGGCGTCAGCGCAAGTAACTTTAAATCGGTTCCGGGCGCCGAAGTGGAATATTGCATATCGGTCACAAACGCTGCGGGCGGTGCCACGGCGACGAACATCAGTATTTCCGACCTTGTACCGACGAACACAACTTTTGTTCCTGCTTCGATCAGGATCAACGCGACTGTGACTTCGCCCGGTGCAAGCCAAACCTGCTCCGGCGGTTCAGCTGCAACCGATACCGCAGGTGACGCCGACGGCGGAAGCTTTGGAACACCTGCCAACACCGTTGCCGGTTCGTTGACAAATATCGCAGGCGGGAATTCCAGCGCCGTCATTTTCCGCGCAACCATCAATTAAAGCATATTGGGCGGTGAACGGATAATCCCGTCACCGCCCGAATTTGAAATGGGTCCATTAACCAAATATTTGCGAAAGATCGCCTTTGTATTGACGGCAGGAATGCTCCTTCCTGCCGTCAATTCAGACGCGTATGCCCAAAGCGCCTCTCGCATTATCGTCAATACCGCGTCGGCGGAATGGGACGCGGGAACTGCCCGGCTTTCAGTCCAATCAAACACTGTTCAATTTGCAGTTGACCAGGCTCAGCTGCCTGCTGTCGTTTCCTTGTACCGTTTGTCGCAGGGCGCTGGATCCATCACGCAGGCATTGCCGCAAACAATGTGCTTAGGTACTGCCGGTCCCGTTCCAATAAAGCTGGCTGGCGTTTTTGCAGATGTCCAAATGGCAACCGCGCGCGTAGTGCAGACAACCATGATACGGGCTGGCGAACCCCTTATTATTCGCGTCAACGCACCGTCGAAAAATGCAAACGCCGCCGGGATTGATAACTTCGATGCGGTTGTCATAACGTCGAACGGCGACCGGGAACGCATTTCGTTTACCGAAGATTCGGAAAATAGTGGAAATTTTGTAGGTTATATCAATACGCGGGCCATTCCTCCATCGCCCATCATCGGTGACTGTGTGCTTTCTGTAAATCCGGGTGACAAGATTGATGTTGAGCTTGATGATGCGTTAAATGGTACGTCTGTGGGCCATACCGGCGTCGAGATACTCGTCGATCCATTTGGTTTGGTATTCGACAGCGGCAATGGCGCGCCCGTTGACGGCACACGCGTGAGTATAATCAACGCGGCAACAGGCCTACCCGCCGAAGTTTTCGGCGATGACGGGGTATCGGCATTTCCGAACACGCTGATTGCCGGATCGACGGTCACCGACGCGAGCGGGAATGTTTATGCGTTTAGCCCTGGATTCTATCGATTCCCGTTTCTCCGCCGGGGGACGTATCGGCTAATCGTTACGCCGATTTCGCCATATTCATTCCCATCGGTTGCAACCATACAGGAGCTATCGGCGCTGATCCGGCCTGATGGCGGCGCTTTTGCGATCTCGCGTGGATCTTATGGCAGCACATTCACATTATTTGACCCTGCCCCGGTGCGGATCGACCTTCCCTTGGACCGTGCCGGTGGCGCATTAAATCTGCGTAAAGAGACATCAACCGTAACGGCCGCACCCGGCGATATTGTCCAGTATCGGATAACGGTCGCAAATCCTGACCAAGACAGAAGCACTGGCCAGATCATAATCACTGACCAACTCCCAACTTCACTCCGGTTGAGACAGAATAGTGTAAAATACCAAGGCGCTCAGATAAACCCCGCTATTGCCCCTGACGGCACCAGCTTTAGCGTTGTCGTTTCACCGTTGGGCGCCGGGCAAAAGGGGCTCCTGACATATCTGACCGAAGTCAGACAAGACGCGCGTACGGGTAATAGCGTCAACCTTGCGTCGGCAACCGACAATCGTGGGGCACAAAGCGGCATGGTCGACGCGGCGATCCGCATTGTCAAAGATGGCATTTCCGAACGATTCACGCTTGTTGGACGGGTCACCGAAGGCGGCTGCCGGGTCGATCCCCGCATATCCAAGGGGCTAGCTGGCGTGCGCGTCATGCTGCAGGACGGCACCTACACCGTGACGGACAAGGATGGTCGCTATCACTTTGAAGGTCTAATACCCGGCCTTCACGTCGTTCAGGTTGATCCCAACAGCTTTCCGCTTGATCAAGCCCCCATTGATTGCGCCGACAACACGCGCAGTGCTGGAAGTGCTATTTCACGTTTTGTGGAAGGCAAAGGCGGCGCGCTGAAACGGGCAGATTTTCGCGCTACGTCCACGGCCCCTCGAACCGACACGCGCAAATCTGTCTCCGCGCTGCCCGCCGTCCTCACTGATCCGCAAGCGGCAGGCGCAGAGCGTGACTGGTTCGCTGGCCAAGAGCCGGGAACAGGCTTTGTCTATCCGGATATTGACCAAAATCCGCGCGTAAAATCAATTCGTATTGCCGTGAAACATCAGTCGGGGCAGACGGTCGCGTTAGCGGTCAACGGTGTCGCAGCCAACGCGCTCAATTTCGACGGTGTGAAGAAAAGCGCCGACGGGCAGATCCTTATTGCCATTTGGCGCGGTGTTGGCATCGAGGATGGCGAAAACAAGCTTGTCGCGCAGATCAAGGACCCCTCAGGTGCGGTCGTGGAAACACTCCAGCGAAGCGTATATTTCGCACACGCACCTATGAAGGCGCAATTCATAAAGGAGCAATCCGTCCTTGTAGCGGATGGTGTCACGCGCCCGCGCATCGTCGTGCGCCTGACCGACCGGACTGGTCGACCAGTGCAACATGGCTCCGTCGGCGACTTTCAGGTTTCCGACCCTTATCGCGCGGCTGTTGAAGTCGATGCAGAGCAAGCCAATCAGTTATCGGGGCTTGAACGCGCGGCACCTGTGTGGCGGGTCCATGGCGATGATGGTTTGGCGTATATCGAACTCGAACCTACAACCGCTTCGGGAAGCGTTGCCATAAGCTTTAACTTTACCGATGGCGAAGTCCGCCGCGCGCAGCGTGTTGAAACCTGGCTTGACCCGGGCGACCGTCCATGGACTGTCGTCGGCTTTGCAGCCGGAACAGTCGGATTTAACAAGTTGAAAGAAGGCCTCGAAGTCATCAATGGCGAAAACGACCCCATTAACGTCGATGGCCGGATAGCTCTTTACGCAAAAGGCCGCGTCACTGGCAAATGGCTGATGACCATGGCCTATGACACCGACAAGAAAGAAGACGAAACGCGCTTTGCCGGGATTATTGACCCACGGCGTTATTACACCATTTACGCCGATGGCACTGACCAGCGCTATGACGCGGCATCGGTTCGCCGGCTCTATCTCAAACTTGAACGCCCGCAATTTTATGCGCTTTTCGGTGATTATCAGACAGGCCTTGATGAGCCCGAACTGGCACGATATCAAAGGTCCTTCAACGGCGTGAAGGCCGAATACCGCAATGACGAAATCCAGGCGACTGCCTTTGGTTCGGACACCCCCACCCGCTATCGCCGCGATGAAATTCAGGGTAATGGCTTGTCGGGACCATATAGCCTCGGCTCGCGGGACATTATCGCCAACACCGAACGCTTGCGCGTCGAAACGCGTGACCGGTTGCGGTCGGATCGGATAATCGAGACCAAAACGCTGTTCCGGCACATCGACTATGACATTGACTATTTATCGGGCACCGTTCGGTTCCGTGAACCCGTGCTTTCGCGTTCAAGTGGCCTCAATCCGCAATTCATCATCGCCGAATATGAAGTCGACGGAATTGGAAAGCGCGCTGCGAACGCTGGTGGTCGCGTCCGGTGGACAAGCCCGGACGAGAGGCTTCAAATTGCGGCGACTGGCGTCCATGACGAAAGCGATGTCAGCAAAACCGACCTTTTGGGCGCTGACATTATTTTCCGGCCCAACACTGGAACCGAAATTCGTGCGGAGTTTGCTGGCTCCAATTCACAGGTACAGTCATCCGCTATTGCTTCAAGCGCAGGCGGAGCTACTGCATGGCTCATTGAGGCTGAACATCATGATGAACGCTTCGACGTGCTTGCTTATGTGCGTGAACAGCAAGCTGGGTTCGGCGTTGGACAGCAGAACCGTTCCGAAATCGGCACGCGCAAATTTGGAATGGATGGACGCGTTCGGATTACCGAACAGCTTTCGGCATCTTTGATCGCTTACCAGGAACAGTTTCTCGGCAATGACGCCCGCCGAAGGGCCGCGATTAGTGAAATCGAATATCGGGCCGATGCAACGACATTTCGGGCGGGGCTGACTCACGCGAGCGACATGCTTTCGGACGGCACGACGAATGAGTCTACATTGGCTCGTCTGGGGGCTTCTCAGCGGCTTCTGGATGGCAAGCTGGAACTTTCGGCTCAAACCGAATTTGCCTTGGGCGGCAAAGACGACAGCGTCGACTTCCCTGCCCGACACAGCGTATCTGCCCGCTATTCAATAAATTCGGGCATCGCCTTAGTTGCGGGCTATGAAATCGCAAAGGGCGAGAATATCGACGCGCGGACCGCACGCGTTGGTTTCGACCTTGCACCATGGGCCGGTGGCCGAGTTCTCGCCGGCTTTAATCAGCAGCAGATTACCGAAAACGGTTCACGCAACTATGCCGCTTACGGGCTCGCGCAATCTTTCCGGATCAACGAAAACTGGTCAGTTGACCTGACCTTGGATGGCAACACGACGCTGGGTGGGATAGACCCTGCTAACATCGTCAACCCAGAACAGCCCGTCGCCTCTGGAGGCTTCCTGGGAGCCTCTGGAGCGCTTACCGAAGACTTTACGGCAGTGACTGCCGGAGCAACCTATCGTGGCACTGTATGGAGCTGGACGGGGCGCGCAGAGGCTCGCGATGGAGAGACCACCAATCGTTACGGAATAACCACTGCGGTCTTGCGCCAAATCGGCGAAGGCCGCGCCGTCGGCGGGGCCTTTAGTTGGTTCCGCGCCAAAGAAACCGGCGGCACCCAAACTACCACAGCTCAGGCCGAAATTAGCTGGGCACACCGTCCCGGCAGCAGCGCATGGTCGATTTTGAACAAAACAGAGTTCCGCTACGATGCTGTTCGCGGCGCTGTAGCCGGAATGGCTGGCCCAATCGGCAGCGCGTTGTTGAACATCGATGGCGATGCCAGCTCGCGCCGCATCATAAATAGCCTGTCGATCAATTACACACCCATTGATTCGCGCGCGGGTGGCTTTGCCGAGCGTGGTGAATATGCTTTGTTCTGGGGAACGCGTTACGCCACGGACCGTTTCGGCAGTGACGACATCAAAGGCTGGAGCAACGTCTTTGGAGGCGACCTCAAATTCGATATCAGCAAACTTGCCGACGTTGGCGTGTCAGGCACTGTTCGCATTGGCAGCAACAAAGCCAATATCTCCTATGCTGTTGGTCCTCAAGTGACGGTTACGCCATTCCAAAACGCCAATATCAGCGTCGGCTATAACATCGTCGGCTTTGAAGACCGCGATTTTGAAGAAGCGCGTTACAGCCGCTCCGGCCCATTCGTGACCTTCAAATTGAAGCTCGACCAAAATAGCCTGTCTGGTTTCAAACTTTAATCAGCAAAAAGCAAAACCGGCGTTTCAATCAGCTTTTTCAGCGCCTGAACATAGCTTGCTGCATCCCAGCCATCGACAACGCGATGGTCGCAGCTGATTGACAGGTTCATCAACTTGCGCGCCTCAATATTGTCTCCGACAAACATGGGGCGTTCGACGATCTTGTTCGGGCCGATGATTGCAACCTCTGGCCGGTTGATAACGGGCGTCGTGGCAATGCCGCCCAATGGACCAAGCGATGTGATGGTCAAGGTCGAACCGGACAGTTCCTCGCTTTTGGCCGAACCGCTACGCGCAGCCTCTGCAAGGCGGGTAATCTCGCTCGCCAATTGCCAGATGTTCCGATCCTGCGCATCGCGGATAACAGGAACCATCAGGCCAGCATCGGTCTGCGTCGCCATGCCCAGATGGACGGCGCCATGACGCGTAACCACGCCATTTTCGTCATCAAATCGCGCATTGATCATCGGGAATTGCGGAATGGTTTTGCAAATCGCGACAATCAGCATGGGCAAAAGCGTAAGCTTTGGCTTTGCGCCGCGATTGGCGTTCAAATCGGCGCGCATGGACTCGATAGCCGTGACGTCGATTTCCTCGACATATGTGAAATGCGGAATATGCCGCTTTGACGCCGCCATATTGTCAGCGATCCGGCGGCGCATGCCGATGACCTTTATAGTCTCGTCATCACGGCGCGCGTTGGCCGCTGCTGGGCGGTAGCCCATTTGCGTTCCATAATTCAGAAACGCGTCAAGATCGGCATGACGGATATGTCCGCCAGCAGCCTTTACCTCGCTCAGGTCGACGCCAAGGTCTTTGGCACGTTGGCGCACGGCCGGCGACGCCATGACCTTGTCCGAAACCGAGTTCGCTATTGGCGCAGCGGGCGGCGCAGGTTGCGGAACAGGTGCAACCGTAATCGTCTCGGCAACCGGTTCAGGCGCATGCGGATTTTCGTCTTCAACAACAGCGGCGGGTGTCGGCGTCTCCAACGGCGCGGGCGTCTCATCGGCGTCCGCGGCATCGCCAGCAACTTCGATTTCCACAAGCATCGAACCGATTGCGATGACGTCTCCTGCTTCACCGGCGACTTTCGTCACAACGCCTGAAACCGGGCTTTCCATTTCGACCGTCGCCTTGTCGGTCATCATATCCGCCAAAGGTTGGTCTTCGGAAATATTGTCGCCAACCTTGACATGCCAAGCGACGATTTCTGCCTCTGCAATGCCTTCACCGATGTCGGGCAAATTGAACGTAAATTTGGGCATCGGTCAGTCCTTCATGATCTTGTCAAAGGCGCGGGCAAGTCGCACAGGGCCCGGGAAATAAGCCCATTCTAGGCTGTGTGGATAAGGCGTATCAAATCCAGTCACGCGCTCCACCGGCGCTTCGAGATGGTAGAAACAACGTTCCTGCACCTGCGCAGCCAGTTCCGCGCCAAACCCGCTTGTGCGCGTCGCTTCATGCACAACCATGCATCGGCCTGTTTTCTTCACCGACGCCTCAATGGTTTCGATATCGAGCGGCAATAACGTGCGCAGGTCGATAACCTCTGCATCAATTCCATGTTCGGCCACGACTGCCTTTACGACATGCACCATGGTCCCATAAGTCAGCACCGTGACCGTCTCGCCCTCGCGAATGACAGATGCTTTGCCTAAGTCGATGCGGTAATAGCCTTCGGGAACATCGCTGCCTTCATGCTTTGACCAAGGCTCAACCGGACGGTCATAATAGCCGCTAAACGGGCCGTTGTAGATGCGTTTGGGCTCGAAGAAAACGACGGGGTCATTGTCTTCAATTGCTGCGATCAACAGGCCTTTTGCATCATAAGGTGTCGCAGGAATCACGGTCTTGATGCCGCAGATGTGGGTGAACATGCTTTCGGGACTTTGGCTGTGCGTCTGCCCGCCAAAGATGCCGCCACCAAAGGGCGACCGCACCGTCATCGGGCAAATGAAGTCATTGGCCGAACGATAGCGTAAGCGCGCGGCTTCACTCACCAATTGGTCGAGCCCGGGGTAGATATAATCGGCAAACTGGATTTCAGGTACAGGACGCAGGCCATAAGCTGCCATGCCGACCCCAACGCCGATAATCCCGCATTCGCTGATGGGCGTGTCGAACACACGCGTCTTGCCGTGTTTTTTCTGCAAACCGGCAGTTGCGCGAAAGACGCCGCCAAAATAGCCGACATCTTCACCCATGATGACGACTTCCGGGTCTTTTGCGAGCATGACATCCAGCGCGCTGTTGATTGCCTCAATCATGTTCATAGTTTTCGTGGCTGTGACCGACATCAGCGTGCCTCCCACTCGGGACCAAATTTGTCCTTTTGCTCTTCAAGCATCTGGGCGCACTGCTCCTTCAAATGCCATGGCATCTCTTCAAAGACATCCTCAAACATCGTTTCGAACGGATGGTGGAGGCCATGGCCCAGAATGCCGTTTTTCTCGGACTCCTTCTGTACGGCTTTCACATGATCCATAAGCTCGGCGATCAGCGCGTCATGTTGCGCATCGCTCCATGCGCCAGTCGCAATCAAATGGTCCTTCAAACGCGTTACCGGGTCACCCAAGGGCCACAGCGCATATTCCTCCGCCGCGCGGTATGCACCCGGGTCGTCAGAGGTCGAGTGCCCCTCCCCGCGATAGGTGAAATATTCGATCAGGGTTGGTCCGCCATTGGTTCGCGCGCGGTTGGCGGCCCACTGCATCGCTGCGTACACGGCGAGCGCATCATTGCCATCGACACGCAATCCGGCAATGCCATAGCCGATCGCGCGCGCGGCAAAGGTCGTCCGCTCACTCCCGGCAAAGCCCGAGAAGGACGAAATCGCCCATTGGTTGTTTACGACCTGAAAAATGACTGGCGCATTGTAAACCGCTGCGAAGGTCAACGCGCTGTGAAAGTCACCCTCTGCGGTCGAACCATCACCACACCATACAGCGGAAATGCGCGTATCAGCACGTGATGCAGATGCCATGGCCCAGCCCACGGCCTGCGGATATTGGGTGGTCAAATTGCCGGAGATGCTGAAGAAACCATATTCCTTTGCCGAATACATAACCGGCAATTGGCGGCCCTTTAGATGGTCGCCGCGGTTGGAATAAATCTGGTTCATCATATCGACGAGCGGGTAATCGCGGGTGATTAAAATGCCCTGCTGGCGGTAACTCGGGAAACACATGTCATCCGAATGCAATGCCATCGTCGTTGCAACCGATGTTGCTTCTTCGCCAAATGATTTCATGTAGAAACTGGTCTTGCCTTGTCGCTGCGCCCGGAACATACGGTCGTCAAATGCACGTAATAACAGCATCTTACGAAGCATAGCGCGTAACGTATCGGCATCAAGACCGGGGTTCCAGCTGCCCGATGCGTGGTTATCATCCCCGAGAACGCGGACAAGGCCATAGGCCAAAGGATGAATGTCTGCCGGCTGCACATGCTCGTCCGGGCGAGGATAGGCATCCACTTCAGGCACGATAACATCGCTGAAGTCAGCGACATCGCCGGGACGGAATTTAGGTTCGGGGATATGCAGGGACAGCGGCGCGAGGTTATCTTTCATAGCTTGCACCATATCCGTCTCTGCTCCCAAACGCCTGAACGACTCAGGCGGTTTATTATTCACGCTTGTTATAATATTTCAAACAAGGTTTTAGGTCAACATAGCTGACCTAAAGTCGATCTATACGGCAACAGGCGCAGAAATATGGGCTTGCGGTTGGTAATCTAGCACTTCGAAATCGTCGATGCGAAAGTCAAAAATGCTGGAGGGCGTGCGTAACAGCCGCAATTTCGGATGTCCCTGCGGTACGCGCGAAAGTTGTTCCTCAACCAAAGGCGCATGGTTCAAATACAAATGCACATCCCCGCCTTGCCAGACGAGCTCGCCGGCCTTGTAACCGCACACGGCAGCCAACATTCTTGTCAGCAATGCAGCCGAAAACGCATTGAACGCAAAACCAAGTCCAAGATCACACGACCGCTGAAACAATATGCAGCTCAAAACATTGTCGGCTACGTGAAATTGATAGGTCTTGTGGCAGGGTGGCAGCGCCATTTTGTCCAACTCGGCGACATTCCATCCTTCAATAATGTGACGGCGTGACCCCGGATTAGTCTTCAGGCTTTCAACCAGCAGGCTCACCTGATCGATGCCTTTATCGGCGCGGCGGAATAGTCCGCTTCCAGCGTCCTCATAACGCGGCCAGTTGACCCATTGCGCGCCATAGACGGGGCCAAGGTCGCCCCATGTGTAGGCAAAATCCTGATCGTCAACAATGCGCTGCTCAAAATCTTCCGGCGTAATCGCATCGCCCGTTTCGCGGCGGTAGCGGTCAAGCGGCCAGTCGGTCCAAATCCTGACTTTCTGCTCAAGCAGCGGACGAATATTCGTATTGCCGGTCAGAAACCAAAGCATTTCACGCGCAGCGGTTTTCCAATAAACGCGCTTGGTTGTGAGCAGCGGTATCGCGTCATCTGCCAGCGAAAAGCGCATCGTCGCGCCAAAAAGTGCCTTTGTTCCGACGCCAGTCCTGTCTTTCTGAACAGTGCCGTCTTCCCAAATCCGTCGCATCAACGAGAGATATTGTTCTTCATAATGGGGCGCGTTGTGCATGCCACTTCGCTACGCCGTGGAGTGGGGTTTGGCAACCATAGCAATGTTTTGTGTGATCTGGAATTTCGAAGGTTGGGCTTGCACAGCGTCGTGAGAAGTTGGCGTGTCCGAGAGGCTTTATTCTTAAAAATGGGCCCTGTTCCGTTAACCAGATGCGGAAACGGGATTGGGATGCAGCGATCCCAATAACAGAGGGAAATACAGGCTAGCCAACTGCCGAAAGCGGCATGATGTTTCCTGCTTGAATGACTTCTACCGATGCCGCGCCTTCTTAAATCGATGAGGTATCTGTGTCGGTCAGGTTTCTTGCACCCGTACCGCGGGCAATATCGCTAATTTTGAAATCCATAGTCCGGTCCTGGATAAACGTTGCAAGGGTGCAGAGTAGGCACGACGCGAAATTGGCCGCGGGCAATCGGCAGATGCGCATAACTGAAAGCAAGGAAACGGTGCGTCAGTACAAGCACCAAAGTCCATGCATGCTATTGTTTTGCTAGCCATTTTGCCTTTTTCCTTTCATACACAAAACTGCACTCGTGATGTCGACCGGGCAGAATTGCCAACCCAGCGGGTGGCCATAGAATAGTGAAACCGTTTCGTTACCGCTGTAGTAATCAACGGGTGCAATTGATTGGCAAGAATGTTGAATTATTTTAGTTATTTTAATTCAGAAATATAACGCTAGTGTTATATCTATAGTTATAATCAGGACGCATTATGGAATCATCTGGCGGTACCATCGGTCAGTTAACGCAACGGGTGTCGCCCAACGTCCAATTGTGGGCTTGGCCTATTTCTCGAATTCTGATGTGCTCCATAGTTTATCTTTGTTTTTCAGCGGGATTTTCTGCACCTGCTTTGGCAGCGGCAATCCAGTGGAGCTGCTTCGCTTGGATTGGCTGGACAGTTGCAACAACCTTGCTGTCCATCAGCGGCCAACCGCTTCAACCTAAGCTGCTAAGGGTCATTATTTTTGGAGACGCCTGCCTGATTATTGCAGCCATAATGCTTTTACGCGGAGTAGAGGGCGCCAGCATAGCCTTCGCAATTGGCCTCACTGTTATCGCCCTGAGTGTCGGGGTCGCAAGCAAATGGGTACTACTCGGTTATGTAGTGAGCACTCTAACTTTTGTGCTGCGTGACTTTGCTTTGCAAATTTATGGCACCCGAACGCCAACTGTCACTTCGGTCCCTGAGTTGGCTGAATATCTGCATTGGCCGTTACTGTTGATCGTTGCGTTCATGCTGCTCATTTGGGCAAACCGAAAGTCTCGGTTCCAGAATTTTGACTACGACTTTACGTCGCTTCGCAATCTTTCGTTCGAAAAGTCGCTTGAGTTTGACCTGCAAGCGTGGACCAATGCCATAGCAGCTTTGTTTGCGCCCCGAAAAGCTGCCTGTGTTATTCACACCCCTGCCCACCAACCTGCGTATCATGCTACAGATTGTAATTTGCAAATTTGGTTACGTGATCAGGATCGCGATGAGTTGATTGAATCGTTTCGCAACTTACCAGATGGCTGCAGCTTATTTGATATTCAACTGAATAGCGTATTTTCGCCAGACACCGAAATATTGTGCCCCCTTGATGAAAATGGACAGCGGATCGCCCGCATTTTGCATCGTGCGAACGTAAAGGCAGCGTTAGTCCAGCCTATCCAGATTGATCGCGCCCGAGGTGGGATCATCTGCGTCTTGGATGGCCCACTGAACGCGATAACTATTGCCGAAGCGTCTTTCATAAGCCGGCATATAACAGAAATGACTGGCTACTTGGGCAATATGGCCATGGCCCAACGAAATTTCATTGCAGACGCGCACGATGTGGCACGGCGTGACTTGCATGACGGCGTGCTACAGACGCTTGCAGCGTTGCGCATGCGTCTGCTTTTGCTCACCAAGCGTGACGATGTTACCAGCCAACCCATTGAGCTCGAAATTAGAAAGGCGGTTGATATTGTCACGCTCGAGCAATCTCGCCTCCGGGGATTCCTAGAGAAAAGTGAATCGGATGATCATACCGTTAACCTGGTATCGCAAATCGATATCTGCGTGCGTACGATTTCCTTACAATGGGGCATCGATGTAAAGCTCAAGTCCGATGAGCCTGCTATCCCCGTCGATACAGAATCCTCATTCAATATTGAGCACTTGTTACGCGAAGTCATCACCAACGCAGTACGTCATGCCAAAAGCAATTCCTTGACAGTATCACTATCGCTCAAGCAAGATGCACTCATGATGGCGGTCACGGATCTAAGCCAACCGCCGGAGGGGGCGCAGGTGCTTGAAAAATCTGCATTAACAATGAAATCAGCTTCATTGCGTGATCGCTTAAGACTCGTAAATGGTGAGGCATATGCGGAGGGGCTTGGTAAAGGAACGCTTTTGTCGATCCGTATTCCCATGCAGCAGATAGAGAATGACTAGCATTCTGGTAGTAGACGACCACCCGTTCTTCTTACATGGCTTTGGCCAGTATTTAGAACATACACATGATTTTCAAGTAGATACTGCTTTGTCAGTTGATGAGGCCATCGCAAAGCTCGATGCCGCTCGTCCTGATCTGGCAATGCTTGATGTAACCATGCACGGTGGTGGTGGTTTACGAGTGCTACGCCACATGCGGTTGCACTATCCGCAAATTCCGGCGATGTTCCTCACCGTGCACATTGATCCCGAACAGACAATCGAGGCGATGCGGCTTGGCATTAAAGGAATTGCTCTTAAAGATAGTGATCCTGAAGTCATCATCAGGGGAATGAATACTATATTAGCGGGCGGTAAGTGGTTTGAACGCGGTGTGACTGAACCAGCCTTGCAATATTCGGTTGATAAACCGAGCAGGGCCGTACGCTCCGATGATCTGTTGACAAAACGGGAAATGGAAATCGTTGAGCTTGTTTGCCTCGGATTGCGCAATCGTCAGATCGCAGACCGCTGCACCCTGACCGAAGGTACCGTTAAAATTCACCTGAACAGCGTGTACCGAAAACTCGGCGTGGCTTCGCGCGCAGAGTTAATTGTGAAACGCGAAGGTATGCGCACCGGCAAAAACTAGCCACCTGTTACGGCAGGTTTGCAAATACCGAAAACCAGCCCGCATAAGCGGCTGTAAAAACCCCGCCCACAGCGATGGCAACGCCATAGGGTATCCGCCGGTCTTTCTTTGGAACATTCTTCCGCAGACCGGTCAGCCGCGCGAGGATATACAATATGGCAAGTAATCCGCCCGCAATTGTCGTAAAAAACAGCAGCGCGATAGCAGCATTTGTGGCAAACCATAACGCGGTTGCGGCATAAAGCTTGGCATCTCCACCACCGATCCATCCCCTGCTGAACAAACCCATACCGACAATCAAGGCAACCCCAAAATGCACGATATTCCACAACGGAAACACGGCGCTGGAATCGATAATCTGGGCAATGACAAACAGCAGGATTAAAATTCCGGAGAGCATATTGGGAATGCGAAAGGCCCGCAGGTCAGAAATGGCGGCCGCAACGAGGGTCGCGCACCAGATGGCAATAAAAATATACGTAATGTTCATCAACGATTGCCTTCTTTGGCCGGACTAAGTTCAGACCAAATGGCCTCATCAAATCGCTCAAGTGAGAGCATTGCGCGCGAAAATAGCGCCGTGGCCTGTTGGCCTCGAGACGCCATTTTGGCTCCTTGTGCAAATTGAATGAGCTTGGCGCTCCAGGCGGCATCATTGTCCCCAACTGCCCTTACCGGTGCCAAGCCAGCCATCCCAGCGACGAAGTTGCGGTTAGCCCAAATCATTTGGTCTTCCGGGTTTAGTTCAAGCGCCGCGTTCAATTCAACCAAGGCGACATCCACTTTTCCATTCTGCAAGCTTGCGAGCGCATGATTATTGATGATTTGTGCATTGCCGGGTTCCAAGGCCATAGCGCGCGCAAACGCGTCACGGGCAGCAGCCCCCTCCCCTTTGCCGACTAAAGCCAGGCCAAGCAGATTCCACGCTCCGGCATCATCGGAACAATTTTGCGTTGTTGTCGCAAGAGCAGCAATGGCGGTGTCAAAAGCTTTCTGGCGCGCGGCAACCCATCCTTTTGCCGCGTGCACTCGGCAAATGTTTCTATCCTGATCTTTAATTTTAGCTAAGGCCAACCCCGCCGATGTTGCGTCCATAAGCGCAATGGCGTGTTCAGCCTTTAACAGCGCAAGGTCATCGGCGAAAATTGTATCGCCTGACTGGTCAAGGACAGCGATCATCTGCTCGGCTTGCGTGAGCCTACCCTCTCGGATTGCGGCATCGATATGCTGAAGATAGAGAATTTGTGCATTCGAAGACGAACGGGGGGGCTGCGCACTGAATGCAGGTGCGGCAGCAAGCAACAACAGAAAGCCGAAACCCAATTGTTTCATCGTGCGATTCAGGTGCCGATCACACCGTTGCCATCGGCCAGGAATATATACACGAATCCCGGTTGTTCCGTGTCCACCGCCTTGGTGGAAGCGGTCACCTTGGCCCGCGTGTCGGTGCGCTCTGCCGAAGCCATTACAACATATTTCTCGTCCCCGCGATAACGGCTGGCAGCCTGTTCGGCAGACATATATGCGGGCAACCAGAGGGCTAACCGAGCACCAAAATTATCAAAGCTCCTTGTCGGCTCAGGGCGGATTGGAGCATTCATGGACCGGGTTATCAAGCGCACCTCGTTGAGCGAAATCCGTTCGAGCCGGGTGCCAGCTCGATTTTCGGGCTGAATAAAAGGCATGGGAGGCTCTTTGGGGGTCGCTGGTGGTTGTACAGGTCGGGCAGGTGCGCCTGCCCGTGCCGAAATGCTATCAACATGAGCAATGGTCATGCCCGCCGAGGCAACAGCAAAGCGTGCAGACAAAACTCCACGTTTTGACAATATTTCGACAGGAGGCGCGCCGTCAGGTTGCGCGATTGAGACGGGTAGTTCGGCGAACGCAGGCAGCTCAAGGCTGGCGATTGAACGATCCTCCAAAACAACACCAGCATCAGCCGTAATCGCAACCGGCTCAACAGGTCCTGCCGACGGCAATGCGCTTGCCTGCCTAATCTCTAAATTTTCGTTTCCGGGCAATTTTGCAAGATTTGCTTGCACCTTTACATTCATGGGGTCCTTGGAAAGCGCAATCTCGAAATAGCGTTGCGCAAGGTCATTACGTCCAATGCGGCCATATGCTACCGCCAATCCATTATACGCATCCACATTATCCGGATTGAACCTGATTTCCGTCCGAAAGGATTCAATAGCCAAGGCATCAAGACCAGCGTCCAATTGCGCCCGACCGCGCTGGAGCATTGAGGACCCTTCAGCCAACTGAGCCGACGGCGCTGACAGCCGGTATTGCGGCGCAATGTTTTGCTGAGAAGCGCAACCTGCGACGATGAAGGTGGCACATCCCGCCAAAGCGCATTTCGTCATTGAGATATGCATGTTTACTATCCCCCGCTTAATGCTGGTAGTGCCTGACGAACGATACGGATGATCGCTGGCAACATAAGAACACCGATCATCACTGGAAGCAGACAGGCCACCAGTGGTATAGAAAGCAACACAGGCAGTTGGTGTGCTTTTTCTTCTGCGCGCATCCGTCGTTTTTCGCGCATTTCAGATGCGTAGACCCGCAACGTTTCGCCGATACTCGAACCGAGCTTGTCTGACTGAATAAGCAGCGTTGAAAAGGAACGAATTTCGGTAACTTGCGTGCGATTTGCCATGTTGCGCAAGGCTTCTTCGCGCGTTGCCCCGGCGCGCAGTTCAAGCGTCACGATGGACAACATGTGTGCCACCAACGGGTGCGAATTTTGCATTTCGCGTCCAACGCGGTCGAACGCGGCTTCCATGCCTAGGCCAGCTTCAACGCACACCAGCATAAGGTCCAAGCTATCGGGGAAGCCGTTAACGATCGCTTCGCGTCTCCGATCCGCTTTTGCCGAGATGAAAAGGTTGGGCGCATAAAGTCCGAATATCGCCAACCCGACCCCAACAAGATATAGTTTGAAGGGTGATACTTCAGTCCCGCTCAAAAATATCAGGCCAACGAAAAACGCTGGCAACATAACGAGCATCCCAAGACGAAGTGCAGTGAACACCTTGGGGGCATGGGGTGAGTTATAGCCGGCGGCTACCAACCGTGCACGCAAACTTTCACCCTGCGTATCGACAAGCGAAATACCCGTTTTTTCGATGATTTCGGTGAGCTTGTACCAACCCTTAGCCATATTGTCGCCGCGCAGGCTCGTTGGGTCAGTCAAACGGGTCTGCTCTCCACGAACTTCGTTCAGACGCGTGCGCGTCGCAGCGCGCCGCGCCAGTGCGTTTATCATCAAAATTACCATGGCGACCACAATGATAAAAACCAGCGCCAGAAGCGCTAGTCTTAGTGGTCCAGTAAGTGTCAGTCCCCCAAGCATATCAAACCTTCAAATCGATCATACGGCGAATGGTAAAAAAGCCGATGAAGTACAAAACAACCAACCCTAAAAAGCCCGGAACAAAGATCGGATCTTGTGCCACGTCCAGATAAAAGGATGGATTTAGGAGGAACAGCCCGGAAATCGTCATAACCGGCAAAGCGGTCAAAACGAGGGCTGTCATTCTGCCCTCGGAACTGAGCGCGCGCACCTTCATATACATGCTCGCCCGTTCCCGGATGACCGATGCAAGATTGTGCAAAATTTCTGCAAGATTTCCGCCCGTCTCATTTTGCACGGACAAAGAAACCACGAACATCTGGATATCGTCGAGGCCCCAACGGTCCGCCATTGATTGAAGCGCATCGCGCAAATCCGCGCCATAAGCCACCTCATCCAGCACCAAACCGAATTCAGAACCCAGCGGGTCTTCCATTTCCTTTGTCAGCAGATCAAGCGCAGAGGACACCGGATGTCCCGACCGCAGTCCCCGAATGAATATGTCCAGCGCAACCGGAAATTGCTCCTGCATTTTCTGTCGCCGCTTGGAGGCCATGCGCGATAATATAATTAACGGAATGCCAAGACCAATTGAAAGCCCCACCACCAACGCCAGTTGCACACTGCCAAAGTTAATGGTGTATCCGGCAACAGCTGCACCAATAATTACCAACACGGCCACCAACGCTGATGCAAGGGCCATTGCCAGCATAATTTGATGCGCTGGCATGGCCACGCCACTTGCGATGACCGACTGCTGAATACTTTGAAGGGTTTTGCCGACTATTCCGTTTCCGCGCGCAAAGTTTAGCGGCTGAGATTTGCGCAGCTGCGAGGTGACAATCTCACGGTCCATCCCGCCTTCGATCATGCGCAGGCGCTTGTTAATCGCACGGGTTCCCGTTGACCGGCGACGCCAAGCCGAAATGGCAAGTTCAGCCAAGAGGAAAACCGCCACGAAAACAAGGATGAGGATGATGAGACGCGTGAATATTGGGTTCATTACGCAACAACCCTGTCTGGACGGAACAGGTCGGGCGACAGATTTATACCGTGCGACGACAGTTCGTCCATCATCTTGGGTCTGATACCAGTGGCCTCGAAATGTCCGATAACCTGATTATTCTCGTCACGTCCCATCATCTTAAAGCGGAAAATTTCCTGCATGGTGACGACCTCACCTTCCATCCCGACAATTTCGGAAAGGCTGAGCAAGCGGCGGCGGCCGTCGGAAAGTCTGCCAATCTGGATAACGACGTGTAGCGCAGAAGCGATCTGGGCACGGGCGGACCGCGGCGAAATATCAATCCCGCTCATCCCGATCATTTGCTCTAGTCGCGAAAGCGCATCGCGTGCGGTGTTGGCGTGCACGGTAGTCATTGACCCGTCATGGCCGGTGTTCATAGCTTGAAGCATGTCGAAAGCTTCACCAGCCCGGACTTCGCCGACGATAATTCGGTCAGGTCGCATACGAAGCGCGTTCTTAACGAGTTCGCGTTGGCCAATTTCACCCTTGCCTTCGATATTGGGCGGGCGCGTTTCCAAACGCGCCACGTGCGTTTGCTGAAGTTGAAGCTCGGCTGAATCCTCGATCGTGACAACTCGCTCGCGCTCATCAATGAACGAAGACATCGCATTTAAGAGCGTCGTCTTACCTGAACCTGTACCCCCCGATATCAGAACATTGCGTCGTGCCTGAACAATACCGCGAAGCACCTCTGCGATAGCTGGCGGGACGCTCCCATATTCGGCGAGCTTCGCCATGCTGATCGGAATTTTCGCAAATTTACGGATGGAGAGCAAAGAGCCATCGACCGCTAGTGGGGGAACGATTGCATTCACGCGCGAACCATCGGGTAAACGCGCATCAACAAAGGGCGACGATTCATCCACCCGTCGACCAACCGCACTAACTATTTTTTGAATAATCCGTAGCAAATGGCGTTCGTCTTTGAAGCGCGTTTCAACGCGCTCAAGCACGCCGCTACGTTCGACAAACACAATATCGTGGCCGTTTACCAGAATATCAGTGATCGACTGATCCTGCAGCAAGGGCTCAAGTGGCCCAAGGCCAAGCAGTTCATCCAATATGTCGGCGACAAGCCTTTTGCGCTCTTCTTGGTTCAGCGCATGTTTCTGGAGCGCCAGCTGCTCATGAACCAGTTCGCCAATTTCAGTCTCAATCTGCGGGCGAGTCATTTTCTCCAGCGCCGACAGGTTGATCAAATCGATCAAACGCCGATGGAGCTCCACCTTCAGATTGATATAATCGAGCGTTTCACCAGAGGCATCATTTGAAACGTCGTAACCGTTCGCTTTCGGAACCGTCCCCTCATCGCCTTTTCGGATCTGCCACATATCTACACCTCAAGCCCAAGACGCGGCAGGAACGCAGCAATATCACCAACAATCTTGCTCTTGGCGCGAATTTGCTGGATCAACACCCCTTGATCGTGCGCCGCCCGTACCAACGGATGATCATTGTGAATGCTCAATTCTACAGGATGCCCCAGAGCCTGCGACGCAGACTCCAGATCAATCGCCCTGAACAGGCGTTTTTCGACCCGGTTGGCAACCACATGAACGTGCGAACCGCTTATACCCTGGCTGTTCAGCAGTTGCAGCTGGCGCTTTGCCTGACGCAAGCTTCCGACAGAAAGCTCAACAATCAGGAATATGGCGGTCGAACGGGCGACCAGTGACAACGCCCAGTTTGTCCAATTGGTCGGCAAATCGATGACGACATAATCATATTGCTGCCGCGCTAGATCAATGATCCGCAATATCTGATCGGCATTAACTGCTTCAATT